>JAIBBM010000008.1 GCA_019694685.1 Leptospirales bacterium
TGCAGCGAAGCGAAATCCTTTCCCAGAGCCGGGATGTGTTTTTGAAAGCTTCCGCTTCCGTGCCCGCGGGTTCGCAGGCAGTGGTTTCCGGAATGGATTTTGAGAGAAGACTCGGGGCGATCCCTCATTTGCGAAAGATACTTTCAGATCCTCGCATTTCCGCGTTGCGAGGCCGCTTGAAAGTTTCTGATTCTGAGGTGGAGACTGCGAAGAAGATCATTGAAAGCAATTTTCCAGGTCCCAGAGAGCGAGAAGAGAACCTTCGTCTTGTGGAAACGGCGTTTGGCCAGCCGCCGGAAGTCACTGTAGTTCCAGCAGAGGATCTATCAGCCATGCGGCAGTCTCTGGAACAACCTTCAGAAGCAGAACGTAAAGTTCGTTATGAAGCCTTGTTGAAGCAAAATCCTGCCCCGGATCGTGAGACATTCAGGCGGACGGCCACCCAGGCTCTGGGCAAGGCGCCGCAGGAAATTCTTCTCAAGAACGGAGAGACCCTGTTTGGTTCGGTCTTTGGCCTGGAAGGAAAATACCAGGTCTACACTGCCCAGGGCATTCGAGTCGTAGATCAGGATCAAGTGGAAGAAATTCGATTCGAGTGATCGAAATCGAATCGTTTCTTGTTTTTTTCTATTCGCTCCGATTTTTTTTGAGAATCATCCAGGCCTTTCTCCCTACTCCATTTGAACCGGCGATCCTAAACTCCCGGCTCAAATAAGATAAGGAGGTTTAAGGAATGAAACCAAAATTCAAATGGTGCCTGGGCTTGCTCTGCTTGCTTGCTCTGGGCTGCCAGAAATCCAAAGGCGATTCCAGCTTGAGTCGACTTCTGATGCTCAGTGCAGCAGGAAGCACAATCGTCAGGCCAGCCAGCGGAGCCACGATCCAGGCCCCGACTATGAGTCTCACTGTACCCCAGGGGGCGCTCGAAGAAGAAACTACGATCACCTACGAGCCAATCGACGTGCCCGCAGGGACGGATACAATTCAGCCATTGCAGGCGGCCTATAAATTTGGGCCGGAGAACCTGCAGTTCAGCAAGCCAGCCACCCTGCAAATCTGCTACGACGCTCGCAATGTGAATGAGCGCGGATTGCAGGAGAAGACGATGCAGATTCAGTACTTCGATGAAGAATCGGGTCAGTTCGTTAGCATGGGAGGAGAGGTAGACCAGGCGAGTCATTGCGTGAGCGCACCTATCTATCACTTCTCATCTTACATTCTGACTGCACAATTGCTCTCGGCAGGCAACAACGCACCCACGATCGGTGGAGCGCAGTTCTTTCCCGGTCGGGTGATGGCGGGCCAGCCGGTCACGGTTCGAAGTACAGTGACAGACTGGGACGGTGGATCAGGGATCGCAACCGTGCGCTTCTTTTATCGCACCACTGGATCCGGCGCTGCTTTTAAGAGTGTTGTGATGATTCCGGATTCAAACGACGGTTCGGGTCAATTCTACACTGCGAAAGTTCCAGGTGCAGACGTAACTTCGGCTGGCCTTCAGTATTATATCCAGGCCTTTGATACGCTCAATGCAGGCCGCACGAATCCGGCGACCGCTCCTGTGGCTCTCGGGACTGTGCCAGGCGATACTGTGTTTGCCGCAGCTCCCATTCGTTTTCAGACTCCCGTTTCGCAGATCAGCGCGGGTTTCTCGAGAGATCTGACGGTGCAGGTGAGAGGCAATGCTTCCGCAACCTACTATCCAGTAGCAGCAGAGACATTGACATTCGCCGGTGCCAAAGGCACGACTGCTCGCCCCACGTGGCTCAGTGCCAGATACACTGCTCAGAAGATTGGATCATCGTTTCTAGAAGCGACGTATGGAACTCTCAATCTCTCAGTGCCGATTAACGTCTATCCAGGAGTACTCAGTCGCATTGAAGTTCTCTACAACGATGCAGTGCTTTCTGATCCGTTCAACGTAAATGCGGGTACAGTCAAGCAGCTGGATGCAGCCGGATATGATTCGTTCGACAACTTCATGTTCGTGCAGCCTGTCTTCAGCGTTGCCGGCGGTATTGGTTCGTTCGGTGGTCCTGCCAACTACGGACAGTTCACTGCAGCACCTCTGCCTGCGGACACGACCGGCACAATCACAGCGACCCTCGGAGGCGGTTTCTCCGTGACGTACAACGTGCTCGTACACGGAAGCGGAGCCAGCTGTCAGTTTGACGTGGGGCATTTTGATACGTCTTGCGTGTTCAACTAACGTGAGAAACGATTTGCAATTTAGTATGAAAATTTAAAGAATGGGAAAAGAAAAATGAAAACAACTAACAAGATCATGGAATACATTAAGAGTGGATTTTTCAAAGGCGTTGGCCTTGGAGTTGGTCTATTGACCACAAGTATCTTTGCCGCGGCAGCCGCCATCAACGTATTTTCGCCTGGTCAGGTGATCAGTGCAGCGCAGATCAATCAGAACTTTGCAATTGCCGCTCCAGAAGGCGCCGTGATGGCTTTCTACCTGACCAGTTGCCCGGATGGTTGGGCGCCAGCAGACGGTACAAATGGAACTCCAGATCTGCGCGGTCAGTTCATTCGCGGTCGCGATGATGTGGGAACCGGTCCGGCCGGCATGGATCCAGATGGAAGTCGCGTCATTGGGGCGCTGCAGGCCGACGCATTCCAGGGTCACGTGCATCAATCCAGAGTCTGGCTAGGAAATCCCAACAACTTCTTGCCAGCGGGAGGGCTTCAGGAGCTTTCCAAGGATGGACCTACAGGTGGCCCAATGTCAGACGGAGTGAATGGCACACCTCGCACTGCAAATGAAACACGTCCCAAGAACGTAGCGCTCACCTACTGCATGCGTAAGAACTGAGTTTATGAATGAAGTTTGCAAGGCGAGGTGACTCGCTTTGCTAAATCAAAATCAAGACTCTTGCGCGGATGTGCGAGAGTCTTCTTGTTTTACGAACGCTGAATTCCAGCCAGTTTCTCATCCGCGCTTTCGTCAAAATCGTAGTAGTTGCATGTGATTTCTTCACCGGCTGCAATATCGCGCAGCGCATGAGTGTCTGCACCTTTCTCATATGTGTTGGGAGTGTCACTGTGATTGGCAAATCGATCATCATCGAGGGACACAACACGGATTCCCGATCGTTTGAAAGAATAGTGGCGAAGAAATTCTTTCTGGAGCGGGCCAAGTTTCTCGTACTCTTCTGCAGTGAAGGTTTGTTCAAACTTCGCAGTCCATTCGTAGATGATCTGATCTTTGGAAATGTCTTCCGCCGCAAACAGCCCCAGGCCGGCTATCTGACTGGGGCGGACGCTGGTTCGAACTCGTAGCACGCTTCTTCTCGTCAGCCCCCTGGTTGTGCGCAATCATAAAACTACGATTTCGCTATTGTGTCCCTGGCACATTTTCTGTTTTTGTTTGCGGCCGCGCCAACCAGGGAAAGAATCTCAGAACCCGGTATGAGACATAATGCAAGTTATCGGAACCGGAGTGTTTTGAACAAGCTGGATGCATGCAAATTCTTGATGCCTTGCAGGCATGCCCCTGGACTGTCGTGGCATGCGACAGGCACTCCTTGTTTTCTTAAGCTTCCTTTGTTGCAACGCTCCCAGGAGCGCACCTTTGAATCCTCCTGCTGCCGGTCTTTCCACCGTAGATGTGGGCGGAGTGCCTTGCGATGTTTTTGTTCCAGACGCACCCGTGGGAACGGTTCTGGTTTTGCCAGGCTGGAATTTTGACAGAGGATCGTGGAGAAAAAACTCAAGCATTGAGGAACAGGCACGCAAGCATCATCTCATTCTGATTTTGCCGGATATGCTCAAAACTCTCTACGAGACATCTTACTACCCTGAAACAACTCTGCGATGGAACAAGACCCCGGGCTCTCAGTTCATTCATGATACTCTCATTCCGGAGATGCAGAAACGTTATTCGCTCTTGATGCCCGGGCAAAGGAACTTCGTTCTGGGTCTGTCCACCGGAGGACGTGGTGTGGCTATGACCATACTTGAGAATCCTAAACTATTTGCAGCGGGTGCTGCTTTCTCTGGAGACTATGCCCAGGAGAGAATGCCAGGAGAAGCAATCAATGCCGCAATCTGGGGACCGTATGCACTGTTTCCGGATCGATGGAAAGGCCGCGATAACCCTGCCCGACGCGCTTCAGAATGGCAGACTCCTATTTATCTGGCACATGGTCTGGACGATCGTGTGGTTCCACCGGACCAAACCCAGATGTTCGGAGATCTTTTGTCCGCACGCGATAAGACACTCGTTGAGGTGCATTTGAAAGCTGGCTACGGCCATGACTATCGCTTCTGGGATTCTCAACTAGCTCCGGCTTTCGAATTTTTTTCCAGGCATTGAACTGCGATGTCTGTTCGTTTTGAAGTTTCTGGAGATTCTCTTCGCATCACATTCGACGGCCCCCTCACCTTCGAGACTGCCGGAAGCATGTTTCCAGAGATTATGCACAAATTGAAGACTGGTGTGCGCGGGATCTCTGTGGACGCTCACCGGGTGGACGCTATGGACACGGCGGGGGCTGCCCTCCTCATTCATCTAGAGAAGCATCAATCTACCCTCGACCTGCCTTTTGAAATAGTTGGCCTGGCAGAATCGTATAGGAAACTATATCATCTGTTCGATCGTGCAATCCTGGAACAAACCTGGGAAGACGAAGAGATCAGGTGGCACTTTGATGCGATTGGAAGGCGTACGGTCAGTCTCTGGGAAAAAGTGAAGGAATTCACTGCCTTTTGTGGCGAGTTGTTTGTGGCTCTGATGAAATCTATTAGCAATCCTTCGCGCATCCGATGGAAAGATGTATTCATCACCTGCGAAAGCGCTGGAGTCGGGGCACTTCCTCTGATTGGGATGATTGGGTTTTTGATCGGGTTGATTCTTGCGTTTCAATCTGCCATTCCCATGCGTCGATTTGGCGCAGAGATATTCGTCGCAAATCTGATTGGTCTTTCTATGATTCGCGAACTAGGACCGCTCATGACTTCCGTGATCCTTGCCGGGCGATCTGGTTCTGCGTTTGCCGCGGAAATCGGAACGATGCGAATCAATGAGGAGATCGATGCGATTGTAACGATGGGATTCGATCCCATGAAATTCCTGGTGGTTCCGCGCATCATCGCATCGTTGATCGTCGCACCACTCCTTACTTTATTCTTTCAACTCGCGGGACTCGCGGGTGGTGCGGTTGTGATGCTATCGCTTGGCTTTCCTTTTGTAACCTACGTGCAGCAGGTACAATCCGCCGCCGCCACTTCCGATCTTCTGGGAGCCCTTTTCAAGGTAACGGTTTTCGGCGTGCTGATCGCGGCGATCGGATGCTACCGTGGTCTTGAGACAAAGGCCGGCGCCAGTGCGGTGGGAGCTTCGACGACCAGTGCTGTAGTCAGCGGAATCATTTTGATCGCAGTTTTTGACGGGATCTTTGCCGTGATATTCTATTTTATGGGATGGTGATGGAAGCGAACCTGGAACCACCTTTCATTCGCGTTTCGGACCTTCGCGTTATGTACGATGGCACGACGATTCTGGAAAATGTGAATTTTGAAGTCGGACGCGGGGAAATTCTGTTTATCATTGGTGGGAGCGGTTGCGGCAAAAGTACTCTGCTCAAAAGCATGGTTGGTCTTGTAGAACCAGATCCAGGTTCTGTTGTGTTTGGTGATCGCGATCTTGTAGGTGCTACAGGTGATGATCGATCTGCCATCCTTCGCAGATTCGGAGTGATGTATCAGGGAGGAGCATTGCTGGGCTCTCTTACATTGCTTGAAAATGTAAGACTTCCCCTGGAAGAGTATTCGGGCTTACCCGAGGAAGCTCAGGATTTGCTCGCACTCATGAAACTCAAGCTTGTGGGTCTCGAAGGTTATGATCATCACTTCCCTTCGCGCATCAGTGGAGGTATGTTGAAGCGCGCGTCCATTGCGCGCGCGATGGCGCTGGATCCTGAGATTCTATTTCTGGATGAACCGTCAGCCGGACTTGACCCTGTTACTTCGTTTGAACTGGATCGCCTGATTTATTTTTTGTCTCGTAATCTGGGCATTACGTTCGTTATCATATCGCATGAACTCTCCAGCATCCAGAAGATCGCGGACCGCGTGATCATGCTCGACAAGTCCGCGCGAGGGATTATCGCTGTCGGAAAGCCCGGGGATCTTGCCGCGAGCACCGTTCCCCGAGTGAAACAGTTTTTCTCAAGGGGTGAGGCGTGAAAAGCAAGACCCGTTACTACAAGATCGGTTTGTTTGTTATGTCCGGATTCCTGCTACTGTCCGTTGGTCTGGTATTGCTTGGAGCCGGCTCTTTCTTCAAAAAGACCATTCGCATGGAAACGTATTTCGATGAATCCGTCCAGGGCCTGGATGTTGGTTCTGCGGTGAAGCACAGAGGAGTGCAGATCGGCACGGTGGAATCGATTGGCTTTGTGCGAAACACCTACGGGGAGTTATCCGAAGATGACTACTACAAGTATGGTAAGTACGTGCTTGTGCGAATCGCACTTACGGACCCTCTCGGTATGCGCGGTCAGGACGACACGATTCTTCAGAAAATGATTCAGGACGGTCTTCGCGTTCGCCTCACGTCACAGGGTCTGACAGGAACTGCATATCTTGAGCTGGATTATCTTCCACCGGATCAAAACAAACCACTGCCCATTGTCTGGGCTCCCAGATCTGTCTATGTCCCGAGCGCTCCGAGCACCATCACTCGCCTTTCCGCGAACATAGACCGGTTCTTTCGTAAGCTTGAGGATTCCAATGTGGAGAATCTTGCCGTGGACCTCGATCGCTTTTTAATTAGCGGCACAAAAGCCGTAGACGATGCGAAAATTCCGGAGCTGCGTGCGGAAGCGGTGGCACTTCTTGGAGAAGTGCGTAAGACAAATAATTCCTTTCGCGAACTATTGTCTTCGCCTGAAACAAAAAGCATTCCAGAAAACGTAGGCGGGTCTCTTGCGAAATTGAATCAGACTATGTCTCGCATTGATCAGCTTCTGACCAGAAATCAAAGTGAAATGGAAGAAACGCTGGAAAACCTCAAGACTGCTTCGCGCGATATGAAAGAATTGACCGGAACGGCGAAGAGATACCCTTCCCTTCTTTTGTTTGGAACGGCACCGGAAAAAAGCACGAGTTTCAGTCATTGAAATACCTGGTCTTGTCATTTCTGCTTTTGCTGAGTTCTCATTGTGTGTCGGATCGCCAGTATCCGGCACGACAATACTTCAGCCTCGACATACCCAGGAAAGGTCCTCCGGTCGCCGCACAGCCTGGAATCCTGAGAGTCAGGCGATTTCGCGTTTCGCCTCGCTTTGATACTCGAAGCCTGGTGTACAGAACCGGAGATGTGCAGTATGACACAGACTTTTACAACGAATATTTGACGGATGCAGGGGCCATGGTTTCGGAAGCGGCGCGCAACTGGCTGTTCCAGGCAGGATCTTTTGCCACGGTCGTGGATTCGTCCTCCTCTCTGAGCGAAGACTTTGTTCTAGAGGGAGTGATACAGAATCTTTCGGGTGATTTTAGATCTTCGCCTCGCGCGGAGGTATCTGTTCAACTTTTCTTGATTTCTTCTTCTGCTACAAATGGTGGCGTGGTGTTTCAGAAGCTGTACAATAGATCCATTGCGCTTCCTGAAAAATCGCCTCGTGCTCTAGTGGTGGGTCTTGGATCGGGGCTCTCTGAAATTTTCACCGAGCTAGAGACTGATATTGTCTCCGCAGCCAGTAAGAGAACACAGCCACACTGATCACTTCCACGCCAAGTGCTGCCAGACTCATATGAAGTGCGTCCGGATTGTACTTGAGGACATGGTACGCAACGCCAGCAGCAAGAACGCATAGCACCTGTAAGGTGATCAGAGCCAGAAGGTGCGTGGAATTCCCGGCGCGAAGACGCATCCACAAATAGTACATAGGAACTCCGGCCAGCACAACAGACAATGCGAAGTTCCCTTCGCGCGGTCTATCCAGGTAACTCGTTAGAACAATGAGCCCGGACAGTAGAATGAACATGATGGGAAGAAATGGGAAGAGAGGAGATTTGTAAGCTCTCTCTAATTTCGGGAATCGTTTTCTGTGCAAAATGAGTCCGAACACAGTCAAAACTGGAAACAATGAAAGGGAGAAGCCCATGTAGGTCTGGATGTCTTCGTAGGTTCCAAGCAAAATGTACAGAAGCGAAATAAAGCACTGCACGAAGATCGAGCGAACAGGAACGCCCGTGTGCGAGAGCTGCCCTGCGAATTTGAAAAAGAGCCCGTCTCTGGACATGGCGTAATACACTCTGGGTCCGATCATAACACAGGCGGACAGAGTGGAAAGGAGCATGAAGCTAAAGGCAACGTGGAAGATGCGATTTGTTTTCTCTCCAAACAGATGGTTGGCTGCCTGAGCGGCCGGATCCGGTTTCCCTGCCAGTTCTGTTGCGGGAACGGCCAGATAGTAAATGTAGTTCATCACAAGGTAGATGATGATGGTAAATAGAGTTCCAGCAATGAGAGACCTGGGCAGATTCTTTTCCGGCTGTTTGATTTCTTCTGCGAGATAAGACGCAGCATTCCATCCGCTGTAGGCGAACATAACAAACATGAGCCCAACGCCCAGTCCCTCTGGTTTGACTGCGCCTGAAAATGCCTGATGAATGGGAATGCCCGGGTTTCTGTGAGCAAGAGTGAGGCCGCCGACTGCAAACAGAATGATGACAATGATTTTGGATCCAGTCAGAAAATTTTGAACGCGGCCACTTTGTTTGACCCCGAAGGAATGAAAAATACCAAATAGAATGATCAACGCAGAAGCAAGGATCTTGCGATTGGTTTCATCCAGCAGAAAGCGAGAAAGGATGGTGTCCGGATAAACCACTTTCAAGAAATCACTCATGTAGACGCCGGAGAGAAGTGCTGCTGCCGCCGCAGGCGCTGCGAATCCAACGAGAAGAGAAATCCATCCAGTAAGAAATGAGGGAAGCCCGCCAAAGATATGCTTTAGGTAAACGTATTCTCCGCCAGCATGCGGATACGTGGTGGATAACTCTGCGTAACAGAGCGCTCCCGCCAGGGCAATGAGTCCTCCGAGAGTCCACAATGCCATCACCATGATGGGAGAACCTACCTGTGCCTGGATGTATCCGGTGTTTCCGAAAATGCCTGAGCCAATCATGTTGGCCACGACTATGATGCTTGCGCTCCAGAATCCAAGCCGGCGTGCTAGAGCTTCCGTGTTGTTCATTTGGGAAAGACGGTGGCGCAAAAAGTGCGCGCGCTTTACAAGCATCGGCGCCCTGACCTTCGCGGCAAATTATAATTGACTTGAGGTCGAGTTTTTTTCTATAAACTCATGCGTTTTTATTTTCGTATTTCTGTCGCGGCACTCGCCGTTTCATTGTTGCTCTGCAAAGGCGGCAATTCGCCGGCATCAGCCCGTGAGAATTCAGAGTCGCATCGCGAATGGAACGACATTGCGCGCTTCCTCGCAGGCATGGAGCCGGATGCAGGCAGCACTATCTCTGATCTAGAAGGCCTTCCAGCAGCCGAAAGCCAGCGCGCGTACTTCGCAAAGATCTGGCCAGAAGTGGAAAAAACTCAACTTGAGCCGCAGCGTAAGTGGCGCGATGAGGTGCTTGGAAAAACGGAAGGGTTTATCTTCTACCCTTTCAGCGGCGCTGATTTCCTGAACATATATACTTTCTTTCCGCAAGGGTCAGAGTACGTCTTCTTTGGTCTCGAACCTCCAGGACCTCCGCCTTCTGTGAAAGGAATGAAACCGGCGGATGTAAATCAGAGTCTGGCCGGTCTCCAGGTTTCGCTTCGCAGCATTCTAAACTATTCGTTCTTTCAGACTCTGCATATGGTCAACGACTTGAAAGCAACCAAGCTTTCCGGTGTGGCACCCGTGCTTCTCGTATTTGCAGCGCGAACAGGAAACAAAGTGCATTCAGTGCACAACATTCGCCTGCATCCTGATGGGAAGATTGAATCTCTGCCGGATCCGTTTTCCGGAAAACCTGAACCGGCTGCAACCTCAGAGGACTACGTTTCAGGAATTCGCGTTGTGTTTCAAAAACCAGGAGCCACTGAATACACTCACATGGATTATTTCTCCATTGATATTTCAGAAGAGGGTCTGGCAAAGAAGCCTTACTTCCTGAAATACATTCAGAGTCTGGGTACGCCAACCACGTATCTCAAGGCTGCTTCTTATTTGATGTATAATAAAGATTTTACAACTATTCGCAATTTCATCCTGGACGAAAGCAAGCTCATCCTTCAAGATGATTCAGGAATTCCTCTTCAGTACTTCAAGCCACAGAGTTTTGATCTTACGTTTTACGGGTCTTACACGAGACCCATTCCATTGTTTGATGGGAAATATCAGAAAGATCTATACGAAATGTATCTCCCTAAGAATCATCCTAAACCACTTCCGTTCGGGATTGGCTATAAGTTTCGCAAAGGTGATTCTAACCTGATGCTGGCAAAGCGGAAGACAGATCGTCCTGACATTCCCGCTCCGTCAAAGCAGTGAGTTAACCCGCGCCAGTGTCCGTGCGATACGCAAGGGCAATGGCGCCGGTGCGCGCCATCTCTATAATACCAAACTGGGCCAGGATGTCTATGGCGGCGTGAATTTGTCTGCCGCTTCCGTGTATTTCAATGAGGATAGAATCTTCCGTTACTTCCGCGACCTTTCCGCCAAACACTTCTACAATTCCAAAAATCTCATTTCTTTTTGAGCCGTCTGACTTGATTCGCACCAGAACCAGTTCCCGGATCAGAGAGTCGTGAAATGGAAGGCTTTTCACCTCTACTACATCGGGCAACTTGAGAAGTTGTCCCTGGAATTGACCCAGAGCCTTTTCGTCTCCTTTTAGCACGATCGTGATTACAGAGACGGCTGGATTTTCCGTGACTCCAACGGCGATGCTGTCAATGTTGTAGCTCCGGCGCGTGAAGAGGCCTGATACATGGCTCATCACACCGGGCCGGTTTTTTACAAGGATGGACAATATGTGCTTCAAGTTGGACTCCCATCTCCCCATCGGACGGGAAGCTTCTACGTCAAGCGCAAATGGCGGTGCAGCATGATTCGGATTCTCTTCCAGCTTCTAACTCTACCTCTGCGATTCCTCTGGTTGCTGTATTGTAGAATTCGTAATGTTCGCAAACCAGGTTCGATTCTGGTTCACAGGATCCCGGACAGATTCACAGTATTTCGCAGCGGTGGCGTTCTGTCTATGTTCGCATCACGCGATGATGTGCATTTCGCGGAGTATCTGGCATTGCTCGGTCTTATGGAAGAAGAGCGCGAAATCCAGACTGTTCTGATTTCCATTCCAGACGTTCAGCACAATATGGCGGAAACGGAACAGATTGCGGCGGCACTTGATCGCATTGTAAAATCAGGAAAGAAAGTAATCGGTCACAGCGAAGGAGGTGGAATTCGCACGCTTTATTTGCTCTCCTGCTGCAGTGAGCGATTCGCCTCGCCTGCTTCTTCTTATTCATCTTTCTTCCCCGCAAGCGAACCTCACTACTTCAAAGGGTTGCTCAAGAAATTTGGTGTTCGCATGGAAGTTTTTTCAGCGGGCAAATACAAGAGCGCCGGAGAAACATTCAGTCGTTCCGGACCCTCGAAAGAAGCGCGCGAGAATCTAGAAGAACTCATCAGCGGGCTGCGTGCGAACATTGCCAGAGGAATGGAAGCGAGAGCCCCGGGCTTTGCGAAGAAATTCAAAAACAAGCTTCTCTGGTCTGCTTCTGAGCTTGTGACGGAAGGATTCTTTTCTCGCGAGATCACGGAAAAGGATCTGGCGCGTCACCTTTCGGGGGAGCCCAGGGAAACAGTGAAGCATGCTTTCTCAACCGTGCAGCCAGAACTCGAACAAAAAGGACCTCAATTGCGCATAACGTCCGATGGAGCTCTGGTTCGTCGTCATTTGCGATCCAGGTTCAAGCTTTTGAACCTGAGTCGACGCCGGAGCTTTGCTTTTGTTGCTATGGAAGGAGCTATCTATTCGGGTCGAAAAGGGGATCATGCCAGATCAGGAATGATTTCCGGGCATGCGTATCGCGATTTGCTCCATGATCTGGCAGATTCAAGAGACGAGGCGGTGATCGTCTGGATCAACAGTCCAGGTGGAACACCGGATGGATCTGAGATAGTATATCAGGCTCTTCGTTACCTGGGAGAAAAAAAGCCCGTCGTCGCACTGATGGCATCCGTGGCTGCTTCCGGTGGATACTACATCGCCTCCGCCGCGCATCGTATTTTTTCTCTGGAATCTACGATCACAGGTTCGATTGGAGTGGTTCGGCTGCAACCAGATGCAGAAAAGTTTTATGAGAAGCTCGGAGTAGAATCTACGCGAATTGGATTTGAAGGGAGCGAAGACATTCTTTCGGTGTCGCGTCCCGTGGGTCGCGAAGGACGTCGCTTACTGGACGATCAAATTCAATCCACTTATAGTACGTTCGTACAGAGAGTGGCGGATGGCAGGGGAAAAAGTCCGGCTCATGTGAGGCGATTTGCAGAGGGAAAGGTTTTCACTGGAAAAGATTTTCTGGCAAGTGGACTGGTCGATGAAATTCGCGGCATTCCGGAGACAGTTGATTTTCTAAAATCGTCCATGGGGATTCCTGCAGCCAGGCGCATGCAGCTTTCGCTTTACCCGGAAGTCAGAGTGGATCTGCGCACTCTTGTTTCCGAAAGGTTTCCTATTTCTGCGGCCCTTCCATTGCAGGCACTGGCAAGACAGGTGAGCTTTCCTTTTGCACTGATGGGCAAGCCAGTTCTGTACTTCCCGCATGAGGTGGTTCGATTTCAGTGAGGCTGACGTTCTGTCTCGCCGTCGGGCTGTGCTGGATCGTCTCCGTCGGTTGCCTGAAAGAAGAAACTCCCTGTCTGGATCGCGTTGTCTGGGAAATGGCATTCTCAAAGTCGCCTGACGTTGCAAAAGATTCAGATTTCAGACCGGTAAAGATTGGATACTGGCAGGATCAGGGATATAGCGCGACTGGCTTTGCAACGTACCGAATGCGTCTGAATTGCAGACCGGAAAAAGACACCATTCGAATCTATGAATCCTCTGCTGCGGCGGCCGCTTACAGAAACGGCACGATGCTCGCTTCGTCTGGAACTCCTGGAAAAACCGCAGAGGAAGAAAGGCCACGCATTGCGCCCTGGTCTGTTCCTATACATGAAGGAGATACTTTGTTTTACGTATCCAATCACGTGGCGCGAGGCGGAGGAATTCTTGGATACAGATTTGGCAAAGAAACTGATTTAGAGGCAGAGCGTGCCAGGTCTCTCTACCAGGAGGCTATGGTTCTTGGTATGCTCAACGCCGCCGGGTTCTTCTTTCTGATCTACTTTCTCGCGCGCGGTGGTGGCGCCGCCCTTCCAGTCTTTACTCTGTTGATGATTGTGTGCACCGTGAGAAGTGCCGCATCCAACAGTGTTCTGGAAGAATGGTTTCCGGATCGCCAGCTAACGGATCTTCGCCTGCGCCTGGAATACCTCACGGCGCTTGCCCTTATGCCTCCACTTTACTTCTGGGCGATTGCTCTTTTGTTTCAGGGAGATCCTGAGACGAGCCCTGCGACACTGCGTCGCACGATTACGCGCATTCTATCCGCAGTCTATTCGATCGGTGCGTTTTGCCTGAGTCTATTTTTCATCTTCGCACGCGACGCCTCCGTTTACGGAAAGTATCAACCCGAATACGTTAGCTGCTATCTTCTGCCGGGGCTTGCTGTTTGTCTGTTCTTGCTTTTCATACTTGTGATTGAAAAACGCAGAGGGGCCGGATGGATGCTTCTTGGTTTCCTGAGTGTTTTGTTCTCTACTCTGGCGGATGCAGAAACCACTGTAGCCGGCCAGGCGGGAACACTCTACGTGCCTCTGGGACTTCTTGGATTCGCAGCCTGCTTTTCTGTCACGGTCGGGATTAGAATCAGAAGCGACTTCGAGGAACTCGCCCTCACCAGAAAGAATCTGGCGCTCAGCTTTGAGCAAGACAGGAGAAGAGAGCAGAAAAGGGCCTCCGAGCGTGAACAAATTGCACTCCAGGCAGTGTCCGCTCTTTCGCGCACTGCCTCTGATTTTGAAGAGATGCTCAGTCAGGGCAAAGTGCAAAAGGACGCGGCCATCCCTGCTCTTTCCAGATTGCATTCATTGCGCGTCCGGCTTGAGAAGAGGTTGAGTCGAACTCCAGTGGCTCCGGTCGCGCTCGATGTTCTTCGCTACATTCGCTTTCATCATCCCTCTGTTCGCATCCCATCTCAGGCCAGCCTTGTGGTTTTTTCAAGCAGGCGAGAGCTCGACCGTTTCATCGGGGAAATCATAAGCATTCATGACAGTGCGTGTACGTCTGAAATTGTACTCCTTCGTTTTGATGATCATTCTTTCGCACTGGAAGTTGGCATTCTTGCTCCGGATGCAGATCCCGATATACAGGATCTCAAAGATTCGGGAAATCGCGCGGGTGCGGTTGTATGCTGGTCGATCGAGTCAAACAAACTGATTGTCTACGCGGAGTTTCGCACGCCGCAGACGAGTCGGAGCCTGGAAGAACGTCATGCGGCATTCCTCTCAAAAGTTAAAGCCAACGGAGAAAGCACCTTTCCATTTTGAAAGAGGCAGAGATCTTTTTGTATCATAGGGGGTGGCCCATTCGATTTTCATGAGCGCGCCCGGTATGAGAAACCAGAGGAAATTCGCCCAGTGAATTCCAGCCCCAAACGATAAATGCAAGTCACGAGTGGTTCCTGATTTTCTGGAATAGCCTTGAAAGTCCTGAGGTCTGTCAAACGCAGATCCTGCGTCGAAGAAAAGCGCGCCACGCACCGGCCCCGGGCTCCAGCTGAACGGAACGCCAAAACGCAATGCTTCTATGAAATTGAAATGGTAATCGAGGTTCATTACGAATGCATGCTTGCCTTCAAATTCCAGAAATCTGTATCCTCGTATGGTATAATATCCGCCAATTTGAAACGGATAGAGAGACGCGTCTCTTCCGGATGCGGTCGCACCAAACGCACGTAAGGCGAGAGAAGAGTAATTGTCAAACAGATGATGAAATCTGAATTCGGTTGTGGTAACGTAAAGCTCTCTGTCCCTTCCATTGAATTGAACGGGAACCGAATATTGAAATAGAAACGCGTGTCCGTCCAGGGGACCATACATAGAATAAACGATGTTGTTGTACTGGTAGGCAAATCCAAGAGATTGATGATTCTGGAAAAGATCTGGCTGTTGTTTTTCTTCCGGTCGCACTGTATCGTAGATTCTTTCTTCGCGGCCTGCACTCATGACAAGGGAAATGGAACCAAAGCTATGCAGTGGATATTCAAATCCGCCGTAGGCACCGGTCGTATTCTGATCGAGAACGCGAAAGTACGGATTGTAAAGCAAGCTATTGAGGCTGAAGTCCAGAAAGTTGAAGACTGCGAATATTCCACTCTGTCTGTAGGCGCCCACGAAGAAGTCCGTGCGATATTTCAAATACGCATATTCCAGGTTCAGATTCAATTCTGCGGGGCGAGCATTGTAGCTTACGAGAGTGGACAGTCTATGATCCCCTGATTCGTCTGCCAGAGACATGAATCCCAGGGCTGCCACAGAAGTCTTTCCATCCGGCCCTCCTGCTGCAGTGACAAAAACAAATGGCATTCCTTCTATCGCAAGGAAAGGTGAATATTCTCCTCCAATTTGACGAATCGCGCTCTGCCTTTCGAGCTCCATCATGGGCGCGGGTTTCGCATGGAAAGTAATCAGGTTTTCGTCGAGCTTCTGTGTGGTGCGTACATCCGGCATCAGTCTAACTTCAGATGCCCCCTCTACTCTTTCTGTGAATACGATTCCTTTTTCGCCAGCACCTGCAATGTCGAAGATGCCGGTGAGGCTGGCTGTGATGGCTGACACTTCAGAGGATGGCTGCGTAAGAGTGGAAGCATGTTCGAGCAAGAAGACGTTGGATACTCCGTCTTGCGTGCTCAGAAACAGAATGCTTCCGTCCTGTCGGCTGATTGCGTGGCCATTTTGTCCTGGTATGTTTGTGATCTGAAAAACTTTCCCGGACGCAAGGTCGAATCTGTAAATCTGTGAGGACACGATTTTGCTTTCAGAAGAAGCACTGAAGTAGATCTGATCTCCTGCATTCGAAAACACCGGGCTGCTTTCGTAGCGCGCATCAGAGGTCAGGCGCCTGAGCATGCCTGACCTTTTCTCTAAAATGTATAGATCTGTTTTTCCAGAAATCGTTCCAGAAAATACGATCTTACTCCCGTCAGGCGACATAGAAGGGAAAGCTATTGAGTCGAGAGGAAGCGCATGTGATTCGCTTTCGATGAGATCGCCTGAGTCCACGTCGAAAAACAAAATCGATTGCTGGCCCTGACGTCTTCCCGCTACCATCAAAGATTTTCCATCAGGAGAATAAGAAAGCTTCGTTGTGAGAAGTTGCACTTCTTCGTAATCGCTGGAGCGTAAGGCGCGAAGGACGATCTTTTTTGTCTCCTGTCTCTTTTTTGTAATTCCTGGCCCCGGTGCCGGCCTGATTACAATGGCTGGAAAGATTCCGTCTACGGTTAGATAGGCGATGGACTGTCCGTCCGGGGAAACAGCAGGGCGGATCTGAAAGCCTGTCTGTGATTCATATCGATCTGTCACCTCTCGCATTCTAAGATCTTTTGTTTCTGCGTAGGCGCGCGAAGCAAGCGCGTAACGAGCGCGAAGGTAACGCGCGAAAGCCAGATTGAATTCGTTTGCACTGGTTTTGAACGTTAGGCGAATTGCTTCGTCTATACGATTTGTGTTGTGCGCGGCGCGAAGAAGAAATGGGATTCGATCGATTCCATATGTATCTGCGATGAACATCATCACAGCCTGCCCTCCTTTGTAGTACGCGTATGCGTCGTTTACTGATTCATTGTGCAGGTCTACGAGCTCCGGCATGCGATTGTTTAGCACAGCATCGCGAACGTAGGTCTCCGCAGTCTGGTCCCAGCCGCTCGACAAATATTCTGCCATTCCCTCCATGAGCCAGAGAGGCATGGAGCCCAGACGTTCACCCTGGAGAATGTCAAATTGAAATGCGTGTACCAGTTCATGGTCCAGAACATGTCGCATGACTGCTGGATCTCCCTGAAAAGGAAGAACCACGCGACGTCTGTAGAAATCTGTGAAGCCTCCGGTGGATTCATCCAGTGGAAACGGCAGAATGTTGGTGGTGGCGAAGTCCTGTGCGGAGGCATAAAGAAAAACCGGGATCTGTTTTGTAAGCCTATGCGAAAAAATTTTCTCATATCTGGCAGCTGCATTTTCGCCCAGCCTGGAAGCCTCCCGCGCGGTCTCCTCCATGCCCTCTGGATAGTAGATCAGGAAACGGTCTGTTTCGAGCAGCTTCCAGTTATGAACAGTTGCAGGAATCTTCCAGTGAGGAAAGATTGGCGCTGGGCTCATGAATAAGAAGACCATCATGATCTTGGCGGCCGTTTTTGCGGTGATCGTCCTTGCCTTTGCGCTTGCCGGTCCGGTGGAACGTGCTTTTACGCGCAGTCTGCCTCTTGCAGAAATCAAATCACAGATCATTGCTCAGGCCAAAGAGACTGCGGGGATTGAACTGTCCATTCGAGGCGCACGATTCGAGATTCTTCAGGGCGTGGTGCTCACGGGTGTGAGCGCGCGATTCGGAAATGATCCCGTTTTCTTCCATGGAGAGAACTTGATCGTTGAGATATCGCCATTCAAGGCAATGAAAAAAAATCTAACTCCGCAGATACGAATTGCGGGTGGCAGAATCGTGCCTGAGAATTTACCGCGAGCAAGACTCTTTGAGCTTCTCGATGTACTGAGAAAGAATGAAGGCGGAGATTGGAAGCTTGACTTCGACGGCATCCTGATCGATTCAAAGCCTGCCAGATACACTCTATCCGGTCGTCTCACTCCGGGAGACAACCGCGTGGACGGGAGGCTGGATGTTTCGCTCAAAGGAAAAAGGGTCATCAAGAGCGACTTTCGCATTCTCAAAGCTCACCTCGGCAGTAGTTTCAAAGTGAATTCACTTCCGCTTTCGGAAGCAGCTTCTTATTTCCCGAGCATACTGGCAAAATCGGCGGGGAGCGTTAGCGGCAAAGGCACTCTTTCGATGGATTCATCTTCCCTTGCCTATGATTTCCATGGAGAAATGGCAGACTTCGAATCTGGAATCGTTCGCGGGAAGCATGAAGCGCGCATCAATCTAAACGGAGGCCATGTCTGGAAAGAAAACATTGGCCTCATCGCATCTTTTGACATGAGTGATCCAACATTTTCGATTCGAATGACGGAGAAGCTTGCATCCCAGGGAATTGCTGCGCGCGAGCTCGAAGGTCGAATCCAGTCTCTTCCGTATTTTCAGACGGGAGTATTGAATTTCAAAATCAAATCCAGATTTCGTGCTCTCCAGGAAGTGCGAGAACAAATCGAAGAGATCACGGCGAGCCTCGAGAATGCCGCATACATTCCTGCACATGATGTCAATTTTCAAATCGATGCTGCGAGCATTTCTCTTTCATCGGATTTGAAATTTGATGCGAAAGGAAAAGCACTCGATCATGCGTTCACACTTCACGCTTCGGGTCCCTTTCGTTTTGGAGACAGTCCTGACTTATTTTCCGGTGGTCCGCTTGTGATTGAAGGGGAAGTAGCAACTCTGGATTTACCGCGAATTGCCCGCGCGATGTTTGGAGCACACTCCCACCTCAAAGGAATCGGCACGGCAGAAGATGCGGAAAAAGCGGAAGACACAGGTCCCCTCTGGACTCAGAGAAGAAAGACTCAGGCTCAGGCAAACTTGCTCAGCTATTTCAGCATGAATGGATCCATCGTTGCGAAAGGAATCGCGGGCGTTACAAACGAATCCGTCCCCATCAACATCAGCAAAAATGGCGGAGGAATCAGTGCTCGCGCCGGATACCAGAAGGATGGATTTCGCCTGGAAGGCGATTACGCTCTCGGGTTTGATTCAGACCTCCCGCACCAGACCATCCATCTGAAGTACGACAACGAGCAAAACAATGTATCCATGGAATATCTAACCGGAGACGAGCAGAGCCCCAGGTCTATATCGCTGGATTACAACTCATCCATGGATGGACTTCTGCCCGCGGATCTTTTTTTCAAATCTACAAGCACAATGTATTTCCGCGCGCGCGGTGTGGACACTCGCAAGCTCGATCCAGCGCCTCTTGTTTTTTCCATCGCAGGTATCAAGGATAGCAAGATAGACGAGCTAGAATTCCAGAGAACTACAGAAGGTGGCAGAACCATGTGGACCCAGGTTCACGCATCCAGGGGAGAGGCAAACTGGACGGGCGCAGGCGACTTCTCCAGCCAGGAAGGCGGCAAAGCTACTTTTTTTGTGAATGCGCCTGGTGGCTATTCCAGGCGGATTGATCTTGGAGTGACTGAGGCAGGAAAAT
Organism: Leptospirales bacterium; assembly: GCA_019694685.1. Taxonomy (GTDB): domain Bacteria; phylum Spirochaetota; class Leptospiria; order Leptospirales; family Leptonemataceae; genus JAEUSB01. Next base: position 19,451 of record JAIBBM010000008.1, read on the forward strand.
GGTATCCACGCGAAAACTAGTTCTCGCCTTCTCACTTCTCGCGATGGCATGCGGGGGAAAACCCCAGGTAGATCGCGGCCTGTCTGTCTCTCCAGAAAAACTGAGCGGTCGATTTGCCATGGTTCCCAGCGCCACGCAAGAAGAGATTCGTTTCAAAGAAGACGGGCTCGTAGAAATGAAATCGGAAGAATCATCCGCGAAAGGTCTGTATGCTCTCGACGCATCTTCTCTCAGGTTTCGATTTGAAAATGGAGACTATGGAATATTTCTCCGCAGCGCATTTCATCCCAGAGAATGGCGAGGCTTTTACCGCGGTGAAGTGCGCATTCTGAAAAGGCTGGAAGGGGCTAAAAACCTTGACCGATCTGAATCGGAGGGCACCACTAGCAAGCCATGAAATTCTCAGAGGTGTTTGAAGAGAAGATCTGGAATGCTTCGAACATTCTGACTATGACCAGAATGATCCTGCTGCCCGTCTACGTGTGGCTGGGTGGAGCCTACCGGGAAGACCCGGGCGGCCCCATGCTGTGGGTCCTCCTCTCTTTGATTTCCGGCGCTGTGATCTCTGATTTCTTAGATGGATTTTTGGCGCGCAAACTGCATCAGATTACAAAACTAGGCCAGTATCTGGATCCCATCTCAGACAAGACGGTGACTCTGGTGGCCATGCTCGACTGCGCCCTCCACTATGGATTCCCGTGGTTTGTTTTTGGGTTCTGCGTATTTCGGGAAATACTCGGTGTCTGGGTCGGATCCTACCTCTATTTCAAGAGAGATATGCAGGGAAGCCCCAATATGTGGGGTAAATTTGGAGTGGGAGCCGTGGCCCTTTCTGTGATCTGGCACGTTCTGACTCCGTACTTCAAATTGAAGGGTCTTACTGGAATCTGGCTCGACGCATGGATTTCTGCTGCTCTTATTTTCTTCATATTCCTGGCAGGAATGATCGCCTATGGGCGAACCTACTGGCGAATTATCCTTCACGGTAAAACTAAATCTACTTGACAAATGTTACCTAGTTCTGGTATGGCTTTTTATGTCACACCGGTCAAATAGGATGGCAAAAAAGATTGGCTGCAACTTCCTGGAAGAGCAGCCCGAGGAGATGTAAATGGCTACGAAGGCAAGGAAACTGGAAGTGGTAGAGACCAGAAGACCGGACCGCAATGCTCCCAATCCTCAGTTAGAGGAACGCAAAAAGGCGGTGGTGGGAGCCATCCAGCAAATTGAAAAGCAATTTGGGAAAGGCTCCATCATGAAACTGGGAGATGAGAGTGCTTTTCAAGAAGTGGGAACCATCCCCACAGGAGCGCTCACTCTGGATATGGCTCTTGGAGTCGGCGGACTTCCGCGCGGTCGCATTGTAGAAATCTTTGGACCTGAATCATCCGGCAAGACAACTGTTTGTCTTTCCACAGTCGCGCATGCACAGAAGGCGGGGGGCATTGCAGCCTACGTGGATGCAGAGCATGCACTGGATCCGCAGTTCGCGCGAAAGCTAGGAGTCAACATTGATGACCTGCTGGTCGCGCAACCGGACAATGGAGAAGAGGCTCTTGAAATTGCTGAGTCTCTAGTGCGGTCCAATGCCGTGGATATTGTGGTCGTGGATTCAGTGGCAGCACTCGTTCCAAAAGCAGAACTGGAAGGAAACATGGGAGATGCGCAAATGGGTCTTCATGCAAGACTCATGAGCCAGGCCATGCGAAAGCTCACAGGCACTATTTCAAGATCCAACACTACTGTGATCTTCGTGAATCAGATTCGCAACAAGATCGGTGTGATGTTCGGTTCTCCTGAAACAACCACAGGTGGAAACGCATTGAAGTTCTATGCTTCTATCCGTCTGGACATTCGCCGCACTGAAACTCTCAAGAAGGGAGATGAGGCATACGGAAATCGTGTGAGAGTCAAAGTAGTGAAAAACAAAATGGCTCCTCCCTTCCGCCAGGCAGAATTTGATATTCTGTTTGATTCAGGAATCAGCCGAGAAGGCTGCCTTCTGGATCTGGGCACTTCACTTGGTATACTGGAAAGAACCGGAACCTGGTATTCCTACAAAGGGGACCGAGTAGGCCAGGGTCGCGAGAATACTTGCCAGTATCTGCGCGAAAATCCAAAAACCGCCGATCAGGTGGAACAGGAAATTCGCCAGAAACATAAAGAAAAAGACAGCCTCTTAAAAAAAGAGGCTGCTGGTAAACCTCCAGAAATGGAGATCGACGAAGAAACGGGAGAGATTATTCCGCCTGAATGACTGAGCCGATAGCCAGAAAAGCTGCCGTATTGGGCGCGGCGGGGTTTACGGGGAAAGAACTTCTTCGCATTCTCGCCGCGCACCCTCTTTTTGAAGTTTCCCATGTCACTTCTGACAAGCATGTCGGGAAAACACTGGTAGAGACATTCCCTGATTTACCCAGACCAAAGAAAAATCTAACGTTCCAGTTGCACAGCGATCCGATTCCCCAGGATGCTTTTGTATTTCTGGCCACTCCCAACGAGGTTTCTCTAGAAAGAGTCCCTGAGTTACGAAAAAAGGGTCATCGCGTAGTCGACTTGAGCGGTGCGTTTCGTTTGCACGATCCAGCACAGTTCAAGGAATTTTACAAACTGGATCACAACGCAATGGACACGATGAAGGAATGCGTGTATGGGATTCCGGAACTCTATCGCCAGAAGATTCGCACTGCCAACCTGATTGCAAACCCCGGTTGCTTTCCAACTGGAGTGATCTTCCCTCTTTCTATCCTCCAGGAATTTGCAGAGGATATGGTTGGAGTTTCTATTGATGCGAAATCTGGAGTTTCTGGCGCCGGAGGGCGCGTAGAAGATGGAGGATTTTCTTATTCATCCGTTTACGAAAACTTTCGCGCATACAAGATTCTAGGGCACCAGCACTGGCCAGAAATAAAAGAATACTCAGCCGCAGGAAAGCTTGCGGACAAAATCGTTTTTACTCCCCATCTCTTGCCTCTCTTTCGGGGAATTTTATCCACGATCACAATCTTCTGGAAGAAAATGCCTGAACTCGCAGAAAAGTTCGCACATGCGTGCGAAGGTGAGCCATTTGTTCGCCTTTTGTCTGCGCCAGAAGATGTACAGCTCGCGCGAATCCAGCACACAAACTACATCGACGTTGGAATTAGATCACGCGGAAATGTCACCGTGATTGTAACCGCGATCGACAATCTGGTAAAGGGTGCTGCGGGTCAGGCCATACAGAATTTGAATTTGATGGCGGGTCTGGATGAAACGCTCGGTTTAGTATAGAACTTGACGCACGACCCTGGCACCGTTTTGCTGAATGAACGGGATGTAGCGCAGGGGTAGCGCACACGTCTGGGGGGCGTGCGGTCGCTGGTTCAAATCCAGTCATCCCGATTTGTTTCAAAAAAAAGGCCGGGTTTTCCCGGCCTTTTTGCGTTCAGATGCTGGGAGTTCCCATCACGCTGTCACAAGAGAACCTGCGTTTTTGATTTTCGTGGTGTTTGCAGCACAGATAGCCTGACTGTCTGAATTGTATAGCTTTGCAATTCTAAGTCTGTCCGCACGATCCGCGCCCTGCTGGCGGGATGCGGCGCGTTCCAGAAGCATTCCAGCAATGAGGCGAGCAGACATCTCTACGAGTTCAAAAGAGAGCATGTCGCGCGAATCGCCGTCGCTGATGGATTTGTAAGCAGTGATTGCGTCTTCCAGAGTGGCGCGGATCTGAGTGAGCTCCGCAGACGGCTGGAATTTTGCCATTTCTTCGTCCAGGTAAGCGCGCAGGTGACCTGCCGGAGCCATGCCAGCCACAACGCCACCAATGGATGCAACAACCTGGAGCTGTGTGGTTCCTTCGTAGATGTTGGTGATGCGAGCGTCGCGGAAGATTCGAGATACATCGTAGTCTTCTGTGTAACCGGACCCGCCATGAATCTGAACGGCGTCATACGCCACTTTGTTGCACATTTCGCTGGTGTAGTATTTGGAGAGCGGTGTGAAGTAGTTGGCGAGTTTTTCCCACTTGCGCACTTGCTCGTCCTTGCGAACTTCGCGGTCTGGAAGGCCACTGTGTTCGAGTCTTTCCAGTCTCCACAGATACATGTCAACGGTTCGTGAGGCCTCAATGAGGAGGCATCGCATAGCAGCTGTTTCGCGCTCCATCAGATCCAGCATTTTTCGCACAGCCGGGATCTTGTCGATGGTCTTGCCAAACTGCACTCTCTCTGATGCATATTTCTTAGCTTCAAAGTAAGCCGCACTTCCAATTCCCATTGCCTGGGCTGCGATAGAGAGGCGCGCAGTGTTCATCATTCCCATCGCATACTTCACAAGACCCTGGCTTTCTTCGCCAATTAGTTCACCGGGGCTGTTGTCATAGACTACTTCGCAGGTAGGTGAGCAGTGAAGGCCCATTTTCTTTTCAATGCTTGCGACGTGAACATCTTTGCCGTGCACAAGGAAAAACGAAAGTCCGCGCGCGCCACTGGTCGGTGATCCGGTGCGTGCCAGAGTCAGAATTACGGAAGGAGTTCCTGCAAATCCGCATGCATGCGTGATGAATCTTTTTGTTCCAGTCAGGCGCCATATTCCGTCCGCGCCTTTTTCGGCTTTTGTTTGCACGCCAGGGAGATCTGAACCGTAATTTGGTTCTGTGAGCGCCATGGCACCTGTGAGTTCACCGGATGCCATAAGCGGCACATACTTGTCAGACATTTCTTTGGACGCGAATCGTTCGATTGTTTCTGCGAGATTCGCGCAACCAAGAGCAATGGCCAGAGATGCATCTGCCCTTCCTAGAAGTTCCATCATCAAAGCTTGAACCGTGCAAGGAATTCCCAGGCCGCCGCGACGACGGCTGATTCCGTAAGGCTGCAGGCCTGTTTCCTGAACGGCTTTGTATGCTTTGATCATTGCATCCGGGAACGTGACGTTGCCGCTGTCATATTTCAGACCGATTCGGTCCATTTCAGCTGCCAACGAAGCGACAGTCGTTCCTGTAATGTCGCCCAGATTCTCTAGAAGGGTTCTGTAGTATTCGATTGCGTCTTCGTAGTTGGAGGGTGCGTACTGCAGATGTTCGTTGCTTGTCTTTTTGTATTCCTCTGCGTCTGCAAAACCGTTCTCAAATGCATCTACGATTTCTTTCCAATCAATGATATCGCTGAATTGCTTCTTTAGGTCTTCATTTGTATTGAAGTAATTGTTCTGAATCATGCAATGCTCCCCGGAATAACACCGTGTCAGTCGAGAAAAAAACCGGCAGATACCCGGTCAATTGCGATTAATGGCATCACGCCCGGGCTTATCGCGCGAGTTTAAGGATTTCTGCGGCTATCTTGTCAATGGGAAGCACGAGTTCCGCGGCTCCCAGTTTGATTGCTTCCTGGGGCATCCCGAACACAACGGATGTGGCCTGATCCTGGGCAATCGTACGCGCGCCCTTGTCTTTGAGCGATAGCAGTCCTTGCGAACCGTCTCCACCCATACCTGTAAGAATGACACCGATGAAACTGGTCCCTCCCAGCTTCGCCGCGGATTCAAACAAAACATCCACGCTTGGCCTGTGGCGATTCACGTAGTCCCCGCTGCGAACGACTGCTTCCAGACCCGTGGCAGTTCTTTTGATTTCCATATGCTGGTTTCCCGGAGCAATCAGCACCCTGCCAGGCATGATTGGATCTCCATTTTGAGCTTCGCGCACAGACATTCGCATGCTCTTGTCCAGGCGATCCGCGAAAGCATGTGTAAATTTTTCTGGCATGTGCTGCACGATTAGAACCGCCGGACAATCAGCCGGCAGTCCGCTTAACACCTGTTCGATGGCCATGGTTCCACCGGTGGATGCGCCCAGCACAACCATTCTTTTGTAGCTTGTGTGTACCGCCGGCTTATCTGCCGCTGGTTCCGGTGCTCTGGGAGGAAGGTCCTGTGCATCGATTGGCTTGAGCTGAGATTGCGAGGCACCACGGACTGCATCCACAATGCGATCTCTGCTTTCTTCGAGGAATTCCTTTGTTCCCATCTTCGGTTTTGAAATAATGGAAACCGCACCTGCGGCCATCGCCTGCATGGCGACAGAAGTTCCTTCCGCAGTCAGAGAAGAGCAAATGACACACGGAGTTGGATGATCGCGCATCAGAGTTTTTAAAAAATCAATTCCGTTCATGCGCGGCATTTCAATGTCGAGAACAATGACATCCGGCCATCTTTTCTTCATCTTCTCCATCGCAAAGATTGGATCACCTGCAGTTGCGATGACTTCAATGTCAGAGACAGAAGTGAGTACAGTGGTAAGGACCGTGCGAACAACGGCAGAATCATCCACAATCATCACGCCGATTTTCTTCATTGCTTTCTCCGATAAACGTTTGGTCCGGCGCTGACGAGTGACGTTGTAATTCCCAGCAGAGATTCAGCCGATCCAATGATCAGGCAGCCGTCTCTGGAAAGCAATGGTGCAATGCTTTCTATAATGCGTGATCTGGTTGGCTGATCGAAGTAGATCATCACATTTCGCAGAAACACGAAATCAAAAGAACCCAGAGACCTTGGGATTTCAAGCAGATTCACCTGCCTGAATTCAACATGCCGCTTGAGTTCGGGAATGATCGTGAATGTTCCTTCGTTGCTGCGCACTCCTCTCAAACAATATTTCTTTAAGAGATCGAGCGGAATCGTGGCGGCACGATCCATCGCATAAACTGCCCTTGTGGCTCGGTCCAGAATTCTTTGAGATATGTCACTTCCAAGGATTTGAAAGGAGCCATTCACTCCGAGCACTTCCGCACAAATCATGGCCATCGAATAGGCTTCTTCTCCGGAGCTGGAGGCGGCGCTCCACAGGGAATAGCTTTTGCCCTGGCCACTGGTTCTTTGCAGCTCGCTTTTTAAGAAAGCAAGATGCGCATCTTCGCGAAAAAATCTGGTTTCATTCGTCGTCAGAAGATCCGTCATGTGCTGGCTTTCGTTGGGATCCGTTTTGACAAGCCTCAGATATTCGCTGAAGGATTTCATCCCATAGTGGCGCAACCTGGGTAGTAGCCTGCTTGCAACGAGAGGCTTTTTTGTATCATTCAAGGAAATGCCTGTCAGCTCGTACAGGAGTCTCTGATACTGCGCAAATTCTTGCGCAGAGATTTCAGGACTTTGCCACATCAGGCTGACTTTCTCCCACGAGCCAGGATTTGTCCGAGGTATTTGCCAGTGTGGCTTGCTGGATTGGCCGCTACTTCTTCGGGCGTTCCTTCTGCGATGATCTGCCCGCCTTCGTCTCCACCTTCCGGTCCAAGGTCGATGAGGTGATCTGCAGTCTTGATGACGTCGAGGTTGTGTTCGATGATCACCATGGAATTTCCTCTTTCTACGAGAGAATGAAGTACGCTGAGGAGTCTGGATATATCTTCGAAATGAAGGCCTGTGGTTGGTTCGTCCAGAATGTAGAGAGTTCTTCCCGTACTCTTCTTGGAGAGCTCAGTGGCGAGTTTTACTCTCTGCGCTTCTCCGCCAGAGAGAGTAGTGGCTGCCTGGCCAAGTCGAATGTAACCAAGGCCCACTTCCTGGAGAGTTTCGAGTTTGCGCGCCACCAGAGGAATGTTTCGAAAGAATTCCACTCCATCGTCCACGGTCAGGTCGAGAACATCATGAATGTTCTTGCCGTGGAACTTCACTTCCAGGGTCTCTCGATTGAATCGCTTTCCTTTGCATACGTCGCACGTTACGTAGACATCTGGAAGGAAGTGCATTTCAATTGTGATGATGCCTGCCCCTTCGCAGTTTTCGCATCTTCCGCCGGCAACGTTAAAGCTAAATCTGCCGGGAGCATATCCGCGAACTTTCGCCTCTGGAAGGCGTGAGAAGAGATCACGAATGGGAGTAAAAAGACCAGTGTATGTGGCCGGGTTTGATCTGGGTGTTCTGCCAATAGGTTCCTGGTCAATGCAAATGACTCGGTCGAGTGCTTCTACACCCGTTATGCGATCATGCTTCCCTGGATGGTGCCGGCCCTCCCCGATTTTGGCTGCAAGCGCTTCGTAAAGAATGTCGTTTACCAGAGTGGACTTTCCTGATCCCGAAACTCCGGTCACTGCAATCAGTTTGCCGAGTGGAATTTCCACATCGATGCCTTTCAGGTTGTTTTCGCGCGCGCGCCGAATGACCAGTTTCTTTCCGTTTCCTTCTCTTCGCGTTGCGGGCACATCGATCTTTCTTTTTCCACTGAGATACATCCCAGTGATGCTTTCAGGAGATGCAATCAGGTCTTCCGGCCTTCCCTCTCCCACCACTCGTCCGCCGCCCAGACCTGCTCCAGGTCCAATGTCGATCACATGATCCGCCGCGCGAATTGTGTCCTCATCGTGCTCTACTACAATCACTGTATTTCCAAGATCCCTTAACCTGCAAAGAGTGGAAAGAAGTCTGTCGTTGTCTCGCTGGTGAAGGCCGATCGATGGTTCGTCCAGGATATAAAGAACTCCCATGAGAGAACTGCCTATCTGAGTTGCGAGGCGAATCCGTTGCGCTTCTCCGCCAGACAAAGTTCCAGCAGATCTGGACAGATTCAGATAGCCCACACCTACGTTGTGCAGGAAAGAAAGCCTCTCTCTGATTTCCTTTATGATTCTACCTGCGATTTTCTCTTCTGTTGAATGAAGTTTGAGGCCTTCGAAAAACTGCAGGATGTCCCGAATGTTTTTTTCGGAAATGGAATCAATGGTCTCGCTATGAAACTTCACGGAAAGAGACTCCGGTCTCAGTCTCTTGCCTTTGCAGGAAGGACACGGCTTCTCAGACATGTAGCGTTCGAGCCAGATGCGAACGTCATCCGACTTTGTTTCCATGTAGCGTCTTTTGAGAGAAGGAAGCACACCCTCGAAATGGAATTTGCCTTTTCCGGGTGTCCCATGCAAAATCTGGGAACGAATTTTCTCCGGAATCTTTTCATATGGAGTGTTTGGTTCGAATCCCAGCTTTTTACCCAGGTTGTGAACGGTTTCAATGAACCAGTAGCTTTTGGAAGAACCCCACGCAGCCATAGCTCCGTCCAGGATGCTTTGCTCTGGATCACTCACTACCAGGTCTTCGTCAAATTCAAGGAGGACTCCCAGGCCGTCACACTTGCTGCAGGCACCGTGCGGAGAATTGAATGAAAAACTTCGCGGACTCAGTTCCGGAAGAGACAGATTGCAATGAGTGCAAGTGCTTTTGCGAGAGTAGACTCGATCCTCATGACCGTCGTTTACGAGGACCATTCCACCGCTTTTTTCGAGAGCGGTTTCGAGCGCTTCTGCAAGCCTGGATCTTACGGCCGGCTTGAGGACAATCCGATCTACGACGATTTCAATATCGTGCTTCCTGTTTTTAGCCAGGGTGATGTCTTCGGACAGATCTCGCACTTCTCCGTTGATTCGCAGTCGCACAAAACCATCTTTGCGCGCCTGTTCGATTACGTCTTTGTGCTCCCCTTTGCTCCCAGATATCAGGGGAGAAAGAATCTGAAGTTTGCTTCCCTCGGAGAGAGTCTGGACCATATCTACGATCTGGTCTACGCCTACAGACTGGATCTTCCTTCCGCAATTGTGACAATGCTGCACTCCAGCGCGTGCAAACAATAGTCTAAAATAATCATAAATTTCTGTAACTGTTCCAACAGTGGATCGCGGATTTCTGTGAGTTGTCTTTTGTTCAATGGAGATAGCCGGACTCAATCCTTCGATTAAGTCCACGTCTGGCTTCTCCATCTGACCCAGAAATTGCCTGGCATATGCGGAAAGTGATTCCACATAACGTCTCTGGCCTTCCGCATAGATGGTATCGAAAGCGAGAGATGACTTGCCTGACCCGGAAACGCCGGTGATGACTACGAGCTTATCTCTGGGGATCTCAACTGTGATCCCCTTGAGATTGTGCTCACGCGCTCCCTGTACTCGAATGACGCTGGCACTCATACGAGCAGGTCTACTCAACCGAACAGAAGTTTGGTGGCGCGATAGATCAAGCCCTGCTTGGCAGGAGTGTAAGGAAACCAGTACGGATCCTTATTGAGCCCGAGTCTATCGTAACATACGGATTGCTGGTCTGCAAAGGCACGCAGGCCTTCAATCGCATAAACCCTTCCGATTCCACTGGATTTGACTCCTCCGAATGGAAGATCAGACATGAAGTAGTTTACGTAGACGTCATTTATGTTCAGATTTCCGCTGCGAATCTGTCTTGCAACGCGTTTGGCGCGCTTCTTATCGCGGGTCCAGACGTACGCATTGAGGCCATAGACGGTGTCGTTTGCCAGTTTGACTGCTTCTTCTTCCGTGCGAAATGGAAGCACATTGATGACTGGGCCGAATGTCTCTTCGCGCATGATTCTGAAATCAGGCGTATGATTGGTGACGATCGTTGGTTCGTAGAAGTGTCCGGCGTACGACGTATTCTTCTTTCCGCCGCTGATGATTCGCGCTCCTCTCTGGATTGCATCTGTCACCTGATCTCCTACAATTTCAATCTGACGGGGAAAAGTCATCGAGCCAATGCTCGGCATTTCATGACGCAAACCCTGGCGAATGTGAGCGAGCTCTACAGTCGCCAGTTCGATGAACTTGTCAAAGATGGATTCGTGCACGAAGACTCGATCAATGGTAATGCAAGTCTGGCCGGAGTTGGAAAGACCTCCCCACAGAGCACCGCTCACTGCACGCTTTAGATTTGCATCATCGAATACAAGCATGGGTGCTTTTCCACCGAGCTCGAGAATGACTGGTTTGAGCAATCTACCGCATACTTCTCCGATTTTTCTGCCAGTTGCAGTAGAGCCTGTAAAACAGATCATGTCTGTTTTGGGCGATTCCACCAGAAGAGCACCCGTGCTTCCATCACCCGTGATGACCTGGAGAACATCTTGAGGAATTCCAGCACGATAGGCGATCTCCGCAATCTTCATGCTTGTCTTAGGCGTAACTTCAGATGGCTTGAGGACGACTGAGTTGCCTGCCATGAGTGCTTGAGTGATCGGGCCCATGGAAAGCACGAGAGGATAGTTCCACGGAGAGATGACTCCCACTACACCCTTTGGATGAAAGCTGACGTATGCTCCTTTGATGACGAAGATCCCAGTGGATCTCTTCTCATCGCGCAGAAAGTGCGGGCCCTTCTGCTCCACATACTTCATGTGTTCGCAGACAACCATCACTTCGATCATCGCGTCCATTTCTGTTTTGCCGCATTCCTGGCAGATCGTGTCTACGATCTCGTTCATGTCTTTGACAAGTTGCTTGCGGAATCGCTTCAGATGTTTGGAGCGTTCGCGAAGACTGAGCTTGCTCCAGCGCTCGAACCCGTGACGGGCCGCATCGAGTGCATGATCTACTTCCGCCGCTTCGCATAACGGATATACTCCGAGTATGTCTAGAGTGGCGGGATTTACTTTTTCAAAGAATTTCTTTTTGCCTTTCTGGATGATCTTGAGTCCGACCTGACCGCCTGGTCCTGGTCTCTTGCGAAGGCCGTTTGCGCTTCCTAGTCGGCCATTCTGGATGCTTCTGGAGATGGATCTTGTTTGGACTTTTGCCATCCTTAAAGGACGACTCTCAGGAACCACGCGTCAAGCGAAATCGACGACGCAGGAAGTCGAGCTCGGGCACGCGCAATAGAAAGCCGCAGGCAACGTAGATTACACCACCCGCCCCGGCTCCCAGAGCAACGAGAGGAAGCGCCAGTGCCCTTGGTCCTTTGAAACCCAGTGCATTACCCAGCCAGGCAATCGAATCGCTGTATTCTCGGAGGCCCAGAAGCCAGATAGCCAGTATTCCATAGGCAGGCACCTGGCGGGCCAGGGACCGGATCGCCTCTGAGAGAACGATTTCAGGAATGTGGCGCTTGAGAGTGTTGTAGAGGAATATGAAATTGATGGCCGCACAGATAGAAGTGCTGAGAGCCAGGCCGCCCTGGTGCAGGAATGGAACGAGAGCCATGTTGAGCGCGAAGTTGATGATCACTACACCCACCAGAATTCGAACAGGAGACTTTGTGTCCTGATGTGCGTAAAAGGAAGAAGTAAGGATGCGATTGGCGCTGTAGAGAGGAATGCCCAGGCAATAGAATTGCAGTGCCGCCCAGGTTGTGGCGGTAGACGCTTGATTCCAGTTTCCTCCATAGAAGAGAAGATCGATGATGGGCTGACCGAGCAAGTACAGTCCGATTCCCGCAGGAACGTTCAGAAAAAAAGAGAAAGACAGAGCGTGACTCAGTTCATGAGGAATTTCAGATCTTCTATCTTCGCGGATTGCTTTTGCGAGAACTGGAAGGATGGCAGTGGAGAGAGCCACTCCAACAACTCCAGTTGGCAATTGAATCAGGCGATGTGCGAATCGTAAACCGGTGATGGCTCCAGGTTCAGGAATCATGTAACTTGCAATGGCAACGTCGAGCAACTGATTGAGCTGGAAGATGCTAGCGCCGAGGACTGCAGGGGCCATGAGAGTGTAGATCTTTCGAAGGGCCGGATCTTTCAAATTCAGATTGTATTCGGGAGACCATCCATTTCGGGCAATGTGCCAGGCTTGAAACGCAAGCTGAGAGACTCCTCCAAAGATGGTAATGAGTGCCAGCCATTTCACGCTCACGACACTTTCCAGATGAAAAGGAACCAGTACCAAGAATCCACCAATCAAAATCAGATTCAGTAGAACTGGAGAAAGAGATGGAACAAAGAAAGACTGCCTGGTGTTGGCCATGCCCATGAATATAGACGCGAGGCTGGTTGTGAGAATGAAAGGAAAGAGTACAGTGGCAAGCCAGATGACGAGCTCTGCATCTTTGCCGGATCTTCCAGTGTAGAGCGGAAGCAGGAACGGAAACACAAGAGCTCCCAGAAACACTACGCCAAGAAGAACGAAGAATAAGAAAGAGAGTATGACTCCGCTCACGCGCCGCGCGCGATCCTCTGATTCTTTCAGAGAGTCTGAATAAATGGGAACGAATGCTTGCGAAAGAACCCCTTCTGCGAGGAGATTGCGAAGCATATTGGGAAGCATGTAAGCCACTTCCCATGCAGCGGAAACCGTTCCGGTTCCAAAGAAGACTGCCTGGTAATGATCGCGAATCAGGCCTGTGATTCGCGATACAATCGTTACGAGTGAGAGGCGGAGAGAGTTTCTTGCTGTTGAGGCCACGGATTCTTAAATGAGAATTGAACTTTGCCGTCTCTGGCCGCCAGAAAACGAGCTCCGCACTTTGGACAGAGATGTTCTCCAGATTTCTTAATTCTCAAGTGAGAATGGCAACGCTGGCAGTCGACTACAATTCCGTCCTGGAAACGTACAGTTTCTGTTTTCGCATGGCCGATTGAAATTTGCTGTTCCCGGATTTCGCGGATCGAATCCGGGATTCGTTCCAGAGAATGAATCACTCTTTCGAGGCTTTTTTGCAGTGTTTCGAGATGTGCAGGAAGTTCTGCGGATTCTCTCAAAGGGGCCGCCGGTTGTGTGCTCTGAATGGAAGCAGTCTGCGATGAAGTGACAGTCTGCGAATCAGAAGGCGCGGAGCTACGAATTTCTACAGGAATCGCGCGAGGCCTCATTTCTGATTCAGGCATGGGACCTCGCGTTGTAAGAATGCTGAGCCGAGTCGCTCCAGAATGTCTCTCTGTGAGATACCTTCTTGCATCTTCTTCAGAAGAAAAGACAGGATAGGAACGAGAGAGACCTACGAAATCCAGAAGCCACTTCACTTCAGAACCAGCACCGCTCACCGCACAGAATCCGCCTGCTCTTTCCAGAGTGCGCGCCCATTTGATCAACACACCCACACCCGAGCTGGATATGTAATCCAGTTCGCGTGCATCCAGTAAGAACATCCGCGCACCCATGTGCAGAAAGTGTTCGCATGTTTTTTCAAAGTCAGATGCAGTCGATCCATCCAGTTTTCCCTGGAGGGCCATGTATTGCAGTGTACCCTGTTCGTCTGTGGCTATGTTCATATCTCAATCCGCATCAATTGGAATTGCATCCAGAATTTCATCGTAAGAATGTGCAGGTGGTGGCGTCATCACAGCTGCCGCGGCTGAGACGGAGGGCGGCAAATCGTTGTAAGGCGCTACGTGCTGGATGGTCGCAGGTGGAGTGGAAGGATTTGCGTGGGGTGCCATTTGTGACGCTGCTTCTTCGTCCATAAACTCAGGCAGAGGAACATCCTCGAAATCAATCGACTCATGCGTTTCAGGTTCTGCATGCGCATGCGCGACTGGAAGATCATCATCCAGGTGATCGCGGTATACGATTTGCTTTCCACGTGCAGTCACAAGGAGTAACACAGGAAGCGCGAAAAACATTGCGACCAGGATCGATCCAAACGTTACCAGAGCAACGGGAGAAAGAAGAGCTCCGAGAATGGAGAAGAATCTTTCCGGTGCATGGTTCTCTACGATCATGATGAATCCAGCGTTAGGCGCTTCTCCGTCAATCGGATAGACGGCGGATGAAATCGTGTAGGAGGCAATGAAGAGATCCGGGTAAGCAGAACGCAGCGGAGTGAGGATTCTATCTCCTAGTTTCTCCGCGACGATGTTCTGCGGAAGAGCCGGTGAATATGGCTGCAGCGGAACTACGGTCGCTGAATCGCGGCGAGGACGTCTGAGCACTGCGAGAAACTTATCATTTGCGTACGGGGACACTGCGTCTTTCGCGATGAATGTAACATCGTTGTGCGCAAGCACACGCCCTTTCGGGTCAATCAGTGCTATCTCCTTGATCCCAAGCGGAGTGGCACCGGTGTTCATTCTTTGCACCACATCGCTCATGGTTCCGGAGATCGCCACAAGCTTGTCCGGCTTGAGATCTCCTTCTGCCTGGGCGGAGAGCACTTTGAGTATGTCGAGTCCCTGAATCTTTGCCGCGGGGGCCGTTTCAGAGAGATAGAGCGAACCCAGGGTTTTGCCCAGATAGAGCGTGGGTATCAGGACTGCAGGGAGGATTACAAAGAACAGTAGGATCCACCCCAGGATTGTTTTCCAGAACCAGTGTTTCATATTCGGGCCTTTCTTTAAAATCGGTATTTGCGGGGGAATAGATCATAAGGAAACTGGCTATCGTGAAGAATCCTGAGCTGAAAGAGCGCTTTAAAAGCTGGATTCCCCATGGGATGGAATTCATCGGGCCCGATCAGACGGAACGAATTCTCGCCGGATGCGCCAGGCTAAGAGAAGCATTCGCGGCTCTTGGTGCCAGAGAAGTCATTCCACCCCTGCTCGACTTCGCCCCCACCTTCGAAATGGCCAGGCAAAGCGAAATGGCAAGCTTCCAGACCAGGGATATGGCCGGCGAGCTCCTTGCTTTTCGCTCGGATTTGACGGTTCAGATCATCAAGGCAGCCGCTTCCGGGGTTTTTGGCCAGCCGGGAAACTATAGCTACGTGCAAACCATTGTCCTGGACGCAGCCGCCGGCTCAGGCCACAGGAGAGAGCTTCTTCAGGCAGGAATCGAGTTTCTGGGACCAGCAGATCGTCGCGTCGAGACGATGATTGGCCTCATCGCGGACATTCGAAAGGATGCCATCATTGTGTACGGAGACACATCGTTTCTGCGCGCACTTCTATCTGGACTCAGCGAATCGGACTTCGCCGCGGCCATGAAGATTCTAGACCGAAAGGACATTCAGGGACTGCGCAGTTTTTGCGAAGCCAGATCATTGCAGAATTCCACCGCGCAAATTCTCTGTGAGCTCCCTTTCCTTTCCGGGGCATCTCTCGATCCTCTCAAGCAAGCAGCGGCAGGAAGGTCCGATTTACTTGAAATTATAGCTGCGGCTCCGCGGTTTTCGCAGATCGTCTATGATTTTGGGCTGGTGCGAGATCTTTCTTACTATACAGGCCCTGTGTTTCAGGGCTACCTTCCGGGAGGACACGAGCCTTTTGTTTCTGGAGGAGTCTATGATGGTTTGTTCGAGAAGTTTTCTGGCAGGCCTCTGGCTGCCTGTGGCCTTGCATTTGACGTAATGCTGTTGACCGGTCCCAATCAGGGCCGATAATATAAAATAGCCTCCGAATTTGAGGCAAAGTAGGGATCATGAGCGCTGCTCTCGTAGTTGGAACACAGTGGGGAGATGAAGGAAAGGCAAAGGTAATCGATTACCTGAGTTCTAAGATTGATTTTATCGTTCGCTATCAGGGCGGCGCGAATGCAGGACACACCGTGGTTGTGGACGGCGAAACCTACATCTTTCATTTGATTCCAAGCGGCATTCTCTATCCAAATGCAGTGTGCGTCATTGGAAACGGCGTCGTGCTTGACCCGGAAGCGTTTCGCGATGAAGTGCGCGCTCTTGCCAGAAGAAACATAGAGGCAAAAGAACGCGTTATTATTTCAGATGCATGTCATCTGGTTCTTCCTCTTCACAGAATCATAGACGCTCACCGCGAGAATGCGGCAGGTGAAAAAAAGATCGGAACCACGAAGCGTGGAATTGGAATCTGCTACGGTGACAAGACCATGCGAATTGGTCTGCGCGCCGGCGATGTGCTGCATGCGGATCGCCTGAGAGACAGACTGGGGCACATTCTTGAAATCAAAAACTATGAACTAAAGAATCTTTATAGATTGCCTGAAGTGGAATTCAACGCTCTCTATGAAGACCTTCTGGCTTTCGGAAACGAAATTCGCGGGATGGTAAAGAACACTTCGCTTCTTCTCAATGAGAATCTGGCAAAAGGTAAAACAGTGTTGCTAGAAGGCGCTCAGGGAACCGGACTCGATATCGATTTTGGAACTTATCCATACGTAACCTCGAGCAATACCACGACTGGCGGTGCGATTGCAGGCAGTGGCATTGATTTTCGTTTTCTGAAAACTGTGACTGGCATTTCAAAAGCTTACGTTTCGCGCGTGGGAGAAGGACCATTTCCAACCGAGTTGTTTGGCGCAGAAGTAGAAAAGCTCAGAGAGCTCGGTCATGAGTACGGGGCCACAACAGGTCGCCCTCGTCGTTGCGGCTGGTTCGATGTGGAACTCGTGCGCCACGCTGCGCGTGTGAACGGTCTGACTGAAATTGCACTCACGAAGATAGATGTGCTCTCTGCGTACGATACCATCAAGATCGGTGTGGGTTACAAGCGTGGTGGTGAAAAGCTCCCTGCATTTCCGACGGATGGATACCTGGAGGGAGTGGAAGTAGTCTATGAGGAAATGCCGGGCTGGAAAAAAGAAATCGGTCATGTTTTGAAATATTCGGACCTGCCGCCTGAGTGTTGCAAATACATTCGCAGGCTAGAAGAGCTTTGCGAAGTGCCTATCAAGCTAGTTTCAGTTGGACCAGGCCGCGAACACACAATCCCTCTTTGATCTACTTTTCGTAGGAAAGGTGCAGGAACACTTCCAGGTTTTTGCCCGAGATTTCGGGCAAATCCATTCTTCCTTTCACTTCGAATCCTTTCGTCACGCAGAAGCTTCTGATTTCAGAGATGATCTCTTCGCGGCGAATCGGATCTTTTAAGATTCCTTTTACAGTACTCTTAGAGTCTTCAAACTGAGGCTTTACCAGGAACAATCCTTCCATGGCAAGTCCAGTTCCATGCAGAAAGTCCGCGAGAGATGCAAGTACCGTTCGAATGGACATAAACGACACGTCACACGTAACTATGATCTTTCCAGAAGAAGGAAGATCTTCGAACCAGGATGGTTCTATGTTTCTCACGTTGGATCTTTCGATGGCACTCACGCGCGGATCCACACGAAGACTGTAATCGAGAATTCCGTAAGCCACGTCCACGGCGCTCACCCTGGCGGCACCGTTTTCAAGCAGCGTTCGCACAAATCCACCATGGGACGCACCCAGATCAATGCAGTATGAATCCTGGATAGGTAGATGAATTTGTTCCAGAGCGAGCTCTAGCTTGCGCGCTCCCCGACCTTTCATCTGGTTCTGTCTTTGAGTGACCGGGTCAATTCTGCGAGCGCATGACGTCTGGTTTCGCTGATCGGGGCCCGGGCCAGGTAAGAAAGGGCGCGTGTTTCCAGGTCCGCGCAAATTCGCATGGACTCTTCCATTCCGTATAGGAACGGGTATGTGAGCTTGCCTGCTTTCGCGTCTTTCAAAGTTGCTTTGCCCGCATCATTCGAACCGCGCGCATCCAGGAGATCGTCTGATACCTGGAAGAGCAAGCCGAGCGTTTCCCCGAATCCGGACGCAGATTCCGTTTCAGTTTTTGCATACAGAGAGCCAAGGACGCACGACGCCTGGATGAGTGCGGCCGTTTTTCGCAGATGAATGTTTTGCAGAGTATCCTGCAGGTTTGCGTTCGATGGCGATTCTTGCGAACTGGAACCTCGCTCATTTTTCAAATCGAGTGCCTGTCCGGCAATCATCCCGACTCGACCACCCTTTCGCGCCAGAGTTTTCACTGCCTCTGGAAGAAGAACGGGCTCGTATGCTTCAGCTAACAGCTCAAAGGCGAACGTATTGAGCGCGTCACCGGCAAGGATCGCTGCCCATTCGCTGAATTTTTTGTGACAGGTTGGAATTCCACGGCGCAAATCGTCATTGTCCATGGCAGGTAAGTCATCATGGATCAGAGAGTAAGTATGAATGCATTCGAGTGCTGCGGCCGCAAACAGAAGGCCACGTGATTGTGTCTTGTTTTGATAGCCTCCAAACATCATGCACAGTACGGGTCTGAGGCGTTTGCCCGGTGCACTGAGACTGTAGAGCACGGGCGCCGAAAGATCGGCGACCGTACCATTTGAAAATATTTCCCCGGCTTCTCCGAGGAATTGTTCGAATTCCTCTCTTAAGAGAGAGATTTCACTGTCTGACAATCAGAGTTTGCCCTTGAGCTCTGCTGCTTTGAAGAAGAATTTGATTTCTCCTTTCGCATTCTTTTCGGAGTCAGATCCGTGAACTGCGTTTGCTTCTTTGCTTTCCGCATAGAGCTTGCGAATCGTGTTTGCTTCTGCCTGGGCTGGATCTGTTGCTCCAATGAGTTTGCGCCATTTCTCTACCGCGCCAGGTGCTTCTAGAACCGCTACCACCACAGGACCTGTGGTCATGAATTTGCAGAGATCTTTGTAAAACGGGCGTTCCTTGTGAACGGCGTAAAATTTCTTTGCGTCTTTGTCTTTGAGGGTAATCTTCTTGAGAGCTACTATATTGAAGCCTTCCTTCTCAATGCGTGCGATGATGTTTCCGACATGCTTGTTTCGCACTGCATCGGGCTTCAAAATGATCAATGTTTGTTCCATAACCGTACTTTGCTTTTGGACCGCCGGGGTCAAGTCTTCTGCTATCGCAAGACAGAAGGAGCAACCCAGCTCAGGCCGCCAAACATCAAAAGCCCGATCAGTCGTACTACGCCGAATGCGAGCATCAAGAGAGCACCTGTCGCGTACAGTCTATGGATCTGCTTAATATGTTTTACGTAGAATCGGGATAGAGATGGTATAAAAATACTGAGTATCAGGAAGCAAAGCCAGGCAAGTGCCGGGAGCCCGAAGGGATGAAACTGCAGCGCCTGCAGGATCTTGCCGTTGAGAGTCAAATGAATCGAGCGCGTTAGACCACACCCCGGACAGGGAAGTCCGGTGATGTAGAGAAAGATGCAGATAGAAGGAAAACGTGTGAGCGGCAGGAATAGACCGGCCAGAAACACGACCACTGCCCCGCCCTGAAATATGCGCAGCTCCGTGCGATCACTTCGTTTCTGGATGTCAGACGGGTCCAAAGTTTGCACTGCGATACACCCGCGCCAGTTCGCTGTATTTCACAGCAGTTCTGCGCATCATTTCTTCTTCTTCCGCTGTAATTTCGCGCACTACCTTTGCCGGGCTTCCCATCGCAAGCATGCGAGATGGAATTGTTTTCCCGGGTGGAAGCAGGCTTCCCGCCGCCAAAAAACCAAACTCCTCAATGACGCAACCGTCAAGAACCGTTGAGCCGATTCCCATGAATGCATGATCATGCAAAGTGCAACCGTGAAGGGTGACTCTATGACCCAGAGTGCAATGATTTCCGATTCGCAGAGCAAATTTTCCTCCGGTTACGTGGAGGACGCAGTGATCCTGAATGTTTGTGTGCTCCCCTATGTCTATGGAGTGCACGTCTCCGCGAACGAGAGACCCAAACCAGACGCCACTGCCTGCTCCAATTCTTACCTGGCCAATGACGGTCGCGTCCGGAGCGATGAAAACATCAGGGGCAATTTGCGGCGTGTGTTGTTCGAAGCGATAGATCATTGCCCCTCCGATCTCACCTTTGCATGGTTACACGTTGAAACGGAAATAGCAAACATCCCCGTCCTGAACAATATAGTCTTTTCCTTCCAGGCGCATCTTCCCCGCATCCTTGACTGCCTGCTGGGATCCCAGTTTGAAAATGTCGTCGCAGGACATGACTTCCGCGCGGATGAATCCTCTCTGTATATCAGAGTGGATCACGCCGGCCGCTTCCGGTGCTGTGGCTCCTTTAGTCACAGTCCATGCGCGCACTTCCACTTCTCCCGCCGTGAAGTAAGTAAGTAGATTGAGCAGGGTGTAGGATGCTCGAATCATTCTGGCCAGTCCAGATTCCTCGAGCCCGAGGGACGAAAGGTATTCTTGTGCTTCTTCCGGGGACAGAGCTGCAATTTCTTCTTCTGTTCTTCCGCAGAGTCGAACAGTAGGCGCTCCCTCTTCTGCCGCGATCTTTTCCACAATGGCAGTGTATTCGTTTCCAGAAGATGCGGACGCTTCGTCCATGTTCATTACGTAGAGCATGGGGCGAGCGGTGATCAGTGCGAATGTTTTGGCAATGGCCTTTTCGTCGTCGGAAAGGCTCATGGTGCGAAGAGGTTTTTCCTCGTTGAGATGATCGCGAATTTTCGCGGCCAGATCAAACCTGGCCTTCTCTACCTTGTCGCCGGATTTGGCTTTCTTTTCGATCTTTTGAATTTGCTTCTCGAGCGAATCCAGGTCTGCGAGAATCAGTTCCAGATTGATGATGCGAATGTCATCCGCGGGGCTAACTTTCCCGCGAACATGAATGATGTTGTCATCCGTGAAGCAACGGACCACGTGCGCGACTGCTTCTGTTTCGCGGATATGAGAAAGAAACTGATTGCCAAGGCCCTCTCCTTTACTTGCTCCTTCTACAAGCCCTGCGATATCTACAAACTCCATGGCCGCGGGCACCACATTCTTTGGTTTTACTATGTCGCTGAGTTTGGTGAGTCTTGTGTCTGGCACGTCGACTCGTCCAACGTTTGGTTCGATGGTGCAAAATGGATAGTTCGCAGACTGAGCGCCTGCTCGGGTGATTGCATTAAATATAGTAGATTTACCTACGTTGGGCAGTCCAACGATACCGCACTGAAGAGACATGACCGACGATTTTTGACATGCATAGCAGGAACAGTAGTTTTTATCGACTCTCTGCCGTTCGATGATTTACATGGTAATGTATGGCGAAGAAGCGCGTTCTCGATGTAGGCCAGTGCAGGCCGGATCATGCGGCTATCCGCTATGTAATGGAAAGTCTGGGAGCAGAGGTGGATGCGGCCTATTTGCCGGCAGACGCGCTCGAAGCCATGAAGCGCGAAAGGTATGATCTCGTAGTCATCAATCGCAAACTCGATTCAGATTACTCAGACGGGACGGATCTAATTCGCATGATGAAAGCAGATCGCTCCACTGCTGAGATTCCGGTGATGCTGATCTCGAATTATCCGGATGCACAGGAAGAAGCGGTCTCTCTGGGAGCACTGCCCGGGTTTGGAAAACTCGAGATGATGAAAGACTCAGTTCATGCTAGAATCCGCGCGGCCCTGGAAAGCAGCGTCAAGAATCCTGGTCCACGGCGCGCGAAAGCCACCGATTAAACGGTAGAAGAGCGCGAAAGCGCATGATGCAAGCACCGGCAAGATCTCCCGTCACTTCCGTATCTTTCAATTTCGCACTTGCAATGAAGTCTTTGAAGCACAGAAATTCCGCCAGAGGATGATCCTTCGCATACTGGCGCGGAGGATTCTTGAGTCGATCTCCTTCCAATCCTTTGTAGTACTTACGAAACGGTACAGCCTGCACAATCCTGCGAAGCTCTTCCCCTCGCGCTGCGATGGCTGTCCGGATCTTCATAAGATTTTCCGGTTCCGGATGGTAGATGCCCCCTCCAATGAAACAGGATCCTGGTTCCAGGTGCACGTAGTATCCAGCGTATTTGGATTTTCTTCCTCCGCGTGCGGCAAAGAACGAAAAGTGCGGTTTGTAGGGAGATTTGTCTCTGCTGAAACGAACATCCCGATAAATGCGAAATATGGAGTCTTTGAGAGACACAGGACGAATGCCGGGATCCAGGCGAGCGATCTGTTCAATCAATCCCTGGGCTGTTTGTGAAAACTCTTCGTGCGCCGCCTCGAAGCGATCCCGATGCTTCTCAAACCAGGCACGGTCATTGTTCTTTTTGAGATCTTTCAGAAAAGACATGGTAGCTTTAGAAATACCGTTATTCGCCATAGATTTCAATTTCCTTGATTTTGCCTTTCACCTGAAATTTTCCGAGACTTCTCAAACCAACCCGCGAAGATTCAGGAATTCGCTCCACCGCCTGGGCGGAAATCAAAATTCCAGTGTTCGTTTCTTTGCAGAGCCCTTCCAGGCGCGAAGCAGTGTTGACCGCGTCACCGATGACTGTGAAATCCTTTCTGCCCTCTGATCCGAGAGTCCCCTGTAAGACTTCTCCAAAATGGATCCCAATGCCGTTGTCAAAGACCTGTTGGCCCGTGCTGGCCCATCCCCTCTGCAATTCCTTGAGCGATGCCCTCATCTGGCGAGCGGCGTTCAGAGCTGCTTCCGAAGGGTTTTCCAGAGGCAAGACTCCTCCAAACACAGACATCACTGCATCTCCGATGAATTTGTCCACGGTCCCACCGTTTTTTTCAATGGCGCTCACCATGGCCGAGAAATATTCGTTGAGCCTTTCTACGATCGCGTCCGGTTCGTTGTGTTCACTGAAAGATGTGAAGCCGCGAATGTCGCTAAATAGAATCGCCACCTGTTTTTTTTCTGCGATCTTCTGGGACGCTACAATCTTGTCTGCCACTTCAGGAGAAACGTATTCGCCGAGTACTCTTTTGATAGAGAATTTCTCTTTTTCCTCCGCCACGATTCCCTGGATGAGTTTCTTCGCAGTCGTAGCAAGAACTGCGACTACAAGGCCGGTGAATACCATCATCATTCCTTTGAATAAGTAGATGGACGTAGATGTCAGGTCCTGCAACATCAATGGATCCTGGGACGTTATGCGCAAATGATCCCGGTCTATGAGAAAGGCCCCCACATACTGAAGGGCGGAGACGATCCCGGCGATCGTGGAAATTCTAGGATCAAACGCGAAGCCGCTGACTGCGATCATGCAAAAATAAAGATAGGAAGGCGGCCCCGTGATGTATGTGGCTGCTCCAGATGGAAGGACCCAGTGGCTGATGACGTAAATAGAGGTGGGCAGCGTGGTAAATCCAATGAGTGCAAACGGAATCCATAGCCCCTTGAGTTTGCGAGCACGGGCAATCAGAAACACTCCGAGAGAATACAGCCCTCCAAACACAGTCCAGAGAATGGGCACTTCAATAGAACCAATCATACCCGTCCATTGCATGGCAGACAACAGGCAGGCACTCGACAACCCCATCACAGCCGAATAGAGGCTGCCGGTTTTGAAAGTGGAATGGATTTCCTCATCAAGCAGGTTCGAATGAGACAATATATCAGGCCGCATGACGAATTCACAATGCGTGGGTTTCTTTCGTAAAGACAAAACAAAACCCTGGACGAGGGTCGTTGAAAAAGCTCGACCTGGTAGCCCCGAATAGAGAGCTACACCATGGCGTTCTTTGATCCGCCTTCTTACCTCAGGCCCGCATGGATCCAGACCCTTCTGCCTGCGATTCCGTTCGGAGTGAAGCGAAAGCATCCGGTGCTCGCATCCGCAGAAGACATCATTCTGCAGGTAGACGGGATTCGCATTCACGCGGCACTCAGTCGCGGTACCCGACGGGCCATTGTGATTCTCATTCATGGATGGGAGGGCCACATTGAGGCGCCCTATATGCTTCGCACTTCGCAGGCACTCAGTGATCACGGCTTCTATGTTGCCCGGCTTCACCTCAGAGATCATGGCGCCACTCATCATCTAAACGAAGAACTTTTCAATGGGAGTATGCTGGACGAACATTTTGAAGCAGTCAGACAGATTGCAAAGATGTTTCCCGGCTTTTCAGTTTATCTGGGTGGGTTTTCCCTGGGTGGGAATTTCGCACTGCGAATTGCAGCACGCAATTCTCGCGTGAAGACTCCAATCGTAAATCTAAAAGCGGTGGCGGCCATCAGTCCACCTCTTGATCCGCATCGATCCACGGCGAGCATGGATGAACACAGAATGCTTGGACGTTATTTGCTCTGGCAATGGTGGAGGTCTCTTCGCACAAAGGAAAAACTGTTCCCGGAAAAATACAATTTCTCTCATCTCAGAAAAGAAAGATCCATTCTGAATCTTACGGAGCGATTGATCCTCGCGCATTCACCATTCGAATCGCTCGAAGAGTATTTTGGCACATATACTCTGGGCAGTGAGTTTTTCTCGCGGATCAAAGTGCCCGTCTCTATCCTCACGGCAGAGGATGATCCCATCATTCCTCCGGAAGAATATTACAGTTTGCGCGTTGGTCCAAATGTGCGCATTCAAATGGAAAAGCACGGAGGGCATGTTGGTTTCTTGAGATCTCTTCGCTACGATTGTGCGTATGTTGAATTCCTGGTGAATGCATACGAAGAACAGGAAGACATTTTGCGTCAGGGCCAGCGAAGCAAGGAATCAAAGAAGAGTGTGAAGGTCCGGCGGAAGGTGGCCAAGACTGTTGATGGCGGCAGGAGAAAGGCCCGCACGACCAGGAAGAAAAACAGATAGGGACGTATTCTGCAGATATCTCATCCAATCCAGGGAGCGCGATCTATCCCAGCCGAGCAATCGCGCAATCATGATGGATAGAGGTGTTCCAGAACTGAAAACAACCACTGTATCGGACTCCTTATGAGCCAGCAGCTTTTCTGTGAAGGTGAGAACCCGGTTTTCAAATGCATCAAAGCTTTCGCATCCTTCTGGAGTCATTCCAGTAGCCCAACTTTCGAAGATTGCCTCTGTCAACCGTAGGAAGAGAACCATCGATCGCCTTCCACCTTTTCTGCGTATGGCCAGATAACGTTCCAGGTCATGCGCGAAATTCTGGTCCAGCGCGGATAGTTTCCTGGACATGGCTCCCCAGAACTCCGGGGTAAACTCGTTGAGAGATGCAGTCTCTGTGTTTTGAAATCGATTGCTCAGTGCCGGGCGCCTTCTTGTTAGATGCTCTGCTGTTTCCCTCTGTCTCTGGAGAGTGCCATGATACACTGCATCCGGCCTCACACCACTGGACACAAGATAGTCCGCAAGCAGCTCTGCCTGCCTGTGGCCAATGTCCGTCAGGCGATCATACACTTCCCCGGTAGAATCTGCACGACCATGTCGCACAAGGTAGAGTCTGGGCACTATTCTGTTCCAAATCTCGGATTGGATATGGAAAGGTTCTCAACGAGCGCTTTTTTCACGAGTTCCTTTTGCGCCGCGTTGTTTCCCGACCTCGATCTGATTTCTTCTGCCAGTCTGCCATTGAGCTCTCTGGAGAGTTCCAGCTTTTCTCCGATCGATCCAGGCAGTGCTCGCGTTTCCTTGAAATGCGAAAGAAGGCGTGCGATTTCATCGTTTAACAGTGGTTCGGCGGACTTGAGTTCCCTGGAAACCACTCCCAGCATGTTCCAGCTGACCAGAGTTTTGTAAGCAAGAGCATCATGCTCTTTGACTGCAGGCAATACGTCTTTCATCAGGAAGTCTGCGATCGCTTCCAGAAGAGAGGGAGCGTCCGGTCTATACTGCATCGATCAACCTCATTGCTTCGAATTCCATTTCGCTGCTTCTTCTGCCAATGGAGGCAAGTTCAATTCCTTTATCCATTCCCGACAGATGTCTCTCTGCCTGCCCCGCCGATCCGCACGCCCAGCGCGCATTCCCCATCACCTCCCAGTAACGCACTTTCTCAGGGGAAAGTGTGATACCGGATGCCTTTGCATATTCAGAGTAGAATGTTTCGCGGTCTGTGAAGCCACCTGCTTCTTTGTTCAGTTTGCCAAATCGCCAGTCCTTCATACAAAGCCAGCTAACGTCTTCATGTCTGTCTCCCCAGTGGGCGAATTCCCAGTCCATGACTCCTTCCAGTCCGGCCGGAGAAACCATGAAGTTGCCTGTGCGAAAATCGCCGTGAATGAGAACAGGTTCGTCCGTTTCCGGTGCATGGTCTTCGAGCCAGTTTAGAATCCATTCCAGGGCCGGGTGTGGCTCTTTGAGTTTTGATGTTTCCTTGCGAAGTTCAATCACTGAATTCAGAGCGATCGCTTTTTTGCCTTCCCCGGAGATTCGCCCCAGTTTCTGTTTGAGTGCTTCGTCTTTGCAGGAAGCGGGTTTTACAGAATGAATTCTGGCAAGGCTCGTTGCCAGTTCAGCCGGAAGATTTTTTCTAGCGTTTGCAATGGATGCGTCTTTTACAACGAATCGCCCATTTGCATTCCCTGTAATTCTTTCCATGAAATAGAAAGGTGCTCCCAGGACGGCGGGGTTTTCCTCGAGCCACATGGGCCTGGGTGTTTTGACTCCTGCCTGGTAGGCAAGATCGCAGACGTGAAACTCATCGACGCGCGAAAGGCTTGCAAACAAAGACGCACCTTTGTCCGTGCGCATCACCAGTTTGTGATTTCCTTTCTCCGTTCCGCCTTCCACAGTCAGATCCACCAGATAGTTGTCCTGGCAGGCGCCGCCGGAAAGGGATTTCATCTTGTCAATGCGAGCCGGCGCACCCAGTCTTCTTGTGAGGTAGTCCGCTACTTTTTCTTCCAGATTCAAAATTGCACCTTCCCGTTCATCAGATTTCGTGCGATGACCATCTTGTGCACCTCTGATGGACCGTCTGCGATGCGCGCCGCTCTTGCGTCGCGATACAATAGTTCCAGTTTCAGATCGCGGCTGAATCCAAGAGAACCTGTGATCTGGATGGCGCGATCGATTGCTTTGCACAGCGTTTCACTGACTGCCCATTTTGCCATGGAGATGATGTGACGAGCATCCGCGCCTTCGCGCAATTGATGAGCTGCCTTTAGAGTGAGCATGAATCCCTGTTCGATTTCTAGCGCGCTTTCTGCGAACATCCACTGGATTCCTTCGTGATCAGAAAGTTTAGAGCCAAAGACTTCTCTTTCCAGAGCATAGGTCCGGGCGGTCTCCATGGCGCGCCTTGCAAGACCAATCCATCGCATACAATGTGTTAGGCGGGCGGGTCCAAGTCTTTCCTGGCTGAGTCTGAAACCTTCTCCCACTCGCCCGAGGATCATGTTTTCTGGCACTTCTACGTCTTCAAAGAGAAGTTCGCAGTGGCCGCCAGGGCCGTGAGATCCAAGCACTCCAATTTCGCGCACCATCGTATAGCCTTTCGCATTTGTGGGAACGAGGAACATGGTAGTTCTGCGGAAGCTTCCTCCGACCTTTGCCATGACGATCAAGTATTTCGCGCCGTTGGCTCCTGTGCAGTACCACTTGCGGCCATTGATGACGTACTTATCTCCCTTTTTCTCTGCGTTTGTCTGCAGACTTTGAGGATCCGCACCTGCACCAGGGGCCGGTTCTGTCATGGCAAACCCGGTTCTGATCTCTCCTTTGCGAAGAGGATGATAGATTAAGTTCTTTTGCTCTTCGTTTGCCGCCAGATGAAGAAGGTGCATGTTTCCTTCATCCGGTGCATCACAATTGCAGACGTATGGAGCAATGAAAGATCTTCCGAGCTCTGAGAATACGAGAGCTGTGCCCACCATGTCCAGCCCCAGTCCGCCTTCACTCTCGGGGAGATGCGGGGTCCACAGACCGCGAGCTTTCGCCTCGCGGCGAAGCGGCTCTACTACTGAATCCGGCATTCGCCCAGTTTCGTAATCGTATTTGTCTTCTGCAGGGATGCAGAGTTCTTCTACAAAAAGACGGATCTTCTTTTGGAGCGAAAGGACGTTGTCCGGGATGTCGAAATTCATCGACTCAGCCTGGAAGGGTCTTTCTAACGCGCGACTTATTTTTTGGCCAGGATCTTAAGTGCGGCGTCTTTCAGAAAGGGGCTCACCGGCACGCTAACCATTCCTTCTCTGTCTGTGGTCATGTCTGGAGCAAAGCCTGACTCAAGTCTTTGCAGGGATTCTGGCTTGATCTTATCTCTCCCGATCCATTCTCCGAGAGCGAGAACCATTCTCTTCTGGATCTCTTCAATTTTTCGCATAGCCCCGGCGCGTTTGTAGTAACCATAGGCTAGAAGAGGCAGACGACGATCGAACATGTAGTAATCGCCCAGGCGAACGAGGCCGTCTTTGTAATCTGCTTTCGTAAACAGCTCGCGGGCTTCTGGATACTTTCCTTCATTGAAGGCCTGATTGCCCTTTCGGATCATTTCAGCTCGAGTGCTCGAATCCATTGAGATCATACAATATCTCTCGGCAGGGTTTGTCAATCCTGGTAGAACGAAAGAACTTCTAAAACACGTACAAATTGACGAGCACGCTCAGAGAGGGGCCCGTTCCTGCCGGCTGAGTATTGATGAGAGTGAGCGCGCCCGTGGTTTTGTTCATGCGAAACGATCTCGTGGTGGTCGCATCTGTGGAGAATACAAACTGCCCCGATGGAGAGATCGCCACACCGTTGGCCGCTGCAGTATACGTAGTCTGCGTTCCAAGAGCCCCGGTACTCTGATTGATGGGAAACACAGTCAGGCCGGTGGATGCGATGACCAGGAAAGCTCCGTCTGGAGTCACAGCACAGCTGGTGCCTGTGGCCGGAGTCGCAAACGGCGAACCGCTGATGGATACAAGAGATCCATTGGATTGAATGGAGAATCCTGCCACAGAAGCGCCGCCCGTGTTTGTAGCGTATAGCCAGCGGCTCTGCGAATCATTGCAAATGCCACCGGGTTGTGTTGCGGAGACAGCAGTTCCAAGAGAAGTCAGAGCACCGGTAGAAGTATTGATCGCAAACTGCGAAACGTCATTGCTTGTCTGATTGCTTGTATAGAGGTAGCGGCCCTGAGGATCCATGATCGTGGATTGGGTTGCGGTCGCAGCACCATTGGTTGCAGTATTGATCAAAGAGACAGCACCTGTAGACGCATTGTAAGAATAGATATTGATTGTGGTCGATCCGTTGCTTGTGCCGTACGCGAATCGGCTATTGTTCTCCACCACAAACGGATTCGAATTTGGTCCGTTGGCCGTAACTGCAGTCTGAGTGAGATTTCCTGTGAGCTGATTCATCGCATACGTGTATACATTGGTTCCCACATCATCTACAAATGCAAAGTTGCGCGAAGGATCCATCGTGAGGAAGGTACCAAGGTTTCCAGACGCCACAGAGGCAGGACTGAGAGGCAGGATGACTCCTGTCCTTTCATCCACGCTGTACATCGAAATGGTTCCTGATGCACTCCCATTGGTGGTATATAGAAATTTGGGAGCTAAAGTGCGTGTATAAAGTAGCGCGGTGGTAACGGAGCAGCCAATGTCTTCCTCACAGCGAGGCGAATGAACGCACTCTGAACTTGTCCAGAGTAAGACCAGAATTGGAATTGTGCTGAATCGGATCAAGAAACCGCCTAGGCAACGGTGCAACGACCTTCGAACTTAACTCCGTCTTCCACAAGAAGACTTTTTGTAACTATGTCTCCTCTCAGTCTGCAAGTGCTCAAGAGTGTAACTCGTCGTGCAGCGTGAATGGAGCCGCGCACTTCTCCGCCCACGACTACAATGCCCGCGCGCAGATCTGTTTCCACTACGCCATTTTTTCCAACGACCACTTTGCCTTCCGTAATGATGCTACCTTTAAAGTAGCCATCGATTCGGATTGCCTCTTTGACTTTGAATTCTCCGCGAAACTCGGAGCCTTCGCCAATGAGGCTGTTGACTGCTATAAATTCTTCGGGTTTAGCCATTCGTCCTGGATATGGTTCAAGAATGCATACGGATTGTATGCAACCGTACCTACATGTACCTCATAATAGAGCATGGGGACAGACGTCATTCCAGTTTTGCCTGAGTAAGCGATCAGCTGTCCCTTCTGCACTTTCTCGTCTTTGGGAACCACAACCCGATCTAGATGCGCATAAAGGGTTTGCATCCCGAAACGGTGGGAAACCCACATGTGAAGTCCGAGCTCCGGAGTGTAGTCCACTCTCTCCACGATTCCAGGAGCGGTCGCTACCACTTCACTTCCAGGCAGCGCACCGATTTCCATTCCAGGCCTGAACACTTTTCTGCCGCGAAGTGAATCCACTTGCCACCCGTACGCGGACAAAACATATCCTTTGACTGGCCAGATGCTCGGGGTGTTCTTTAGAAGATTTCTTTTTTCTTTTGTCTTGAGTTGTGCGAGGATCTTGTCGCTGAGTTCCACTGCTCTTCTTAGATTTTGATTGTCCTGGCGAGATAAAAAGATGACTCTTCTGAGTATTTCTTCTGTTCTTCCCTGATCGCAGTCTTCTCCGAGCTTCTTGCATTCCTCTACCAGAGACCTGAGGCTTTCTATTTCCTGCCCGAGCACCGCACTCGCCGCGCCACCCTGTGCTTCTCCAGGTGCGTCTCCATCCAGCTTGAAGTACAGTTCTGCAATCGTGTTGGAATAAGTCTGAATTAAGTTGTGAAGAGGAACCATTTCCTCTGCCATGCGTGTGGTTTGCACATTGAACTGCGAGTTGGTCAGTCCCATGTCATAGTTTTGAATGTCTTCGCCGCTCTTTCCTGCGAGAGTCAGAATAGAGACTCCCAGCACAACGGTCACAACAGCCACAGCCGTTACGACCGCGTACAGGTTCACGTGCAAATTGAAGATCTGCTTTTCAGTATGCGGAATCACCATGATGGTGATTCGTTCTCGACCCTTCTTGTGGACACGCTCTCGTATCTCTTCGAAGCGAGTGCGAAACTGCTGCCATCTGGTAGGACGCGGCGGCTGCGGTTCGGGCATGAAGTCATCGACTTGCTTTGCGGGAGCCTTCTTCGCGGGCTTCTTTTTCTTTTCCGGGGTCCTGGCCATGACTCTTCTTTATAGCTTCGGCACGCAGTGCCCTGTCAATGAAATTTGCTTGCACGCGGGGTACTGCCAGGTCAGACACCTTCCATGACTGAGAGCGCAAAAGAGCCGGCCGCCACCCATGCCCCGTGGCAGAGGGAATTTTTCAAGAACATAGAGGGATTCATGCAGGTGGGGATTCCTGAGGACAAAGCAAAGGAAATCCTGATGACCTTCCTGAAGCTCTCATCAAGCACACCCATGCCCAGAGTTATGGAGAGCTTTCGCAGTCCGGAGATCCTGGAGGAAGTGGGTGTTCACACGAAGCAGAATCCAGAACTGCGCGATTTCATGGCCACGTTCCTGGATCCAGTCATGCGCAACTTTACAGTGGAAGGTCTTGAGAATCTATCCGGCATCCTGCCCCTTCTCGGCAAGTATCCAATGACCCTCATTTCCAATCACCTCAGTCACCTGGACGCGCCTGCTATTTACAATTTGCTTTATCGCCAGGGAGGAGATGCGCGCAAGCTCGCAGACAGCCTGGTTTTCATCGCCGGCAGACTTGCTTTTGAACCGGACTTCACTCGCCTTGGTCTGTATATGTTCGATACTCTTCTGGTTTGTTCCAAACTGGACATGACTGAGAATCCAGGCCTCGCAGACTTGATGACTCGCATCAACATGCGCGCGTTTCGTCATGCAAACCAGCTTCAGAAAGAGGGAAAGATCATTGCGATCTTCCCGGAAGGGACTCGCAGTAGAACAGGAAAGCTGGTCAATTTTGTAGATACAGTTTATCACTACGTCGCAAACAAAATCATCGTGCCTGTGTCTCTCGCAGGGACGGAGGAAATTCTTCCAACCCAGTCTTTTCTTTTCAATGCAAGCAAAGGGAAGCTGGTGCTCGGCAAACCAGTGTTAGTCGGAGACCTTCCCAAATCGCAAATGGCTTCCCTGCCGGAATACGTACAGAGACTGGCTATTCCCGAAGTCGGAGACAAAAAGCAGTTTGTGATTGATAACCTGGCGCTGCTCATCGGACAGAACCTGCACAAACACAGGCATGGCACATACAGGAATCTCTATCGCGGAGATGATCTGGGTAGCAATGTTCTCATCACAAGACCAAAAACTCCGACTGAGAGAGTGGTCGTGCTGGGACATTCGCCGTACGGAACAGCTGCGGCCACGATTCTTGCAAACAAGAATGTGAGTGTTCAGATCTATCTGGACGATGAAGCGAAAGTTGCTGAATTCAACGAGAAGAGCGTCGACCTGGATCACTTCCCGCTTTTCAAACTTCCGCCTAACATCTCTTACACGGCCAACCCGGCGGAGGTGGAATCCGGAACTCTGTTTGTGCAGGCAGCCAGATCCTGGGAGCTCGATCGAATCTATTCGCGAGTGAAGCTTTATCTCCAAAAGGCAAACGGGCCCATCCTGAACATTGTCAAAGGATTTACAGGCTCAAAATACGGCCTGATTCTAGACGATCTGGAACATTTCTATGAACTCGACCCGAAGAGGTTTGTGGCGATCGCTGGCGCAAACTATCCTGAGCAGGTGATGGAGCGAAAGCTCACAGGATACGAAGTGGCGGCCAACAATCCAGATTTGATCGATCACATTTGCAAACTGTTCAGCACCGGATATGTTTTCACTCGCCCGGCTGTGGTTTCTGATGACGTAAGAGGAGTTCAACTCGGTGGAGCATTGAAGAATATATATGCTCTTGGAATTGGACTTCTAGACGGCTATTATGAAAAGAGCCTCGGGGGAAACACAGACAACTCCTTATTCCACGTATCCAATCGAATCTTCAAAGAAATGAAAATCATTGGAAGCAAGCTGGGCGGAAAGCCTGGAACATTTGAGGGCCTTTCCGGCCTCACAGATTTGATGATGGCGTGCTTTGGCCAGGATTCGCGCGATCGCCAGTATGGGCACGATTACATTTACGGAAAGGCCAATCCAGATCAGAAAACGGCCGGTCTATTCGGAGTGCGATCTCTACCCAACCTGCTTCCTCTCAATCCAGAGGAGTATCCGGTTGCCTCTGCAGTACATGCTGTTCTTGTGCAGAAGAGGGATTACGATTCAGTTCTAAATGAAATCATGTCAAAGCTGAAACGTTTTTAACCGAACTCGCAGAGTTAAGATTCGTCCAATACATTCAGGAGAACAAAATGAGATCCATGTTTCTAATCGCAGCGCTGTTTGCTCTGGCATCGTGCGCCGGAACCGCAGACAAAGTTTCTGGCGGAGAAGAAATTGAAGGCTGGCGTACAGACCAGGCCACAGGAGTAGACACGTTCTTCATGAGAGTGCCCGGTCGTGCAACGAACAACGCAATTGAACAGGACAGTCCCACCATGATGAAGTCCACTTGCATTGATTCCACGAAGCTGCAAGCTCTCGACAACATCATTCGCAAGATGATCGGAGAAACAGTCACCGGTCAGTCTGCAACTCTCGACGGACAATCCACAGGCGTATTGATCACTTCTGTAAGAGGTGGCTTGATTCGTGGGACGCAGATGGGACAATGTGCCCCTGTGGACAAATCAAAGAAATACGAAAGCTGTGAGTGCATCCACTACGTAACTGGCAAAGGCTTGAAAAAGAAGTTTGAGCTGGCTGTGGAACAGGCAGCGAAGAAGTAATCTAAAAAAGAGCGGCTGGGCCCTGGGCCTAGCCTGACTCTTTCACGAGGTCCAGAATGCTGTCTTCCGTTTCCTTGTCTACGTCTACAAACTGCACTGCAATTTGAAACTGGCTACCGATTGGTTCGCAACGAACGACGCGGCCCTTCACACTCACATCCCCGGACAGACCTGGCTGGCGGATGGTAAGATACAGAGTGGTCCCAATGGGCGATGGTGACTTCTGCGAAAACAGCAGACCCGTCGCGCTTACATTCTGGCTGGTGCCCTCTCCTGATTCTGAAGGATGAACCTCCAGTGAGAACTGAGAGCTGATTCTATGAAACCTTCTGCGTTCGTCCATATCGACCAGTAGTCTTGCGGCAGTCGCCTTGAGTTTCAAGTCTTTTTTAAAACGGATGTCGGAAACTTGAATTTTTCTTCGGCGCCAGGGAGCCTTCCGGTTCCCTGGTAGAATGGACGCCCTGGGAGCCTTTCGCATTCCAACGTTTCGCAACTATCTTCTGGCGAAGCTGTTGTTCGTGCTGGGCGCGCAGGTTCAAATCGCGGCGGTGAGATGGCAGGTGTACAGTCTTACAAAGGATCCGCTTGCCCTGGCCTGGATCGGACTCATAGAGGCGATCGCGTTCATCGCCGTGGCTTTGTTTGGTGGGCATCTGGCAGATATGATTCGCCCGGGCAAAATCATTCTGGCCTGTCTATCGATCCTTGCCGGTTGCTCAGGTTGCCTCCTTCTTCTTTCAGGTCCTGGTTCGTTTCTGCTCGTAAGCGTGACTCCAATTTACGCTGTCATCGCAGTGAGCGGGGCGGCTCGCGGAATCCTTTCGCCTGCTCTCTTCGCATTCATGACTGCCCTCATTCCACCCAGATTGTATGCGAGCTCTGCGACCTGGAGCAGTGGTAGCTGGCAGATGGCCGCAGTGGCCGGTCCCGCCATTGGAGGTTTGCTGTACGGAGCAGCCGGTCCCATCGTCGCATACACGGCAGACATCACTCTTGTACTCGGGGCCATTGTTTTTGCGGGTATCAGTATTCGCACAGCACCGGAACAAACACTCCATCCTGTAACGGAAGGACTCAGCGAAAGACTGACAGGCGGAGTGCGATTTGTCTTTGGCAACCAGCTTTTGCTCGGAGCGATGAGCCTGGATTTGTTTGCAGTGTTGTTCGGAGGAGCCGCAGCCATGATTCCTCTTTTCGCAGATCGACTTGAGACGGGAGCGCAGGGCATGGGCTTTTTGATGAGCGCGCCAGCTGCGGGTGCTGTGGCCATGTCCGTCGTTCTTGCATTTGCTCCGCTGGGAAGACGCGCAGGCTGGGTGCTTCTCAGTGCGACGGCTGGGTTTGGACTCTGTATGATTGGATTTGCTCTTTCCAGCACGTTTGTTTTGTCTATGGTGTTTCTGGTTTGCAGCGGTGCGATGGATCAAGTAAGCGTTGTAGTTCGATCCACCATCATGCAGAGGTTCACTCCGGAGCACATGCGCGGAAGAGTATCTGCCGTGAACAGTATCTTCGTTGGCTCTTCCAACGAAATCGGAGCCTTTGAGTCTGGACTGATGGCGAAAATTCTGGGGCTGGTTCCGAGCGTGCTTTTTGGCGCATCCATGACCCTTGTGACTGTGTCAGCCACAACGGCCATGGCAAAGAAATTGCGCGAACTCGATCTCAGTTCTCCGCAAGAACGATGATTCTGTCTTTTGCACCAAATACAACTTGCGCCGACTTCAGAGGATTTACATGCACTCCGTACTGTTTGGATGCATCAGATCCTTCGGCATCCACTCTATAACCGATTGCCGTTTCATTTCTGAGTCTGGCAGCTTCGATCACTGTGTAGAAATTGAGAGGCTTGCCCGGTATAACGTAGTCAGTGACAGGCTTGAGATAGATCTCCGATCCATCTGGCTGGAAAAGTTCCGAGAAGACTTCTGAAAGCTCCCTGCTCTCTGAAATCTGAGACATCATCAGGCTAATCAAGCGATCGCTTACGATGAAATCATTTGCACCTGTCACTTCAGCCAGTTCGCGGTTGCGATTGTCCAGCATTTCACTTACAATGCTAAACGTTCTATTTGTCTTTGAAGCGATGTCGCGCAGATGAAGCAGAGTGATGAGAGTCTGTGCATCTGCATTCTGAGCTTCGATAGTTGAATCGCTCACTGTGATGATGTGGTCATATTTTGCAGAGAGCAGTTCATCCAGGAGTGGGCGGTCATTGGTTGTGCCGATTCTCAATTTAAGAGATTGATTCTTCAGTTTCTTCTGAATGCTCGCGATTTCTTTTTCTGCGGGACCGTGGTGCGTCACCACTGTGAGGGAAGAACCCTGGCTTACATACTGATCCAGTTCAGAAAGCATCATTCCCACTCGATCGTTCCATCCCAGAAGCAGAGTGTTTTCCACGGCCGGTTTTGCACGGTCCGATTTCGCAATGGCACCGGAATCTATTCCATAATTTGTGCCTGATCCAAGCAGAATCTTGTCATCATCTTCTGCAATGGCAATCAAGCGATCTCCCGATTCTATCTTCTCAGTGGACGAAGGATTGAGCAAAATCTTCCCGCCGCTTTTCACAAGACCCATCACAGATGCTTTCGGATAGGCCAAAAGAGCATCTGCGTAGGTTTTTCCTGCCATTGATGCTTCTTCGTGAATGTACACTTCGTCTCCACCGAAGTCCAATAGCTCCGTGTATACAACGGAAAGCCCGGGCTGTCTGCAAGTCTGGACCATGATTCTAGAGATGACTTCTGGAGAGAGAACAGTCTTGACTTCGTCTTTACCGATCATTTCGCAGATCTGCACTGATTCAGGTCTTCTTAGTTCCGCCACCACATGATAGGGTTCTTTCCTTCTTCCTGGATTGTTGATGATAGCAAGAACTGTTTTGATGACCTGAGCGTCCGGATCTGCTCCGTCTCCCGACAAAACTACAATGCTACGAGATGAATGAGGATTTGCGATTTCAAGATTTACAAAGTCGATTGGATTTCCGCTTCGCGTAACGATTCTGGTTTTGCCGGGATTTTCAATTCTAGATGAAATCTCATCGTCCATTTCTACTTTGTCTTTGTCTGCTAGAATCACAATGCACGATTTGCCGCGAGAGCGATTGGCTTCACAGATCTCAGATATGATGGTGTAAATGTTTTCGGACCATCCAAGGATCAGAGTGTGATCTTTCTCAACTACCAGAGACTTACCTTTGCGAAGATCTTCCAGCTTTTGATCAATGCCCGTAGCAAGAATGCCCACCAGCGTGCTTACAATAAAAATGCCACCAATGGTGACTACGAACATGGAGAAGAGAAAGCCCCAGTCCCCTGTGTCTCCGCCCATGGTGCCCGGGTCCAGTGTGCGAAGTAGGCTCTTCCACAACAGTTCGCTAAAGCCTGGCTTTTCGCCTTTGTCATCTGCCGGGGCAAGATCTCCGGCGATATCAATGATGGTCACGCCAACGATGAGCGCCACTGTGAGCAAGCCCAGGTATATGATGAGGGCAATGGACCCTCTGGACATGAGATTGTCGAAACGGTAGCGCATTCTGTCGCGGAATGTGATTTTTTTCATCTGTGTAGTGGACCCCTCTCGGCAGTCTCTGGCGCAGGTTTCTTTTCGCGCAATCTATTTTGGAAGAATCAAAGTATTTGACAGGCGTAGGGTAAAAAGTGCGCTTCCAACATGGCTGATCCAAAGCACAGGCAGCCGGAAAATGCTCCGGGCAAATATTACGTGGATGATACCTGCGTTCCCTGTCACGTCTGCGTGGATGAAGCTCCTGGACTCATCCAGTATGCAGCGGACGAAGGTCATGTGTTCTTCGCACGGCAACCTGTTACGCCGGAGGAAATCCGCGCGGCTGAAAACGCAATGAAAGGCTGCCCAACAGAAGCAATCGGAAACGATGGCTGAGTAAAATCCTCAGCCATTCCCTCATTTCTGTCTGGCCTGCATCATGCGCTTTAAGTCTTCGAATTGAAGCATATCGCGCTGGCTTTTTCCTGCCGCAATCATGGGGAAAACTTTTTCGTCTGCAGGAATCAACGCTTCCAGGAATGCAGGACCGTTGTCTTTGAGGAAAAACTCAAGGCCTGAATCGATCTCATCCGGGGAAGTAATTCGCATGCCAGGAATTCCGTATGCTTCCGCAAGCTTGACGAAATCTGGATTGTAATCCCATTCAGATTCAGCGAATCTTTCTTCATAGAAGAGTTCCTGCCACTGACGTACCATCCCCAGGAAATTGTTGTTCAACAACAAAATCTTCACGCCCAGGTTGTACTGTCGAATGGTCGCAAGTTCCTGAATGCACATCTGGTAGGATCCATCTCCTGTTACGCAAACGACCAGATCGTCTGGCTTTGCGAACTTGGCTCCAATGGCGGCAGGCAGTCCATATCCCATAGTGCCCAGGCCACCGCTTGTGAGCCAGCGGTTTGGTTCATCGAATTGATAGTACTGCGCCGCCCACATCTGGTGCTGGCCTACGTCCGTAGAAACGATGGCACGGCCCTTCGTAACTTCGAAGAGCCTTTTGAGAATGCGCTGGGGCTTAATGACTTCTTCGCTTTCTTCATACGCGAGGGGATTCTTTTGTTTGAGTGATTCTGTGTTCGCAACCCACGGACTGCGATCCTTCTTTTCTACGTAGGGCAGAATTGCCTGAATCACGTCTTTGAGATCTCCGCAAACCAGATGGTCCACAGAAACTCTCTTGTTGAATTCAGAAGCATCAATGTCGATGTGAGCGCGCACTGCATCGCGAGCGAAATCGTCTGCCTGACCTGCGACTCTATCATCATAACGAGCGCCAAGAGACAGAAGAAAATCACATTCGAGCACAGCCTTGTTTGCAGTTGCAGTACCGTGCATTCCAAGCATGCCAACAGAAAGGATGTGAGTTCCAGGAAACGCGCCCAGCCCCATCAGAGTAGTGGTGACAGGAGCCATTGCTTTTTCTGCGAGTGCTTTGATTTCTTTGGATGCTCCGGAGTTGATCGCACCGCCGCCCACATAAAGCAGAGGTCGCTCCGCTTTGTTCAGAGCCTCTGCGAGCTTTTTTACATCTCCGGTAATTTCCTGGCGACTCGTGTGACGCGGAGCAAGTTCCATCTTCGCGCGAAGCACTTCCGTTTCTTTGATTTGAACATCTTTGGGGAAATCAAGCAGCACAGGTCCTGGTCTGCCAGTGTTGCACAGATGCCAGGCTTCTTCGAAGGTCCTGGCCAGATCGTCTGGAGAGCGAATGAGTGCGTTGTATTTTGTGACTGGAATGGAAATCCCAAAGATGTCCGCTTCCTGAAATGCGTCTGTGCCAATGGCTGTGGTGGCTACCTGGCCGGTGATCACCATGAGTGGAATGGAATCCAGCTTCGCATCGCAGAGTCCTGTGATTGTGTTGGTCGCTCCGGGTCCGCTTGTTACAATGACAACTCCAGGTCTGCCTGTGGCTCTTGCGTAACCTTCTGCCATATGCATGGCGCCCTGTTCGTGCCTCACCAGGATGTGTTTGATTTTAGAATGATAGAGTTCGTCATAGAAAGGAAGGATGGCTCCACCTGGATAACCGAACACCAGGTCCACCCCTTTGGATTGTAAAAGCTCAACGAGCAGTTTGGATCCGCTTTTCTTCATTGCAAATACCGCCACCTCTATAAATTCGAGAACGACCCTCCATGACAACTCCAAAAGAGATTAAGGATCAGGCCGAATTTCTCAAGATGATCGGCAGCACGGACCTGGAAAGGCCTGAAATTGTGCTGATTTCGGGCGACGACGTGGAAGCTGTGGACTCCGCCCTGGACAGGATGAAGCACAGAGTTCTTTCCAGGCATAAAGACTGTCTTGTGCCCGTGTTCGGAAATGAGCCAGATGACGACAATCGGTTTCTGACAGAAATCGAAAACGTTCCGCTCTTCTCTCCATTCCGTCTCATCGTAGTCAGAGACGCCCAGGCTGTGTTCGCTTCCATACTGAAGCAGAAGGATCGCAAATCAGATTTTGCTCATTTCATTTCGTCTCTGCCGGATCGCACATGGATTCTCGTTCATTACAGCGGTCGGGCCACAGACGATTTTCTGTCTCTGTGGGGATCGCATGCCATCCACCTCGCAACAAAGGATCTCTATCCGGAACAGGTGATCGACTACATTCGAAACGCATCCAGGCGAGCGGGTCTGAGCCTTGCGGAAGAAGCAGTCTTAGAGATCAGAGACAGAATCGTGCACAGGCCAGGAGCGATTGACGCTGCGTGCGCCCGGATTCGCGATCATTTGCCCGCCGGGGAAAGAAACGCATCTCTTGATTTTGTTCAGGAAGTTTTATTTCCTTATCCAGGCTGGAATTTGAGCACTCTGGTAGATTCTCTTTTCGCGGGAGACTCCGCGCGTTTTTTTTCGGAGATTGCAAAGAGAGATCCGTCAGACGACTACTATCGACCCATGAAAGCAGTGCTCAACAGAACCGATGAGCTGAGAAGAGCTCGCATTGCCCTGGACCATGGGCTCAGCGACAAAGATGTGATGATGTTTACCGGTCACGGCAACAAACACCCGTACGTGCAGAAGAAGATCCTGCAACGTCTGCGCTATGAAACAGAACGATTTTCAAATGAGAGAATCCTGAGTATTTACGATGCGCTTGATTCCCTTTTTAAGAGTTTCCGCCGGGGAACGGACAGAGACCAGCAGGAAATTCTTTTTACTGAAAAAGTGGCTTCTATTTTCTTCTAGACGGCAGCCCCTGCCCGTTTTTTATCCTGGGAATATG
The DNA here is from genome assembly GCA_019694685.1 of Leptospirales bacterium. Taxonomy (GTDB): domain Bacteria; phylum Spirochaetota; class Leptospiria; order Leptospirales; family Leptonemataceae; genus JAEUSB01. The sequence continues at coordinate 59,989 of JAIBBM010000008.1, forward strand.
AAGGTGAAGTTCTGGGGCGTTCGTGGATCCATCGGGTCCCCTGTAAAAGGTCACGCCCTGCGCGACAAAGTGCGGAGAATTCTGCAGTATGCTTCTCCGGCGGATATCCTGGACGACGAAGCAATTGATCGCTTCTTGAAATCACTTCCATTTTCTCTTCTGCAAACCTACGGCGGAAATACTACGTGCCTCGAGATTCGTTCAGATAAAAACGATCTGGTGATCGTGGATGCGGGGACAGGCATTCGCGAGCTTGGAATGAAAATGCTTTCAGAAGGTTTTCTCCAGGGCAAAGGAGAATGTGCGATGGTCTTTACGCACACTCACTGGGATCACATTCAGGGACTTCCGTTCTTCGCACCTTTTTATATTCCAGGAAACAAGTTCGAAGTGCATGCCATTTCAGAGAATCTAGAGGACAGACTCAAATACCAGCATTCCAGCAGACACTTTCCGGTTGGATTCGAAGAGATGAGAGCCACTCGTTCTTTTGTGCAGCATTCGGAAGCAGAGGAATGGCCACTTTATGGAATGAAGGTTCGCACAAAGGGAATGCGCCATCCCGGCAATAGCTATTCGTACAGGTTTGAAGAAAGCGGTAAGTCCATCATCTTCGGAAGCGATGCGGAATTTAAGCTCGAAGACATGGATCGTATTGATGAATACATGGATTACTTTCGGGACGCGGATGTTCTCATTTTTGATACACAATACACATTCGAAGAACAGCTTCAGAAAATCGACTGGGGGCATAGTTCTGCGTCCATCGCAACAGACATCGCTCTGAGATCTGGAGTGAAGAAACTGGTGCTATTCCATCATGATCCATCTTACGATGACGAAAAGTTAGATGAAGTGTATCTTCGCGCTCTTCGCTATCGCGAAATGATGGACAAACAATCAAAACTAGAAATCGTAATGGCTTACGAAGGACTTGAAATTGCGGTATGACTCTTTGCTCTAGACAGTTCCTCCTTCTGCTTGTTTTTGTTTCTACTTCTACTTTTGCTGACGAGCTCGCAGATCGGATCGCTGCCGTTCCCAATCCGCGCACAACAGGTGGATGGGTTTCAGATCCTTCTCAGGTTCTTGCAACAAGAACGGACGCCATCAATCATCTGATCTCTGATCACGAAAAAGAAACCACAGACGAAATCGCAGTCGTTGTATTGCCCTCGATAGGCCAGCTCGTTCCAAAAGAATTCGCAACAGCTCTCTTTAATAGCTGGAAGATTGGAAAAGCGAAAAAGAATAATGGCGTGCTGGTGCTTCATATACTCGACCAGAGGCGCATTGAAATTGAAACCGGGTATGGTCAGGAAGGTGCACTTCCAGATGTGAAATGCAAATGGATTCTGGACGAAGTGGTTGTGCCGTATTTCAAAAAAGGAAGCTTCGCAGACGGTCACTATGAAGGCGTTCGAGCCATTCTTCGCGCACTCAAAGACCCGGACATCAAGCACGATGATTTGATCGCGGGAACAGAAACCACTCCCGGAGACAGCATTCAGGAACTCCCGAAGATTCCTGAAAGAGATGAAATCACAATCAAGAACATGGCGCCCGTACAGAAATCCATATACGATGGTACAGCCACCAAACTCCTTTCCGCCGGTGGCGGAGGATTGTTTGTGCTGGGTTATCTACTCTACTGGCTCTTTGGACTCGGAAAAGATCCATATAAAAAATACAAGTTGTTTGAAACACTCGGCTTTCCGTTCCACTATGGAGCTGCTCTTGCCTTTGGTGGCGCTAGCACTGCGTTTGAGTATGGAAAGACAGAAACGTTCTGGTCCGGAATTCCAGTGCTCCTGGTTGCATCCGGTCTGATTGCCTGGTTGCGCGGCAGGAAGCTGAAAGCGCTGCGCGACGAACCGCGAGTATGCGAATGCGGCAAAACCATGCGTCGTCTCTCCGAAGAAGAAGACGATAGCTACTTGCAGCGCGGCAATGTAGTAGAAGAAAAGATTCGGTCCATGGACTATGATGTGTGGGTCTGTGAATGCGGGAAGCACAGAATAGAGGCCTACAGCGGCGACAGCCCCGCGGATAAATGCGAAAAATGCGGTTTCAAAACATATCAGGTGGCTTCCACTACGACCATTCGCGCAGCTACGACTACCTCGGAAGGTTTACGCGAAATCGTTTATCTTTGTGCCAATTGCAAGCATACAGAGACTGTGCGCGAAACCATTCCAAAGGTTTCTCCTCCGTCGAGCTCGAGTGGAAGCAGTTCCAGCAGTTCAGGCGGCTCCTGGGGTGGCGGAAGCTCTGGTGGCGGTGGAGCGGGATCCAGTTACTGATTCTCAGAAAACAGTCTGGTCAAACGCACTTCGTTGCCCGGCGCGTTGTACTCCACGCTGTCAAAGAAGCTGAGCGCGAAGCGCAGGCCGCGTCCGTGATACAATCCGGAGTCGTCACTTTGCGCCCTGGCTCGTTCGAGCATGGCGCGGTGATCAAATCCTTCTCCTTCGTCTCGAATGGAGAATACGATCTTCTCTTCACTTGAGTCCACGCGCACGTGAAGTTTTCTGGCGGAGTAGTACGGATTTTTTAAACGTTCGGATACAAGTTCCGCGAGTGTTCCGCTTGCAGTTGCTTTTGTTTTTTCTTCGAATGTAATTCCAAGATTTCCGTGTTCGATTGCATTGATCATCATTTCGCGAAGAGCCAGACGCACGAGCATCTGCTCCTCTTCTGAAACGCGCGCCTCTAACCCGGCAGTCAGTGACTGGTTGAGCAATTCTCCCATGTGAAAACTATTAAAAAGTACATAGTGTCTGTGATCTTCGAGGCAATAACGCGCGAGCAGATCCAGAGGTTTTTGTGCGAGATTTGCCAGAATCGTCATCCCTCCTTCCAGGTTCACTCTTTGCAGGCGCACATTGAGTTCGCAGAGGTCTCCCTGAGCTGTTTTGAAGTGAGCTGGAAACTCATCTGCCCTTCCTGTTTGGATGAGGCTCGCCAGCCTTTCCTCCATCACATGCCGGGCAAGAAACACATTGCTCTGGCCCTGTTCAAATACCAGGCTTGCAAGAGTGCGACCGGAAATGTCAGAGTATCCCAGAATCCTGGAAGATGTCTTGTTAGATGTGAGAATCTTTCCTGACGAATCCAGGGACAAGATGATTTCCCCTGAGTCCTCCACCAGATGCCTGTATCGTCTTTCTGAATTGGTGAGGTCAATGGCCAGTTCTTCTACTCTTCGGAATGATTCAGCATAGAGACGCGAAAGCAGGAATGCCTGAGTAAAGATAAATACGAAAAGACCAAGAGCAATAAAGAATCCGCTTTCTATGAGTCTCCTACTGTAGAGTACATCGTTGATCGCTGCTGCGAATAACAACACAAAGGTGCCCACGAACACTCTTGCGCCTCTTCTGCGCACGATGACCATTTTGCATACTCCGACCAGAATGTAGATGCCAATGAATCCGAGTGCTGCCTGGAAGATCCAGAGCCATTGAGTGTATATGTAGGATTCTACGAAGAATGTGAGGAGAGTCGCACTTCCGAATATGGCCGCAGCCGTAAGAAGTATGTCTTTCCTGAAATACGAATCCGGGAAAAGACTTCTTGTATACGCAAAGAACAGCGGGACGGACAAATAGAAAGTAGCATATTCTATTCTATGGCTGAGCGCAAAAGATCCAAATGAACCCGTCAAGCCCCAGATGGTTCTTTCCCCCACCAGATCCGTGCGCAGTGCTATGAGAATGCAAAAAAGGCCAAAGTAGAGAGGAGAATAGTCGCTGCGCCTTAAAAAGAAAAGAGCAAGATGGTAGAGACCCATCATGATTATGGCACCTGCCATGAATAGATCCAGCATGATCTTGTGAGTTCGGATGAGTTCAATATCTGCCGGACTCCCCAGGATCAGTTCACGCGGAAAGCCTCCGTTTCTATGTGCGAAATTGGAAACGTGAATCACCAGATCAATTGAACCGTTATGCGGCATCAATCGCACTGTGGTAGGGAGTCTCCGGGCTATGCTGTTTTCTGCTGTCGTTCCAGCGACACCTGCTTGCGCAAGCAACGTGCCATTCGCATACAGCCTGTAACTCGAATCGAAGTATTGAATGCGAAGCGCGAGGTCCGCATCCGGTTTGGATAAAATTCGCAGCGCGTAGGTGGCATAACCGGCACCGCCCGCTTTTCCAGAACCCGAGTCGAATTCATTCCACGTGCCGGGGGCCTGAATGAAACTGGAACCGCTGAGAGGAATTGCAGGATCACGAAACTCTTTCCAGTAGAATCTCCACATTCCCTGGAGGGAAACCGGACCCTGCGAACTCCAGTCATGAGTGCTCAGATCCATTTCGCCCTGAACTGCATGGGGTGGTTCTACTTTCTTGCAAACGAGGAGGCCCAGAATCACTGGAATGATCCAGATGAACCGGCATCTTAGCATATCCGAGAGTAGGTGATTGATCCAGAAAGGTCAATTCAATTCAGATTGCCTGCGACAATGCTCGTCCAGGGTTTCACGATAAAGAACGAATTCGATTTTTCCATTCATGTTCCCCTGCCTGAATGGCTGCTTCTGCATGCGGGAGATCTGTTTCACCATTGAGATAGGACAATAGAACGCGGTGACCCGCTAGAAGTTCAATGGCGGGTCTATCCGATCGAAATTCGTAGGGACCTTCGTTCCAGCGGAACTCATGGCACTCGCTGCGAATCCAGCGAATGAGCTGCAAAGAGTGAAGAAGAGAGTGATACGGCCCTGTTACGTGAATCTGGTAACCGTAGCAGATCTTGCCCGCATCTTTGTGAAACGTGGGGATGAAACGAACCGGCCGGAGGACGGCACCTGGTGCCGTGGGTGGCCTCTTTGAGTGAAGTTTCTCCATATAAGAAGCACCAAAGATTTCAAATGGTCTGGTTGTGCCTCTGCCCTCGCTTACGTTGGTCCCCTCAAGCAAGCATTGTCCGGAATAAACCAGATGAGTGTACGGGCCAGGCATGTTCGGTGAAGGCGAAATGCGAAACGGTAGACCTTCGTCTTCTGGGTCGAAGGCGACCACATGAAGCGGAAAATGGGCGCGAAGTTCCTGGTGAAAGAAACGAGCCAGCTGGCCAATCGTCAGACCGTGCCTGTGTGGAAGTCCAACCGGCCCGACAAAGGATTCAAATGTGGCATCCAGGGGAATTCCTTCTACGCTCTGGCCACACGGATTGGGATGATCGATGACGTAGACTGGCAAATCCAATCCTGCTTCGTGGATCGTCTCAAATGCATATCGCATGGTCGTGGCAAATGTATAGTAGCGAACCCCGATGTCCTGGATATCAATGACAAGCGCAGACAAATCTTTCAGGTGAGATGCTGCGGCCGCAAGAGTGCTTTCAGAATCGCCGTACAGAGAAACGATCTGGCATTTCAATCCCAGGCTTTCATACACATTTGTTTGCGAGAGTCCTACCTGGTCCTGTAGCTCCGCAAAAAGTCCGTGCTCAGGAAGAAAGAGCCTCCGGAGAGATCCGCGGCCGGACAAAATCTGGAATAGATACTGGCCTGAGGCAAAATGAAACGAAGTGTGATTGCACAGAAGGCCCACGCCTTCGGCCAGTTCCGGATCTTTTCTCGCCAGGAATCTTTCGATTGCCGCCATGAGCGGTATTATGTCACTCGTCCCAATCGTCGAGTTTTTTCATGCAGCTCAATGAAGAACAAAGCCGCGCCGTAGCAACTGTGCACGGACCAGTACTTGTGTTTGCGGGTGCGGGTTCCGGCAAAACACGCGTCCTCACTCAGCGAATCCAGCGCATGATCGAATCAGGTGTCGCGGCCGCGCACATCACTGCTGTGACGTTCACAAACAAAAGTGCGCGGGAGATGAAAGAAAGACTCTCCAAACTGCCCCGCGAAAAGCGCCGAGGCTTGATCGTAAGCACATTTCATTCACTTGGAGCGAGAATCCTTCGTTCTCACATTGAAAAGCTTGGATACGGGAATCCATTTACCATCTTATCAGAAGACGACAGGCTTCGCGTGCTTTCTGAAATCTATTCCCGCCACAAGCTCGATCCGTCAGACGCAAAGAAAGACGGACTCCTCTCCTGGTTTTCGCGAGCGAAAAACGCTCTGGCCAATCCCGCGCGTTTCTTCGAATCCAATGGCCTGGATGAAGGAGTGATTGATTTCTATGAGGAGTACGAGCACGCTCTTCGCAGCACCAACAGCCTTGACTTTGACGATTTGATCCTCCTTCCCATTCGCCTGTTTCACAAGGATCAGGAGCTCCTTGAGAAGTACAGAAAGGAGCGCACTCACTATCTGGTGGATGAGTTCCAGGATACAAACCCAATGCAATATGAGTTTCTGCGCCTTCTGGTGCTGCCTCATCGCAATATTTTCGCAGTGGGAGACGATGATCAGTCCATCTATGCATTTCGGGGATCTGACATCAGCCTGATCTTAAATTTTCACAAAGATTTTGCCGGTGCAAGTGTACATCGGCTGGAAAAGAACTACAGATCTCAGGCGGAAATTGTGCGTGCTGCGAGTGCCGTGATTGTTCGAAACACGTCCAGGGCGCCAAAGGAAATCAGGAGTGTTCGTCCGCCTGGAGAAAAGATTCTTGGAATATACGGAACAGATGAGGAAGAAGAAGCGGCCCTGGTTGCAGAAGAGATCAGGCAGAGAATTGTAAGAGAGCGCCGCAAACCGGAAGATTTTGCAGTTCTTGTCAGAACGAATTTCCAGTCTCGTGCGTTTGAAAATGCATTTAGAAGTGCTGGAATTCCGCACAGAGTCGTGGGAGGATATCGGTTTTTTGACAGGCGTGAGGTGCGCGATGTACTTTCCTACCTGCGAATCATCGCAAACCCCAGAGACGATCTAAGTCTGATCCGCATTTTATCCAGACCTGGAAACGGCCTTGGAGAAGTATCCATCGCGCGAATTCGAGAAGCGTCGAGAGACACAGGCCTCTACGAATTTCTAGTTCGCATGCAGGGCGAGCCGGGCCTCGTGCAATTGAAAAGAGAAGGATCTGCATTCATCGCGGAGCTCATGGAAATCATGGAGCGCCATCGCCCCGCTTTTGCCAGAGGAGTCACTCAGGCAGCACGGGCCCTTGTGTACGAACTCAAGTTTGATTCTCAATTTCGCCGCGAAGGGGAAGAAGATTCTGCCGTTTCGATGCGAATGCAGAATATTTCAGAATTACTTGGAATGATGCAATCTCTCGAAACGGAAGCGCGGCAGGAAGGAGAAGACTTCACTATCTTTGATTTTCTCAAAGCAGTTTCGCTTCTCACTTCAGACGATGAAGAAGAATCAGGTGGGCGCGCGCAAATCATGACAGTGCACGTATCCAAGGGCCTTGAGTTTCCGGTGGTATTTCTATCCGGTCTCATGGACGGTTTATTCCCTCCGGAAAGATCCCTCAGCGAATCGGGAGACATTGAAATCACAGTGGCTGAAGAGCGAAGGCTCTTCTACGTTGGAATGACTCGCGCTATGGACGTTCTGTATTTGACCGCATCGAGAACAAAGAAAAAGTTCGGCGAAATCATAGATATGGAACCGTCCCGTTTTTTATCAGAGCTGCCGGAAGACTCTCTCGTATGGACCAGGGGGGACCCTTCTAGAAAGCCGGATCCAGAAAATGAATTGACCGACCTTATATCCGCGTTAGACTCATTTCGAGCAGGTAAACCATGATACAACTCCTGGGCACAATAGTAATTACGGCCGTCGTTTCCTCATTGTTCACTCTTGGACTATCCTACGCATTCTACATTCTCCACCTTCGTGATCTGCTCGACAGAAAGCTCGACGAAAAACTGGAGCTTGCAAAATCAAAAGTGAAAGAAGGCTTGAGAGAAGAAGCTCTCGACCTCATGCCCAAGTTTCGCGCGGAAGTGAGAGAAGGATTTAAAGAAGCTCTCAACTCTGCGATGGGCGGTCAGATCATAGAGAATATGACCAAGCCAGTTTCGAGCGTAGTAGAAGCAAGCCTCAGCTTTTTGATTGGTCGCCAGGAAGAAGAGCGCTGAGCGCTACTTCTTCCCCGGATCGGTAGCGGGCGCTGGAGTCACAGGAGTGATTGCTTGAGGCTGTGGCTGCGTTGTGGTTCCTTCCGGCTTGATTGGATCTGAATCAGAAGCAGGCACTTCATTGCGATTGTCCGTGTTTCTCCTGGGCATGGAATCAGACTTATGAAATTCATCTGATCTCAGTGTTACAGTGATCAACTGAAACACACTTCGTCTGTCTGAGTACATTCTGCCGTAGTTGTCCTGATGCACTTCTAAAGTATTCAGGCTGATCATCTTTCCAAGCACGTCGCTTGCAATGACCTTGGGCACCAGGTTTCTTCCAGTCATGTTCACAAGAAGGTTCAGGATCTCTACATACTTCGTCTGCTTCTCTCCCTCTTCCATCATGTTCTTCACATCGTCGAGAGTCACCACCTGATACTTTGATTTTTCAGGTACAGGAACTTTTGCTTCGAGAAGTGCTAGAATGGCAAATCTGCGCCCACGGCGAGCGCGAAGGATCCCGTCCTGATAGGTCATGATCTGGTTAAGAAACATCTTTGGATTGGTGTTTGCACCGCGCAGATAAATCTGTCTCGTAGATTCGAGATCACGGAAACCAAGTTCCAGCAATTTCTTTGCGCTTTGATCGCGAGTCAGAACGATGATGGGTGCAGATGCTTCGAGCAAAATGACAGTTTCATCTATGTAGTTTTCCAGGATTCTTCTGTAGAGATCCTGGAGCGCGTTTTGAGACAATCTGAGTTCCGAATAGGTCTTTCCGTAGTTCCCCTGGAGATACCATAGATTCGCATAGAAATCGTGCTCAATGGCTGCCTTATAATAGCCTTCGAATTGCGCACGCATTCCTTTTGGATCTTCCTGGGCAGAAGGCCCGCGAAGATTGACCACGCATGTATCCATAAATAGAAGGTACATGCGGTTCTGTGCGAGAACCTGCCCCATGTTCGAATAGTCGGGCGACACGGCAAAAAGAGGACCACCCAGAGTTAAGAGAAGAGACAGAATTACAGTTCTCACCCTTCCGATATCGGCCTTCCACGCCATTTTTCGAGCAAAATACGAGCTACACATCCAGTTCCGGTTGGAGCAGATCCTCAAAGGTTTCGCGTCTGCGAATGAGCCGGGCAGTCCCATCGCGCGCAATCAGCACCTCTGCGGCCCTGGGTCTGGAGTTGTAGTTAGAAGCCATGCTCATTCCGTATGCTCCCGCAGAAGCGAGCACGGCCAGGTCCCCCGACTCAAACGCGGGCAGCTCTCTATCTTTTGCAAAGAAGTCACCAGATTCACAGACAGGCCCCACTAGATCTCCTGACCTCGTGCCCGGGCGCAAAGGATCAGAGAAGACGTGATGGTAGGCGTCATAGAGAGAAGGACGAATGAGATCGTTCATGCCCGCATCCCCAATGAAAAATGTTTTCTCCCCCTCTTTCACGTAGAGAATTTTGGACACGAGTATGCCGGCGTTCCCGGCGATGCTTCTGCCTGGATCAAACATCAATTCCAGGTGATCGAGTCCTACGGATTGGATGAGAGTTCGAACATAGGTGGCAGGGTCAGGTGCTTCTTCATTTGCATAACGAATGCCCAGCCCACCTCCCACATCGAGATGCTTGAGTTTGATTCCCGCAGCTTCAATTTCAGAAACGAGCCTCACTGCGATCTTTCCTGCATCCGCAAAGGCAGATAGATCCGTGATCTGTGATCCAATATGAAAGCCTAATCCCGTTGGCTCAATCCCCGGCAATGATTGGGCAAGTTTATAAATTCTCACAACTTCTTTATGGCTGATGCCGAATTTATTTTCTTTTAACCCGGTTGAAATGTATGGATGCGTTCCGGGGTTCACATCCGGATTTACGCGCACACTGATACGAGCTGTCTTTCCTGTAATCGTTGCTATGCGAGAAATTTCATGCAGTTCTGCTTCCGATTCCACACTGAGAAACAAAATCCCTTCAGTGATCGCATAACGGATCTCCGCTTCTGTTTTTCCCACGCCAGAAAACACTATTTTCTCCGGGGAAATGTCAGCTTTGCGGCATCTAAACAATTCTCCGCCGCTGACAATGTCCGCTCCACAGCCAAGGCCAGCGAGTATGCGCAAAATGTGAATATTCGAGCATGCTTTTACGGAATAATAGATGCCTGCCCGCCTGTTTCCGAAGGCAGAGCCGAGGGCCTGGCAACGTTCTACCAGGGCGCTTTCTGAGTACACATAGAGAGGAGTTCCAAATTTTGCAGCCAATGGCCGAATCTCAGCGCCTCTCCAGGTCAAAACGCTATCTTTGTACGCAAAGGAGTCCATGTTCATTTTTTTAGCCAATCTTCGAACTTTTTTATTGACCCGTTCTTTCTGAAGGTCACTCTCGCCATCCCGTCAGGGGACATAATTCTGGAGCGGCCAGGGTAATCGGGTGTATACTTAAAATCTGATTGCCTGATCTCCGTTTTAGAATGTATTTGTTCAGGACAGGAAATCGAATCACGGCCTGAGGCAAAGCAGAATGCGCTGCCTGGGAGTCCGGCTTCGAATACACAGAAGGTATTTTATGCGAATTAACCGTTACTTTTCAAAAGCAGCAGACACACAAAGCCAGATCTCCCTCCTCAATGCGGCTCATGCGGGAGACCGCGAAACAGACAATCCAGTCTGGCAGCAATTTACCTGGACCAGGAAATCATCCAAAATCGTTAACCCGGACGGCTCTGTTGTATTTGAAGCCCCGGCCGTAGAAGTACCAGAAGCCTGGTCTCAAGTGGCCGTAGACATTCTGGCGCAGAAGTACTTTCGCAAAGCAGGCGTTCCTGTGTATACAAAGCGAGTCGCAGAAGAAGGAATTCCTGCGTGGCTGCAGCGTCGTACTGCAGATGAAGAGAGACTGGCCACTCTTCCAGAAGACAAGCGATACATTGGAGAGTCTTCTGGGAAACAGGTCTTTGAACGTCTGGCCGGTTGCTGGACGTACTGGGGCTACAAGTACGGATACTTTGAAACGGAAGCAGATGCATTTCACTTCTTCCAGGAACATTGTTACATGCTGGCCGCGCAGATTTCAGCGCCCAATTCGCCACAATGGTTCAATACGGGTCTACACTGGGCCTATGGCATAGATGGAAAGTCCCAGGGACATTACTATGTAGAACTTAAGACAGGAGACCTGGTGCGTTCTCAGTCTTCCTATGAACGTCCGCAACCTCATGCATGCTTCATTCAATCCATCAGCGATGATCTGGTGAATGAAGGCGGCATCATGGATCTATGGGTGCGCGAAGCTCGCCTCTTCAAGTACGGTTCTGGAACAGGGACCAACTTCTCTAACCTTCGCGGAGAAGGAGAATCTCTCTCCGGCGGTGGAAAGAGTTCGGGTCTCATGAGTTTCCTCAAGATCGGAGACAGAGCGGCCGGGGCCATTAAGTCCGGCGGAACTACTCGCCGCGCGGCAAAGATGGTCTGCCTGGACATGGATCATCCAGACATCGAAGAATTCATCAGCTGGAAAGTAATCGAAGAACAGAAAGTACTCAGCATGGTAGCAGGATCTCGTCTGGCCAATCGTCATCTCAATCACATCCTCTCCGCCATCCACGCAGAGGAAAACCCGGAGAACAAATTCGACAGACAGAAGAATGCTCCACTGAAAAAAGCAATTCATGAAGCGCGTCTGGCGCAGATCTCTGAAAACTACATCCAGAGAATGATCGAACTGGCAAGCCAGGGATACAAATCCATTCTATTCGAAGAACTTACTACAGACTGGCAGTCCCGTGCCTACCAGACCGTTTCCGGCCAGAACTCAAACAATTCTGTGAGAGTCACAAACGAATTCATGGACGCAGTGGAAAGCGATGCTTCCTGGAATCTATACTGGAGAACAGAGCGTCGTCGCGCGCAAAAGCAAAATCGCGAACCAAAGCCTTCCAAAACTCTTCGCGCGCGTGATCTCTGGGAGCAAATCTCCTACGCTGCCTGGTCCTGCGCAGATCCTGGAATTCAATATGACACAACCATCAACGAATGGCATACCTGCCCGGAAGATGGCCGCATCAATGCATCCAATCCATGTTCGGAATACATGTTCCTGGATGACACTGCATGCAATCTCGCATCCGTAAACCTGCTGACTCTTTACAACAAAGACACGGGAGAATTCGACGATCTTGGCTATCGCCACACTGCGAGACTGTGGACTCTGGTACTGGAGATTTCAGTGACGATGGCGCAGTATCCATCCCAGGAAATCGCCAGACTCTCTCACGTATTTCGCACTCTGGGTCTTGGCTATGCGAACCTGGGAAGTCTGCTGATGGTGATGGGTCATTCTTATGATTCAGAAAAAGCGCGCGCGATTGCAGGCGCTTTGACTGCCATTCTGCACATGAGTGCGTATGCAACCAGTGCTGAAATCTCAGAAAGAATGGGGCCTTTTGAAGGATACGAGCGCAATGCGAAGAACATGCTTCGAGTGATTCGCAACCATCGCCGTGCTGCCTACAACGCTCCTGCTTCCGAATACGAAGGATTGAGCGTGTTTCCAGTTGGAATTTCACCCGTGCACTGCCCGGACTATCTTCTGAAAGCGGCGCGCGAAGAATCCGATCGTGCTCTGGCTCTGGGAGAAAAGCACGGGTATCGCAACGCGCAAGTTACTGTGCTTGCTCCAACCGGAACCATTGGCCTGGTCATGGATTGCGACACCACAGGGATTGAACCTGACTTTGCACTTGTGAAGTTCAAGAAACTCGCAGGCGGTGGGTACTTCAAGATCATCAACCAGAGCATTCCACCTGCCCTCAAGAAACTTGGATACAATGCAGAGCAAGCAGATGCCATCGTGAAGTATTGCGTGGGACACGGAACACTGAAAGGTGCGCCTGAAATCAATCCTGAAACTCTCAAAGCAAAGGGATTCACAGACGAAGCACTGGCCAGAATCGATGAGGCACTTCCATCCGCGTTTGAACTAGGATTCTTGATGAATCGCTTCACTCTGGGCCTGGATTTCATTAAGAATACCCTGGGCTTTGGTGATGATGCGGAGAAACCCGATTTTGATCTGCTGACCAGGCTGGGATTCAACAAAGAGCAAGTGCGTCGTGCCAATGACTACGCATGCGGCACGATGACCATCGAAGGCGCTCCTCATCTTGCAGAGGAACACTATGCAGTGTTTGATTGCGCCAACAAGTGTGGTCGGTATGGAAAAAGATATCTCTCTGTAGAATCTCACATCAGAATGATGGCTGCAGCCCAGCCTTTCATTTCCGGTGCCATTTCCAAAACAATCAACATGCCTCAGGAAGCAACGGTATCGGACGTCAAGCGCGCCTATCGTCAATCCTGGGAATTGATGAACAAAGCAATTGCTCTGTATAGAGACGGATCCAAACTTTCTCAACCTCTCAACGTTCAAAGCGATGAGGAAGAAGATCACTCTTCTACTCCTCACGTTCAGAAAGTAGAAAAGATTGTGGAGAAGATTGTATATCGCACTCTCACAAGCAGAAGACGCCTTCCAGAAAGAAGAGCGGGCTACACCCAAAAAGCAACTGTGGGTGGCCACAAGATCTATCTTCGCACTGGAGAATACGAAGACGGTCACCTGGGAGAAATATTCCTGGATATGCACAAAGAGGGCGCAGCATTCCGTTCATTGATGAACTCGTTTGCAATCGCCATTTCTCTGGGTCTGCAGTACGGGGTGCCTCTCGAAGAATTCGTAGAAGCGTTTGTGTTCACTCGCTTTGAACCAAATGGAATGGTGCAGGGAAACCGCGCGATCAAGATGTCTACGTCCATCATTGACTACGTTTTCCGCGAACTTGCCATCACATATCTGGACAGACATGATCTGGCTCAGGTTTCTCCGGAGGATCTTCGCGCAGATTCGGTCGGAATGGGAACAGAAGAAGGCGATTCCGGAAAAAAGACGAGTGAGGCCGCGGATTTTGACCTGCCCGCTTTCATCGGCGGCCGTGAGCCGTCTAACAGCAGGGCATCCGCCGCCGTGGCAGAACCAAGTCTTGGACAACTCGCAAGGCTGAAAGGCTACGAAGGCGATCCATGCCCTGAGTGCGGACAGTTCACCCTGGTGAGAAACGGAAGTTGTCTGAAATGCAACTCCTGCGGCTCCACCACAGGCTGTTCCTGATATAGGCGGGAATCACGCGAAAACCTGGCCTCGCATCGGGGCCGGGTTTTTTTATGCCTTCGCGCCGGGTCAGTGATAGCCTAGAAAGAGTACGGTGGGAAATGGATTTGTTTTTCAGTGACGATGGCGCGGATCAGTTCCGCAGGCGTGACGTCAAACGCCGGATTGCGAACTGCAATGTGCTCTGGACTCGTTGAAATGCCGGCTATCGTTCGAACTTCCGCGGCAGATCGTTCTTCAATGTGTATTAAATCGCCTGAGGCAAGATTCGGATCTACGGAAGTAGACGGAGCCACCACGTAAAAAGGAATTCCAAAATGCTGCGCCAGAACCGCAAGGCCAAGGGTTCCAATCTTGTTCGCCGTATCTCCGTTATGCGCAATTCTATCTGCACCCACCATGACCAGATCGATCTTCTCTGTCTTCATGATGAAGGCAGCCATGCTATCTGTGATCAGGATCGTTCGAATCCCCGCCCGATCGAGTTCCCAGGATGTGAGACGAGCTCCTTGAAGAAGCGGACGGGTTTCGCAGGCGTAGACTGTGATATCTTTTCCCTCCGCAGCCGCTGTGTAGAAGGACCCGATTGCAGTTCCAATGCCGGCGGTCGCCAGAGCTCCAGTATTGCAATGGGTGATGACGCGCGCTCCAGCTGGAATGAGTGTGCTTCCACTTTTACCCAGGGCATCGCAGAGTTGTTTGTCCTCCTCCTGGATGGCAGCCGCTTCTGAAAGAAGACTCCTGTCTCCTGCGGCGAGTCGCTCGCGCAATCTTTTCATGGCGTGAGATAGATTGACTGCGGTTGGTCTTGTGGCCAGAAGCCGATCTATGACCTGTTCTGCTTCTACTTTCCATTGCGGATGGGCCAGATGTCTCTTGCGATCCATTTCCAGGGCTGCGGCAAAGGAAGCGAACGTCGCGATCGCCGGTGCTCCTCGAACGCGCAGCTGACGGATTGCTTCTTCTGCTTCTTCGAGAGTAGTGCATTCTTTCTTCTCGAAGGTTCCCGGCAGTTTTGTCTGATCTACATAGTAGAGTTTTCCATCTTCAAACGTTACGCCCGTAGGAATGCGCATCAAGATTCGTGCTCCGCATATTCTGGATAGGTTTCAAAAAACAAATCGTAAGGAACGACCATATATCCGCTTCCATATTCTGCCAGGTATTCATCTGTGAAGGAAATCTCCGGAGTCATGTGAAATGCAATGTCGTTTTCAAAAGACACCATTTCTTCTACCGTTATGCGCATTCCATGGATGATCTGCGTTTTCATAAACGCCCACTGCATTTTGAATCTGAGCTGGTCTGCACGATAGTCGCGTGTTCTCTCTCCCAGAGTGAGAATTCTTTTTAACGGGCAACCTGCGTCGCTGTACGGAATCAAGTTCACGTGCACGAAACGACACGTCAGGCCCAGAGGCTCCCACATGGGCTGCGAACCCGCTGACTTATGCATGCGAGCGGTCCGAATCATTTGTGTAAGTTCATCCAGTCGCGTTGGCTGATGACGAGTGCCCGGGCCAAACTCGCCTTCCCAGAGCCAGCGATACAGGTCTCGCGCCCGCGCTATAGGATGATTGTCCAGGAATTGTTCTGCAGTTCGAGTCATAGACTCGATGCTGGCTCGTTCACTGATCTCCTGTAGATGCTCAAACATGACGAGTCTTGTGTTCTGTTCCCTTGATGAGCCTGGAAATATTCTCTCTGTGGCGAATGAGTATAACGACAGATGCAAGTATGGTCAAACAGAGAACGGGAACGTTCTGCGGTGCCCACACAGGATCGACAAAGATAAAGTAACTGACCGGTAACACGATGGCCCCGAGAATACTGCCTACAGAAAAATAGCGCGTGATCAGGATGGCCACGGCCGCCAGAGCGCATGCGGTTAGAATTCCTGCGGGAAAGATGACCAGAAACACTCCAAGAAAGGTGGCCACTCCTTTGCCGCCTTTGAACTTTAAGAAAGGTGAAAATATGTGGCCAAACGCGGCAGAAAATCCAGCGCCCAGTTCCAGCCATATTTGCAAAACAGGATTTGGTTCGGTTGCATTTCCACTCAGATCGTGGACAGCCAGATACATTCCAGCAAGCGCAGGAAGAGCACCCTTGGCCACATCAAGCAAGAACACTAGAATTCCAGGGATGGGACCTGCCAGTCTGTAGACGTTAGACGCTCCTGGATTGCAAGATCCCTGCGTCATTACATCTATCCCGCGCATGCGGCCCACGATCACTGCAAAAGGAATGGAGCCGCACAGAAACGAAAACGGAATGAGTAGAACCTGCACCCAGATCAACTTTCTTTCTCCCTGAGCTGAATCGTGATCGGAATGCCATGGAGATCACAGTCTTTTCGAATCTGGTTCTCGAAATACAAAAGTGCGTCTTTACGAAAATGATCCTTCTTATTTACGAAGAAGATGAATTGAGGAGGGGCCGTTCCCGCCTGCGTTCCATAATAGATTTTTGCAGTCTTCTGGGTGTTGGTCAGGCGACGGTTCCATTCCTTTAGCCACTGATTGAGCTGTGCTGTGCCCACGCGAAAGGACAGGCGTTCCTTGAGTTTCATGGCTTCTTCTAGAACCTTTCCAATCCTCGTGCCTGTTTTCGCAGATATGAATATCGCGGGGTAGGATTGGGCATGGGGAAACATGAAATACATTCTGTCCATGAACGCCTTCTGGTTTTTCTCTTCCACAGCGTCCCATTTATTCACAGCAAAAACAACCGGTTTTCCATTTTCTTCAATCAGGCTTACGATCTTCTTGTCGTAGTCCGTAACTCCGAGCGTTGCATCGAGCACATGCACTACGATTTCCGCCTCTGCAATCGCTCGCTTTGTGCGAGTCATGGAATAGAATTCCACGGAATCCTTTAGCTTGCCTGTCTTCTTTAGACCTGCAGTATCAATGAGGCGAATTGTTTTTCCGTAGTACGTAAACAGAGAGTCTATGCTGTCGCGCGTGGTTCCCGGAATGTCTGAAACAAGTGCCAGTTCCTGGCCAGAAAGGCGATTGAGCAAAGACGATTTGCCCGCGTTTGGTTTTCCAACAATGCAAAGTGTCAGGTCTGGAGGCGGGCCGGCAGATGCGACTGTACTTCCCGGTGCGGGCAGTCTCTTTTCAATCTGATCATACAGAGTCCCAAGATTCTTTCTTCCGAGGGCGGAAATGCAAATGAGCTCTGGGAAACCCATCTGGTAAAACTCAGCTTCTGCTGAGTCCTGTTTTGGATTGTCTATCTTGTTGAGAACAAATAGAATTCTGGATAGATCACGCTGCTTTCTAAAAAAATCCAGAAATGAAAGATCAAATGGAGTGGGACCCGGTGGTTCCATCACGAAGAGGATAAGGTCCACTCCTTCTAGAAATTCTCGGGTCCTCGAGAGTATGTTTGCGTCGAGCGGTTCGCTGCCGTCCAGGTCAAGCCCTGGAGTGTCGCACAAAAGGAAGCGATGCTTCCCTCTTTTGATTTCTACCTGTAAGATGTCACGCGTGAGGCCAGGAGTTGCGTCCGTGATCGCTCTCTTGGATCCGAACATGATATTGAGTAGAGTAGATTTTCCCGCGTTCCGTTTTCCAGCTATGGCGATGAGAGGGAGTTTCTTGTTCGCGCTCATATCAACGGCCTCTTATGGCGCGCTCCATTTCTCTTTTGGCAACTGCCTTCTTTTCATCTTCGCGTCTATCGGCCATTTTCTTTCCTTTGCCCAGACCGATGAGAACTTTCACTTTGCCTTTTTCATTGAAGTAGACTTTCAAAGGAATGCATGTCATCTGCTTCTCTCTGATCTTTGCGCCAATCTTTGAGATCTCAGTTCGATGCATCAGCAGTTTGCGCGTACGTTTCTCTGCGTGATTGTAGGATCCGCCGTGCTCATAAGGCTCAATTCGAAGGTTCAGAACAAAAAGTTCCCCTTCTTTGATGATGATGTGCGCGTCCAGGATTTCGCACTTTCCGTGACGAAGACTCTTCACTTCTGTCCCGGTTAAAGCTATCCCTGCCTCGTATGTCTCCGTGACTTCGTATTTGCGGCGTGCCTGCTTGTTCTCGAAAGAGGGAGGCGGTTTTTTATTCGAGGGACTCACCGTACAAAAATGGTATACCGTATGAATTGCGAACCTGCTCGTCTGCCTGAGCCAGAGCAGCTGCGCTAAATACAGCTATTTCATTCCCGTCAAAGGTGAAAACAACATCTTCGCCTTTCCGGCGCGCTTCCCGGATGATCGAATGAGCATGGAGCAGGTTTCTGACCCCGATTCCGTTGACAGACGTCAGCACTGCCCTCTGCGGCCTCTGGCCCTCATTCTGTTTCACGGGCAGAACCCGGTCCACGAATATGATTCGTTCTCCTATCATGTTGTCCCCGCCCCAGTAGCGCGATCTCAGGTAGCGAAATCGGCCCGTAGAGTCATCCATGGCACGAACCCGCTCTCCCGTGAGTTCCAGGAGCACCAGTCCACCGGTAATCAAATACGAAGAATGAAATAGCTTCTCGGGAACAACAGACAGATCTTCGGATGCGTTTCGCACAGGTAGGCGAATCATGCGCTCTACCCGATCGCGAAGAACCTGAATGCTGACAGCGTTTTCATCCGTAAATCGGCCGTTTTTCAGCACGATCGCCAGAGGAAGTGGCAAATCACCGTAGTATTCGTCTTTGATCTTCCCGTCTGAGGAAGGCCTTCCACCTGGCGTAGAAAGAATCACGTCTCCTTGCATCACCGCGCGTTCTTCAGTTCGCTGTACCGCTGTGCGTGTTACCAGAAAAGCAGGTCTTTCTGTTACCAGGCCCATGTAACGAAGATACGCAGGCTCAGACGCGGTTGCGCCACCGAGGCCACTGGACCGGACGATTGTAGGAGGTACTCTAGACGGAATCGGTTCTGGCCCTGCCTGATTTTGAAGCGCCACTGAATTTCGTTGCGTATCAAACACCTGAGAGCTCAGAAACTGTTCGATGATTGCAGCGGGAATCGCATAACCGGTGTTTGTTGATTCATCAAATCCTGCAATCACTCCGACGATTCCGCCATCATTGAGTAAAAAGTCACCTGGCTTGATCTGCTTTTGAAATCCACTGAACCTGACTGTGGGCATCCACGCATTGCCTGCTGGAGTCCTGGCACTTCCTGTCCCTTCATAGAACACAGTATGAGTCGGATGATCTCCCGCAGCACGAAGCGGAGTCTTGATTGGAAGAGCGGTAAGATTGAGCACCAGGGGAAGAGCTCCGGCCGATCCCAGGGATTCTGTGAGAATAGGATTGGCCTTGTCTGCATTTGAATCGGGGCGAACCAGTTTGACGATTGCAAGGCGAAGTTCTCCGTCCAGACGTGTTACATCCATGGGGAATCGGCCATTCCTGATTTGCGCGAAAGCAGTTCTTGCCTGGCCTTTCTCTACAAAGGTAAGCGCATAACTACTGTTAAATACAAAACCTGGAGCCTTCTGCACTTCTGCAGCGGCGCCCCATGGTTCCAGAGCACTGGTAGATTTGAATGTGGTCTGAATACGTATGAGTTCGGGCTCAGCGGCAAGCGCAGATACGGTCAGAAAGAGAATGCACGAATGAATGAAATGCTTCATCTGGCTGCCTCCGAAAGACTGTCAGGTAGTCCATACTTCCCGCGAATCCGTTTTTCCCCTTCCGGAATTCCCGGACGATCGATTGCAAGCAAACCTGATCTGCCGCGGAATTTGAAAACGAGATATTGATTCGCAGAAGATCTTACGATGGCTCTGAGATCTTCCATACGCCTGACTGCGACGCCGTTTACGGATTCCACAGGAGCCCACACAAATCGTTCCGCGCCCTCATTGATTGCGTCCGGAAATAGATTCGTGAGGATCACATCGCGATCCGACTCGTCATTGAGCCTGTCTCGAACCCGGTTGAAATATCGGTAAGCCAGCTGCGAGTCGGCTCCTGCCTTAGTGTCGTGCATCAGTTCGTAATCGAGATTCTGGAAAACAAGGCCGGCACTGTAGAAGAAGGGCCTGCGATCCTGGGTGGAACGGATTCTGGCCGCCGTATCCGCGGAAGGTTGAACGGGAACCGCCACCACAATTTCGCGCCCACCCCGGTTGACGGTGAGATTCACAGTGCTTGCTAGCTTTCGGGAACCGAAAGCCTGAATAGAAATAGCCGTGGCCCCTGTGCCAATTTTTCCGTCGTTAGAGACCGGTTGACCATCGAGGGCTGTTACATAGTCGCCCGGGATCAGAAGCGTTCCAGCTAACGACCTGGTTACACGAACGCCATGTAAAGATGAAGGCAAACTCAAATAGCGCCGGAGATCGGGGTGACTCAGTGGCTGGTATTCAAAAGGAAGTGAAGGAATCCCATTGTATTCTCCGTCATCAATGTCTTTCAAGAACCTCTGAATCATAGACAGAGGCATGACGTAGTTCGATTTTCCAGAATGAAACATTCCACTGAGATTCCCGGAAGAAAATACGGGGGCGCCACTGGCGGAAGGTTGAATGCTCCCCAGGGCACTGACTCCGGCCAGGGTGAAGCGTCCCACGTCCGAATCGTCCAGACGAGATTCATAGATGCGATCCACGCGAAGACGGACCATTTCCAGCCCACGATCCGAACATGCGCTCACCCCGAACTCCTGGTCAAGGGTGATGGCCGGGATGTCGGGAATGATCAATGGTGCTTTTTCGTCACCTTCTTCTGAGACAATCACCGCCATTCCTGTATCCCAGCCACTGAAGAGCAGCCTTCCCTGTGTCGCCGTATCCTGGTCCGGCTGGCGGACTGTGAGAGAAATGGCTCCTCGCACATTCTCTAGATCTGTTACAATCCTTTTTCCGATCTGAATTCCGGTGGCGCGAATCGTTTTCACGGAAGGACCGTTATACGGCATTGCGGCTGATGGTATTCTGCGTGTGACTTCTATGCAAACTGCGTGAGGAGGTTTCTCCGACGGTCTTTCCGGCCTATCTGCTTTATTCTCTGGCTTATCCGTTTTCGCAGGTTCCGCTTTTGCAGGTTCTGTCTTTGCAGGCTCGGTTTTAGCGGGTTCTGTTTTTGCGGTTTCCGTTTTCGCGGGCTCGCGCGGTTGCTTATCAGACTTCTCTGATTTTGTATCCGCGCTCAGAGCCTGTACAAAAAGGAATAGAATTACCAACCAGGTTTTCATTTGCCTTCTGCTCTCCTGACGTTGCGAACTCCGTCCCAGTCCAGATGCAATCGTCCATCTACCAGCATGATTCCAGAAAGCCTCATCTCGGCGAAAAGTGCCGTTCCATAGTCGCTGCGAAGCGCGGATTCATCGTTCATTTCCTGTTCGCTGACTCGCACGACCGCGGTGCGTCCAGGCATACACGTGGGTGCAAGTTCGATCCTCGTCGTCGATTCGCCATCGAGAAGAGTGGATGCCTGGATCTTAAGAGGACAGTCTTTGTGAAATGGAAACCAGGCTGAACGCGGGAACACTTCACGCGCGGCTGCGAGATCGGATTCAGTATAGGATTGAGATATGATTCCGGGCAACTTTCTTGAGACCCATTCGGGTTGAAGCAGATCCTGCTCCGTCATATGAGATTCGTCGCGCAGAGCTTCGATGAAGCGATTTTCGTATTGAAAAGATTTTTCGCGGAATATAAACTCCAGACCGTCCGAGCCCACCCCGGTTTCGAGAAGCTGAAGATTGGCTGTGATGGTGCGGCCTTCCGAAAGAAATTCGAAAGCGTTTCTGATAGCGTCTGTTCTTCCGCGCGCAAAGCGAATCTTGTTCTGCACATCATCGGGCAGACATGTAATTCTAAATTCGATCGCACTGGATGAAAAAAGCTTCTTGAGAGGACAAGTAGAACCAAAACGATAAAGACCCCTGGGAAACAGAAGACGCAACTCTTCTCGGATTTCCTGTTCTCGATGGAGTGCAATTTCTGGCTCCATTTTGCTGCGTTCTGCTGCCAGACGAATGCTGTCTGTCATCAAGCGAGAATATTCCTGATATGGGAAGTCACGAGGTGTTTGTGCCTGCTCAAAGCGAATTGTGTTTCCGGGAGACGGTAGATCCGGGCGATCGCCTTTCATAGGTACAGGTTCTGCCGGTTTACCATCTCGTATGGACGTCTGATCATTGGGCTTGCCAGGACCAGTTTGAGGTTGCAGCTTCTGATCCCGTGGTTGAACGTTAGGCGGCGTTGTCTGAGGGCGTGTCTGCTTTTTCAGATCGGCGGGTCCCGGAATGAAAGGCATGTCTTCTCTGGCGGAAAGGGAGGACAGTGCAAGAAGCAGGATGATTGCGTAGAGAGTCTTCATAGTTTGTTGAATTGCGGTCTTCCGACCGTTCCGCGGACCTGGAAGCACAGTTCCCCACCGGCCGCGCCTCCAGCAAACACATACATCCCGAATACGTCCGGTTCTTTTTGTTCCAGCTCCCGATCCGGTTTCAGACAAATCTGGCCGTCCAGGTTCATACCGTCTAGAGATGGCCCCTGATAGGAGCCTTTCGTGTTGATTTTCACAATAAACAAATTGCTTGCGATCAGGCCGTTTTGAAGCACCAGTCCTCCGTCCCTGAATGAGAGTGGCAGCTCCAGAGAGCTCACTTTGATTTTGTCCGGGCGAATGGGAACAAGGTTCGCGGCTGCCGGTGGGAATCGCACGAAGTTGACGTCGCGTAATCCAATCTTCAGATCCCCGCGCATCCCGGTCAGCCCCTCCGAGTAGCCGGAGAGATTGGTGGTGATATCTCCGCTGGCCCATCCAAGTGCAAGACCTGTTGTGGAAACATCTGATTTGCCTAACTGGACTTTCCCTTCCGCGGAACCGCGCATTAGATCAAATGCATGAAGGCTGGAGTCGAGGCTATCCACGAGTATGGCCGTTCCATCTGGAAGAATGACGCTTAACGTCTGAAACGTTTGGCCAAACAATCCGGGATCTGCGGATGAGAAATCAATTCGTACGGATGCTGCCGTGCGCGCGAGAATGGCCCGAAGAAACAAATCTTTGGGGAAAAGGAGTAATGTGAAAAAGAAAAAGGAAACTGTCAGGCCGATTCCAATGTAAATCTTCTGGCGAAGGGTAAGTCTATGCTCCTCTTCGTCGAAGTCAGGTTCTCCAGCGGCTTCTTCAGGCTGAATCTCCGCCGCAACCTGCTCTTCTTCTTCCTCTGTATCGAGCGAATTCTCTTCTTCTGTGTCCGCGATCATTTCTTTGGCCTCGTTATCACGAGAGTGATGCGCATATCATAGATTTCTCTTTGCGCCAGTGGCTTTCTAAACTCAAATACGCCTACCCTTGCCGGAATCTGCTTTCCGTATTCAACTGCATGAAGAAAATTGATGGCGTCTTTCAAGGAAACACCGGCGAACGTCATCTCTACAATGATCTGTTCTTCTGTTCTTGTAGGATTTTCCTTGCGGCTTCGGATATTCTGCGGAGTAAATTTCATGCTCTCGAGCAATTGAGTTGTCTTTGCGAGGAATTCGTTTTCATCCGGGAGAGGTCCGCCCGCAGGCATGCCCTTGATATCCGCTACAAGGCGACTCATTCTGGTCACGTCATCGCGAGCTTCGCCCACTGACTGCCGGATCGTATCTCTCTGTTCCTTTACTTTCAATCCAATGAAGCCCAACAACAGGAGAAGAAGGGTTCCACCGAATGCAACAATGAGGAGTCTTTCGCGAGGATTGAGTTTTTCAAGCATCAGCGACACCCTCCACTCGAACCACCGGCCTGCTCCTTGACTTGAAGCCTGACTGCGATCCTGACTTTCTGGTTGGGCATGAGATTGCCTGGTTGTACATCGATTCGGGTGAATGAATTGCTTGCGGCCAGCGCATCCTTTACTTTTGAAACGTCCCCGAAGTTGCCTACTTCCGCTTCAAAATCCACTTTGCCTTCCTGGAAACGAAAACTCTTCAAAGAAAAGGGAGCTTCCGTGGGGCCAGGTGTGCGATTCGTAAGTTCTCGCAATACATCGAGCACGCGAGCGCTTCCGGTCTGGTTTTTTCTATACTGAAGACGTTCTTTGCAGAGTTTCTCTGCTGCCTCCAGATAATCGCCGGCGCTCTTAACGTCAGGCGGCAAATCGCGCGCAATCAGTTCAAGCTGATCTCTGTACTGACGAATCTGCCTGCGATCCAGAACAATACCTGAAAGAAAAGAAGCAAGCAGTACGATGAGCCCAATCGATGCGAAAAGGATGGGTGTGGACATTGCTTTGAGCGTGAAGTCTCTTCTTCTAAGCAATGTCCCAAAAGGAGTCGCGAGGAAATCAAATCGACTGGCCTGCTTTTCCTTGTGATGCTCCAGCGTTCCAATCGCAGTCATGAACCTGGAAATTTCCTTCTGCGAAGGCGAAAGCTGAACCGGATAATTTCGAACAGGCGAATCCAGCCTGGTGGATAGGAACTCGGCAGTCCCTCGCATCAAAGATCCACCGCCCGATAAATACCAGACTACCGGATCTTCCTGGGCCGGCAGGGAAAGGACGGATCGCTCCACCTCTTGCACCAGATCGTCCAGGACTTCGCGGATTTTTTTGTGAAGCTTCGTCAGCGTCTTTTTATCTATCCTGTGTCTTCTGTAATAGGACTCGCTTCTTTCTGTTTTTTCTGTGTCTTCTGCCAGATCAATATCCAGTTCAATCTTTTTGTCTTCCGCAGTGGAAATATCCAGACCCAGTGTTTCAGCGACCACATCCGTTATGTGAACTCCACCCACCGCAATTCTGCGTGTGAAGACAAGAGTCCCATTCTTTACAAAGTTTACGATTGTATAGCTGCCGCCTATGTCGATCTGCCCCACCATTTTGTCCTGCGACACTTCCGCCGGGATAAGGGTGGAAGCACCGGCCAGGCCCACGCAGTCTACAGAGAGCATTTGCACCGAGGCTGTCCCGCGAAGGATAGGCAGAACCGTGCGTTGCAAGTCCTTGTGTTGCGCAGTGAAAGTAATAACGTTTGAACTTTCTTCGCCTATCGCCCACGGTTGCCCGATCACTTCGGCGTTTTCGAGCGAAACGGGGAGAAGAGGTTCTACCTCAAAAGGCATGACTTCATCTATTTGTTTGGCTGTTACCACTGGAACGCGAATGTCGCGCACATAGACGCGGTCCATGGGCAAGTTCAACAGGAAAGATTCTTCTTCTGGAAAAAAAGACTGAACGAAACGAACGAGGTTGTATTCGTACTCTTCTGCCTGATTGTCTCCGTCCGTTCTCAAGGACACAATGGGCAGAGTCTCAAGGCGCAGAATTCTCCGTCCCCCGAGAGGGCTCGATTCGACCAGGGCACCCTTGATATGGGTGCTCCCATAGTCCACGACGAGTTCTTTTCGCGCCAGAATCGACATTCAGTCTTCCGAGTAGTAGATCACCTTGTTGTTGTTCTTATCGTAGAGAGCGGTCACACGGCGTATGACTGCCCCTTTCGCATTATCGGAACTCGATGAGCCGGAAGTGATTGTCCCGACCCCAACAATTCGGTAGATTTCACCTTCGGTTTTCAGCAATCCTGCCAGTTTTCCAGCGTTTCCGGCCAATTCATCAAATAGAGTGATGTCTGCGGGAGTCTTTCTCTGGAATTCGGGCAGGTTTCGCAAATCGCCCAGTTCCTTGATGTATCCGCCTTTCTGTCGTCTGTACTTGAAGAGAGCAAGGACCGCTTCCCGGCTCATCGATTCAGAAAGAGCCATCAGAGTGTGATACCTCGCGGCATTCACATTGATTTTATCTTCCATACGATCGCCCAGGGGGACATAAGCAGTGAGGTCATTGGCCGCGACCCAGTCATCCATTGTGATGAGGTTCTTTTCGTCTTCTGTCTGGAAGGAGAGTTCCTTTTGCGTCTTCTCCCAGTTAGCCGGTGCGCGGGATGCGAAGATCATGTCAGAAGTGAACCCTTTGATGAGAGTGATTTCTCCCAGAGAGAACATTCTAAAGTTTTTACACTTTCGCGGCGGCTTTAGAGAAGCGTAGTACGAATTTTCGCCGCCATTTCCCGTAGGAGAGTCGTCTTCGTCTATCCAGTCGATGAGTGAATCCACGTTCTCCTGCGAGATATCGTACTGAGGAAAAAATCTTTTGAATACCGCGCGGTACTGTTCGTTTGGCTTGTCGTCAAAGCTGTGCACAAGGTTGTTTAGATTGAGCCTTCCGTCTTCAGGCAGGAGCCTGTAGGAAACAAAACAACCCGGCTTGCAGTCTGCCGAGACAGAAATATCCGGTGGCTTAAGAGCCAGTCCTGATGTATATAGATATTCCTCTGGAGCCGCGCGCAAAGCGGCGAGGCCGGCCTGGAATCCAGCCAGAGCAAGCTGCCTTGCGCGAAAGCCATCTGCTGCCACCTTCACAGATGCGAATTGAATTTGAGCGTCCGAGAAAAATTTCGCAGCGATTGTGTTTGCAGCCGCGCCCAGGGCAAACGTAAATAGAATCGCCATTGCACCTCTGCGACTCTTGATTCCAGGGATTTTAAGCAGCCAATTGATCATATTAGTTTAGATATAAACCCGGGCTGGCCAGAGTTTCGAGAGTTCTTGCTTTTCCACCAATGCGAACTGTGAGCTGGATTTGAATCAACCTCGGAATGCGCCGGGATTGCTTTGTATTCCACTTATCCATCCACTCTCTTCCGTTCAATGAATACTTAAAGTGCAGTCCCGTTACATTCTCAAGCAGTGGATAGTGCAGACCGCCTTCTCCTGGTTTCTTGTCTACAGGCTCTTCTTCTCTTTTCATGAGGATGTATCTCTTTTCCCCTTGATCCGGCTGTACTGGCATTTCCTTGAGATAGAAGGAAACCTCTCTTACAATCGAACCACCCGTGCCGGAAACCGGATGAACCGCAGAGAACGTGATGCGATCCGATCTGGTATCCGGATCCGGTCTGGCAGCAAAAACAACTCTCTCTGCGTCTGGATGATAGTAAGTCTGGCTAATAGAAGCGCGCAGAATCTCCAGAGCAAGCATGGCATCCGCGAGCTCGCGGCTCCGCGGAGAAGCGGTGCTTGCAATGCGCGAAACGCTGAAGAATGTGCTGAACATCACTGTAAACAGAGTGGCCAGAAGCATGATCACAATGGAAAGCTCTATGAGGGTAAAACCATGCCTGGAGGTGCGCTTCATACTTTCTTGGGTGCTCCCTTAAAAGTCTCTACGCGATACTCACCGAACGTGCCCTGCCCCTTTGGATACTTGATTTTTATTATGATTCGCACGATGTCCACCAGGCCGCCAGTTTCCGATCCGGTGACCTGCTTTACAGTTCCTGAAACATTGTTCTGAGTGGAGGCAGGGAGCTGGTCTGTGACGCTGGTTCCCTTGAGTTCTCCTGCAGCCGCCACCTTCGCAAGGTCGATTCTCTCTTCTTTTATAGTAATTTCGTAGCCATAGCCTGCGTACAGTCCGCCCTCCTGCCCGAAGTTTCCTTCCATTGGCTTGTCTCCCGTTGGAGTGAGTGCGGGGTTGCTCATCAGCTGCGATAGTTTGGTCTGCGCAAGAGACACTGCAACCGCGAGGCGATCTGATTCCGTTTGCATGCGAAGAGCAGAACCCACGGTCATCATCACGATCATCATCATGCTTGCTGCAACCGCGATGGCCAGCCCCATCTCCACCAGGGTCATCCCTCGCCTGGATCTCATTGCCAGTCCTCTAGATTCTCTTTGTATGTAGAGTCTTCGCGCGCTGGTTCTTTTTCTCCTTTCGCGGCTTCCGCCTTACCATATCTCGAAAAAAGAACGGTGTATTTGATGTCAGCGCCTGGCCCCGGGCCAAGAAAAATCATGAGTTCATCAGAGGATCCATCCGGATACATTTTCACTACAAGCTTTCCGCGATCCTGTCTGTTCGAAGATCCCACCTGCACTGCGACGAGAGAGTTGGCAGCGGAAAGACTTCTCTCTTTGATCACTTCTTTTTCTTTGATTTCGTCCTGCTCTCGAACCTTGCGATAGGAGTGATATTTTTCTTCGTCCAGATCAAATGCTACGTAAATGATATCATTCGAACGAATGGCGGTGGAGCGAGAGAAGAGAAGAGCGTCACGCAACATGGTGGCTTCATCCTGCGTGGATTTGAAAACGGAAAATTGTCGATACAGCGATACCAGGACCGTCAGGATGATTCCCATGACGGCCATGACAACGCCCAGCTCAATCAGGGTAAGCCCCCGACGGAGCGAGAGGTTACTTCTTTTTGCCGCTAAGCCATTGCGGATACGAGTCTTCCCGCGTAAGCATGAAGTCTGCATCTTTTCCCTGCCCGCCTTCCTTCTTGTCGGCGCCACGGCTACAAATCTGTTGTTCCCCCGCATCGTCGCGGCAAAGGAAATACGGTTCATTCCACGGATCCAGGACATCCTTTTCGCTCAGTGGAGTCCAGTTTGGGTGCTCTGAATCCCTCTTTGTCAGCTTGATGAGGGTTTCGCCGTCTTGCATGGATCCGTATTCATCCTGGTATTTGTTCAATTCAAGGCGAAGAGTGGTGGCCTGCTGGTTTACCTTGAGCTTATTCGCACTGTCCTGAGCGCCTGCTCCGGCCGTTCTTAGACCGTAGGTTACCAGGCCAATGATGATCCCCAGAACCACAATGACGATAGAAAGTTCGATGAGGGTCATACCCCTGCGTTTTTTCAGACTGTTCAGATTCATATCTCCTCCGCACATCAGCATCAAACCTGTATCTGTGATGTCAAGTTATACATAGGAAGGAGAATCGCGGACATAATGACGATGATCATCAGGCCCAGAAGAACAATCATCAGTGGTTCTAGAAGCGAAGACATCTTCTGGATGGCTGCTTCCACGTCGTCCTCTAGAACGTCTGCGATTTTAGATACCATTTCAGGGATTCTGTCAGACGCTTCGCCTGCAGAAAGCATCCCCAGGATCATCATGGTCATAATCTGAGAATCGCGAAAGGCATCTGTGATTCGCGTACCTTCTTTGATCTTCTCAATGGCTGCCAGGATTTCCTGTTCGAAGACTGCGTTGTCTACAATCTTACCCACAACGATCAGCGCGTTGAGCAAAGGCACGCGACTCTGGAGCATTACACCCAGGTTGCGCGAAAATCTAGCAAGCATTACTTTCTGGATCAATGCTCCAAAAACTGGAACACGCAGCAGGAACCTTTCCCAGGTCATGCGACCGGTTACAGTTGATTTCCATCTGCGAAATAGGATGAAACCAACAATTCCCGAAACAATGGGAATTAAAATCTTAAACGAAGTGAATATATCTGATACACCCAGAACGAACCTGGTGATGAATGGCAGTTCTGCATTCATCTGAACAAACATTTGCTGGATCTGGGGCATCACAACTGCAAGCAGAAAGATCATGATACCGCCCAGGAAAAACATCATGATCACCGGATAAAACAAAGCTGCCGTTACTTTGTTCTTCATGGCCTGATTTGCTTCTTCCAGCTCAGCAAGGCGAAGAAGAGATTGTTCGTACGTTCCTGTCCTTTCTCCCACGGAAACCAGGTTATGATAGAGCGGCGGAAAAATGGCGGGGTGCTTTGCCATGGACTCGGAAAGTTTTCCGCCTTCGATTACATCTCCGCGAACCTCGATGAGTGCTTTTTTTAAATACTCATTTTCAGTTTGATCTACAATGTTCGCGAGCGACTTGTCTAGAGGAAGGCCTGCATCGAGCAGCGTACCTAACTGGCGCGCGAAGAATCCTACGTCTCTCCTGGGAACGCGATATAAAAGCTTTGCCAGGAATGGAAATAGTTCTCTGTCCTTCTTTTCTGTATCTTCTGTGAGGGCTTTGACGTAGAGCCCCTTCTGCTTGAGGATACGGCGTGCCTGAGCGTGATTGCCTGCATCGACAATTCCCTTCTCTTCTTTTCCTTTGCGATTGAATGCAGTGTATTTGTAAATGGGCATGATCAGGTCACGCGGAGAACTTCCTCGATGGTTGTGACTCCATCGAGTACCTTATTCTTGCCGTAAGTCTGGAGTGTTTGCATGCCCTTCTCGAGCGCAACCTTTTTCACTGCTTCTGAATCTCCGCCGCGAATTACAATTCTCTGCACGTCTTCGTCCATCAGCATCAATTCGTAAAGACCGGTTCTTCCGCGGTATCCTGTGCCCACGCAATTCTCGCAGCCCACATGTTTGTAGATTTTTCCTGCCTCCGCACCAGAAAGACCCAGGCTTGCCAGATCCCGTGCCGATGCGCGAAACGGTTCCTTGCAAGAAGGACAGAGCACGCGAGACAGTCTCTGTGCGAGCACTGCGCGAACGGTGGACGTGATGAGATACGGTTCGATTCCCATATCTACAAGACGAGTGACTGCGGAGGGAGCATCGTTTGTGTGAAGAGTGGACAATACAAGGTGACCTGTGAGCGCTGCCTGAATGGCGATCCGCGCTGTTTCCTGGTCGCGAATCTCACCCACCATGATGACGTCTGGATCCTGACGAAGCATGGCGCGAAGAGCTGTTGCGAATGTCAGGCCAATTTTCTCCTGCATTTGCATCTGCGAAATGCCTTCGATTTCGTATTCTACCGGGTCTTCCGCAGTCAGGATATTTCTCGATTCCTGATTCATTTCTTGAAGAAAGGCGTATAACGTTGTAGATTTACCGGAACCCGTGGGACCCGTCACCAGCACAATTCCGTTCGGTTCCTTCAGCAATCTCTGAGTGGTCTCGAGCATTGGTTTGGGAAGTCCCATGTTATCAAGAGTGAAACGTACGTCGCTCTTGTTGAGAAGACGCATCACCACTCTCTCTCCATGACGGGTCGGAATGGTAGAAACACGAATGTCCACGTCTTTGCCGGAGAGCTTGATTTTAATACGACCATCTTGCGGAAGACGATTTTCAGCAATGTTCAAATTTGCCATGATCTTGATACGAGACACGATTCCCGCATGAATCACTTTGGGCGGAGAGAGACGTTTGTGCAAAATCCCATCCACGCGGTAGCGCACTTCCACACTCTTTTCAAATGGCTCGATGTGAATGTCTGAAGCTCTCTCAGTCACGCCCTGAGTCAAAATCGCATTGACCATCCGAATGATCGGAGCTTCGTTTGCCAGGTCCAGGGTATCATCGCCCAGAGCGTCCATGTCCTGGAATTCATCTTCTGAGATTCCTTCCATGACTTCTTTAGCAGCGTTGGCCGCCTGATCGAACTGACCATGAATGATCTTCAGTACTTCTGCTTCGGGTGCCAGGACAAAAGACACTCGGAAGTCAGCCAGGATGTTTCTTAGATCGTCTGCAGGATGTAGATCGGCTGGATCACTCAGTGCAACTTTGATGCTCTTTCCTGTGCGAGAAACAGGAACCATTTTCGCTTTTTGAAGCAGGTTTACGGGTATCTTCTTGAATGCGTCGTCGAATTTGAACGTCAGGCGCGATTCATACTCGTAGCCAAATTGATTGGCCAGAGTTTTCAGGATTTGATCTTCATCCGCCAATCCCTTTTTCTGCAAGATCTGGCCAAGTTTCAGGGGAGATTTCTTCTGGATCTTCAGTACTTCCTGGAGGTCTTCTTTTGTGATGACCCCTTCCTGAAGCAGGATTTCTCCCAGCTGCTTTTTCATTCAGCCTCTATCTTGTCCAGGTCATCGTCTCGACCCAGAGGAACTTCCTTTTGAGGCCACAGGCGGATGTTGTTGTGGCGCTGGCGGTATGCGCGTGATTGCTCTTCGCGTTTGAAATCTGTCAATCGATCAGCTTCTGCTTTTTCAGCAAGAATGTGAGGAGTAATGAAGACCATCAGGTTGGTGCGTTTGTCTGAAATGGTGGTGCGGCGAAACAAAAATCCAAGTACAGGAATGTCTCCAAGAAGTGGAACCTTGGAAACTGCTTCTTGTTTTTCTGATCCTACGAGACCGCCGATTACGATCGTTTGCTTGTTTCCGACTGTGATGTATGTTTTCACATTACGCTTGTTAAACGTTGGATTGCCTGCAGATCTGCTTGCGCCTTCAATGTTGGTCACTTCGCTGAACAAATCAATCGAGATCATTCCTTCTGCATTCACATGGGGAGTGAACTTCAACTTGATCCCGGACGGTCTGTATTCGAATGAATTCACGGTTGCTTCTGAGCTGCCGCCGCCAGATGTTCTTTCCTGTGTGCGAACCGGGACGTCCTGGCCCACGTTGATTTCCGCTTCCTGGTTATCGAGAGTGAGAACCTGTGGAGCGGATAGAACGTTGAAGTTCTGGTTGTTCATATTTGCGTTGAATATGCCAAGGAGTTCTCCGCCTTTCTTCAAGAATCCAAGGCTAAATCCGGATAGAGTGTTGTTTCCTGTGATCTTTCCGGTGTCTGGATCCACCAGCTTTCCTTCCGCAGCCAGACCAGTGTTGAACTGGGAGTGACCGGAATTCGTGCCCTGGTATCTCCAATCGATTCCAAAGTCGTTTAGATCTGTAGAGCTTACCTCTGCGATGAGAACTTCTAGAAGAATTTGCTGACGGAACATGTCGAGCTGGCGAATGATCTGTTCAATCTCTCTCCACTCCGCGTCAGATGCAGTGACAATGATCGAATTCGATTCTTTGTGAGACACTGCGCGAATCTTCCCGGCAGGTTTGCCCGGAGTTTCAGGAACGGAAACGGGCACCGGAACTGGAACAGGAGGCTGTCCTGGTTGCGCTGGATTGGCTGGCTGAGCCGGTGTGGCAGCAGCCTGAGGATTGTCGAGCCTGGTGAGAGTCTGTGCGAGACTTTCTGCAGGCATATTCTTTACGCGATAGATGTGAACGGTATCTGTTTCTACGTTTGTTCCACCTGGAACGTCCAGTCGTGGAATCAGTTCGTTGGCCAGGGACAGGACACGTCTAACGTTAGGCGCGTAGCCTGTGATGATGATCGTGTTTGCTGCCTTGTAGGGAGCTACAACCGTATTTTTCCCGGCGAGGCTCTTCAGTACGTTTGCCAGATCGTTTATGTTCACAGAAGAAGGTACGCGAAGGATCTGCGAAGTCAGAGTGGTGTCTTGATCCGTGGGCCGGTTTGGATCCGGAATGGACGCAGAACTTGCCACATCCATGGGAACCACTTTTACGAGGTTTGGTTCTTCAAGGACAGTCAACCCGCGCAATTCCAGAACCTGCTTCATGAAGTCCAGCGCGCGATTCACCGGAATCGGGCTGTGCGAAAGGATCGTAATCTTGCCCTTGATGGTTTCGTCTACCAGTACGTTCTTTTTGGCGATCTGTGCCATGAGCTTTAAGAAGTCCGCGATTTCGATATCGCGATAGCTCACGCAGAAAGTATTCTTAGTAGGAGTGCAGGAATCTCGCGTAGATGTGGGAGGCGGAGTCTGGGGCGCAAGCGCGTGCGAAACCGCAAAAAGGGCTGCGAGACCCAGTATGCGTGCAATGGTGCGGCTCTTACATCCCTGTTTCATTGTAACTTCCGTGTCACTGGATCAGGATTTCGAAGGGAATCACTTTCCCTCCCCGCTCAACCTCGATTGTGATCCTGTTTGCACTCTGCAAACTCTGCCACATCTGAATCATGCGGTCCTGGTTCTCCAGGGGCTCTCCATTGAATCTTCGGATAATGTCACCGCTGCGTGCACCGAGTTCGTAAAGAAAGTTGCCCTGCGGGACAAAAAGTAACTTGAGCCCGAGCACCTTTCCGTCCCGGGTCACCGGCGCGAATTTATTCTGATAGATCATTTCCGGGTTCTTGGTGGATGCAAGAAGACGATCTCGCGTGATGTTGATCTTTGTGGCCCCCTGCGCGCTCGGTGCATTTCCAGCTTGAGGGGCCGCTGCTGCTTCTCCCGACTTTTCGCCTACGTAAATCCGCAGGTTGTTGCTTCCGCGCTCTACGACCACTGAATTGCCAAGGATTTGAATGATTTTGAATCCAGCCACTGCCTCACCCAGGCGATACGTTTCGATTTCTGGCTTTCCCACAATCTGAACCATCGCGCGCGCGAATTGAGGTGGACCGGAAAGAACACCCAGTAGAGTGATTTCGCCTTCGCCTGTTTCTGTCCCGGGACCTTTGGTGCCAGCATCGCCCGAATCTCGAATGAAGTTTCCAGTGATGACACCTTCGAAATCTTGCAAAGGCCGAACGACGTCTACTTCCACGGGACGCCTGTCAGATGAACTGGCGATTTGAACGGAGCCGCTGTCTGAAATGAAAAACGGAATGATGTTGGTCAGCAGGTATGCCAGTGAGAATCCGAGGAAAACGGCGGCTCCCAGTGTAACTAGAAATACGTTCTTCTGTAAGCGATGTACGATCTCCAGCATGCCTCTTTCATGTTACCGTGCCTCTGCAACCTGACCCGGTGGAACGACCTCCTTCCAGCCAAGTGCGACTAGAGGATTCAGCGCCAGCTCCTGCTTGCGAACTTCAAAATGTAAATGCGGTCCGGTTGCAGATCCGGTGCGCCCTACTTGCCCGATCACCTGACCCTGGCGCACAATGTCTCCTTGTTTGACCAGGTTCAGCTTGTTGTGACCATAGACGGTTACAAGTCCACCCACGTGGCGAACGAAGATAACGTTTCCGTACCCTTCCATTCTACCTGAGTAAATGACGATTCCGTCGCGCGCTGCGTGGAACTGCGTGCCCAGTTGCGCACCCAGATCGAGTCCTTTATGAAATTGAGGAAACCCGCCAAGAAAAGGATTGTAACGTCTTCCAAAATAGGAAGTGATCGGAGCCTGCACAGGCCAGGCGAACATCGAGCGGTAAAGTAGAGGAGGACCAGGAAGTCTCAAACTCATTCCAGTCTTAAGAGCACTCGCAGGTCCCAGTCCATTTATTTTCATGAGAACTGCGGGAGTGGTTCTGTACTTGCGTGCAATGAGGGAGAGATTGTCCCCTTTCTGAACGAGGTAGGTTGGCTGCACGGATGTTCCGGGCACTGGACCTGGCTTTTTCGCAGATCGGATCACGATTTCTTCGTCAATGTAAAGTGCACGCGTTTCTAGATCTGGATTCTGCTTGATGATGTCCTGTGGTTTGACGCCGAACTTCTTCGAAATGCTATAGATAGTATCTTTCGCTTTGACGCGATAGGTTTCGTCTTTATTGCCCAATTCGTGAAATGTAAATGAGCCTTCGTCTTCGCCTGGTCTTGTTTGAGCTTCATTGTTCATGAAGATTCGGTCCAGGCGCTTCTGGTCTGTGTCCATCCCGGAAGTTGCGTGTTCAAAGTAGCGTTTGATTTCTTGATCAATTTCGTCGGATTCCGCATGTTGCGGCACGAGAGCCGGCATAGGACGGGCTTCCTGACTGAAATCGGTTTCAGTTTCGGCATAGAGCGCTGTGGAGAGCACAAGCAGAAACACAGCCAGACGCATGATTGGATTATCGAGCCGGTATTGTCTGATCTTCACATGTTTCATCGTTTTACGCTCACCAGTTTATCGAGTCGGGCCCGCACCTCGGAGAGAGGATCGGCGTCCTTTTTCAAATCATCCCGCAAAATGAATACAATGGCGCGGCCAATGGCCTGCTCTGGCCGGTCAGAAACGATGTGTGCCTTGACCCGGATCCACTCTTCGCCGTTTTCTGCGACCAGGCGCAGGCGATCGTTCTTATGGAAAATGATCTCAGTCTTCGCATCAGAACTGTCCGAAAACTCAGGCTTTATGTCTACTATCGCAATGTAGGTGCGACCCTCGAATTCTCTGTTGAGCTGCCGGACTTTTTCCTTTGGAATCACAGCAGAGGTGCAAGCACTGATAAGGAGTAGAACAATCAGGACGGAACGATGCATAGTTGCCATACCATCGAAAGGTGATGAAATATGCAAGCACCCTTACCCTGACATCCGGGCCGGCCTCCGCTGTCGCTTCCGTGGAAGCTTCTGCACGTCGCGGAATTCCGCACTGGTCTATGGCTGGATTGACCGGAACTCTAGAAAGGATTCGGGCCTGCCTGGTTCAATCTGGCTTCTCCATACCATTCGCTACAGTTCTAGCACATGTGACTCCCGCGGGCAAAAAGGCAGAGCCTCAAATGGATCTGGCGATCGCAGCAAGCCTGCTCTCTGCCCTCGAATTGCTTCCACAAAATAGCATCCTTCTCGCTCACTCTCCCGCAGTGATCGGCTGCCTGAGTCTATCCGGGAACATCCTGCCCGCAGGAGACCTCGCACCCATGCTTCTGTCCGCGGCCCGCGCAGGAGTTCGCACTGTGGTCGTGCCTGAGTCGCAAAAGAACCAGGCCGTCATTCCAGATTTAAAATACGCCTTCGCGCGTAGCATTCAGGATCTCATGAAGCCTCTCGTCGAACTGGAGGGCCGGGCCGCTCGATTCGAAATCAAAACGCAAGATTCTGAAATGGACTACCTTCGCCTTCCAGAATCAGTAGAGCGAGCCGTGGCGATCGCCTCTGCAGGCTGGCATTCGATTCTGTTGATGGGACCTCCCGGCACTGGAAAGAGTTCTTGTGCGCGTGCCATTGCAGGGCTATTGCCTCCTCCGGATGAGACGGAGGCAATCGAAATTAGATCCATTCACCCTGAAATGGGAAACACAATTTCAAGACCGGTGCGAATCCCACATCACTCAAGCACGTTAACCGCTCTTCTGGGCGGCGGCAACCCCGTGCGCGCCGGGGAGGTCACAAGGGCGCATAACGGTCTTCTGATCCTGGATGAGCTGGCTGAATTTTCAAGACCAGTTCTGCAAAGTCTAAGAGAACCGGTCCAGGAACAGATCGTGCGAATTTCCAGAGGAAATGACAGCGCCATTCTTCCAGCGCGTTTCTTACTCGCAGCCACCAGCAACCCATGTCCCTGCGGGCACAGGGATGATCCTCGCACCCGGTGCACATGCGGGGATCATCAGATTCGCAGCTATATTCAGAAGATCA
Source organism: Leptospirales bacterium (assembly GCA_019694685.1). Classification (GTDB taxonomy): domain Bacteria; phylum Spirochaetota; class Leptospiria; order Leptospirales; family Leptonemataceae; genus JAEUSB01. Next base: position 96,958 of record JAIBBM010000008.1, read on the forward strand.
CAGGGCCTTTGCTTGACAGGCTGGATCTGCAAGTTGACGTTCCTGCGGCAGGTGGCGCCGAAATTTCGTCGCACGTTACGAAGATCAGAGTAGCCCGGGCGATTTCGCGTCAAAAGCATCGATTCGGAAAAGGAAGTTTGAGATTCAACGGCCTGCTTCCGCCGGATCGCTTGAAGGATATGATTTCTCTTTCTCAGTCAGGCAGGAAATATCTGGAAGGGGTGTGCGCCCCCAGCTTCAGAAGGTTGCACTCACTCCTCAGAGTCTCCAGAACCATTGCGGATCTAGATGACTGCGAGGAAGTGCACGACTCTCATTTGCTGGAGGCGTTTCACTATTCGTGTTCAGATTATTTTAGAATCAACGGACCAGGAAATGCATGAGCTCCATTGCGATCCGGTTGATCGCATGATCCATGTACATTTCGTCCTTGATCTTTTTTTTGTAGGCTTTTATGTTCCGAGGCCCCTGGATAGGAAGCCCTCTCTTTTTCATCAAGAGAGGATCCGGACCAATGTAATCCTCGAGCAGAGGCTCTTCTGCCTCGATGAGTGTTTTCATAGTTACGTCCCTGTAACAAGTTATCCATCCGTGCGAACCCGTGCAGCTCCGCCGCACATACCCTCTGTCGACGGTCCCGACCGAAGCATGAACATTTTTCAATCCGGATGGATCAAAAAAGGTTCTGAAATGTTTCGATTCCCTCTTCTTTCACCCAGAGCAGATCGAATGTGACAGAAGATATCCCTTCGCGTTCCCCGACAGTCGCCATCCACACCCCGGCAGCCTTTTTCATGAGGTTTTCGCGCTCCCTGGTTATCGCAGTGAGTGGATGAGTCTCCCCTCTGTACGCCTTGACTTCAACTATATGAATGATTCCTTGCCGGTCACGGGTGATCAGGTCAATCTCCGCAAATTTTGCGTGAAAATTGTGAGCAAGAAGCTCATGTCCGTTTGCCCGGAGAAATTCCCAGGCCAATTCTTCTGCTGGATGTCTGAATTTCAGATCTCTGCTTCCAGATCCACACCTGTCACAGATGGATCCACAGCGCGCACGATGTAGAGCTCAGATGAAACGAACAGATCGACGAACGTAGCTTTGTTGTATGGGAGGCCCGATTCATCGCGTAGAAGCCGGAGCAACGGACGAAGTGGCTTCTCCGGCCTGCAACCCAGAGTGAGGGCCAGTCTTTTATCGCTCAATTGAACAATAGAACCAACTGGATAGATAGAAACCTTGCCCAGAAACGCTCTGAGTAATTTTGGATCATAGCGAGCTGTGTCCTGGGAAAGCATGGTGCGCATCGCGTCGTAAGGGAGCATTCCCGGACGATAATTGCGTTTCTCTATCATGGCTGTGTACGAATCCACGATGAGGGCAATGCGTGCGAGTTCATCTATCTGCGCCGCCTTCAAATTCTGTGGATAACCGGTTCCGTCAAAATGCTCATGATGTTGCAATGCAATGTTTGCAAGTGCGGGCTTCACCTTCCCGCCTTTTAGCAAAAGTTGATTTCCCAGAATTGTATGACTCTTTACCGCATTTCTTTCCGGATCTGCAAGCGCGCTTGATTTTTCTCTGACATGCGCGGGCATTTGGTACATGCCTGCATCCATAGCGAGAATAGAAAAGACAAGTTCTTGCGTGCGAGGTCGAGTGAAGTTCTGGCTCTGTGCGATGGCCACCGCGTAGCAGGCAGCGTGGATGTTGTGATACACCTGCGGAATTGCTTTGATTGTCATTCCCTGAAAAGACAAAAGAAAGAAACGGCGAGCGTGATATTCGTCCACGATCTTTCCCGCCAGATTCAGCAGGGCATGATTGTCGAATGGTTTACCTTCTACAAGAGCATGCATGTTCGCAGTCAGTATGTCCGATCCCTGCTGCACCATGCTTTTAATATTGAATCTAGCCTTGCGAAATGCTTCGTAATCGCTTTCCAGTTTCTGAATTTCAGGATCCTTTGCTGAAACCGGAGGAGGAAGAGAATCACCAGTTGCCCCGCCTGACTGAATGAGGGTGCCGGCAGTCATGACTTCATGAATGCCCCACTTCTGCAATCTCTCAATGTCTTTGGCCAGCAACTCCTGACCACTCTGCAACAGTATGTTGGATGAATCAATATAGACTGGTTGGTCAAATACCATACCTGGCTTTAGTTCAGAAACCTGGAGCTTCTTCATAGGGAGGACTCTTCTCCCTCAAGCCGAATGAGCATTGCGAATATGGACGACACAGCTTTATACAGGTTTTCAGGTATCTCAATTCCCGCAGGCAGATCAAGTAGAAATCCTGCAAGGTTTCCGTCCTCCACCACTTTTACTCCACTCTCCTCTGCGGTTCGAACTATATCTTCCGCAAGAGTGCCTACTCCGCTCGCCACGATGCGCGGAGCCCGGTCTGTGGCCGGGTCGAAGCGTAAAGCGGCCGCCTTCTTCTGCTCTTCCATTATGCGCTCCTGTCCACAACGTGCGTCGAATTTGAAATCACCCGGCCGTCAATCTCGCGAAGCTCTCTGAGACGTTCGGCGAGACGAGCGCGCACGTATTCGTTCGGGGCAGTCAGCAGCGCTCTTACTCCACTGAAGTCTGGATTGTCTGCATAGAGTAGAATCCCGATTTCGCCGAGTTTGTCAAACCTGGTGCGCAACAGAAAGTAATACGGCCCTGTGAGCTTCCCGTGGCCGCTCTGGAGCGATCCCCTTCTCTTTTTTTCCTGCAGAGTGCCTGGCACCACGAGGAAATCGGACATGGGGTATGCATGGAGCCTCAGGATTTCAGCTGCGGGTAGGTCGTCTTTATGCAGTAGTTCAGCGAAAACCCCGAGTATCTCCCGAGGAATTTCGGGCGCGCGGGCCTCTGACTTGCTGGAGTCCGCTTTTAGAAGCGAGAGCTCGAGCTGGTCTCCCGCCTGCTTCACCTTTGCGGTAAAGAAGTCTCCTGGTGCGGGCAGTATGTCTGGCTTCCCGTCCATCCTTGCATGAATCAATTTACCTGCATGGCTGAGGAGTACCAGTCCCTCAGGCGTTAGACCAAGGAATCTGAATCTTTCCTGGCCTGTTTGCGGCAGTCCCGGACGAATGTCTGTAACCAGATTTACGCGAATCATTGGTCTCCGAAATCAAGCATCGGCTGTTCTATGATGCCATATGACTGCCTGTGAAGCCTGGTTACGCCGTTCCGCTTGATTTCGTCCCTGTGCGCTTTTGTACCATATCCCTTGTGGTCTGCGAGTGAATACTGCGGAAATATGGAACCAAATCGATCCATGCGAGCATCCCTGGAAGTCTTTGCAAGAATGGAGGCCGCGGCAATCGACAGGACTCGTGAATCCCCCTGGACCAATGTCTCCACCTTCACCTTCTTTTGCAGACGCTCGAAACGAAATCTTCCGTCCATAAGAATGGCGGACACTGGAATGCCGGCAATCTCTGCCCGTCTGAGAGCGCGCAAGAGCGCAAATTCTGTCGAAGGATTGATGCCCATTCTGTCTATCTTGCGATTGGATACGTGGACCACGCAACAGAACTGCGCGTGAGCGCGAATCACAGTCGCCAGTCTTAGACGATCTGCGGCACTCAATTGTTTTGAATCGTTTACTTCTTTGAGCTCAGACGGGATGCGAGTGAGCACTTCGGGGGAAAAAACAACAAAGCCGACAGCAAGCGGCCCGGCATAAGCGCCACGACCTGCTTCGTCGGCTCCTGCGACTACAAACCCTCTGGCCGAGTAGTCGGCTTCGAGGGCTTCAAAGTCCTTACGCGGAGGCTTTTTTCTTTGCTTTGGCTGGTTTTGCCTTTTCAGCTTTTGGAGCCTTTTCCGCTTTCGCTGCTTTCGCACGCGGCGCTTTCGCAGCCGGTTTTCCAGATTCAATTTCCTGGAACTGCTCTTTGATGCGCCCTTCTTTACCGGACTTGTGTCTCAGGTAGAATAGTTTCGCGCGACGCACTTTACCTTTGCGCATAACTTCAATCTTCGCGATGGATGGAGACTCGTAAGGGAAGATACGCTCTACACCAATGTCGTGTGAAATCCTGCGCACCAGGAATGTTCTGGCAAGACCTTCACCACGAATCGACGCAACCGTTCCTTCGTAGATCTGAACGCGCTCTTTATCGCCTTCTTTGATTCTGTAGTGCACGCGCACAGTGTCACCCACATTGAATTCAGGATGTACTTTTGGTTTGAGGCCTGGCAGGCTGGTGTAGATGACTCCGCCGCCTACAGTAAGTGCAATTTTTTCCACTTGCTTTGGAGTTGCTGGCGCTTCTGCCGTTTCTGTTTGTGTTTCGTCTTTAACTTCGCTCATTTTCTCTCTGCCTCGTAATCAGTTCTTGTTGCTGCCTACGCCATTCGCGAATTCGCGCATGATCGCCCGAGAGCAACACCTCGGGAACAGTCCATCCTTGATAATCTCTTGGTCTTGTGTATTGCGGATATTCGAGCAGACCTTCCGGGCCACTGCTTTCCTCCACGCCACTTTCATCTGATCCCATGTAACCAGGGAGCAGCCTGGTGACAGCCTCAATCAAACAGAGTGCAGCCAGATCACCAGAACCAAGAACGAAATCACCCAGTGAAACAATTTCATTCACCAGATGCTCGGAAACTCTCTCATCCACGCCTTCATAGTAGCCGCAAACGAGTGTTAGACCGGGCAGCCCTGCGTATCTCTCCACCATTCTCTGGTCGAGCCTCTTGCCTCTGGGAGAAAACAGAATGACGGGAGACTTTTCAACCCTGGCTTTCAGAGCCCGATCAATTGGCCCCACTTCCAGGAGCATCCCGGGACCTCCGCCATACGGCGTGTCGTCCACTCTGCCTCCCCTGCCGGGATCTGCATAGTCCCGCAAGCGTACAGGGTCGATTTTGAACAAACCTTTCGCCTGGGCTCTGGCGGGCAAGCCCGAATTCAGGTAAGCCTCGTAGCGCTCAGGAAAGAGAGTGAGCACCTGGAAATTCATCAGAGAAAATCGTCAAAGGTAGGAACGATGATGATTCCTTCCTTGAGCCTGGAGTAATCCACGAACTGATCTATGCTGGGTATCATCACAACCTTTCCGCCGGAATCTACAGTGAGAACGCCGGTGGAGCCTGTTTCGAAGTAGTCTTTGACTTCTCCTCTGTCTTTCCCTTCCGAATCCACGATGCGTGCGCCTAGAATTTCATAAACGTAAACGGAATCCTTCTCAGCCCAGAGTTCCCGGGCGGCATACACCCAGGATCCAGTCAGGTCGACTTCGAGGTCGCAGACGATCCGAGCAGAAGCGCCGTCCTTCGTGGGTCGCATCGCGTCCATTGTGGCCGGTTTTAGATCCGGTATGAAATCCGGCTGGAGGGGTGCGAGTGGATCTTCTCCAGGACGCATCAAGTGAATGCTGATTTTGCACGGACCACGAAGCCTGGAAAGGCCGTCCCCGCGACTTGTGATCCGGTAGATGTCCCGGCCAACGTTTTTCTGAATTCGACCGACCGGAAGGTCAGTCGATGATTTCGAGTACGTAATTCTTTTTGTCCTTGGTTCCGGCAGCGAGAAGTACCTGGCGCAAAGAGCGCGCTACGCTGCCGTTTTTTCCAATTACCTTACCCACATCGCTGTCTGCGACGCGCACTTCGAGCACGGATTCTTCCGGTCCCGGAATCTCCTCGATTTTGATCTCGTCCTTCTTTGTGACGAGAGCTTCGATGATGTATTCGAGCAGAATGGAGGCCTGCAACTTAGATAGCTCCGGCCTTCTTGAGCAGGCTTTCTACTGTCTGGCTGGGGATGGCACCCTTGCTAATCCAGTGCTTCACACGCTCTGTTTCCAGACGGAGAGGCTCTACACGGCTCACTGGATCATAAAAACCAATTTGTTCGATGAATCTGCCGTCGCGGCGGCTTGTTGAATGAGCGGCTACCAGACGGTAAAATGGCCGTTTCTTGGTGCCGTATCTCTGAAGTCGTATCTTTACCACAGGTCTATTTTCTGCGCCTGCGTCTTATGTCAACCATTTAGAGCCGCAGACTTGAGCGCACGAGCTCTGTCAGAGGGGGAGTCCGGAGGAGCAAAGCAAGAAGATCCGGCCACTACTATGTCCACTCCTGCCCGGGCCAGCCTGCCAATGTTGCCCTCCCCGATTCCGCCGTCTGCCTCAATGAGTATGTCTCTCGAGCCTATCATCTTCTTCAGCTGTTCGACCTTTGGAATGGCCAGTTCCAGGAACTTTTGACCATAGAAGCCTGGCTCCACGCTCATGATGAGAACCATACCAATCTCGTCCAGGACGTTTTCCAGAAGGCTCACAGACGTTCCAGGATTCAGTGCAATGCCTGGCAGGATTCCAGCAGACTTAATTTCGCGCGCGAGGCGAACGGGGAAGTTGGTAGCTTCCAGATGAAACGTGATGTTGTGAGGCTTGAGCTTGAAATACTTGGGACCTTCTAGCTCCGGCTGATCCACCATCAGGTGAACATCCAGAGGAATCTTTGTATGCTGTGCCGCAAGTTCCGTTATGCGCTCTCCAAAAGAGAGTTGTGGGACGAAGTGTCCGTCCATGACATCCATGTGAATGAAATCAATGGCAGATGGATCCATGGCGCGGAGAGTGGTTTTTAAATCCAGCATGTCCGCGGCCAGGATGGAAGGAGAGATTTTCATACTTCTGGATGAAATTTCTTTTTATAAACGACCGAGTCGCCGCAGGTGACTTTCACCTGCACGGTTCCCTGGCGATAAAACACGAGTGGTGTCTCTGTCTTTTCTGCTGCTTTGCGATCTTTTGTCAAAAAGAACTGGCTGGTTTCGTTCCCGCGAATGAGTTCGCCCTTGCAAACTCCTGGCTCATCGAGCTCGACTGAAATCTTTTCCAATCCATTCTGGAATCGTTCACTTGGTTTTTTGTAGAGTACATCTAAATAGACAACGCCATCTTTTTCTTCTGCACTTTGCACTACGCCGGATTCCACAAAGGAAGCTGGCGACTTGATGCTCCGGATTCTGTATTCTTTTTTAAGCGTTACAAAGAACTGCGAAGCAATGGCAATGTTCTGTCCAGGAATCGTGTCGAGCAATCCTTGCTTTGGAATGGGACCTGCGTCCTTCATGTCCTTTGCGGTTTCAGACTGCGCCACGAGTAGATATGCTCTTTCAAAAGGAGAAACTCTCTCCTTGGCGGCCGGGTATTGTGCGATCACAGTGCCGGCCGGAACATTCGGTGCCGGAACAAAACTCACAGATCCAATTTGCAATGCGTAGACTTCTTCGTCTGCAGGCATACTTGCGAGCTTTGCTTTCGCGTTCTCGTACGAAGCTCCCACAAGTTCAGGCATTTCTAGAACTGGTTCGGGCTGGTTGACCACGATGTAGAGTTTTTCGCGCACGCTGACTTTGGCGCCAGGATCAATGCTCTGCGCGAGGATGAGGCCGGCCGGTTTGTCAGGATAACTCTTCTTCTGGATCACAGAACGAATCTGCATACGAGCAAGATCGTTATGAACATCTATGTAGTACTTACCAACCAGGTCTGGCATGGGGAATTCTTCCGATGCAGAGCCTCTGAGCATGAAGATGAAGAAAGCAACGGAAAGGAAGATCGCCAGTGCCAGGGCTCCGTAGAGAAGCAAGCGAGAGATGGAGACAAAAAACTGATATTCTGGTTTTTCCTTCATGGTTCCATCCGGCTAGACGAATGCAGGCGGGCCGCGGAATCCTTTCAGAAAATCGGCCGCAGGCAGCGCCTTCTTGCCTTCGAGCTGGACTTCGAGTATCTCGATCCACCCAGACCCGGTGCAAACAAAGAGCCGGTCCTTTTCTTGCCAGATTTGCCCGGGCGACGTGCTTTTCAATGCCAATTCCTGGGGCATGGTTCGCAGTATTTTCGCGTTCTTCCCGCCCAGAGTGGTCCAGGCAACCGGAGATGGGAAATAGGCGCGCACCAGGTTATGGATCTCAAAGGCAGAGGCTGCCCAGTCAATGCGCGCGCTTTCCCGGGTGATCTTTTTGCAAAAAGTAGCACGAGCATGGTCCTGAGGAGTGGCACTTTTCAGGAGAGCCTCGAGGTTTCTTAGACACTCGAGGGAAAGAGAAATCCCGGCAGGCATGAGTTTCTGTGTGAGCTCGAGAGCTCTGTCCTGTAAGTCTACATTCACTTCCCTCGTGGCCAGGATGTCTCCTGCGTCCAGATCAGGCGCGATCTTTTGGAGTGTCCAGCCGGTCACTTTTGCTCCTGCCAGAAGAGACGCCTGGATGGGAGAAGCGCCGCGGAACTCTGGTAAAATAGAAGCGTGCAAATTGACAGATCCGTGCCTCGGGAGTTCAAAAATGGAAGGAGGAAGAATTCTACCGTACGCGAAAACAAAGAATAAATCCAGGTCATGAGCCTGAAGAACGCCTTCCATGCCCCCGTCCTTGAGAGTCACAGGTCTATGAAGAGGCCATCCATGTGAAAGTGCCACCGCAGACACAGCAGTTGGCTGAAGTTCGCCGCTTCTTCCGCGCGGTTTGTCTGGATTCGAAATCACACATGCAATTTCGTGCTCACGCGCCAGCGCAGAAAGAACTGCGGCAGAGATTTCAGGGCTTCCCATATATCCGATTCTCAAACAACCCTCCGCGCGTATCGCAGGCATCCAGATGTCAAAGAAGGTCTACAGGATCAACATCTATCTCTAGATAGGTTTTCGAAAGGGACTTTCTAAATGCTGGCAGAATTCCACGAAGAGCCGAGTGCACCAATTCGAAATCATTCGTCTTGATCAATATGTGATTTCTGTACTGTTCGTTGACTCGGTAGATGGGTGCCTGCGCCGGGCCTAGCACTACAGTTGATTTTCCAGGAAGACCTGCCAGTAACTCGCCCAGTTTCACGGAATCTTTTTCGCTTTCGGACTCATCTGCACCGCGCACCAGAAGGCGAATCAATCTGCAGAACGGCGGATACATGGCTGCCCTTCTGTCCTCAAGTTCCGTTTCGTAGAAATGAGAGTAGTCCTGTTTTTGCGCCATGATGAGGACCGGGTGTTCTGGATCGAGCGCTTCGAGAAAGACTCTTCCGGGTAGATCTGCGCGCCCCGCTCTCCCTGCTACCTGAGTCAAAAGTGCAAACGTTCTCTCCGCACTTCTAAAATCAGGCATGGCCAGGCCTTGATCTGCTTTCAGCACTCCTACGACAGTGACATTCGGTGAGTCGAGTCCTTTGGCAATCATCTGAGTTCCGAGAAGGATATCTATTTCTCCTGCCAGGAAGCGCGAAATGCAATCCTGTACCGCCTCTCCTCTTGCGTTGTCTGTATCGATTCTTTCAATGCGCGCGTCAGGAAAAAGAGAGAGCAACACTTCTTCCATTCTCTGGGTGCCCATTCCCAGTTTTTTGACAGGAGATTTGCATCGATCACACTTACCGTCATCCGGCCTTGAGTACCCGCAGTAGTGACACCGGAGGTTTCCGTCTCTATGCAGAGGCAGAGTGACAGAGCACTTCGGACATTGCACTGTCTTTCGACACGACTTACAGTAGAGATAGGGAAAGTAACCTCTGCGATTGAGAAGAAGGAGCACTTTCTCCTTTTTGGAAAGAGCCTCTTTCATGGCAGCAAACAGGGGCGGTGAAAGGTGCGATTCTGTCGCAGGAATGATTTGCGCACTGGACATCTGAGCACCCGTGGCTCGTGCTTTCAATCTGTGTACATTTTTCAATGATCGAGATTCAAGCCTGGGTGTTGCAGAACCAAATACAACCAGAGATCCAGTTTTCTTTGCGATTTGCAAGGCCACCGCGCGCGCGTCATATCTGGGCGAGCTGTGTTCCTTATAGGAGCCGTCATGTTCCTCATCTATGATGATAATCCCAGGATTTACAGGAGCAAAGATAGCGGAGCGTGTTCCCAGTGCGATGCGCCGCTGTCCTTCTAAAACCGATTTGTAGGAATTCCACCTGTCTTTTGGCTTCATTCCTGAATGAAGAACAGCCACCTCATCTCCGAATACATCCTTCAATCTCCTCTGGATTTGGACCGTCAGAGAAATTTCCGGAACGATTAGAATGGCACTTCCACCAGATGCGAGAATGGCCCGGATGAGATGAATGTAAACTTCAGTCTTACCGGATCCAGTGATGCCTTCGATCAGATGAATTCGTTCTTCCAGAGTGCCGGATCTAGAAGAAATAATACCGTTATACGCCTTTGCTTGCTCCTCATTCAAATCATGCGCAGGACGAAAGGTGTCCTTACGATCGATGGATGCCGGCTTAGACAAGCGCGTGGGAGGATCCGGAAACATTTTGAAGATGGCTTCTCCGGGGCCTGAAAAGTACTCTTCTGCCACCCAGGCTGCCAGATCCATTTGTGCCTCTGTCACCACAACAGGGCCTGCCTGAAGGATATCGCGCACTTCATAGCCTGGCGCGGAAGAGTGAATGCTACGAACTACTCCTTTTTCGATCTCACCTCTGAGAGGTACGCGCACGAGAGAGCCAGGAGTCACGTCCATCGACGGCGGAATTCTGTAAGTAAGAGGTCCGTCCAGTGGAATCCCAAGCCAGACGTCTGCAAAACGATCAAACATGAAATCGCTTTTGAACGGCCGCGAGTATGGACTTGAACCGGGCCTGGCTTTCTTCATTCTTTGGATCCGCTCGCCGCATCACGTGCCCGGTGAGCCTGATTCCAGATCTTTCAAACAAGAATTCTTCTCCTGATGTCATCAGACGCTGAGATTCGTCCTTTCCCAGGAGGAACTGAGAGCTCGGAGATGTAAGGATGAGATGTTGGATTTGAGCGGTTTCGACCGCCGCTTTGAGGTGAACCAGGCATGCGTCGGATCTTCTCTGCCAGTCACCAAGGGAACTTCTCTCCGGATTGAAATGACAGGCAGGGAATTGTTGATAGTAGAAAGAATCGAGTGCAAAGCCATACGGAGAGAGAAAGGAAGCGAAATAGTCATCCTCCTGCTTGCTTGAAAGAATGAAGTCATTGCTCTTATCCGGACGCACTCTGGTCGGGACCACACTTCCATTAAAGAAAACAAAGAGAACGGGGATCTTGCCTGCGCGTTGGAATCGCCTAACAGGAAATAGGCGATCCGGACATAGCTCACATGTGAAATTTGCAGGAAGGTGTTTCTTTGCGATTTCTCGTACAGGTGGTTTTCCGGGTTGTTTCCCCGGAGATCCGGGTGAACTTAAATCGCTTTGAACCTGGGGCGATTCTTTCTTGCCCGGGGGCCTGTAGATGAGAGGCACCTGCTCCGGCAAGGGCTCACCTGCATACGCAGTAGCCATGCCTTCCGGATCGTCTCTGAGAGCAGAGGCCAAGTCGAGCGTGACTCTGTGGAAAATTTCTACGCTCATCACAGAGTATCCGGGTCAATTTCAAGTGATTTCAATTTGCGGTGTAGATTGGTTCGATCCATTCCCAGAAACTTGGCCGCTCGAGTGATGTTCTTATCGTGTTGTTTGAGTGCCTGAATGATGTAAGTTCGTTCGAAATCGTCTCGTGCTTTTTTCAAATCGCCAATAGGAGTCTGTTCCTGCCCTCGATTCGGTGGTCGCAGATGCTCTGTAACAGTATCCACCGTAATCTCTTCGTCCTGACTCATGATCGAGAGTCTTTCCACGACGTTCTTGAGCTCGCGCACATTTCCTGGCCAGGCGTACATCTGGAGCATTTCCATGGCACCCTGCGAGAATCTCTTGATCGGAATTCCATTTTCCCTGGCAGCAGAGCGAAGGAAATGATCGAGCAACAATGGAACATCTGAAGTTCTTTCTCGAAGCGCGGGAAGATGAATCGGAATTACGTTGAGTCTGTAGTACAAATCTTCTCGAAATCTACCCTGCGCGATTGCCTTCTCCGGGTCAATGTTTGTAGCAGCGATGATTCGAACATCCACCTCTATGTTCTCTGATCCGCCCACCCTGGTGAATCGTTGCTCTTGAAGTGCGCGAAGTACGCGAGCCTGAGTGGCCATGGACATATCGCAGATCTCATCCAGGAAAAGAGTACCCTGATGAGCCATCTCGAATTTGCCAATCCGCTTTTCCTGTGCGCCCGTAAACGATCCTTTCTCGTGACCAAAGAGTTCGCTCTCGATCAGTTCTTCCGGGATAGCGGCGCAGTTCACTTCCACAAAAGGAAACCCGACTCTTCTTGAGTTGTTATAAATCGCGCGTGCAACGAGCTCCTTGCCTGAACCGTTTTCGCCATAAATGAACACCCGTGCGTTGGTTCCGGCTGCCTGCGCGATCGCGCGCTTGACTGCCTGCACCTGAGTGGATTCTCCTATGATTTCGTCGAATTCAAGTTTGATGTCGGGACGCTTTCTCTGATCTCGAACAGCCGGTTCGATTTTGAGTATTTCATTGATTCTCTGGAGCACATGATCGAGAGAAAGTGGTTTTTCAATAAAATCGACCGCACCTTTTTTCGTTGCCTGCACCGCCTGCTCGATGGTACCGTGACCAGAAATCATCACAACAGGAAGCGCAGGATATTCCTCTTTTACTTTTCCAAGAATATCCAGGCCGTCTTCCTTTCCCATCCACACATCAAGCAAGATAAGAGCGGGGCGTTCGCGCGAGAGTGCTTTGAGCATGTTTTTGCCCGTTGCAAAATCCTCAACGTCGAAGTCCTCGTCCTGGAGAACTTCCTTGAGGGAAGCGCGAATGCTGTTGTCGTCGTCAACGACGTAGATCTTCATGACTTGCGACCTTCCATCGGGATGGGGAATAGAATGCGAAACTCTGCTCCACCCAGAGCGCTTCTTGAAACCGTAATACGCGCATTGTGATCGAGAACCGTTCTTTCCACAAGTGCAAGCCCCAGCCCACTTCCATGCTCCCCCTTCGTAGAGTAATAAGGTTCAAAAACGCGGTCTCTCATCCCTTCGTCAATCCCGGGTCCGGAATCTTCCACTCGAAGCATCACAAATTTTCTGCCGGCCTGAGTGTGCAGTG
>JAIBBM010000098.1 GCA_019694685.1 Leptospirales bacterium
AAATCAAAGCTCTTGCTCTGCTTCACAGGCGCCAGAGGAAACATGATTTCCACATGTTCCTCTGCGTGCTCATGCATCTTCAGAGAGAAGATGCCGTGAGATCCGGTCTTTGACTTGAAGAACACGGCATGGTCTGCCATTGGCAAAGGACGACCGTCATCAAAAAACTTCCATCGCATCTGGTTGTAGATACGCTTGAGAAGCGGTGCATGCTCCATATCGTGAAGGTAGGCACCGGCCACAGTGTTTCCTATCGCCTTACGGCGAACAAACTCTACAAATCCAGGGGCATGAATGCTATCAGACATAGCCATCTTCAAGTTTTCCGGATCGATGGAGTTTTCTACCAGATCATAGTGATGGTTTTCAGGTGGATGCAGATACAGACCCGCGCGATTGAAAAACCAGTAGAGACTGAGTTTATCGCTGAGAGTCCCACCGGGATAAATAAAACCCGTACCTTTCTCTGCCTTGCGTTCTTTACGATGCAGTGCGCGAGTGATCATTTCATATTCGCGATCAATGTTCAGCTTCTGATGTCTGTAGGAGAAGTAATCCAACAGCTTGCTTGAATTCAGAGTGATCTGAAAATTCCCGGTAGCCATGAACATGATCATGCACTTGTTCTTGGTTTCTACTCGAGAATTAAACGGACCGTAAGGGGCAACTTTGACAGGTGGACGATCTTCCTCGTCCATTTCAGCAAGCCCGGCATACGCATACATTTGCGATACTCGTTCCTTGCTGCCCACGTAGCGCACGGATTCTCCACCGGAACCCAGAGTGGCTTTCATCCACTGCAGTTCCATTCCAGCATTCGCAATTTCCTGCTCGGAAAGAATTACGTTTTCAATGTATTTCAGGAGCTCCGGCGGCATGCTCTGGCCTGCGCCGACTCTCAAGAATGGACGTGCGTCGCGCTCTTCGCGGCCCGTGTATACCAGAATGGTATCGCGGTCCAGACGAAAGATACGATCGCTCTGGCGTAACTCTGCTAAGTAATTTTCAGGCTTCTTCATCGTTAAATATAAAAGAGTAGTCGCCAAGTCTGAATCGGTCACCCGGACTCACCAATCCCTGCTGGCGCTGCGACAGGAATTGAATGTTGCGTGCGCTCTTGCCGAGCGGCTTCAGGCAGAGGTTCGGGCCAACTTTCTTGCCTTTGAATGAGAACACTTCGTTTGTGCCCAGGTCTTTGATACGCAGACGATTTCCCTGGCGCGCCCCAATCGTAACCGCTGCTTTTCCCACTTTGTCCAGAGTGAATGTATTCTTGTTCGGGAATTGAATTCCTTCCGGATAGTAGAGGATGGTTCCATAGAGTGATTCGCCTTCTGCGAGTTTGCGAAACAGGAGGATGGCCAGGTAGATGAGCAATCCAAGAAGGACGAGCCCTGCAGCGTAGATCCAGTATTTCTTCACATAGCTGAGCCAATCGTTCTTACTTACGTCTGATCCTACTTCAGCCATTGCCTGCTCCGGAGTGGCCTGCACTGGTTTTCCGTCTTTGCCTACGGAACCTGGTTTACCTGCATCTCCCGCGCGATTGCCTGCCAGATAAGTCTTTGTCTGTGGAGAAAGTTTCTTCAACTGCTCTTCTAGAGCAGGATTGCTGATGTCACCAAGACTGATGTAATAAATGAATGCATCCTGAATGGGACCACCGTCTGCATCGCGATACTTTCCAATATCCACGGTGCCGCGTTTTCTCCCACCTTCCGGGCGTGGATCATCGAGACCATCTGACAGAACCACAATGTGCGCCGTCTTGCCTTCTTCTTTCATGGCCTTGACTTTTTCGCGCACAGCGAGAAGCATCTTTGCCATGTCCGTGTAGGAGCCCTGCGCTTTCATGCTTTCGATTTCTTTCGTGATAGCGGCGCGATCTGCATCGCTGCTAATTTTGATTGTGGAGCCGCCCTGCACTTCTGTGTCAAAGCGCATAACGGTAACAGTGTCACCCTTCTTCAGCGCATCGAGTAGTTTGGGCATGCTGTCTTTTACACGCTTGAAGGTGTTCTTTTCCTGCATGGACCCGGAAGTATCCACTACAACCAGATAGTCTTTGTTGCTTCCGCAGTTTGCGAAGGCAAAAAGAGCGAGGGACATAATTGCGAGAGAGATTCGCTGGAGCATGATTCAGTATTCCTTATATTCTCTGGAAGATTTTATGTATTCCCTAGCATCGAATCCTACCTTTCCATCCCTGTCAAGATACTCCATAAGAAGGATGTAGAACCACATCAGGGTATCTTTGCCCGTTTCCACAGCGCGGTAACCGCCGCTCTCCCAGTCCTTGACGATTACGCCCTGATCCAGAATGCAAACGAGGTCCGTCTCATGGTTGATTGGAATTTCCTTCTCCCGCGCTGTATCTTCCAGGGCTACCTTGTGCGAAAGAAGCGGAATGGTAGAACGATAGGCAAAAAGCACAGAAAACACCGGCAAGATCTGATTGTCCGGGATGTCTCTTGTGGCGGCATACAGAGCCTTCATGCCCTTGGTCATGGTTGCATGCGTGATGAGCTGTTGTGTAGACAGTTCCGGCTCAAGAGTAATGAAAGAATAAAGATGATCTACGAGGATGTAACCCCCGGTCATCTCCATGATCTTGTTACACAGCTTCCAGTACACCAGGCAGTCGATGCTCCGGTTCAGGATGTGCTTTTTTCCGCGCACCTTGCCCGTTGCCAGGGAAAACTGGTGAGGAAGGTGCTCTTTCAGGAAATCGTAGAAGTCTTTGTAGACGGAGATATCTTTTTCTTTGGAAGGAAGGACAAGCCCACGCTTGTCCATTCTCTCCTTCAGACCTCTGGTGATTAGATCCGTCTGCTTCTGAAAATGCTCTCCGAACATCGTTCTTTTCGCAGGCGAACTAGAAGAGACTCAAATTACGATTCATGTCATGTTTCATGAACGTCTCGTATCTCTTGGAAGCACCTTCGTGCAGATACTTCTGCAGACGACTTACGTTCTTGATCGCATTTCCTGCCACCTGGAACATCAGGAGACCACCATGCTTCACTTTCCCCCATTTGAACAGAGAGTTCAAATCCTGGATCAGTTCGCCTTCATGGTATACAATCACCTTACAGCCAGGATGCGATCCTTCGTATGATTCGATGATGTTCTTCCACGCCTCCACGTTTCCATTGTGAAAGAGCTCGTTTGTAACCTGCACCGAATATTTCGGAGTCAGATTTCGTGCTCCGGCCGGAGCAGCTGCAGCCGCTGGCTTTGGGGCTTCTTTCGGGGCAACTTCTTGCGGTGCCGGAGCAGGTGCTTGTGGCTGCGCGGCCCCCGGTGCTGCGGGCATTGGACGAGGCTGAGGCATAGCACCTGGAGCGCCTGGCATTGGGCGCGCCTGTGGCGCGGGCATTGGGCGCGCCTGGGCTGCTGCCGCAGGAGCCGCCGCCGCTCTTTGTGCAACAGGCTTGGCCGCTACAGGTTTGGTTGCGAAATCAGGATCTTCTGCGGGGGTGCCGCCCTTTAGAAGAGTGAAAAACGCATCCAGAGCCTTTTGTGCGGTTTCTGTTTTCTTACTGGCAGCGCGCGCATATACAACAACGAGCTCGTCACGCTTGAGTTCGATCGCATTGTTCCAGTGCGCTTCATTGGCAGGATTGATTGGAATGATGCCCAGGTTCGGATGATGATATGCAATCACCAGATCCACGCCTGGCCACTTCTTCATCTGCGCGAGAATGCCTTCGAATTTATTTACGCTTTCTGGAAGATTGCGAGAGCGAAATGGAAGGTCCATTTTGCTGACCAGAACGAGAGAAAGAACGGGACCGATTTGATCGCGCGCCAGCATCTCTGAATCGAGAAGCTCATTCAAAATGTCTGCGAGGTTTTCTCCCTTCTCCACGCGGTCCACGATTGTGGTTACACTGACTAGATGGCGAAGAGTGCGATTGAACGTAGCGCGTTGTCCAAGCGATGTGAATTCTTTTTCTGATTGAGCGAGCATTGTGGCCTCCGGATGACCCTACTAACAAAGACTGTCCATTTCTGCATATAAAAAACCCGCAGGCTATCCTGCGGGTTTTCAGGTTTCAGAGTCTTTTTGGAATCTTACAGTTCCTTGAGACCCATCTCCTTGAGTTTGTCCTCATAGGACTTTGGTGTTACGTCTGCGCTTCCACGGACTCCGGATTCACCACCGGCAGATGCTGCCCGTTGTGGTTCTGGAGCGGATGGTGCTGCATACATGCTACCTGCCGCTGGCTCCTGGCCTTTGTATGCCAGGGAAGATGCGGAGTCCTTGTGCTCTTCTTGCGAGAAGGTCATTTCGATGTCCGCACGGACAGTCGAACGACGACGCTTGAAGGAAGCGAACGCTGCATCCGCGAAGCCCTGAGATACGCCTGACAGGAATTCGTTCAGAACGTTTGCCATAGACTTCATCATGTACATCTTGCGCTTCGTCGTAGTGATGTCTACGTCTAGAATCAGGCCCGGCTGGAGGTGGTGCGGGTTGATTTCATAGATGTACTTGTTGAATGTTTGTTCGAGAAGGTTGAGACGTTCGTCGATCACAACACGCTCAACCGGGTTCTGATAACCATACATGGTTTGCAGACGGTCACGCAGGTAGCGGATCTTTTCTCCAACGTTCTTCACTTCCATAGAGTAAGTACGGTTGTTCTTTTCTACGAAGGTAGTTGGCGCATCGCGGAAACGGAGCTTGTCCCAGTGGATTTCATCCGGATCGTTGTTCACAGTGGTGCGTTCTTTTACCCATGCTTTTGGCATGATAGAACGGGCCAGGTCTTCGAAGTCTTTCACTACACGTGACAGTCCAAAGAAACGCTTCTTGGTGCGGTCATACACTTCATGAACCACATCCCACACTGCTTCGCCTTCGCGAAGGAATGCAGCGATGCGTGCATCGTATGCGCGCTTGAGGTCGCGGATCTGGTTCTGGTCGAGGTATACGAGACGGATTGCGTAACGTTCGTCTGGAAGACGCGCATCGTCCTGATCTTCGTATTCACGCACCCAGCACTCACGAGCGTTCTTCTTGTTATCGCAGACCTGGTAACCCAGTTTGGAAGTATCAAGAATAGAAGTCAGAGTGTTGACTGCAGTGTTGAAACCGCGGTTACGAATGTTCTCGGAGTCAATGATCTTCTTGATCTGCTCGCGCATGTTCATGGAGTCATAGTCATCCTGATCGATTTCAGCGCGAAGGCCTTCGATTTTATCGAGGAACTTCTTGGCCAGAATCGTGTAACGACGAGAATTCGGATCCGATACGTTGTCATCAGTATACTTGTCTACGAGCTTGATCTTTTCGAACATGATCTCGCCGTCTGACAGTTCTGCACGACCTGTATCCACGAGCTCTTCTTTGAGCTTGTCGATCTCACGATCGATCAGTTCAGTGATGTGCTTGGAGATTGAGTCTTTCAGCAGGTGTTCAACAGTAGTCTGGTAGTGGAAAATCGGGCTGATCAATTCTGAATCCAGAATGTTGATCGAGAGCTTGATGTCCGTTACAGTCTTTGGCTTGAACTGGCTGTCTTTGAAAGAACATTTTACGATGGAGTAAGCGTTCTCACCACGAACAAACGCGCCCACGTCTGTTTTCTGACGCAGAATCGAGTTGGTTTCGTTTTCGAGGTCGTTCATACCACGCTGGATGTGCCCCTGAAGGTGCCCATACATGTTCACGACTGACTTCTCAAGTTCCCCTGTGTTGAACTTGTCCGCGCCACCTACTTTGTCGAGGATCTCAACGATCTCGCGAGGAGTGTAACGCTGCAGAGTACGGAGTTCTTCTTTGTCGATGAACTCGCGAACTTTTTTGACCATCTCATCTTCAACTGTTACAGTGTAACGATTGAACATGTTCACATAAGACTGGTTTACATAGTTGTAGATTTTGTCTTCGATGCTCGCCATGATGTCGACATCTTTGAGTACTTCTGGCGGCAGTTTTGTCTGAACAAAGTGCTGCACACGGTTGGCCGTATCATCGATGATCTTTTTGGATTCGACGATTTTGTCCCGACCTTCCCAAACGATAGAAGTACGCGACGACACCGCGCTTGGTATTACGGGATCTACTTTATTGGGACTTTTGGGAAATTGACCCATTCCTTTCCTCCGGGGTTATGAGCAGGAGACACAATATCTCTTTTCAGATTATGAAGATAGGTGATTCCGCAGGCAACCATCCTTTCAACAAAAAAATCATGCGCGATTCGGAATTTTGAA
>JAIBBM010000099.1 GCA_019694685.1 Leptospirales bacterium
GGAAAGGGATCCGTTTGATTGAATTACATATTCAGTCACCACGCCAGCATTGTTGGTTGCAAACAGATAGCGGCCGAGTGGATCTACGGCCAGTTCGTAGGCATTCGCCAGAGCTATAGACTGAATGAGAGTCAGCCCGCCGGTCTGCGGGTTGATGGAATACGCCTGAATGGTTCCTCCCGTCGTAACGGCGACATAGAGGTATTTCCCGCCGGGGGAAGCCACAATGCCTCGTGGAATATTGAGACCTGTAACGGTGGCAGATGGAACGGCTGTGATCGCGCCGGTAAAATTATCTACAGAAAAGCCCTGAATGGTCCCGCTTGCCGTTCCAGTCGTAATGTAGAGGTATTGCTGGTTGATCTTAAAGGAAGCCAGCAAGCCCCAGCCGTTGCATGAGGGATCGAGCAGATTGCATTTCTCGTCTATCCGGCAATTTGCACACAATAGAACAAAGCCAAATGCAGCCACCAGGATGGTCCGGACCCGTGATTTGGTGCTGGTTTCCATACTTCGACCTTGGTGCCTGTTTCTGCTCAGTCAAGCCGATGAAATTTTTTTGCTAGACATATCTAACGCCATTAGATTTACTGGCTCCAATAACTAACGACATTAGATATGGCTGACGCCAATATTTAACATTGTTAGATTAAGACAGGAGGCTCAAAATGAGCATAATTCTCGGTTTCTTCTTCACTCACTGGGTGCTCTCTGCATTTGCACAGACATTCTATCTTCATCGCTACGCTTCTCACCAGATGTTCACTATGAGCAAGGGCTGGGAGCGCTTCTGGCACCTGTTCACCATGATTGCCCAGGGACCATCTTTCCTGAATCCACGCGGCTATGCCATTCTCCACAGAATGCATCACGCATACAGCGACACAGAGAAGGATCCACATAGCCCGATGCATGCTTCCAACGTGTTTACTCTCATGTGGAAAACAAAGCACACATATGACGATCATGCCTATTCTCGCGTGGAAACTCCAAAGCAATTTGATCTGCCCACTCCGTCCTGGCCTCTCATAGACAACCTCGGCCAGTCCTGGGTGTTTCGCATTGCTGCCGGTTCTCTCTATGCTTTCTTCTATATCGCGTTTGTTCCACAAGGGCAGTGGGGATGGTACTTCCTTCTTCCTCTCCATTGGATCATGGGACCGATCCACGGCGCCATTGTAAACTGGGGCGGCCATAAGTATGGTTATGTGAACTTTCCAAAGACCAAAGACAACTCTCGCAACACTCTACCGATCGACTTCATCGTTCTTGGCGAATTGTTTCAGAACAATCACCACGGTAGAGGAACGTCGCCTAACTTTGCCTACCGCTGGTTTGAGATCGATCCTGCTTACCAGGTGTGTAGACTGCTGAGCTTCTTTGGAGTGATTCGCTTCAAGAAGGACGCTGTCGCCTCGGAAGCACCGGCCGGCGAAGCAGTCTTTTCGTCTTGATCGGATGGAACGGGCGGTGAGACTGACGACTGTGAAACGCAGGCCTCTCCGCCTTCCCCGCAGAGTTCGGGGATCGATCAGCCGCCGCGAAATACTCGAGGCGGCTGTTGCTGTTTTATCGGAGAAGGGAGTGGAAGGCCTCAGCATGCGTCACATCGCCCAGCACATGGGCTGCAGCGTTGCCAGTCCTTACGCATATTTTTCAAGCCAGGAAGAAATCATTCGGCACTTGATTACGGAAGGGGAGAAAAAGCTTACTCTCGATTTGAAGGCGGCCCAGGAATGTTCGCATGACGTGTATGTTCAACTCGATGCGATCGCTCACGCGTACTGGAATTTTTCTTCCGAAAACCGCGAACTTCACAAGCTCATGTTCAATATGGGCGGTGGCCGCCTTTACAGACAGGTTTTTCCCTCATTGCCCACAAGCTACCGCGTCTTTCTTGAGACCATCCGAGAAGGGATCATCAGCGGTGCCATTCCGTATCCACGAACCAGCTATCCGTCGATTGCTCGAACCATGTGGTCGTGGATGTACGGCCTGATTGTTCTTGAGATGAATGAAGTATTGCGAAGGCGCAAGACCAGCGATCCAGTCAAAGAAGGAATCGCTCTTTTTCACCACCTTCTTCGCAGCGGCGCTAACTTTAGCGGTTGACTGATCTGCAATCCTGGTCTGCAATCAGTTCGTGGCTGATGCATTTGACTTCGATGTAATCGTAATTGGATCTGGATTTGGCGGCTCTGTGACTACGTGCCGACTTGCTGAAAAGGGATACCACGTTGCTTTGCTTGAGCGCGGGCGGCAATATGGAATGCACGAATTCCCGCGGCGCATGGACGAAATGAAGTCGAGACTGTTCTGGGATCCAGATGACGGATACTATGGTTTTATGGAGTTTCGTACCTATCCGGCCAGTGACGCTTTTTCAGTCTGTGCCAGCGGCCTCGGTGGCGGATCCTTGATCTATGCAAACGTACTGATGGAAATGCCCGCTGCTTTTTTTGCCGGCTGGCCTGGAGGAATCACTCGCGAAACACTCAATCCATTCTACGCCAGAGGGCTTGAGATGCTGGAGGCAGCTCCCTATCCATACGAAACAAACCCGTACTACAGGGATACTCCCAAGACAGAAGCTTTTCGCGCTGCGTCGGACGCAGTCAAAGACGATCCGGATGCAATCGAACCGCATCGTTTTCTTTTTCCAAATCTAGCCATTCGTTTTAAAGGGGACTTTCCGGGACACCAGACTCTCAATCAGCAGGGAGTGGTGCAGTCGAGTTGCATCAAATGCGGGGAGTGCGATGTGGGCTGCAACGTTCATGCGAAAAATACTCTGGACTTAAACTACATTGCCCGCGCGAGAAATCAGGCGCTGCTTGGACCGGACGGAAAAGCGGCAGAGGTTCGCACAGGTGCTCTCGTGAAAGAAATTTCTCCGCTCGAAAGTGGTGGGTATGCAGTCACCTATGTAAACCCTCTCAATCAGTCTGAGAAGACAACGATTCGCGCGCAAAACGTTGTTGTTTCTGCAGGCTGCGTTGGGACCAACGCGCTACTTCTGAAAATGAGAAAGTATAAGAAACTAAACCATCTTAGCCCGATGCTCGGAAAGAAATGGTGCGGCAATGGCGATCTAGAAGGGACGGTTCTATTTTCAGACAGAGAGCACCCTCTGAACAATGGTCCTGTGATCACTGCAGCCGTTCAGCACAGATTCAAAGATTACCCGGATGGATTCGGTCACGGGCTTGTTTTGCAGGAAGCGGGAATTCCAAACTTCATCGCCTGGTTCATCGCAGGTAGATTGCCTTCTATCGGGTTTTTCTACAAATTGTTCGTGGTTCCTTTCTCTGCGCTCTGGAATCTCATCCGCCGGGTTTTTACGAAACGTGCGCGGAGTCAGATCAATCCAGGCAACTACATCGCATCTCTCATGGACCAGGACAGCTATTTGCGAAAAACAATGGTTCTTCTGGGAATGGGTCGTGATCGTTCTGATGGGGAAGTGACGTTAAACGACGATGATGAACCGATCATTCGCTGGCGGATGGATCATAGCAGGCTTCACTACGATCGCGTCAGACGCGAAATGGAAAAAATGGCCCACGCCCTCGGGGGAAAATTTATGGAAAATCCAATCTCTTACATGGATAAGATCATTGCGGTTCATCCTCTGGGAGGATGCGTGATGGCAGACACGGCGGAAGGTGGAGTCGTGGATACGCGTGGAGAAGTGTTCGGGCATCCAGGTCTCTTTGTTGTCGATGCAAGTGTACTGCCCACTTCCGTTGGCCCCAATCCTTCCTTAACCATCACTGCTCTGGCAGAGTACTTCGCAAGCAAGTGGCCGAAGAAAGGGGCGTGATTTGCGACTGGCGCGAGCGGTTTTTGTATTGCCTCTGTTCCTGATGTTTGCCGCGTGTGCGCCTGCAGGAGAGGGAGTAAAACACGGCACTGTGTCGCTTTCGCCGTCTACCATTACATCTTTGCGAGGAACCTGGACTCTGTGTCTTTCGGATTCAGATTGCAGGGAGTTTCCCGTTCCTGGCGGTTGGATTCCCCATGGTCTTCGCATAACCAGTGCTACATACAAGCTCAATGTGAAGTCAACGCCGGGAATGAAGATCGGCCTCGTGATACCGCGAACGCTCGCTGCTTATGAGGTGTACTGGAACCATTCTCTTGCGGGCAAATCCGGGAAAATGGAGGATGCGGCCTCTTCCTATGAAGCGCTCACCAAACGGTTGTTCCTTTTTCCGGAATCTGCGGCCGGCGAGGATCTACTGGAAATCCGCGTGGCCGGAATTGGAGAAGTGGGCGGAGTGGTGCAGCCTGAGATTTATGCCGGGCCCGCGGGGCCTGTGTCAGATCTGTATTTCGCGCGACGGACTGTCTCTTCGATTCTTGCCGGTGTGTTTTTGTTTGCAGGCTTCAGTCACTTATTGTTCTACTTCAGTCGTCCAAAACAGTTCCCATATCTATACTATTCGATTGCCTGTCTTCTTTCCACCGTGGCCATGATTGCGGCGGAAGGGATCACGTATCTCATCACTCCGTCTGGCGTTTTCAATACGATCTCGCTTACAACAGTGCTTGCATTGATGCCGCCCGCTACCTTGCTCTTCGTAGAAGGATTCTTTGGACGTTCGCAGAGTGCCATCACTTATGTTGTGATCGCCGCGGGCCTTGCACTGTGCGCGGTTCTGTGGACCGGGCTGTTTTCTATTCAGGCTTTTGTGTTTGTGGTTCGTTACTTTCTGCCAGTTCTGATGGTCTTTATGCTCTCGTCCTATTTTTATATAGTTTATTTAGTAATTCGAGCTCTCATTTCCGGACAGAATGGGGCCGTGATTGTTCTTTCGAGTTTGCTTCTTTTTATTCTTGGTTTTTTGAATGACTTTGCTGTGAACAGAGGTTACTTTCGCAGCTTTTCTCTCTCGGGAGAAGGATATCTGTGCTTCATTACTGGCATGTCTATCGCGCTGGCCCGTCAGTTTGCGCTCTTCCAGCGGGAGCACGACCAACTCCACAGGCAACTGGAAAGTTCTGAGAACAATTATCGCAGTCTCGTAGAGGGATCGGGTCAAATGATCTTCGCCCTGGATCTGGAGATGCGCGTCACATCTGCCAATCAGGCATGCAGATCTCTTCTCGGGATGGATCCCCGCAAGCTCATTGGAAAGCCGTTCTCTCAGCTGGTTCATGCGTCCGGACATCTGGAAAGCTGGCTTGCGGGGATTTCAACTCTCATGGAGACTAGAAAGCCAGTTCGCTTTTCCGCAGTTCTTGCCACCAGTCTGGGTGAACCGCGTGCCATGGATTTGACTCTGGAATATGCGAATTCTGGCCTCGGGGATTTCATTCTGGGAAAAGCGTCTGGCCGCCATGCAGATGAAATCCAGGCAATGTGCGAAGAGGAAACTCAGTACTACGTAATGAGTAACTACATTGTCCTGGCAGAGCTACTTTCGCGCAGGCTAACTGCTGGCATAGAGAAGACGGCTGGTGCAGAAGCGGCACTCGCCGTGGAAATTGGTCTTCGTGAACTCCTGGTCAATGCAGTGGAGCACGGGAATCTGGAGATCAGCTTCGAAGAAAAGAGCGGGCTTCAGCGCGAAGGTAAATACTACGAAGCACTCAGGCAAAAGCAACTCGATCCCGTTCTGGGAGCGCGCAAGGTGCACATCCAATACGAGTTCAAAGGCAATGAGTTCAAAGCAGTGATTCGAGATGAAGGAAAAGGCTTTGATCATAGAAAGCAGGCGCAGATCAAAGTAGCCGAGCTTGGACAATTGCAGCATGGTCGGGGACTTCTTCTGGCAAGGGCCGAATTCGACAGCGTGACTTATAACGACGCGGGCAACGCGGTGACCGTTACGAAGAAGTTCGCTTCCGCTCCGGAATCAGGCTTGCATTGACAGCAGCGCGACTTTATTTACAACCGTCGTCAGATGAAGCGCCCGCGCATTCAACTTGCAATTTCTCTGCGAGCGCTCACGCTCATCCTTACAACAGCCTTCGCGGCCGTAACGCTGGTCATTGCGTACGGAAGTGCTCGAGTGATTACACGCAATCGTGTGAAAGAAGCGAATGTTTCACGGGCGGCTGAGCGTCTTAATTACCTTCACTTTGCCAGTGAAAGCTACCTTCGCCTCGGGCAAGAAAATCGTCTGATCCTTCTTCGCAGTGCTTTGCAAGAGTTGATGTCC
>JAIBBM010000100.1 GCA_019694685.1 Leptospirales bacterium
GATCCAAATACAAAACCGTTTCGCCCGTCTGCAGTTTTGATTTGATACCAGAAATCACTTCTGGCGCCCTGGATCACCTTTTCCTGCGTTGCAGTCTCAATGGTCACCTTCGCACCAATCGGCAACATGAACTTAACGGCAGCAGTCGTTGCGCCTTTCTCTCGCACGTTGACCTGGGTTCCAAACACAAATGCAGGACCGGGATGAAGGCTTTCGTCCGCCAGAAGAGAAGAGGATATCAAGAAAGCAAAACAGAACGCCAGTCTCATGGCTCTCATCCTGTCCAGGGATGCTAAAAAAACAAGAAGGAATATGGTTGCGCTTGACGTTCTGCCACACTACCGTTTCTCACAAAAAACCATGCGAAATATCGGCCGGCTCATTCCACTCCTCATCCTTGCACTCACCATTGGATGCGATAAAAAAATACTCATCGGCGTTTCATTACCTCTCAGCGGACCAAATGCAGAGACTGGAAAAGAAATGCTCCAGGCAGTACAGCTGCACGTGGATTCTATCAACGAAAAAGGCGGAATTGGCGGAAAGAAAGTTGGATTGGTCATCAAGGACGACGAAGACGATCCTGCGAAGGTGAAGAAGGCCGCGGAAGAACTTGCGGGAAACTCGAATGTAGTTGGGGTAATTGGCCATTTGAATTCGCCCACTGTCATCGCAGCGGCGGAAGTTTACGACAAGACGGATCTGGTGGCCATCACTCCCGTTAGTACAAACACGGATCTAAGCACTAAAACTAAGAACATATTCATGCTCAATCGCGATGGTGTTTACCAGGGACAATTCATGGTGGACTATCTGAAAGGAGCCATGGGCAAATCGCATCCAATCGTATTTGTACAGGAATCGCGCTACGGGCTCAGGCATTGGAAAGGATTTGAAGAGCGCGCAAGCGAACTTTCCATTACGCCCGTCAAAGTCATTCGCTTTAAGAACGAAGATCTGGGTACAGAAGCATTTGCGGCCAATCTCACCCAGGATCCAACTGCAGATTCCATCATTCTTCTTACAGACGACAATGCGGACGTGGGCCTCAAGCTTCTCACAATCATAGACAATAGCAAAGTGGCTCCAGAAGACACTGTGATGCTTGCGCCTGAAAGTTACTTGAATCCAAAGTACACAACCAAAGAAGCGGAACGTTATACGGACACTCTTTACGTTTGCACTCCCTTCCTATGGGAAATTGCAAACCAAACTGCATCTGCCATGCGCGAAGCCTACGAGGCAAAATACAAAGTGCAGCCGGGCCTGGGTGGAGCCATGGCTTTTGACGCCGCCATGCTTTTGACCACGGCGATTGCAGAAAAAGGAACAGATCGTAAGCTAGTTCACGAATACCTTCTGGAACAAAAGAGAAAGGATCTGCAGGCAAAAAGAAAAGATCTGCTCGTAGGAGCAACCGCAGAACTGGTGTTTGGTGAGGGCCGTTTTGCGGATAGAGATCTTTTTGTAGCGAAAGTGGAGCACGGAAGATACAAAGTTGCGTTCACTCAACTGGCCACAGTCAAAGAGCCTTACGTGATCGCACAGTTGCCGGAGCGGATCGCCAATGGCTCCGTCATTGATCTGGCAGGAACACCGTATCATGTTGTAGACGTAATTTTCATGGGTCTGGACATTTTGAAGCTCAACTCCGTCAACACGAAGGATATGCGCTTCGAAGTAGAGTTCTTCATGTGGTACAAGTGGGCCAGCAAAGCAGTGGATCCTTCTCAGATTGACGCAGTCAACGGCGCGGGTGATCTAAAAACTACGCTTCTCAAAGAAAGGACAAAGAAAGGTGTCACTTATCGCGCGCTCAGATGCAAAGGCACTTTCAACACTCAAATGGACTTCAGTCAGTTTCCATTCGATAGACAGGGACTGGAAATGTCTTTCGTAAACAAAGTAAAGCATTCCGCACATCTATTCATTGTCCCTGATACAAGACACATGACTCACGATCCTCTGAAAGGCCTGCCGCTCGATTGGACGTTCATACAGAAGAAGAACTACACTGGCCTTTTGAGATATGATTCCACTTTCGGGGACCCGGATTACAGGATGGGCGCTGGATACAAAAGTCGGATTCTATTTTCTACTATAGGGTTTCGCCTGGATGTGCAGCGAGTGCCAACCGGCTTCGCCTTCACGATGTTTGTTCCTCTGGTCGTGATTCTCGTTGCATCCTTTTTTGTAATCTCCGCACCGATAGAAGAACTGAAAGGACGTCTTCCTCTGGGACTCACTGCACTTCTCACCGTTGTACTGTCCAGAATGGCACTTGCTTCGCAAACGCCATCCGTAGCCTACATTATGCGATCGGACTATTTCTATCTGACTGCTTTTCTCTATGTGATGGGATTGATCGCCGTCCTTTCCGGGGTTATCTGGCTCATGGCAAAGAAGAACGACAAAGGTGCAAGACTGCTCCACAAGTTCTTTGTAATGGTAGTATCTCCTCTGGTGGCTGTGGTTCTGCTACTTCAGTTCATTCTCTAATTCTCTCAGGTAGAAGAACTTCGCGGAGCTATCCGCGAAGTTCCGTCCACAATCAGCGTTTCAATGCCTCAGCCGCGCGCAATAGGCGGAGCATTTCTGATCTGTAGCCACCTGGATCGTTTCCTGTCGACTTGCTGGCAAGAGAGTATGCGCTCTCGATCGTCGCATTTCCCTTGTAAGGTGATTCGCGAAGCACCATACCAAACATAGCAACACCTGAAGCCCAGCGAAGATTCTCAGTGGATCCCGGCGATTCAGAGGAAAGGGTCTGACTCAGCAGAGTGCTTGTATCAGAATCAGGTTGTTTGTAACGCAGCTTTACCTGAAGAAGTTCTCCGTTAAGATTGGTCACAGCCGTTCCCGGCTTCTGATAACGAAGTGGATCTACTCCCGGAGTTTGAATTGGCTTACCCACTCGCACTATTTCGTAGAGGGCCGTCACGGAATGCCCGGCACCAATGTCGCCTGCATCTTTCTGATCATTGTTGAAGTCTTCATTACGCAACAATCTATTTTCATATCCAATCAAACGATAGGCGCTCACCTGCGCTGGATTGAACTCCACTTGAATCTTCACGTCTTTTGCGACCGTGACCAGAGTTCCACCCGCCTGCTCGACAAGTACCTTGCGTGCTTCGGAAAAATTGTCAATGTAAGCATAGTTTCCGTTTCCTTTGTCCGCCAGTTTCTCCATGGTAGAATCTTTCAAATTTCCCATTCCAAAACCAAGAACTGTAAGGAATATGCCATCCTTACGCTTTTCTTCAATCAAACGTGTCAGATCACCTTCGTTGGTTACACCAACGTTGAAATCGCCATCCGTGGCCAGAATGACCCGGTTGATTCCGTCCTTGCGGAAAAACTTTTTGGCAGTCGCGTATGCGAGCTCAATTCCCTGAGCTCCGTTTGTGCTGCCACCTGCGTGCAATTCAGCAAGCGCGGCTTTAATCTTTCCTTTGTCTGCACCTGACGTTGGTTCCAGAGCAAGACCGGCCGCTCCAGCATACACTGCTATCGCTACGTGGTCCTTTTCAGTGAGTTGATCCGCGAGTAACGCGAGAGATCTTTTGAGCAAAGGGAGCTTGTTTGGTTCGTCCATGGAACCGGAAACGTCCACCAGAAATACAAGATTGCGCGGAGGCATCTTGTCTTCTGCAATCTTTTTGGCCTGTAAACCAATCAACACCAGTTCATGATCCGGATTCCAGGGAGCCGCTGAATGCTCCATGGTAACAGAAAATGGATGCGGTCCAGTAGGTGCGGCATAGTTGTACGAGAAGTAGTTGATCATCTCTTCAATTCTCACCGCATCCTTTGGCGGAAGTTGCCCATCTGTCAAAAATCGCCTGACGTTGCTGTACGATGCTGTATCCACATCCACGGAGAACGTGGAAAGTGCGTTCTGCTTTACATCCAGAAACGCATTGTCTTCGATTCTACTGTAGGCTTCCGTGTTGAACTCAGGGTTGTATCTCCAGCTCTGATCATCCTTCCCATCTGCGTTGGAGAGCTTTGAGGACGGATTTGTGATTCGCCCCCGTTCTCCTTCGTGTGCAATGCGGGGGGCCTGATCGATCGAGAGTTCTTCACGAATCGCTTGCTTTCCAGAATTGCACATGCCGACAACGAGCGCGGCACCAATGATAATAAACAAATTTAACTTTTTCATACTGCCTCCGAAAGGTAGACGGGGTCGACGAAAAAAAGGTGGAATTTATTCAAGTTTTTCGGAACAAAAAAAGCAGCAGACGATCCGTTGCAGTTTCTTAAAAATTCTCTCTACTTTCTGAAATTACGCGAACCCCCCGGTGGATGAGATCGTCTCCAATACGAAAACAAAGACATGCCTGGGATTTTGCTTTGACCTGTCACTGCAGAAAATGATCCGTTGAGGAATGCGAACTCTCGTTACAGGCGCCACGGGTCTCATTGGATATGACATGGTGCAACAGCTCGTAGCAGGCGGACATGAAGTCCGAGTCCTGGCGCGCAGCGTGGAAAAAGCACGTGCACTCTTTTCGAATACATGCACCATCCTGCAGGGAGATGTAACGGAACCACAGAGTCTTGCCCCCGCCATGGAAGGCTGCGAAATCGTATTTCATGCCGCCGGTTTCCCCGAACAATGGATGAAGGATCCTGCGATTTTCCAGCAAGTCAATGTAGAAGGTACGCGAAACGTTTTGAATGCTGGTACGTCTGCCGGCGTTCGCCGTGTTGTATATACCAGCACCATCGATGTATTCGCCGCCCGTGCCGGAGAATCATATGATGAATCCGTTCTGGATACACAACCCAAAGGCACCTACTACGAAAGATCCAAACAAGATGCGGACAGGGTAGCAGTTGAATTCCTCTCTCGCGGGATGGATATAGTGTTCATTCATCCGGCCGGGCTATACGGTCCCGGGCCAATGGGATCTCCCGGAGTCAACCAGCTCATCATTGATTTGAAAAAGGGAAAAATCCCCATGCTTCTACCCGGTGGTTTTCCTCTGGTCTATTCGGAAGACGTAGCGCGCGGGCATCTGCTTGCGGCCAGTTCTGCGGCGGCCGGTGATCGATTCATACTGAGCGAAGGCTACTACGACCTGACTGAAGTGGCAACGATTGTGTGCAAGAACCTGGGAATTGCGAAGACTCCTCCGGTGATGCCTCTGTGGATGGGTAAGGCAATTGCGGGAGCTGGAGAAGCGATTTCTTCCATTACGGGGAAGCCCCCACTCATACCAAAGGGCCAGCTTCATTTTATGCAATGGAAGGCCATTCCAAAAAGCGAACGAGCAAATGTTGTCCTGGGATGGAAGGCTCTCCCTTTCGAAGAGGGAGTCAAAAAAACAATTTCATTCCTGGAATCAAAGGGGCTTCTATCGTAGTGCAATTCCGGCTAACGTAATATTGCGTCTATCTTCGAGAGTAGATCCGTTCCGGTGAAAGGCTTCTCAAGAAAAGCGTGCTCTTCGCGATTTGCAAGATCGAACAGTGCTTCTTGAGAATAGCCGGACATAAAAAGCACCTTCACACGGATTCCTCTGCGATCCAGTTCCCGTTTGAGGGCAGATCCTGTCATCACAGGCATGCGAACGTCCGTAATGATCAAATCAAATGGTGTGGATGATTTCTCGATCTTTGAAAGCGCGACTTCCCCGTTTTCAGCGTTCTCCACCTGAAAGTCATGCGCCATGAGAGTATCGCAAATCAAGTTACGTAAGTCATCCTCATCTTCCACCACTAGAATTCTTGCAGATCGAAGAACTGGCTGCGCCTTCTCGCTTCGCAAGATCATTTGTACGGGCGCCTCTACTGCGGGCCAGAAGACGTTAAACGACGTTCCTTTTCGAATTTCGCTGATAACGCGAATGGTTCCCTGATTCTGTGCAACAATACCATAGATGGTGGCCAGCCCCAGCCCCGTGCCTTTACCGGCTTGTTTGGTTGTGAAGAAAGGTTCAAAAATTCGCGCCTGCGTGACCGCGTCCATTCCAATCCCCGTATCCCGCACGCACAGTCGCGCGTACTTTCCGGGACAGGCTGCCGGATCTCCCCTCGCGGACATTTCATCCAGGGTCACTGTCTCCGTTTGCACCTCGATTCTACCGGCACCCGGGATTGCATCGCGCGCGTTCGCTACAAGGTTGATGAGAATCTGCTC
>JAIBBM010000101.1 GCA_019694685.1 Leptospirales bacterium
GAAAATCTGGATCTTCGCACTCTGCAGCACCAGGGAGAAAACATGCTCACTCTTGCACGCACGCGAGAGATTCTGGATTCTAACATTGAAACATACTTCAGTCCGTGGCCTGGAATTGTGCTTCACTATGGCAGTTTTGTTACGCGCTCGTTTTTGATTCTGCTTTTGATCCTGGCTGTGCTTGCTTCGCGTGTCATTGCCTTAAGGCGATCTGCCGCAGCATTTCTGTATTCTATTGCATGCATCGCGGTTGCGGCTTTGATTGGATTTGGTTCATGGCCAACCTTGAGCTGGCTCAACGGCAGCACTGCAAGCCTTCTCGGGCAGCCACATAACTATTTCGCGTACCAGCTCTACTTCATTTCTCTGGGAGTATCTGCTGTTTTCTTGATTCGCTTCTTTGCTCTCAGGCGATACAGCACAGAGGAAGTTTCTGTTGCATTTCTATGGACTGCGGCGGCCTGTTCTGTTGCAGCAGTCATCCTCGCGCCTGGCGCAGCATACATCTTCCTCTTGCCGGCAATTGCATGTGCTGTGTGCATCTTACTTTCCAGGCGATTTCCTGGCGGGTTTTTTTCACCTGCATTTGCGCTGATTTTCGCACTGTCGATCGTATTGATTGCCTGGGATCCGATTTCCGGACTGTTCCTGGCTCTCACTCTGCGCGCGGGTTTTCTTGCTGTAATACTCGTTTGTTTCTACTTGCTTCTAGCCCTTCATTTTGTGGATCTGATGTTGTCCACGCGGCATACGTTGATTCTATCAACCGTAATGTTTGCCCTTCTTGCCGCGGCTGTTCGCGTGCTGTCTGAGTCTCCTGGTCCTGTTTTGAATTCACTTGCATACGGAAGCGAAGTAGAAACGGGCAAGGCGTTTTACTTCTCCTGTGCTGAGAAGAACGATTCGTTTACTTCTCGCTTCTTTGGCCAGGCAGTTCGCACGGGTGTGATTCCTGCGTTTCCTGTAATGAAGCAATGCCTGTCCGGAGATCTATTTCAGCTTGCCACTGCTCCTGTTTTTTCCAATGAACCGCCCGTGCTCCAGTACTCGAGCGAGAGAAGAGGGAAGAAGAGATGGATTCACGCGAAGATCACTTCGCCTCGGCATGCATCCGGGCTCATTGTATCCGTACATACGAACCCTGAAATAGAGAAGATGGTTTTGTTCGGGCGCGAACTTCCGATGCAGCTTGAATACGGGGAGGGAAAGAAAGGTCTTCAGTTCGTGAAACGCATTCTTCGCCTGGATGAATGGCATACAATCATGTTCGCCGGCCTCGACGAAAAGGGCATGGAACTTGAGCTAGAAGTGAACGGAAATTCGACCGTGGAAATTCGCGTAACAGATCGCTCGCGAACCATTCTCTCTCAAAGACCACCCGGAATGATAGAAGCGCCCGAGTTTCCTTTTTCAGACGGCGTGTTTATCACAAGAACATTCAAGCTCTAACCAAAAAAGTCGTCGTTCGACCTAATTTTTACTCAAGCTTTTCCCGAAGCTGAATGTGGAAACGGAAAAAATGAGCAAGGATGCTCATCCGTGACCGAGTTCTAGAAGTTTCACGGAGGAAACTTTATGATTATCAACCACAACCTATCTGCGATCGACTCGCACCGTACGCTGAAGTTTCAGCACTGGCAAGTAGATCGTAACATGGAGAAACTGTCGAGTGGCATGCGTATCAACCGTGCCGGCGACGATGCCTCGGGTCTTGCGGTTTCCGAAAAAATGCGTGCACAGGTCTCTGGCCTGCGTCAGGCAGAACGGAACACTGAAGACGGTATGAGCTTGATCCAGACATCGGAAGGGTATCTGCAAGAAGTTTCAGATATCGTTCAGAGAATCCGGGTGCTGGCTGTTCAGTCTTCCAACGGTATCTACTCTGCGGGTGACCGTCAGATGATCCAGGTGGAAGTTTCCCAACTAGTTGACGAAGTGGACAGAATCGCTTCACAGGCAGAGTTCAATAAAATGTCTCTCCTGAAAGGCGACTTTGCAAGAGGCTCTCGCGTCTCTTCAATGTGGTTCCACATTGGTCCAAATCAGCACCAGAGAGAACGCGTATACATCCAGACGATGACTGCGCAGGCTCTCAAGCTGAAGCGTACCGATGGCACGTTGCTCACTCTCTCAACCGCTGAGTTCTCGAATGACGCAATTGGTGTCCTCGACGACGCGCTGATGAGAATCAACAAACAGCGCGCAGACATGGGCGCCTACTACAACAGGCTGGAGCATGCTTCCAAAGGCCTGATGGTTGCTTACGAAAATACACAGGCATCTGAATCCAGAATCCGTGATACGGACATGGCAGAAGAAAGCGTGTCTTTCACAAAGAACCAGATCCTTGTACAGTCTGGAACGGCAATGCTCGCGCAAGCGAACGTTCGTCCTCAGAGTGTACTGCAGCTGCTCCGCTAAAAAAAATGACCGGCCCTGGTTTCAGGGCCGGTTTTCCTTCCTCCTCCATTTAATACTTGCGCTGACAACCCGACCCCCGACTTTACTCGCGGCGTGAATACTGAGATCGATTTTCTTCGTGAGATGATGAAACGACTCGACCTCTTCTTCCTTGAGGCCGACGATCAGGGCAAAATCCGCGCCATTTCAGGCGGACTCATTCGACTCCTGGGCTATCCGGCCGGACACGAGATCACTCTTCAGAGTCTTTTTGATGAAACCACAGTTGCGGAGTTGTTCGGACGCAAACTTTCTGCCTGGCAAAATGGTCTCAGGTTTTATCGCGCGAAGGTGAAGAACGCAGCGGGTGAGCAGATCTTCTTCGATGTATCCGGTTATATGGAGATTGCACCTGGAGGCAGACGCTTTCGCGTCATGCTTCGCGAACTTGGACCTCTGGATCTTGCGCTCGAAAGCGGTGCTTTTCTTGAGAACGTGCATGCATACAGCATTGCGCAGAGATACATCTCGCGCGATTTGATCACTCGGGCCAGACGCGCGGCCAACATGGGCAACAAACAGCTGCTCAACGAAACGCGAGTTCTTACTTTTCTCTTCGCGGACCTCGTGAGCTTTACCGCCTATTCTGAAACAAAGACACCGGATGAGATTGTCCAGATGCTCAATCTATCGATCGGTGCGGCTTCCTCAAATATCATTCACTACAATGGTGTCGTGGATAAGATCATGGGGGATTCTGTGTTTGCGATTTTTGAGCAGCCACTCAATGCAGTTCTTGCCGCTGTGGAAATGCAAAAGCAGTTTCAAATTCTGAATTTGTTCAACGTAAAGACAAACCAGCCTGAGATTCAGGTGCGCGTTGGAATTCATACTGGCGAATGCATTCAGGCAAGTCTGGGCACAGAAGATCACATGGAATGGACTGCAATCGGGGATGCAGTCAACGTAGCTTCTCGCCTTGAGAAGGCGGCCGCGCCTGGAACCATTCTCGCGTCCGATCATACAGTGGAACTCATTCGCGAAAAAGTCACAACCGTGAAAGAACTGGATGTTGCCATGAAAGGGAAAACACTCCCCATGAAGGCGTACTACATCACACGCGTCACATTTGACGGCCCGCGCGGTCCGATCACTCTGGGCGTAGACGACGACGTTTTCTAATTATGGCTGCGAAGAAATCCACTCGCCCTGCAGGCAAAGCAAGCTCTGGTCCGAGAGTCCTTCCCGTTCCGGAGCAAAGAAAACACGTGCGAAAGCCAGGTGAGATCATCTGCTATTCGTGGAATGTAAACGGAATTCGCGCCATTTCCAGAAAAGGTTTTCGCGAATGGTTCGAAGATCGCAACCCTGACGTACTGTGCGTGCAAGAAACAAAAGCAGAACTAGAACAGGTGGCCAAAGAGAAGGAATCACAGTTCCTCGTGGATCTAGAAGGATATGACTCGTCCTGGTTTTCTGCGGAGAAAAAAGGATACAGCGGAGTGGCCACGTTCACTCGCAAGTCACTGGAAGCGTCATCGTCCAAAGGATTCAAGAAAGATGGACCGGATCATTTCAATAATGAGGGCCGGGTTCTCGTTACCACATTCGGTGATTTTGAAATATGGAATGCGTACTATCCAAATGGTGGGAGAGGGCCGGACAGAGTAGAATACAAGCTCCGTTTCTATGACCACTGTCTGGACCTATGGCAGAAAGCTCGCAAAACAAAGAAGATCATACTCACCGGAGATTTCAATACAGCTCACAAGGAAATCGATCTTGCGCGTCCGGAAGAAAATAGCACGAACACTGGCTTTTTGCCTGAGGAAAGGGCGTTCCTCGACAAGATGATCGATGCGGGTTACGTGGACGTATTTCGCCATTTTGAGAAGGGACCGAACTGGTTTACATACTGGGATCAGGTGACCATGGCCAGGAATCGAAATGTGGGCTGGCGAATTGACTATTTCTTCGTGACCGAGGAAACCATGCCACTGGTTACAGATGCCTGGATTGAAATGGACGTTCCAGGAAGCGATCATTGCCCCATTGGGATCTCATTGAAATCGCAGAGCTGATGCGAAAAAGGTTGAACGTTCCGGGCCTGCGCGCGTCTATCATCCAAATTCCTTTCCGGGTTAACTCAATGAAAAAAATCCTCACTCTTCTAGTTCTCGTCCTCGCAGTTCCTGTCTTCGCGAAACCTTTCAACGACAAAGCAAACAAGTTCAAAGTGAGTTATCCCGACGGATGGAAAGCAGACACGAAAGCAGAGCATTTCAAAGTATTGTTTAAAAGCCCGGATGAGACTGCGAACATTGGTGTTGCTGTGGTTTCTGTAGATAAGCCAGTAGGCGCTGTTGATTTTCTAGCAGAAGTGGAAAAGCAAATGGGTGTGGAAAACATCATGGGGCAGGATGAACGGCAGCTGGAAGATGATGCGAACACCCAGGTGGGCGCAGACGATGGTGCGATGGGAGTCTTCATGCGCGGCAAAGGTGAGTCTCAGCTTCGCCAGATCATGTTCATCTTCACAAAAGGCGTGAAGATTTATACTGTAATCATTACGTTCAATGAATCTGACAAAGAAACGTACCGTCAACTCACGAAGGACGTGATGAACTCATTTCAGATCCAGTAACTCCGAACACGTAGTCACTCTCCTTTCCGAAGGGTCTTCCTTCGAAGATCGCGGAGAAATCCTGAAAATTGAGAGGGCGCTCTGACTGTAGTCTGAGCGCTCTTTGTCTTCCAGCACCTGGAATTGTTTCTAAAGCCTTGCGACCGAGCAGGGAAAGATGCACCGGATAAGAAAGCGCAGTCAGGCTTCTTTCCTCTGCTCCAGTGATGATTACATCGCACGGAGTCCCCGGTTTCGCATTCATCGCGCGGTCATCGAGAGGGATTTTTACTGTTACAGGATAAGAGCCAAGCGGACGACCAAAATACCAGCCCTGATTCTGTGACTCAAGGATCACATCTCTCAGGATAGTTCCCGGGGGAAAATTCAAGAGAAGCATAGGATGATCTATTTCGCGTCTAATCCGATCGCGATAGTACATGAATCGATTCTGGATTCCATCTTTCTTTCTTGCTGTTCTTTCCTTCAGGATTTGATCGAGCTTTGTATGTTCATACGTAACTGTCTGTCTGATATTGATTCTTCGAAGCAGAAGCCCGTTGTCTATGACGCGTTTCAGGAATTCATAGTTCTTCTTGAAAGTGTCTTCGCTTTCGCCGGGCAGGCCGTGCAATAGATTGATTCCAGGCAACAGTTTGGGAACGCCACCTTCGCGTCTGGCTCCAGCCTCATTGATGATTTCAATCGCGCGGTAGGTTTCCTGTTCCGTGCTTTTGAGATCGTTTTTTTCAATGACTGCGATATCCGCGGATTCCATTCCCATCGCGGCCGTGTCACCGGCAGTGTTGTACTTACAAATGATGTGAGCGATTTCTCTGGACTCCTTTTCAAAAGTCGCGATGAGCCCCGGGTTAATGTTGTCCAGATGAAGCATTTTCAGATCGGGCGCCGCATTTCTAATTCCGCTGTATAGCGCTTCGAGGCTTGCAGGCACGGGTCTCGGAAAGCTGTTTTTGAAATCGTTCATGTCAGGCAAATAGGTCATCAAGTCCGCCTGACGTCCGATTCTGAAGTGGCGCGCCCCCATTTTGTAGAGCTCGCTTACCTCTTCTACGATGGGAGGAAGAGCGCGAAACAC
>JAIBBM010000048.1 GCA_019694685.1 Leptospirales bacterium
GACCTTCGCTTCTATGACAGCGATCCATCCACAAACCGTCTGGTTGAAATAGACGGTGGCTCGACAATGAACGATGGTCGCGTTGCAGATCCAAAATGGACTGGTTCAGGTGTAGCAGCTGACGTTGTTCAGAGAGGTATCACAGCCCAGGGACGCAGACTGGCAGCAGGCAACTCAAACTATCAGTTTGTTGCACGCCAGAAACTTCCTCGCTGGATTTACTGGGTAAACGCTGGTTACACAGCTTCCTTCTAAGAAGGAAAGATCTTGAGCAAAGAGAAGCCGCCCCGCAAAGGGCGGCTTTTTTTGTCCCATCATTCAAAGGCAGGTTGCGGCCGTTACGGAAAACTTGTTCTTATAATAGCAGGAGAGTGAAGCCGCCTGAGCACTGGTGATGCTAGACTCTGAATAAAAGAACTCCGCGATTCTTCCATCATAGTAACTTCCACCACCATTCTTCGTACCCATGGCCACAGAGGAAGTGGGAGCAGTGACAGGACAGGCGCCCGATGCAACTGTACCGCTCAGTGCAAGAATACCATTCACGTAGAAATTCCCCGTCGTTCCAGAACCAGTATAGATCAGAATGCTCGGTCCGGAAGAAGCAGGAAAAGATCCAGTGAACAGAAGACCCGAAGGCGCACCCTGAGAATCATGCAAGCAAATCTGGTTGGAGGGATTGAATCCGAGCATTCGCCCATCTGTGGATGGAGCAGCGATGAGAGAGAAAATCGGAAAGAGACCGCCGGCATTGTTGCGCGAAAGAACGACTCCCATGGTACATCCGGACGGCGCAACGAGCGTGCCACCTGAAAAGGTAAGGGCTTGCGAGCTTGCTGCACTGAACAAGGCAGAAGCGTGTCCACCGAAAACGGATGTGTCCATCGTTGGGCGTGCCGCTCCCACATTTGCAATGAGGTACGTGCCGGCAGAGATAGAATTGGTCCAGTTGGTGATAGGAGAGCCGTTGGTGTACGTGGATTCAAGCGTTTCCGTGCGATACCACATACGAGTATTGGAAATATCTGCCGGAGTCAGATACGTAGGCGCACCCAGCAGAATCCCAAGGGCAATCAAGTTCTGCGGAGGACTGGGATTGACTGAAAACGGTGGAGTGCATGCAGTCCCGACTAGCAAAAGCAAGATGGGCAGGACCGGTGCCTTCATGATACGCAATTGAATCATTCGGAAGAAATTGGAGCAATGACAATTCCTGTCGCTTAGCCTGGTTTTTTTCTGTTCCCGGCCATCCCTCCCGGTTCAGAAAGTAGCGTGAAACGATTCCTGCACAGACTCCGCACACTCGCCTGGATCTCCCTGTTCGTGGGAAGCGTGAGCTCCTTCTTCGCTCTTTTTCAAGAAGGCAGCTTCTCTCCTACGTATCTGATTTACGGACTGCTGGATGGCGTGATCATTGGGGCGCTCATTGCTTTCTACGTTCTGTTCATCGTTCGCGGAACGTTCTCTGATCTGGCACGGCGAACACCCTTCGTACTGTTACTTACAATCAATACAGCAGCGTACGTTCTGGTTTTTGTTCTTGCGCGAGCCTGGGCTATCTGGATCACAGGTCGAGGGCCATTTGATATTCTCCCGTACGACCGTGGGCACTTTCAAAGTGCTGCGATCTTTGCATTGATAATTTCTCTTACGATCAATTTCTTCATGCAGATCAGTCAGCTTCTAGGACAAAACACTCTGTGGAATTTTCTTCTGGGTAAGTATCATAGACCTGCATCTGAGTTTCGCTTTGTCATGTATCTGGATCTTGCCGGTTCCACGAGCATTGCGGAAAAACTCGGAGACAAACAATTCCTGGCGCTTCTAAACGATTTCTTCTATGATATGACAGACGCAGTTCTGGAAACCGGAGCGGATATCTATAAGTACGTTGGAGACGAAGCGATTCTACTCTGGACCAGAAAGCGCGGCGTCAAAAGGAATGACGCACTGCGATTCATTGCCGCATTCGCGCGAACCCTGCGCGACGCAGAACAAAAGTACGCACTTCGATATGGACTGGTTCCCGAGTTTCGCGCCGGCTTACATTACGGCCAAATCGTGGCCGGAGAAATGGGAAATCTCAGACAAGAAGTAGCATACATGGGAGACGCGATGAACACAGGCGCGCGCGTTCTTGACGTCGCAAAGAAACTCAAAAAGACGTTCATCGTATCTGAGGATGCTCTTTCGCAATTCAATGTCCCCGGACTCGAAGACCTGGGCGAACATGAGCTGCGAGGAAAAGAAAAGCGCATCCGCCTGTACGGTGCGCCTGATTCTTTATTTGAGGAATTTCGCAGGCTGGAGTGAACTCAGATTGCCATCCGCTCGCGCAGAATAGAAAGCAAGTCTGAAATCTTCACCCGTTCCTGTTTTGTAGAATCTCGCTCGCGCAGAGTAACCGTCTGATCTTCTTTTGTGTCGTAGTCTACAGTGATGCAGAATGGTGTGCCCAATTCATCCTGACGATAGTATCTCTTGCCGATATTTCCTGACACGTCGTATTCCACCTGAAAGTGACCTGAAAGCGTTTTATAGATTTCACGAGCAATCTCTGGCAGACCGTCTTTCTTCATGAGTGGAAACACACCTACTTTTACAGGAGCAATGGTAGGAGCAAGGCCCAGCACGGTACGTGCTTCTGGCGTACCTTCTTTTTCAACGTAGTATGCATCACAAAGAACTGCAAGCATCAGACGATTGAGTCCGAGCGCCGGCTCCACAACGTATGGAATGTATTTTTCGTTTTTCTCTGAATCATGGTACTCGAGAGGCTTGCCGGAAAATTCTGCATGCTTTTTTAGATCGTAATCCGTACGAGATGCGATCCCCCAGATCTCTCCCCAACCAAAAGGAAAATTATATTCGATGTCCACAGTACCTTCTGAGTAGAAGGCAAGTTCCTCTGCTTCATGCCTGCGAATGCGAAGATTCTCCTTCTTAATGCCAATTCTCAAGAGGAAATTCATGCAATACTCGACCCAGTGTTCAAACCATTCTTTCTGAGTTCCTGGAGCGCAGAAATATTCCATTTCCATCTGTTCAAACTCGCGCGTGCGAAACACAAACTGCCTGGCCACAATTTCATTGCGAAAGCTCTTCCCAATTTGAGCCACACCGAACGGCACTTTTACGCGACAGGTATCCACGATATTCTTAAAATTGATGAAGATTCCCTGGGCTGTTTCAGGACGCAGGTAGACTGTCATATCCTTGCCCGCTACAGAGCCTGTTTTAGTTTCAAACATCAGATTGAACTGACGCGGAGTCGTGAACGATTTCTTTGTTCCGCAAGTGGGGCACTGCGTTTCAGTCTTTTCGAACCACTCTACCAGCTGTTCGAGAGTCATCGCTTTTGGACCATTTGGGTCCAGCTGCTCTACGATATGATCTGCGCGAAAGCGTGCGCGACACTGCTTGCAATCAACGAGAGGGTCATTGAACGAATCGACGTGACCACTTGCCTTCCATACTTCCGGATGAAGCAGAATCGAACTATCCAGACCCACAACATCTTCGCGCTCTCGCACAAAAGCTCTCCACCACATATCCTTTAGATTGCGCATGAGCTCTGTGCCGTACGGACCATAGTCAAACGTATTGGCCAGGCCACCATAGATGTCTGATCCGGGATAGACGAGTCCTCGGCGTTTTGCCAGCGATACTATGTCTTTCAAAGGATCTTCTACTTTCTTCTTTCCGTTGCCCTTCTCAGGCGTTGCTTTTTTGGTTGAATCAGACATCACAAGCTCCGGCGCCAGATCGCCAGAAGCACCGAGCCTTGCAACTGAGAATGCCATTTGCTTGCCGCAGGACGCGCTTCCAGATATCGGGAGATGTGGAGTTCGATTTTCACTCTCTCGCAAGGCGATCACACCAGGCCCGCGATTCGTTTCGACTGGGAATGATTCTGGCAGCCATCGTGGCCCTGCTGGTTCAGATTCTGTTTGATTTGGAACGCAGATCCGGCGCCATCGCCGGCGTACCCATTGCCGCGGCGGTGTTCGCCATTCTGCTCATTGTTTTTCGCGGAGTGGCAAAAGTGAGACTTCTTAAGCCTGTGTCAGCTGCGGCTTTCCATATACTGTTTGTGATCCATTTTGCAAGCTGCTTCTTGTTTGATGCCTTCTACGAAGACGCAGTCCACAGAAGATACTCTCTTCTCGACGCAGACCCTGACAATGTCGCCTATCTGTTCCAGGCAATCCTGCCCTGGACAGTGGTAATTTCTCTTATAGTGTCTATCGTTTTCATCTATGCGAGCGCCTTCTTTCTGCATCATCAAATACGAAAGCCCGGCCTACTTGCGGCGGCCATCCTGATCGCGGGAACCGTGGGGGCCGTGCGCGCGGACAGACCAGCACTGCACGCGTTTGTAGCCTCCGATGTGAAAGACTATATCTCCGGCAGTCCTCTGGGCAAACCAGCCTCACAAAATTTGGACGTAAGAGATTACCAGGACGCGAGCGCTCGCTCTCTGCCAGTGTCCGGAAAGTACAAAAGAGTGATTCTTTTTGTGATGGAAAGCATCACAGTCAAAGAGCTCGCCCGCGATTGTGCGGACTCATCCTGCTTTCCGCAGAAATACGCAAACATTACGCACTCCTACAAGAACTACTACGCGGCCAATCAGGACAGTCGCACAGGAATTCTCAGTCTCCTCTATTCCGCTTTTATTCCCTTCCCGGCGTACGCGGATCGAGATGTAGAGCAATACGAATTCATTGGCAAAAGCAAATCGTTCCTGGATGCGCTCCATCAATCCGGATACACGACCGCTTTCTCCGCCTCTCTCTCCGATCGCGAAAGGGTGATCATGGACATGCCCTGGAAGAAAGTTTTTAGACTCAGTGAAGAGGAAGCGAAAGGTGGCGGCAAATTTGTATGCCTGCATCCGTACGAATTTGAAAGAAGCTGCGAAGATAGAATCTTGTTCGATCGAATCATGGACTTTGTTTCGCGTGATCCTCGCCCTTTCCTGATGCACGAATTTGTATACGGTCACAGCAGTCAGTACAACGAAATAGAAAAGAAAACCTCTTCGCGATACTATTCTGAATTCATCTCAGATGTGATCTCTGGACTCGAAGCCCGCGGTCTGTTAGACGAAACTCTCATCATTGTTACATCAGATCACGGCATCCGGGATCGAGCAGCCATGACAGAAACTGAAAGCTATCACATTCCGTTGCTTTTCATTCAAAAAAATTTCCGCCGCACGGAAAACTCAGCCTTCGTTTCTCCCATTGACTTTCGCAGAATTTTCGCGGCAGAAGAACGCGGAGAAGTCATTCCATCTACGCGCAAGATTCTTCCTATCATGGGATCCACTGGCAGTGCGATGACTGGTATTCTACACGGCGTCACAGGTCTGGTGCTGATCAAGAACCGCAGATTCGGTGCGAGAGCGCTCGAAACATCGTGCCACGACTGCCCGGAAGCCTCGGACGTACTACCCATGCTCGAACAATACCGCCGGGCCTTTCGGCAAATCCGCTGAAAACCGGCTGAATTTTGTTGCTAAAATCAAAAGAAAAAGTACATTCGAATTATGTCCGGCCCCAGGAGACAGAACGAAGAATTAAAGCGATGTGACTAAATGCGGCATAAAGGGCAAAAAAGTTGCCTTCGCTTTGGCCAGTTCTCCGAAAATTTATCAGGGAGACTAGCGTGGCCAAGACTGTACCAAACACACAAAAACTGATCAAAGATTTTCAGGACTACCTTCTCGTAGAAAAGGGGCTGTCTGAAAATTCTATCCTTTCCTATCACTACGACCTCAAGAAATTCCACACCTACGCGCAGTCCCGCAAAAAGGACCTGCTCAAAATTGACACCGATGACATTACTAATTTCCTCAAAGATCAGAAGAGAAAGAAAATATCCAGCCGATCCCTGGCTCGTTCCGTAGCAGCACTCCGCCAGTTCTATCGCTATTTGAAAGAAGAGAAGCGCGTCGTGCGCAATCCAGTCGACAAAGTGCAGGCACCGGAAGTGCAGAGAACGCTTCCTGACTACCTGACACTGGGCGAAATCAACCAGCTATTTGCCGCGATCAAAGAAACAGACGCATTTGAAATGAGGGATAAGGCGATTTTCGAACTTCTGTATTCAAGTGGTCTACGTATCTCAGAAGCGTGCACGCTGCGCATGGAAGACGTAGACATGGAAAACATGTTTATCACAGTTCGAGGCAAAGGTGGGCGCGAAAGACTGGTTCCGTTTGGAGAGCATTCCAAAATGATTCTGTCGCGTTACCTGGACAAGGCTCGTCATGACATCCTTCGCGAACGCCAGAGCGTTTACATATTCATCAGCAAGAAGGGAGACTCTCTCAATCGCAAATCAGTCTGGAGATTGCTCAAGAAATATCTGGAACGAACGGACATCAGGAAAGTTGTAACTCCTCATACATTCCGGCATAGCTTTGCGACACATATGATTGAAAACAATGCGGACCTCAGAAGTGTGCAGGAACTCCTGGGCCACATTGACATTTCGACCACTCAGGTGTATACACACCTGGCCAATCGTACTCTCAAAGAAGTCCACAAGAAATACCATCCGCGCGGATAACACCGCGCGCCAAAATTGAGCCTGGAATGGGCCGCTGTAAGCGGAAATGAGTACCCCGCCACCAAACGCCTGTCAAGGCGAAAAACTAAAGGAGTATTAGCAACTCAGGCGTCCGAATGAACGCCTCTTTTTTGGTAATGAACAACACATGGCTCCAGAAAGGCTCGATTGCTGGCATTTTTGCTTGCCTCTTTTTGTCAATCAGCACGACCTGCAGGC
The DNA here is from genome assembly GCA_019694685.1 of Leptospirales bacterium. Lineage (GTDB taxonomy): Bacteria > Spirochaetota > Leptospiria > Leptospirales > Leptonemataceae > JAEUSB01. The sequence continues at coordinate 6,799 of JAIBBM010000048.1, forward strand.
GAGGACTAAATGAAGCTTACAGCGTTAGTCGCGATCGGATCAGCATTGCTGCTCTCCGCTTGCGAGACATATAAAATGGGAACCGTCAGCGTGCTTCCCGCAAAAACAGGAACCGAATATGAACTGGTTACTACGGCGGCCATGAAAGCCCACAACAGGCCAATTATCTTTGGCGTCACTTTTGGCGAAGAAAAGAATTTCATGGATGTGATGAACGACCTGCAAGCGAGTGCGGGCTGCGCCCTTCTCAAGAAGGTTGAAATGAGACAATATGCGGTGACGTATCTTGGATTCGGGAGCAACACCACTTCCGTCAAAGGTGAATGCTACAAGGTAAAAGGTAAATAATATGAAACTATTAAAAACGATCTCGCTTATCCTGGTAACCATCTATCTCTCTGGTTGCACTTCCTACCTGGGCAAATTCGCAATTCTTTCCACCAAAGACGTGGATATGTCCAAGCAATACGAAAAGATGAAGGAACCGGTGGAAGGATCAGCCGCAACCCACATCATCATCTTATTCCCAACTTCTCTCAGCACTATCCCGCTATTTGCAGAAGCGACGATCGATGCGATGACAAAATCGGGAGCAGATTTCCTCGAAAATGCGGAAATTGAGACATCCGCTTTCTACATACCTTTCATCTACGGCAAATTCATGGCGACTGTGAAAGGAACAGGCTACAAACTCAAATAAACTCAACGAGAGCCAATAGCAAGGTTGAACGTTATTGGCTCTCTCTTCTTCCCGGCATAGTCTGTAATGCAGACTCCAATCGTAAATAAAAGCGTTCTCTTTTTTGCAACCTTTCCGGCTAAACCGATTCATACATTAAAACTAACAACGTTAAATACAGGAAGATGTATGAAACCAGGCACCTATTCTACACCAAATTCAGTTTCGACTACGACCGGGCGACTTCTGGCTCGCAACCGCACCTGGTTTTACCTGGAATATCTACACATTGTGTTTCGTTCGCGGGCACTGGCAAAGAAAGGACTCTACAGCAGAGAAGCGTGGGCAAAAAGCTCAGCAGATGTTCTGGCACTGTATGAACGCAGAGGCGGACAACTCACGGTAGAAGGCCTCGATCAACTCCACAAACTGAATGGACCGGTAGTATTCGTCGCCAATCACATGAGCACTGCAGAAACTCAGATCCTTCCAGGCTTTATCCAGCCAGTACGCGACGTCACATTCGTAGTGAAAGATTCTCTCATGAAGGGCCCGGTGTTCGGTCCAATCATGCGCGCGGTGGACGGCATTGGCGTCACACAGAAAGATGCGCGAGGGGATTTTGAAACAGTGATGAAGGAAGGATGCGAACGCCTCGCGAAGGGAATGTCAGTCGTGATCTTCCCGGAAGGGACTCGCAGCAGAATCTTTCAACCGTCCCAGTTCAATTCACTGGGTACAAAGCTCGCGAAGAGAGCGGGAGTGTGCATGATGCCCGTTGCATTGAAAACTGATTTCTGGGGCAATGGCAAATTGCTTCGGACATTTGGCCCGCTCGATTGTCGCAAGCAGGCCCATTTCAAGTTTGGTGCTCCTGTGATGCCAGAAGGAAACGGAAAGGAAGCGCAGGAGTACGCGCTCGAGTTTATTCAGAAACACGTGCAAATGTGGGACAGAAAACCGGGCCAGGTTGTAGAACTGCCTGGATTTGCTGCCACATAGCCCGATCGCCACGCAAAACGACTGTAGCGCAAAAAACCAGGTCGCAGAGCTGAGCAACGCCGCCTAACGGATCAACGCGCTCAAAGGCATGTGGTAGTTCCGTATCGGGCGCCCAGATAGCATTCTACGCTGGTGATATTCTGCGTTGTGAGTGCACTGTCAAACCAGAGCAGCTCCGCAAGATCCATCCCGGACGCAGTCGAATTGCTAACATTCAAAGCTCCAGTGCCATAGCCGGAAACCGCGGGCACTCCCGAGGCGACAAGACGCCCGTCTGCGCGCACCTCCACGTAGGTAGCAAGATTCTGAATCCAGGCGACTTCGTGCATTGCTCCGATCGGCCAGGAATAGGCTGGGTTGATCGCCTGCCCCACGCAGGTCTTCGTAGGAGAGATGGTAGTTGTGGAAAACTGAAACTGCCTCGCAGTGTTTCCGCACCCACCTATGATCAAAATATCCGCACTCGCCTGGTTCGATCTCAAGACTGCGAAGATGCTACCGGAATCGGAACTGGTCAACCCGACCGGTGCAGCATTGGTCAAAACTGCAGTGCCGGTGAAGCGCACTACGGGCCGGCTATTGATTGTGTTGGTGCTGGAATAGTAAGTGGGTGCTGTGCCCGCCACCACAGTATTCCCTGTCCCGCTTAGATCCGCCCAGGATGTAACGGATGTTCCATTTGATTGCTGAATGTTTTCTGCGCGAATCCAGAACCGAAGACCGCCAATAGAGGAAGGATTGAACGTAAGCCAGCGATTCGCGCTGATCCAGGCACCCAGAATCAAAGATTCGCCCATTGGCTCATTAGCAGAATTGTCAGGGAAGGAGGGAGTGCAGCCGGGCAGAAAGCCCAGTGCCAGAAGACCAACCATAGGCCAATGGCGCAAGTTACGAAGCGAAAGGCGAGACGATTCCAGCATAAACACAAGTCCTGATTTCCTCCATATATCGTATGCCTTTCGCACGAATTCAACAAACAAATCTTCGCGCGGACCATGTTTTCTTTACAGGGACAGGCCCAATGATCGCCTGCACCAGATGGAATTTCATGTTTCAGATTTTGTAGTCATCGCAATCTACTTCATTGTCAGCCTCGGTGCCGGACTTCTTGGAAGTCGGAACAAATCCTCTCTTCAGGAATTTTTTATCAGCGGAGGTAGAGCGCCCTTCTGGCTCGTGGGCACAGGAATGGTCGCCACTACTTTCGCGGCGGACACTCCTCTTGCAGTGGCAGGACTTGTTGGAAAAAACGGAATCGCGGGAAACTGGATCTGGTGGTGCTCTGCAGCTGGAGGAATGCTCACAGTTTTCTTCTTCGCACGCTTATGGCGAAGATCAGGAATCACGACAGACCTGGAACTGATCGAACTCAGATACAGCGGAAAGGCGGCGGCCATCCTTCGCGGTTCCAAAGCAATCTACTTTGGCCTGATCATCAACTGCATCATTCTCGGATGGGTCAACCTGGCAATGCTCAAGATTTTTCAGGGCATGATTCCAGGAATAGACGCGCGATGGCTCGTAACCGGCAGCGCCATCATCACGGCGCTCTACGTCGCCGTTTCTGGTTTATGGGGAGTGGCCATCACGGATGCGTTTCAATTCGCAATCGCCATGATTGGGTGCATCGTGCTCGCGCTGATCGCTGCCTTTCATCCGCAAATTCAGGCGGCAGGTGGAATCGCACATGTTCTTCCGCCCTCTGTCTACAATTTCTTTCCAACGTTCCACTCTGATCCTGTTCAATCCGCAGACCTTTCTCCACTCTATACGATTCCTCTTACGAGTTTTCTTGCATTCATTCTGGTGCAATGGTGGGCTTCGTGGTATCCGGGCGCAGAACCAGGAGGAGGCGGATACATCGCACAGAGAATTCTCTCCGCGCGAGATGAGAAACATGGGATGCTTGCAACACTCTGGTTTGTGATTGCACATTATTGCGTTCGCCCGTGGCCCTGGATCATTGCAGGAATTGCAGCCCTTGCTCTTTACCCCGGACTGCTTCCTCAAGAAAAAGAATCGGGTTACGTTTACCTGATGCGCGATCTGCTGCCTTCGCCTTACCGTGGTTTGTTGATCGCAGCTTTCCTGGGTGCATATATGTCCACTCTCTCCACTCATTTGCACTGGGGCTCAAGTTATCTCATTCACGATTTTTACCAGAGATTCGTAAAAAGGAACGCATCCGAAAGACACTACCTGTTGGCAGCAAGACTCTGCACCATTCTGCTTCTTTGCGTCAGTTTGTTTGTGACTTTCAACTTGCTGGAGACGATCTCAGGAGCCTGGGAGATCCTGCTTGAGTTTGGAGCTGGCACTGGTTTTGTTCTCATTCTGCGCTGGTACTACTGGAGAATCAACGCCATCTCTGAAATCACAGCCATGATCGTTCCTGCCATTTGTGTTCTCCTGATTCATTTTCTACCGCGTGCATTCGGAGAACCTGAAAGCGGAAGTATGCTGGCCACTCTTGTGAAGTTTCCTGGGAATCTGTTCTTGATTGTTTCTACTACAATCGCATTCACTCTTCTGGCCACATTTCTAACCAGACCTGAGCCGGAGCACGTACTGCAAAATTTCGCAAAGATCGTGAGACCGGCCGGCCCTGGATTCAAACGATTTGGCGGCTCAGGTGTTCTCTGGCCTAAATTTGCAGGCTGGATATCCGGCACTGCACTCACCTACGCGGTATTATTCCTTTCAGGATATCTACTATTTGGAATGTGGGAGAGAGCGGCCTATTTTTCCGTCCTTGCGATTGTTTCTCTTATAGCATTGATTTATTCGATTCAGAAAGATACAGCCTGAGATCAGCTTGACGATCCTCGGCAGCCGGGTGTATACAGTGACCTGGTTGTTTTGAGAATGGAAAAGAAGCCACTTCTGTTGATCGTAGATGATGATCCGGACATTCGTGCCATCCTCCAAAACATTCTAGCAGAAAATCACAACCTGCTCCATGCAAACGATGGCATTGAGGGACTGGGTGTTGCGCGAAAGAGTCTGCCGGATCTGATCATCTCTGATGTGATGATGCCAGGCATGGATGGATTTGAATTTTGCGCAAGCATTCGATCAGATCCATTTCTTCGTAGAATTCCAATTCTCCTTTTGACAGGCGAACATGACCTTGGAAGCAAACTGAAAGGTCTTCATCAGAGAGCGGATGACTACGTTACCAAGCCTTTCCACGCAGAAGAGATTGAAGCGCGTGTTTCCAACTTGCTTGAGAAACGAAGACTGGAACGAGAGTTGCAGCAACGGCTTGAAGAAATGCAAAACGATCTCGCTCTTGCGAGAAATGTACAGCAGCAGCTGCTCCCCGTGCGAATCCCGCCTCTGCCCAACGCTCATTTTGAAACGTTATATCGTCCCATCGCCGCACTGGGTGGTGATTTTTTTGAATTCGTAGTTTTGCCGGATCGACTTGGACTTTTTATCTGCGACGTCGCAGGCCACGGCATTCCTGCCGCACTCGTGGCCAGCATGGTGAAAATCGTTCTTGCCAATGTTGCCATGGATGCCGCTGGCCCCGGAGACCTGATGGTTCGACTCAATCGCCAGATGATCCAGAGCACAGGCGAAAGATATGTAACTGCTTTCTATGCTACACTCGATCTGAGCACTCTACAGATGCAATTCGCTTCTGCCGGGCACATAGCACCGATTCTAGTGCGAAATGGAGCTCTCATCCCACTGGAGGCACACGGACCACTTCTGGGCGCGTTTCCAAAAGATCACTGGGGAGAAGAAGTTGTGGCGCTGCAACCGCGCGACCGGGTATTTTTTTACACGGATGGAGTGATCGATTGCAGAAACAAAAGCGAAGAACATTTCGGAGAGGAGAGACTGAATTCATGTCTGCTCGCCCATCAGGGTGCAACCGCGCGATTCTTCCTCGATCAATTGTATCATGAAATATCTCACTTCGTCGGGGACCGCAACTTCGCAGACGACATCACAGCTTTTGTCATTGATCTGGCGACCAGGAAAGGCGCTGTAGTCAGCTGACGCGCCCGCCAAATTCTTTACAACAGGCATGGCCTGGCGTCCTCTGTGCAGATGGGTCTGAAGTACTACGAACGATTTACTCCCCGCGTAAGCTATCGTGAAACACAGGATGGGAAACTCATCACAGAATCTTTTGATTCGATGGGAGTCGTTCGCGATTCTGAACTCAAGACCTTTCGCTGGGCTCCCTCTGAAAAAAATGAAGTATTGAGCGGAACTCTTCGCCTGACTCGCAACAAACCAGTGTATCTAGAAAGGTTTGAACTCGTACTCGCGGCAGATGAAAAGAAAAGCCCTTTTGTTTCCCTGCACGATGACATATCTCCAGATTCAGGCTTGCGATTGTTTCAGCATGGCTATCATTCATGGTCCTGGACGGGTGCAAGACAGGCAGACGAAACAGACAATATCTGTCTTCTAAAGTGGAAACACAATCTGGATGAGAATCCGGAAACCCAAATCAATAGTGCACTTCCATTCTCTTTGCCTATCAACGTATTTCCGCGGAAAGGAAAATTCCATTCGGAGTTCCTGGTGTTGCTTGAGACCAACACAAAGTTTCTGAAAAAGAAAAATGGAAAATGCATTCTATTCTCCACCTACGGAAGAGGAGATCAGTTTCTCAAATTCAGAATTCATCTGGATCCTAAAACCGCGAAACTGGAAGAGTTTGCAATTGTGTGGGACGGCGCAGGCATGCACATGCCCGGAAGCACCATCATCACGCTCACTCAGGTAAAACACTTCAACAGCATTCACGTGCGGCCTCGCACTCGAGTGAGACTGAAAAGAACACAACCTTCTCCTGCAGAGTTTCTGGAATCGTGTGCAAAGGATGTAGCAGGCGAATTCAAAACACCAAAGATGGAAAACTCTGTCACAGGATGGTGTTCGTGGTATTACTATTACAACAAAATCAGCGAAGGAGTGCTCCTTCGCAACCTGCGGCTCGTAAAAGAAAAGAAACTGAACATTGACTTCTTCCAAATCGACGATGGCTGGCAGAAAAACATTGGAGACTGGCTGAAAACAGCACCTGAATTTCCATCCGGCATGGCGTTTTTTTCAAAGGCAATCAAGAACGAAGGGCTTCGTCCAGGAATCTGGCTGGCACCTTTCATCGCACGTCCCGACTCAGATGTCTTTAAAGAAAATAAAGAATTCGTCTTGCACGACCAGCACGGAGACCCTGTCAGCGCTTTGTTCAATCCACTCTGGGGAGGGCATACGTACGCCTTCGACGTCACTCATCCTCGCTTCAAAGAATGGATTTCTGAGACCATTCGCACCATCGTTTTTGACTGGGGCTATCCCTACCTCAAGCTGGACTTTCTGTATTCTGCCTGCTATCGCGGAGTGTACCATGATCCACGCAAAGGCCCGGCTGTCAGGCTCAGAGAGTCGCTGGACTTGATTCGCAAAGTCGCAGGAAAGAAAACATTCCTTCTTGGATGCGGTTGCCCCATCATGCCTGGCATTGGTCCATTTGATGCGATGAGGATTGGCCGCGATGTCAATTCAATCTGGGATGACAATCTGCTTGCCACAATCATAAAGGATCGCAACTATCCAACCGCGGAAGGATGTCTGCAAAATGCGATTACGCGATCCTTCATGCACAGGAAATTCTTTGTAAACGATCCAGACTGCATCCTCGTGCGCGATACGAATACGAAGTTGAGTCTCGACCAGGTGCATCTGATGACTGCTGTGATGTCTCTTACAGGCGGGATGATCTTACTGAGCGATGATCTCGAAACTCTGAGCCCGGATAGAATGGAAATCTTTCGCATGGCGCTCAAAATTCACAAAGAATGCGCGAAACACACGGCCCTTCCCCTGGGTTTGATGGAGGACCACTTCCCCAGAGGACTCTACAATAAGGCAGGCTACCTGGGAATCTGGAACCCGACCAGCCGCGCGGAAAGAATCCAGATCCTCTTGCCTGAAGGTCTGGGACCCAAATTGACCCGGTCTACCAATCTCTGGGACAACAGACGCATCCCCTGGAGGATTGAAGATGACACCCTGGAAATGAGCCTCGCTCCCTTTGAGAGCGTGCTTACAAAGGTTTAGAAAAAGTAGTGTACAGGCCTGCGCACGATGCCCTGCTCGGGAAAAAGAGTGCTGGATTTGTCAGGATTCTTCGACATTGAGTACAGGCTATGGGTGACGGTTCACTAACACAGGAAGAAATAGATCTTCTACTCCAGGGCGCAGACGACATCAGTGCCGCTCCAGTCACCGCAGGCGCGCAAGGCGGCGGAAACCAGGGCGTTGCAGATCTGTCCCCGCTGGAACGCGAATCGGTCGCAGACGCGGTTCATGGCGCACTTCAGGCCGCCGTTCAAAGCCTTGGCCTCATCCTTTCTAGATCCATCAAGCTGGGCAGTCCTTACGTGGATGCGCGCCCATTCGACGACGTTCAAAAAGAATTCTCAAGCGGTGCGGTTCTCTTTTCACAGAATTTGTCAGGCGGCATTCAGGGTCCTATCGGCTTGATGCTCCCCACGGGAGACGGCGCTCGAATCAGCGGCCTCGTGATGGGAAACGAAGGTGCTCCAGCCGCATCTAGCCTGGACAGCGCACAGGTGGCTACTCTCAAAGACGCTCTTGGCCCCATGATGTTCTCGATTGCAACACAGCTTTCGATCAAGATCAGTCAGGCAATCACACCCATGCCCGTAGAAGTAAAAACCTCCGGAATGATCCCTTTCGCGCAGGATTCTGCCATCCTTCGCATCCAGATTCCTTTCACAGTGGAAGGTGCTGTAGATACTCGCCTGACGTTGATTATGCCCATGGCAATGGCGCGCGATCTCTACAGAAAACTCAAAAGCGGCCCTACTTCTTCCATGGAAACCGGAATGCAGGACACTCGCTCCTCTGGACAGGGGACCCTGGGTGTCAAAGAAGTGTCTTTCCCATCTCTCTCTTCTTCTGGAGCGGGCCCCTTGCAACCGAACATGAATCTGCTGCTTGATGTCCAGATGACTCTCACCGTAGAGCTCGGGCGCACAAAGATGTTCATCAAAGACATCCTGGGCCTGGGAGAAGGATCCATCATCGAACTGGACAAGCTTGCTGGTGAACCGGTAGACCTCTATGTAAACGATCGCCTGATTGCACGCGGGGAAGTCGTGGTCATTGACGAAAACTTCGGTGTCCGCGTCACAGACATCGTTTCTCGCGCAGAAAGATTGAAAGCCCAAAAACAGGGATAATTCCCGCTTGAACTTCTGAAAGCAGAGTCTATGAATGCCTAATGCGACATAAGATCCGCATAGGCGCATTAGCGCTCCTGGTCCTCACCGTGCCGATTTTCGGGGAAAAACCACCCAAAACGCAAAAGCCGGAAACTCCATCCGTAGACAATCGTGTGAAGGAAATAGATAAGTCCTGGATGGCGACGATCCACGGCAACCCATCTGATCCAAAGCCAGACGCTGCAAAAACAGACGATTCGTCGCCTAACGTTACAACCACACAGGACTCTGCGAGAGACAACGCGGACCAGTCCACGGCCGCAAAACCAGGCAGTGCAGAAAAACCTGATGAAAATCCGACACGACTTCGCAATCCGGGCAGCGATCCAAAGTCATTATTCCCGGATGAAGACAAGCCGTCCTTTGTGGGAACTCTGTTTCGCGTTCTACTGATGTTCGTACTCATGACAGGCGTTTTCTATGGCGTTATGCGCTATTTGAAGTCGCGTTCGATTGGCGGAAGCATGGGAGAACTGGCCACTACCCTTGGATCGGTGGCACTGGCCCCCGGAAAGCATTTACAGGTCATTGATCTTGCAGGAAAAATCCTGGTACTGGGCGTGTCTGATGCGGGAGTTCAACTGGTCACTGCAGTGGACGACGCACGCACAGCCGATCGGATTCGAATCTGGCATCAAAGCAAGCCTACTCTACCAAAGCCCGAAAATCTGATCCAGAAATGGCTCCTGGGGTTTGGCCGCGCCGATTTGAAATTCTGGTCCAGGCCTGAACCTCCTCCTCCTGACTTTCGCACGCAGCTTGGCCAGGCAGTGGGCCCATCGTTTACTGCGGCTGAACCTGCAGAATCAGTAGAGAGAGTGAGACCCGGTGCATCGGAGATCCTGGAACAGGACTTGTTCGGGCCGGAAGACGAGCTCAGAAGAATGCTACGCGAACAGAAAAATCGCCTGGAAAAGATCCGTGAACCGGGCAAAAAGAAGCCATCTACGGGCTGAAAAAGGCCCGCTTTTGCCAAAAAAATACTTGTACTTCTAAAATATTCTTGTACTCATCTCAGAGCGGAGGAACCTGGGCCCTGGGGCCGTATTATGTCACGAGCTAAACTGCTTACGATTCTGGCTCTGCTTTTCATTGCAGCAGGGTCTTTGTCTGCCCAGGTCCCCGGATTCCAGATCCCAGTGATCGATGGAGTCCGGGGAGCGAGGGATGGGCGAGAAGCATCTTTCTCCCTGCTCCTGATCGTACTGTTCACTCTTCTCAGCCTCGCACCCGCTCTTGTAATGATGATGACTTCTTTCACGAAGGTTGTCATTGTATTTGATTTTGTTCGCCGCGCGCTCTCTCTCCAGAATATGCCGCCCAACCAGGTTCTCTTTGGCCTGGCTTTGTTTGTAACGTTCTTCATCATGGCGCCCACCGTGCAGGAATTCAACAAGTCTGCGCTTCAACCATACAATCGCGGAGAACTATCTACCGGTAAGTTCATGGACGAAGGAATGAAACCCTTTCGCACATTCATGATCAAGCAAATTGGAAAAGACGGCGCAAAAGAGATCGGACTGTTCATTGGCCTGTCAGGCAAAGACAAAAACGAAATCAAAACCGTAGACGACATTGATTCCTACATTCTGATTCCGGCTTTCATGCTCTCTGAGATCAAGAAGGCATTCATCATTGGCATCGTAATTTTCATTCCATTCATAGTAATTGATCTGATTGTTTCATCCACCCTCATGTCGATGGGCATGGTGATGCTCCCGCCTGCCATGATTTCTCTGCCTTTCAAAATCATTTTGTTCATCCTCGTGGACGGATGGCATCTGATTACATACAATCTTGTAATTTCGTATAACGGCGGTGGATGATGCTCGAAGCGGACGCAATTAAACTCATTCAAGACGCACTTGTTGTAACGCTAAAGGTATCAGCGCCCATGCTGATTCTTTCTCTGTTCGTTGGACTCGTAGTATCCATTCTTCAGACAACCACATCCATTCAGGAACAAACTCTTACGTTTGTTCCCAAGCTGCTTGCTGTGTTTGCCGCGCTCTCCCTTTTCGCAAGCTACATCATTCAGACCCTTGTGGACTATACGAAGGACGTTTTCGGCCTCATCCAGAGATTCTAAGGGTATTTTTCTGGAACGATTTGATCACAACACTCAATACTTCCTGCTCATCTTCGCAAGAATGGTTGGAATGGTGTTTGTTGCTCCCGTATTCAGCGCAGACAGCATTCCATATCGAACACGCATGATGATTGCTTTCTTGCTTTCTGCAGTGCTGTATCCTGTTTCAGTCAACTACTTGCCTCCGCTTCCTTCCGGGCCCGTCTCATTCATCGGAGAAGCGACAGCACAGGCAGCACTGGGCATCATCATCGGATTTCTAATTCAGATGATCTTTGCCGCATTCCAGATTGCAGGTGAATTATTTTCCGTACAATCTGGATTGTCTTTCGCAGAAGTCCTGGATCCTGCATCGCAGACCACCATGCCAATCATTGGCACTCTCAAAAGCAGCATCGGCCTTTTGCTTTTTCTCAGCCTGAACTTTCCAGTGGATGGGATCACAGCGCCTGCCTATCTCCATATGGTTCGCGCACTTGCGTTTTCGATCAAGGCTGCGCCCACCATGATGCTCGATATGACCACTCTCGGTGGACTTCTGTCAACCGTGGATCAAACCATGGGAGTTCTCTTTGTCACGGCGCTCAAGATCGGAATCCCCGCAGCAGGAATTCTATTCATCGCCACTGTGGCACTTGGATTGATCGGACGCGCCGCGCCGCAATTGAACCTGATGAACATGGGTGTTCACATCAATATCATCCTGGGCCTGACACTGCTTCTCGTTCTTTCGCCGATCTACATTCCGATCATGGGCGGAGCATTCCAGTCCATGTATGATATCATAGGCACGATGCTGCGCGATTGGCCCGGGAAACATTCATGAAAATGGTGCATGAGTCTGACCTGGATCTCTCTGATCCAATTGAGTTTGAGTTTTCGGCTTCTCTTTCGTTTGATTTCGCAGGAGTGGACGCGGTCTTCTCCATTCCGGCAGACGCCCTTCCCCACTTTCATCTAAGCCGATTCGCGGCGGAAGATGAAGGCCGAACCGAAGCTCCAACAGAAAGACGCCTGCGAGAAGAAAGAGAGAAAGGTCGAGTCGCGCGTTCGCAGGATTTGACCAATGCGGTTGTATTGCTCGGTGCGGTGATGGGTCTTTATTTTACCGGCGGCTACATGGTAAATCAGTGCATGCAGTTGTTCCACAGATTCTTCAGTGAATCAGCATTCGCACAAACCAGCTTTCAAGCAGAAGACTTGAAGTCATTTGTTGGAACGCTGTTCTTTGAAGTATTTAAGATCTGCATGCCGTTATTCGGCATTTCTATGTTCATGGGAATTGTTGGAAATGTAGTCCAGGTAGGCGGTCTTTTCACGGTTCGCCCCCTGTTTATGCCGGAAAGACTCACACCTGATTTCACGCGCATCATTCCAAGCAGAAGGAACTTTTATCTTTTGCTCAAGACTCTGGTGCTGGTAGGCATCATTGGATTTACCGCGTACATGGTGATCATGGACGATTTCATTCCAATGCTGAAGTCTGCCGGGATGGATACAAGACAGGCGCTTGTACTCTTCGCGCATTCGGCATTCAAACTCTTGATTGTCTGCGCAGTTCTTCTACTTGCTCTAGCGATTCCTGACTATTTTTACGAACGCTTCGAGTATATGGAAAATCTGAAAATGGACATTTCAGAAGTGAAGCGAGAGAGAAAGGAAGACTTTGGTGATCCACTTGTGCGCCAGAGACAAAGAGATCGTTACTTCCAGCTCACGCGACAGCGCAACATGCTAAAAGAAGTACCAAAAGCGGATGTGGTCATCACAAATCCGACTCACTATGCTGTTGCTCTTCTATACGATCCTGCAGTTGCCACTGGACCACGAGTGATTGCGAAAGGGCAGGACTGGCTTGCATTCGAAATCAAAAGAATCGCACGCGAAAACGATGTACCTATAGAAGAAAACCCTGAAGTGGCGCGCGCCATATACAGCGCTGTGGAAGTGGGACGGGAAATACCGGAAAACCTCTACCGGGCTGTCAGTCTGATCTTTGCGAAACTGGATAAATTCAAGGCGGTAAGAAGCTGATGTTGGAAGAAATTCGCAAGAATTTGAGAAACGCAGACACGGTGCTTGGCATCGGCGTCATTCTCATTTTCGCATTGATTGTAGTTCCACTTCCGGGTCCGCTTCTCGATGCTCTGATCGCAGTTAGTTTGCTTGCAGGTCTGTTGATTTTGCTAACCGCCCTTTCTTCCAAGGGGCCGGCCGACTTTACTGTTTTTCCAACCATTCTACTTGTTACGACGATCTATCGCCTTGCTGTAAACGTGTCCACAACCAGGATGATTCTTTCCAAAGGAGAGGCGTCTAACTCTGCACTTGTAAATGCGTTTGGAACGTTCGTGGTGGGCGGCAGCGGCATGGGCAGTTACGTGATTGGCGCTGTGATTTTCATCATTGTGATGTTAGTGCAGATCATGGTCATTACAAAAGGTGCAACGCGCGTGTCCGAAGTGGCAGCAAGGTTTGCTCTCGACGCGATGACGGGCAAGCAAATGGCCATTGATACGGATTTGCAGAATGGTCACATCACAGAACAGGAAGCACGACAGAGACGGGAGAATGTTCAAAAGGAATCGAACTTCTATGGAGCCATGGATGGTGCTTCCAAGTTCATCCAGGGGGACGTACGGGTAGGTCTGATCATCACAGGCATCAACATCGTGGGTGGTTTGATCATTGGGATGACCATTCGCGGAGAGCCGTTCATCGACGCACTCGCAAGGTATACAAAGTTTACAATCGGTGACGGTCTCGTGAATCAGATTCCAGCTCTGATGATTTCTGCCGCCACGGGTGTGATCGTTACGCGAAGCGTGGGTGAAGAGAGTCTACCTACAGACATTCGCAAGCAATTGTTTCGCAACCCGCAGATTCTGTATGTGGTGGGTGCAGTACTCGTCATGGCCGGACTTCTTCCTGGATTCCCTCTTCTGTCTATGGGAACGGTGGGTGGTTTCATTCTATTCCTTGGATATAGAATGGATCAATCTCTCAAGCAGGCTAAAATAGAAGATGTAAGAAAGGAAAAAGAGAAAGTAGAAGAGCGAAAGCCAGAGTCTTACACGCAGCAGGCGAAGACGGACAAACTGGGCGTCGAAATTGGCTACAACTTGATTCCACTTGTAGATCCAAAATCAGGAGGTACGTTGCTGGATCAAATATCGCGACTGCGAGGACAATTCGCGCGAGATATGGGCCTGATAGTTCCTCCGGTGCGCATCCGGGATAACATGAGTCTACAGCCGAATCAATACCATGTTCGCCTGGACGGGGATGTGGTTGGCGATTTTGTACTTAAACCAGATCATCTCATTGGCCTTCCAACTCGTGTGCGAGATCCACTGCCTGGTCTCGAAGAATTCACGGAGCCCACATACAATATGCGCGCAGTCTGGGTTCCTTCTGACATGAAGACGGACGCTGAAAATGCAGGCTATGATGTAGTGGATCCTGCATCCGTCATCGCAACGCATCTTTCGAGTATCATTCGCAAATCGAGTGCCGACATCATGGGTCGCCAGGAAATCAAGGAAATCCTGGATAGCATTCGTCAGGATCATCCAGTCATCGTCAGCGAAGTTCTTGATGAAAGAAAAATCCCTATGGGGCGCATCCAGGAAATTCTCAAACTACTTCTTCGCGAAGGTGTTTCGATCAGGAACATGGTGCGCATTCTCGAAGTGATCGCGGGTCAGGCAGAAAAGCAAATCTACGATCCCTACATTGTCTCAGAAGCAGTGCGTATGGCTCTTCGCCGTCAGATTGTTGCAGACTATATCCAGGACGGCGTGCTCCATTGCATTACTGTTTCTCCTGACATTGAACGAAGAATGAGGGATGCAATTCATTCAGATCCAACAGAAGGATTCATTCTTGCTCTCAAGCCGGATCTCAACATTGCCATTCGCGATGCTTTCGTGCAGGAGTTCCAGGCGTCGCAGCAAAAAGGAAAAATGCCAGTGTTCATGTCCAGCCGCGTGATTCGTTCTCCGCTCTTTGACTATTTGATCCGTTTCTTGCCGGCCGGAAATTTCACAGTGCTTGCGCATGAAGAAGTGCCACAGGGCGCCGGCATCAAAGTAGAAGTGAGCGGACAGGTTGCACTGCAGAAGGCGGAGGTTGCCGTCTAACGGGCAGTGCCGATAGGCAGTGCTGGCAAGCACTGCTAGAGGGTATGATCAGTAGGTAGTGTCGTGCACCAGTCTTGGGCGCGCGAGCTGTCCATCCTTTCGCATTTCAAAATGCAAATGTGGTCCGGTGGATCGTCCAGTAGATCCAACCGTCGCAATCTGCGCCCCGGCCGCAACCATCGCTCCTCTCTTCACTGTGAATGCTTTTAGATGACCGTATAACGTTCTGTAACCGTGACCGTGGTCTAGCACAACCAGATTGCCGTAGCCTCCGAGGTTTCCACAAAACACAACTTTGCCCGGGCGACTCGCCAGAACCGGTGTCCCTTCCGGTGCCGCCAGGTCCATTCCTCCGTGAAAAGTTTGTTTGTTTGTGAATGGATCGAGTCGTGTTCCGTACGAAGAGGTTACAATGAACTTGTGAAGAGGATAAACAAAATCATTCCCCCGAAAGATCTTGCTCTCCTCCGGATGAAACCTCAGGCCTGCGAAGAAATGCATCTTCGCATCCGGAATATATACGGACATAGGTCCGCCTTCTTCTCTGAAAATGCCGCGGGCGTTGGGAATGAGGATCTGATCGCCTTCTGCCAGGTCTGCGGCGGCCGCGAGATGATTGAGGGATGCGAGAGTGTCCGGATCCTGATGCGTGCTCGTCACGATTCTATAAAAGTTGTCATCTTTCGCAACAGTGTATCGCGCAAAGCGAATCGGCACTGCCAGCCCCTGTCCCCTCATCGATGATTTCACATTCTGCGAAATCTCATCTCGCAAAAGACGAATCGCATTCCCGCTGCGAATGCTTGGAAGAGTCATGATTTCAGAAGCAAACGCTGTGCCGGCAAGCGGACCAAGCACGAGGGCGACAACTACAGCATGAAGCCTTCTGCGAAGAGACGCGCGCACATTTAAATATCGATCTACGGCACAGAAGTATGATCGATTTTTGGCCGTGGCCATCCTCTCTGGACTCCTTGTTTTTGTGGCCCTGGCTTCTTTTTTTTCCCTGTCCACTGGCTGGCTTCCTCCCGGTCCGATGAGACCACTCCTGGAGAAGGGCGTGTATGGTGCCATTGCTCTGGCATCCGTTCTCATCTACGGTAAGCTACTCCCAGTCCTATTTGCACCGGCACCGGCCATCGTCGCCAGAACCGTCCGCACACGGGTCCAGATTGTAGCAGGCATCACATGCGGCCTGGCCCTCGCCGGATTGCTGGATCTGATCCTTGCTTTCTTTCCTGAGGGACATGATCCAGCTCAAAGCTGGCAAATGATTGCTTCCGGAATTCTTGCGTCTGCACTCGAGGAGCTCTTGTATAGAAGAGGATTGCAGAGTTACCTTTCCCGATGGATGCCCCCGGTTGCTTCCGTTCTCGTTTCTTCCGTTTGTTTTGCGGCAACGCATCCAATGCCTGGAGCGTTCTACGTGTTTTTCTGCGGGCTGGTCTTCGGGGTTTTATACTGGCGCTCCGGTCTGCTTTCGGCGATTCTGGCACACGGTGCTTACAACTTCGCCATACTTGCGTCGGCTCCGTGGGCGTAGCGGCTCATTCTTTCTGGCTGCCGCACTCTGCATCACATCCGTGCAGGCGGAAACATTTCGATCCTTTGAATCCGCCGAAACCCCGGACGCGTTGCGCTGGAAACTCGTGGCGCTTCTCAACAAAGTAGATAGCAACAACTTCCAATACGAACCGGAGACAATGGGCTTTGCCTATCTCTACCAGAGTATATTCACTTCGCCATTCAATTACAGACTCTACGCGGGGACCGTAAGCGAAAAACAATCCATGACCATGATTCGCCTGGAAGGGCGCACAGGTGACGTGAACGTTTTCTCGCGCATACTCGAACAGGAAAAGTTAATCAAACTGGACCCTCTCTATACAGGAGAAGGAAAGGAAATCCAGTACGCAGCCCTCACTCCAAAATACCACTGGATAGGCCAGCCTCTCAACTGGGTGGCACCGTGGCTGGGCGTGCTTCACGCGTCTTATGATTCTCCGCGCCTGACAACGGGACAAACAGTGTTTCGATTCTCCATGTACTTCGGAATCGACGCAGTGCTCGTATGGGCGGCAGGACGAAACTTTTTCAGGGACAAATTCAACGCACAAAAGTATGCAGGGAACATCGCAGCCGCTCTCTTTCTGCCACGAGTCATAGGCTCCATCCAATCCGCAAATCTAGTGCGCGGACACAACCGTCTGGTGGAACTGAAGTACACTTTTCCCGTACAGTGAGCCTGCATAAAGCCATCGCAGTCTCCTTACTGTTGCATGCTGCATTTTTCGCAGCGGCCATGATTCGCATCGTATATTTCCCGGTGATTCAGGCTGCCCGCGGTTTTGCAGTCGAATTCATGAACAGCGGAGCCCAGGGGCAAATGAACCCGGGCGGACAGCAGGGTCCTGGGACACATTCGACTCCCGGGGGCGGGATCAAACGAGGCGCAAACACGGGAACTGTTTCAGATCTACTCAATAGCATCACCTATCCACCGTTAGCTGAACAGATGGAACTGGAAGGAACCGTAACCGTGGAGACAATTGTTGGCAAAGACGGGCAGACTATCTCTGCAAAGGTGATCAAGTCGAGCGGACACGAAATACTCGACCGCGCGGCTTCAGATGGAATCATGCACTGGATCTTCACGGACGTTGCAAGCGGTGTCAAAACGAACATTCGCGTAAAATTCAAACTCAAATGAAGCGAACATGACTGCTCCACTCAAAGTCATCTACGAAGACAATCACCTCCTGGTCGTAGATAAACCGGTAGGGCTACTTTCGCAAGCAGACAGCACTGGAAGGCCGGATCTGCTGACGATCTGCAAGGCATACATCAAAGAGAAATATGGCAAACCCGGGGACGTTTATCTGGGGCTGGTACAGAGGCTGGATCTCAGTGTCAGCGGTGTCATCGTATTTGCACGCACGTCAAAAGCAGCCGCTCGCCTGAGCGAACAAATCAGAGAACGCGAACCAATCAAGATTTATCAGGCACTGGTCGCAGGAGATCCGCCCCACGAAGGCCATCTCGAAGGTTTCTATTATAAAGACGAAGAAGCGCTCATGGCAAGAAAGACAGAACGCGGAAAACCGGGGGCGAAACGCGCCTCTTTGAGTTTTCGAAGATTGAATTCAAGTGACGCGACTCATCAAGCTCTTCTCGAAATCACTCTGGAAACCGGTCGCTTTCATCAAATTCGAGTTCAATTGAGCGATGCTGGATATCCTATTCTGGGTGATGAGAAATATGGAGGCCCTCGACACAAGTCGGGGATGGCGCTACGATGCGTTTCTCTGACGATTCAACATCCTACGCGAAAAGAGCTCATGACATTCAAAGCGGACGGAGACTGGACCAGGGCATTCGCGTAGAATCCGGACAAAAAAAAGGAACCCTCTCGGGTTCCTTCTCTCGAAAATCGCCTGTGGCGATTCTACAATCAGGCGCGAACTTTGGAAGCCGCTTCCTTGATTAGACCTGCTGCGATTTCGTTCTTCTGGATCTGGCTTGTGCCTTCGTAGATCTGAAGAATCTTCGCGTCGCGGAAATACTTTTCAACTGGATACTCTTTCGTGTATCCGTAGCCGCCATAAATCTGAATTGCATCTGTCGCAACAGCCATGGCAGAATCAGCAGCGTAGCATTTTGCCATCGCAGAGAATTTAGCAGTGTCTTTGTGTCCAACTTCAGCAAGTGCTGCTGATTTGTAAGTAAGCAGACGAGATCCTTCAATGCGAATCGCCATGTCAGCAAGCATGTGCTGGATAGCCTGAAATGTTGCGATCTTCACGCCAAACTGTTCGCGTTCACGGGCATACTGAACCGCACAATCGAATGCGCCTTGAGCAGTTCCTACAGCCTGAGCTGCCACAGCCGGACGAGAGAGGTTCAGAGTCTTGAGCGCGTGCAGGAAGCCGTTGTTTTCGCGTCCACCTACGATGTTTTCTGCTGGAACTTCGCAGTCTTCGAAGATCAACTGACGGGTTTCAGAGCAACGAATGCCGAGTTTATCTTCTTTCTTTCCGAAAGAGAAACCTTTCCATCCCTTCTCTACAAGGAAGCATGACATACCGCGAGGACCGCGATCTTTTGCAGTGAGGGCGAATACAGTGTAGTAATCCGCCTGGCCTGCGCCAGAAATCCACTGCTTGGTTCCGTTCAGGATGTAACGATCTCCTTTCTTCACAGCCGTTGTGGAAAGTGCTGGAACGTCTGAACCCGCACCCGGTTCTGTAAGACCGAACGCAGCTACTTTTTCCCCGCTTGCAAGTTGCGGAAGCCACTTCTTCTTTTGTTCTTCTGTCGCGCCCACTTCGATCGGGAGAGATCCAAGCTTGGTTGCGAGAAACGCAGTGCCCACTCCGAGGCATCCGTATGCTATTTCTTCAGACAGGATGATGTTGGCCATCATACCCATTCCAAGTCCACCGTACTCTTCTGGAAACAGTGCCTGGAAAATGCCCGCTTCACGGAACTTCTCAAGTACGCGACGCGGATATTCATTCTTTTCATCTAGTTCCATGCGCACAGGAACTACTTCATTTTTCACAACTTCACGCACTAGATCGCGAAGCTGGAGTTGTTCTTCAGTTAAGGAAAGCATCAATGCTGGTTCAGCCATACGACCTTTTTTTTAGGTTTGGCATTTGAGGCTAGAAGATTTTGGAACGAGTCGTCGCGGACAATCGCGTCCGGAATGCTCGTAAATGAGACATAATCTAAAGTGCTTTCGGAGATTTAAGTCTTGCTTTCGTCCACTGCAGTTGGCGCGGGCTCCACTCTGGTGACGCGAAATTGAACCAGTTTCTGACGCACTCGTCTGACGAGCTCAAACTGCATCGATTCCGCTGTCATGGTTTCTCCGACTTCCGGAAAGCGGCCCGCTTTGTGAATTAGATAGCCGGCCACGCTGGTGTAGGCGTCGGACTCTTCGAGCATTGCATCAAAGTATTCGTTGAAATCAGGGATGGAACAACCTCCAGGGACCAGATAGCTGCCGTCTGGAAGGGATTCAATTCCCTGGGCCGATTGCTCCGTTACTTCCTCAATTTCCCCAACTATCTCCTCCAGGATGTCCTCCATGGTAAGAAGGCCGGAAGTTCCGCCGTATTCATCCACGACGATGGCCATATGAGTCTTTCTCTTCTGCATCTCTTTTAGAATGTCGCCTATCTTCATAGTCTCGGGCACGAAGAACGCAGGACGAGCGAGAGTACTGAGTGTGTAGCGATCTCCCCTGGCACGTGCCTTCATGAGATCCTTGATGTGCAGAATCCCGACTATGTGATCGAGGTTATCCGAGAAAACAGGAAGGCGGCTGTGAAATTGATCCAGAAGGGACACGGCCGCATCTTCCGGAGAGGACTCTACGTCCACTGCCTTCATATCTACGCGTGGAATCATTACTTCCCTGGCGACTGTGTCCTTGAACTCGAGTACGTTCTCTATGATTTCGTGTTCGCTGTGCGCAATGCTACCAGTCTTTACTCCTTCTTCGAGAAGTTGCAGGATTTCCTCCGGCAAGAGCTTGGTTTCTGAGAAGCTCGTTCTGTCTTTAAATGGCCAGAGTACTATGTTCGCAGACCAGGTAGATATGCGAATGAAGACCTGGAAGACACGCGAGAAAGCCAGGAGCGGGCCGGCTGCCGCCAGCGCGAACTTCTCCGCATACCTGTGCCCCAGAGATTTGGGCGCCAGGTCACCGAGAACCAGCATCAGATAAGAGAATATAACAACGAGTATGCCAAGGCTGATCTGTAGAGAGTAATCAGCTAACAGGGGCACAGGTGCCAGCCAGCCGGCCAGAACTGGCGCCAGCTTATCCGCATACTGTTCTGCGCCATACATGGACATCAAAGTCCCCAGTACAGTGATACCCACCTGGACGGTGGCAAAGAAACGCTCGGGGCTGGACTGGAGGCCCTGGACTGTTTTTGCGCGCGGATCTCCCTGCTCCAGAAGCATCTTGACCCGAGCCTTTCGCAGCGATATAATGGCTATCTCGCTGCCGGCGAAAAATCCGTTCAGCAGGATCATTCCTAAAATGATTAGTATGTGTATGAGCGGATCAGACATTCAAAAGAGGACAAAGAATCATCGAACTTTGCCCTCGAACGGGCTCGGCACGATCAGGTGCGCAAGTTAATGGATGCCGCACGGCCTGCCAGTCTTTTTTTTTAACAATGTAGAACCAAATGATACACATAAAAAGCAACACTGAAATCCAGAAAATGAAAGATGCGGGCAAACTGGCCGCAGAAGTACTCAATGAGACAGGCCGCCTGGTTCGGCCAGGGGTCACCACGCTGGAACTGAACGATTTTGCTCATAGATTGACCTTGAAACGCGGGGCGGAAAGTGCCCCCCTGAACTACCGCGGTTTCCCGAAGAGCATTTGCACTTCTATCAACAACGTGGTGTGCCACGGCATTCCAAAGAAAGGAGAAACCCTCAAAGAGGGGGACATCGTAAACCTGGATATCACAGTGAAACTGGATGGATACCACGGCGACACATCTAGAACATTCGCGGTTGGTAAGATCAGTGATGCGGCGCAGAAGCTCATGGAAGACACCGAGAAGTCTATGTGGGTCGGCATTGAAGTAGTCAGACCAGGTGCGCGTATCTGCGATGTCGGAGACTCCATTGATGCGTTTCTGACTCCGAAAGGATATGGAATCGTTCGTGATCTGTGCGGTCACGGAATTGGCAGGAACTTTCACGAAGAGCCCCAGGTCCCACATTACAAGAACAATGGGATCCGATCCGTTATGCGGCCTGGAATGACCTTTACAGTAGAACCAATGGTAAATCGCGGGAGTTATGAAGTATTTACAGATGCTCACGACGGATGGACCGTCTGGACCAGAGATAAATCTTTATCGGCACAGTTCGAGCACACGGTCCTCGTAACCGATGATGGATATGAGGTACTCACTCGCGAATGAATCGTTTGTTGCTTGCACTGCTGGTGCTGACATCCTGTGTCAGCGGCCAGAACGGCTCGTATCCAAATTTCACGTCGATCGAGTTGCGTGAATACGGAATCATCCTGCACCACCCTGCCCTCTGGGATTTGAATTTTGACAGCAAGCGAAAGCTACCTCTGGTCGCGAGGGGATTCACTCACGATGGAAGACGGGCGAGCATTGAGTATCGCGGGATTCCGCAAACGCAAGAAGATGTAGATTTATATGCAGAAGGTTGGTACAAAGCCATGCCTTCTAATTTTGATTCTTTTGAAATGGTAGATAGAAAGAAGATCAGCACGGAACAGGGAATCGTATATCATTTTGAAGGAACATTTCGCGAAGGGGATCAAAGACAAAGAGTAGTCGGGCGATTGCGCATCCGCGATGGAAGAGTGCATGCCATCTATTATCTTGCAGACGACAAAGACTTTTCTTCTTTCCGCGAAATCCTGGAAGATCTGGATCAATCGCATCGATACTTTCGCCCTTGATTCTTCTTTCCACTCGCGCGAATTACAAAATCGATTGACAAATCATTAAACGGTTGATAAGGACGAGTCGGAATCCCTGATGGGTCTTCGGCGCCTATAGCTCAATGGATAGAGCGCAGGTCTCCGGAACCTGAAATCGGGGTTCGAATCCCTGTAGGCGCAAATTGGAACTTGTCCTGAAATACATTGGAATCGGCCTTGGAGCCGCACTCGCTGGCTGGGGAATGTTTCACCAGCTCATCGTGGGTGGGGCCGTAAGCATGATCAAACACCCGGATGACAGCGAAGCCAGGCTCTTTGTCATGAGCTGGGTGGCGCAGGGTGGTTTCATGTCTTTTCTAGGAGTCATTCCCGCGACTCTTCTATTGATCTACGGCCCAAGCACAGCTGCGGTTCATACAGTTCTTTCTCTTTCTGCGCTTGCACTCATCCTCTTATCCAGCCATGTATTTCTCACCGGATTCAAAACTCACCTCAGGCCAATTCAAAT
>JAIBBM010000102.1 GCA_019694685.1 Leptospirales bacterium
CCGGACAGCACCAGAACCAGCATGAGAATGGCCTCTGGCGACCACTGGATATGAACCAGTCTGTCTGCTGTGACAAAGGCCACCACTCCAAGCACAATGTTTGCCAGGCCGCCCGGCTCAAATCGCATGGCCAGAATGGAAAACAGCGGCGAAAGTGGTCTAAGTAAAACTCGATCAAACGTTCCCTGCCTGACAAAGTCTGAAAATTCAAGAAATCCAGAGAACAATGCAGATACAACGCCCGTTGCGATCACAAGCAAACTATAAAGAAACGCAACCTCTCCGGCATTCCACGTTCCGATCTTGTTAAACTTATTCACCATCACCCAGAGCACACCAATTTGCGCAGAGTAAAAACCCATGATGGTAAGAATGTACATGATAAAACTACCGCGATATTCCATTCTACTCTGGATCGCAGCGCGAATCATCGAACCATATACAGGAAGATCATTCCAGAATTTCTTCATTTTCAACCGCCTGCGATGGTAAGTTTGCGGATGCCACTTCTATAAGACATCCACGATAACAAGAGAGCACTTCCAATCAAGACCAGATAACGTAGAACGAGTTCCGGATAACTGAAGACCAGATCTCTTCCCAGAATAGCCATGGTTGGGAAATAAAACAGATATGGGAAAGGAGTGCTATAAAGTAGTTTCTGCATTTCTTCCGGAAAAAAATCCACTGGAATGATTGCGCCACTCGTCAGTGTGATCAATGCGTAGTAAAAAATCCAGAACGGAAAGATATCCGTAAAATAGAATGCCATGGAGCTGATCAAAAAACTCATCAGAAAAAACAACAGAAAACTCAACAAATAGAGCGGGATGAATTTGGCGAATGTCTCTGCGTGCATGTCCAGGCGAATATCAAATACAAAGACACAGAATACCAGAAGTGGAAGGGCCCTGGAAAATAGCTGGAAGAGGCTCGCGCCGATTGTGTCGCACAGATACATCAGAGGGAAATGAAACGGCTTGAGCAAATCTGAGGAAATTTCTCCGCTGCGAATCCTGGTAGAAAGAAGGGAGTCTTTTCTACCGTAGCTTGCCTTCACCAGAGTGGAAAGAACAGCGTAGGCCGTGAGCTGTGCGGAAGTCAGACCATTCTTCGTGCTACCGTCCGGAACGAGTGTACGCCAGACAGAAGTGAAAATGAAGATGTACAGAAAGGCGTTGAGAACAGCCATGAAATATTCCACGCGATAGCTGATAGCGCGCTGAAAGGACATGGAAATAAACTTGAAATAAGCCATTAGAGTTCTACGTTCCTCTGATTGGTGTACATGAGCTTGAGCGTGTCTCCCAGATCCCGCTTTCTCATATTGATTTCATCAATTCGAATCTTGCTTGCACTCAGCGCCTCAATGAGTGCTGCCGGTGTTTCATCTGCGCCCAGCCTGATTTCAAAATTGCGATCGGAGGATTCTGAAAGCACTTCAAATCCTCTCTGGGTAAAGAAGCTACTCTGCAAAGGAGGATCCACCTGAAGAGACAGCACCTTCTCTGCCGCATAACGTTGAATGAAATCGTCTATTCCTCCGTCGTAGTGAACTCGTCCGCGATCCAGAAGGATCAAACGCCTGGCCAGATACTCAATGTCCTGAATGTCATGAGTGGTGAGAAGAATCGTTACCTTTTCCTGTTCATTGATTTCTTTGATGAATTTTCTGACGATGTCACGTGTGAGAATGTCCAGCCCGATCGTAGGCTCATCCAGAAACAGAATAGGTGGACGATGCAGGAGCGAAGCTGCGAGATCCGCTCGCATACGCTGGCCCAGACTGAGCTTGCGCGCCTGCTGCGAAAGGAAGTCTTTCATATCCAGCAGTTCAATAAAGAAGTTCAAACGCTTCTTGTATTCCGCGCCCGGAATGCGATACACAGCGCGAAGTAGATCAAAACTTTCCTCCACCGGAAGGTCCCACCACAACTGCGTCTTCTGACCAAACACAACCCCTATCTTTCGCGCAACCGCCCTTCTGTCTTTTTCAGGATCAATGCCGTCTACCAGAACGCGGCCTGAAGTGGGCACGAGGATGCCCGTCAGCATTTTGATGGTGGTAGATTTTCCCGCGCCATTTGGCCCGAGATAACCAACCAGTTCCCCCTGACCAATGTCGAAGTTCACGTGGTCTACAGCCGTGATGGTTTCCTTCTGCGCTGAGAACAGAGACACGACGGAGCCCATAAACCCGGGCCTTCTCTTCCTGGACGTAAATGATTTTGTAAGTTCTTGAACCTGGATCACGCACCAGAATCAAATCGATAACCGCACGCGCGACAGCAAAAATTGTTTCCGTCACCACCAGCCGGGCTCTTCTGTGCAATGCCGCGACCCATAGCTGCCATGGACCTTGGGACCAACTCCTTCCACCTTGCAGTCGTTCAACCGGACGATCAGGGCCGTTTCGAAATTCTATCCACTGAAAAAGAAGCGGTTCGCCTGGGATCGGGCGGCGGAGATCTCAATCTGATTTTACCGGATGCCATGGAAAGAGGTTTAACCGTACTCAAACGATTCACTGCCATTTCCAGGTCCATGAATGCGGACATTCGCGCCGTGGCCACTTCCGCCGTGCGCGAAGCAAAAAATAGCGCCGAGTTTCTAGAGAGAGTCAAGAAAGAATGCGGCCTGGACGTGGAGGTCATTCCTGGCAAGGAAGAAGCGCGCCTCATCTATCTTGGAATCTTACAGTGCCTGCCCGTGTATGACAAAAGAGTACTGACGATCGACATAGGCGGCGGGTCTACAGAATACCTGGTGGGAAAAAGTGGAATCCCGGAATTCGCAGTCTCTCTGAAGCTCGGGGCCATTCGCCTCAAGGATCGATTTTTTCCCGGAGGAGTCGTAACGGACAAAGCTGTTTCTGAATGCAGACAGTTTGTTCGCATTGCACTGACCGGAGCGCGAGATGAAATCAAATCGCGCGGATATGAAATGGCCATAGGAAGTTCGGGAACCATTGAGACCCTCTGGGATATGATCCGACTGCGAAAGAAGATTCCGGAACTCGCAGAGCCCGTCATTCATCTGCAGGATCTAGATCGAGTGGTAGACGACATTCTTTCCATTGAGGGCCCGGAAAAGCGCGCAAAGCTAGATGGACTGGATGAAAAACGCGCCGACATCATCGTGGGTGGTGCAATTCTGATTCAGGAATCGGCAAGGCTTCTTGGAATTTCTTCGCTCTATTTCTCCAGATATGCTTTGCGCGAGGGTGTTGTTTTTGATGCGCTGCAGCGCAAATCGGATCATGCACTGGGAATTCCAGACGTTAGGCGATCTTCTGTGGATCGTCTTGCGGAAAGTTTTGCAAGAGTCACTCAGGTGGTTCATGCTCCTGGAGTTGTAAATGTAGCCGCACGCCTGTTTGACGAAGTGACCGCAACCAGACCTGGAATTGGCACGCTCGAGGACAGATTTCTACTCGAATGCGCAGCCAAACTGCACAACGTGGGCGTGGCAATTTCGCACGGATCGCACCACAAACATAGCTACTACATCATACGAAACAGCGACCTGCTTGGCTTCTCGCCCATTGAAATCGAACTCATTGCTCTGGTGGCGCGCTATCACAGAAAGGGTGAGCCCAAACAAAACCATCCTGAATACGGATCCCTGGCGAAGAGCACGCAAAGCAGAGTTTATAATCTGGCAGCTATCTTGCGGGTGGCCATTGGTCTTGCCAGACTCGGGGATTTGATCGAAGATCTAAAGCTCGAAACAACCGGGAAAAACTACATCATTCATCTGAAGCCACGCCAGGGCGCAGATCTGAGTATACCGATCTGGGCTGCCACCTTGAAATGCGAAATGCTCGAAAAAGTGCTCGGATCTCGCGTAGAGTTCAAAGCCTAGTCTTCTAGAATCACAACTGCAGTGCTTGAGTCTCTGGCATGACTCATGGACAGATGAATCTTTCGCACTCCCATCTCATCTGCGCGTGCACGAGCAGCTCCTGTAAACACAAGAGTCTTGTGCCCAAAGGATAGACCTTCCACGGAAATGTCTTTGAAGTTGAGAACTACTCCTGGCGGAAGACAGAGAGCTTTTACGCTGGCCTCTTTGGCTGCAAAACGTGAAGAAAGATACGGCACAGGATCCGGGCGCGAAAGAGAGTACTCAATCTCCTGCGCGGTGAAAATTCTCTCTAGAAATCTTCTACCGTGCTTCTTGTAGAGATCTTCCACTCTGTCGTTTTCTACAACGTCTGTTCCCAGCCCCAGTATCATACTTCACCGAAAGATGTGTTCCTGCTGTCCTTGCTGGACTGGCCCGGGAAGTGGTGTATCTGCTTTTTCAAACTGCAAAGAGTCGATAAGCACTCCATCCATGATGATCGGAGTATCTGTTCTCTTCAGCACGTCTTCCACTTCCAGAGTAAAAATCGAAATCAGATAAGCAGGACGAATTTGCCTTGTTTGAGGATCCACAAACACGGGGCAGACGACGCTCGCACGAAATTGATCTGCTCGCGCTCCTTGAATCGGCACTCGAATGCGCACAGAAGGGGGCTGTCTCAAACGCAGACCCACAACGTTATTCGAACAGCGCACAGGAATTCCTTCCACCGTTTCGTATGTGGGATCTTTCTCCTGCTTGTCCCAAACATCGAGTTGCACTTCATTGGGCTGCCCTTCCGCCAGACTCATAAAATCAGGCAGATCCGCGAGAACTGCGCGAATAGAACGAGAACCGGAACCGCTGAGAGTCACAGGCAAAGTCATAACTCGGTCCATCTCGGCCATCTTCTGATACGGGCCAACAACAACTACAGTGCGTGGTCGAATTCGAATCCCGCCAAGAGGCATGGAGTGGTCGTAGGCTGCTTCTACGGGTAGCTCACGATACAACACTTCATCGAGCATTACTTTCAATTCTTTAGGATACGAAGCCTCGAGTCCTGATGGTAGCTCGGGGGACATCTTCACGCGAAAGATGTTTTCCCCTCTCACAGGCCTGCGATTGATGAGTTGCATTTTGAAATCAGACGCCGCCACATCCATCAACTCCGACGGACCATACAGTTCCACGTCCATGAAAGAAGGAACCCTGGAAGCAAATACCAGCCCGGGCGGAATGGGTGGAACGGTAACGCGCACATGCTGCACCCGAGTGACGTTCTGCGCAAACTCAACATAAAGAGCCAGAATTCCTGCAACCACAAGTGCGCCAAGCTTCACTGGCCAGTCGCGAAGAAAGGCCATGGCCCTCTTCCATAGTTGACGAAATCCGATCAAGCTTCCTGCGCCTTCTTCTCTTCCGCAATTTCAGCGATGGATCGAGGAGTTTTCCCAAGAAGTTCAGACAGAAGAGATTTGAGCTCACCCGCACGCACAGGTGTGAGGACTTCTCCATTTTGCATGACGCTTATTTTTCCTGATTCCTCAGAAGTAACCAGGATGACCGCATCCGATTCTTCCGACATGCCCAGGGCTGCGCGATGGCGCGCGCCAAGCGTTTTCTTCAAAACGCGCGAGCTTGATAGAGGAAGGTAACAGGACGCAGCCAGAATCTTCGCACCTTCTATGATAACGGCCCCATCATGAAGCGGAGTATCCTTGTGAAAGATGGTTTCAAGGAGTTCGCGTGAAATGTTTCCTTCTACTCTGACAGAGTTTTCAAGAATGCCATGAGGACGAATCTCTTTCATAAGGACGATGATCGAGCCCGTCCTGCTTCGAGCCATACTCGATGCAGCCGCAATGATTTCATCGAGTGGAACGCTGAGTGGTGGATTTACCCACTGGAACAGCGGCATTTTGCCGATTTCAGCAAACAACCTGCGAAGCTCCGGCTGAAGGAGCACAATCAAACCAAATACGAGATACTGCGAAACGTTTGTGATCAACCAGGACAGAGTGTCCATGGAGAATCTACGCGCGATGACATCCAGAAGCAGGATGAGTCCAAAGCCAAGCAGAAGCTGCATGGCGCGCGTGCGTGACAGAAGGATGTAAGCGCGATATAAAAGGAATGCAACTATCAGTATGTC
>JAIBBM010000049.1 GCA_019694685.1 Leptospirales bacterium
GCTCTGTACAAGAAAGGGCAGGGATTCTATTTCTCAGAAAATGACGTGCTTCATGTTGGGATGATTCTCTGGCTTGTGTACGTGGTGAAAGTCGTCGGAAAACATCTGAGAGATTTTGACGCCCGCTCTGTTTGATCGGGCTTCGGCCCCGCACTATCGGGCGGTGATCTCTTCATATCTTTCATGATAGCGTGCGTGATTGGTTTTGAATGCGCGATCCCACCAGTTGAAGTACAGTCCATAATTGCAGTGCACGTAACGATGATGCATGTTGTGGTGAGTGCTTGTGTTGTTCCAGAACGTCCACTTGCTTTGGGTGAATCCGTTCGGATAAAGTTCATATCCAAGATGACCCAGTACGTTGAGAGCAGTCATGGAGAACATGAATAGAAGAACTGCATAAACATGCATGGGAACAAAGACCAGGATCAAGGGTAGAACCAGAGCTTCGAGGACTGCCTCGTATGGATGAAAAGAAAAAGCGGCCCAGGGTGTTGGATTCGTAGATTCATGATGTACTCGATGGACGTGCTTGAATAGAAATCGAGTATGCATGAGACGATGCGCGAAATAAAAATAGGCGTCATGCAATAGAAGGGCAATGAACAGACTTCCGAAGAAATACAGCCATCCTCTGGAATCGAAATCTGTGTAAATCTGAAACCACCCTTTGTATTTTCCATACCCGAGGAAGAGTCCTACAAACGAAAAGATCACAGATGTAGAAATGGAGTACAGTATTTCGCTTTTGATGTGTCCTTTTCGCGGAAGGTCTTTTTGGATGCGACGAGCGCGAAGTCGATCTGGAAGTATTTTCCAGAACAGAGCATACGCCCCGCCGGCCATGACAAAGTAGCGAATCATCAGGATCAAAAACACGGATCCAAGAGCAGCAAGCACGGATAAAAGATTCGGATTGGACCAGTCTACACGCATAATTATTAGACCTTTCTGGATCCAGAGTCGGTTTCATCCTTCTTGCCTGCAAGCTCAAAGGCAGCCGTGGAAGGGGACATCAATTGTTATGGTTGAATCTGGTTCCCATTTTCAACATAAGCTCGAATAAATTGCCAGGCGGCTAATTTCTATTTGACCGGTGTTCTTGATACATGCATGCTATTTTGCGCGGACGGAGGAATTTTGTGAGAGTCGTTTGTATACTATTACTCAGCCTTTTGTTCCTGGCCGGTTGCGCTGAAACCCAGTACAAGGTCAACAGTCGGGACCTCGTGGTTCGCCTCAATGGTTTTCAAAAGAGCGAAGGTTTTACGAAGAAGCGGGAGTTTGAAATCAAATTCCGACGCTACTATTGCCTCTGGGGTCTCATTCGACTCACAGATCGAACGCTGGATGATTTGCTCAAGGAGGAAACGCGGCCAGGCGACTTTGTCGGAAACCTTCAGATCAATGAAAAATACGATTTTGCGGATGGACTGGTGGATACAATTCTTTACGGGCTGCTGCGGCCGTACTCCGTAGTTGTGCGCGGAGAGATCTACATGCGGAGCGCCGTCACAGAGCCGGCTGAAACAAAAAAAGTGGAGGGCAAGGATGAAGGGAAATAACATACTTCTGAGGCTGACGATTTTTATCGTGCCGTTGCTTTCGAGTTGTGCGTCTTACAATATTGCACTCTACGACACCAAAATCCCTGTCTATTTCACCGAGGGTGACACGCCAGATCAAGCCGGCCGCCACTTTAAGTTTGAGAGATACCTCACGTGGATCCTGTTCGACACAGTCAGGATGCAAGACTTAAATCTAGACGAAGCCATCAAAGCGGAAGTCCCCACGGCAAAAAAAATCGTGAACCTGCGCGTGAGTTCTTCAGAATCCGGAGTGGATAGCGTCGTCCGCTTTTTTGGGACTCTGATTCAATATCTGCTAGTGGCTGATCGTTCTCTTGTCTCGAAGCGGACTGTAATCGTGGAAGGTGACTATTACGAATGATGCATTCGTGTCACCGCAGTCGGGAGAATCCTATCGCTTTCGTGTGGACAGAGTGCGCGCCCGATCGTCTTATTGAATTGTGAGAGTGCTGAGCTCCATCATTTTGTTTGCCCTGTCTGCCACGGTAGCCGTGGCTGAGGACGGAAAGTGTGTGGCAGGGGATTGCACGAAAGGCAGTGGAACCGCCATCTGGGGCGCGGACGTCTATACCGGATCGTTTCAGAACGGCAAGCCCGGAGGTCCGGGTACATTCAAACTCGCGGATGGAAGAACCTTTTCTGGTAATTTCACAAACGGGGAAGCCACGGGCCAGTTTCAGGTAAACTACCCGGACGGTTCCATCTACAATGGCGAACTCGTCGGCGGCCGCAGAAAAGGAAAGGGCACTCTCAAAAGCATGCGGGGCATCTACCGCGGAGAGTTTGACCAGGACAAAATCCAGGGCCAGGGCACGTTTGATTTCGCAAGCGGGGAAGTGTACAAAGGGGAATTTAAGGACGGCCAGATGCACGGCCAGGGAACCATGAAATTCCGCGACGGCACTCTATACAAAGGGGAATTCAAGGACGGAAAGATGGCCGGCCCGGCGCACGTGGAGTATCCGGATGGTAGGATCTATGACGGAGAATTCACTGGCGGACATATGCAGGGCACGGGCAAGCTCGCCTTGAAAGACGGAGCTGTCTATGAGGGAGATTTCGCAAACGGCCAGATGCACGGCCAGGGCACCATTCGCTTCGCAAACGGAGATAAGTACTCCGGTGAAATGGATCACGGTAAGATCCAGGGGCGAGGGAAACTGGAATATCATGAGGGAGCAGTTTACGAGGGGGAGTTCAAGTCCGGTCTGCCTCACGGCGAAGGCGAACTCTCTTCTCCCCGTGGAATCAAATACAAGGGAGAATTCAAAAACGGCCAGATGGAAGGTAAGGGAGAAATCTTCTATAAGAGTGGATCGAGATACGTAGGCCAGGTAAAGGACGGGAAGAAGGAAGGAGAAGGGGAATGGACGCTGAGCAACGGCACTGTTCTCAAGGGCAGATTCAAGGGAGACAGCTACGCTGGAAGTGCCGAGACGCAGGAATCGGACCCATCTAAACCCCCGGAAAAGGGCCAAAAAGGTGAGTAGTTAGGCCGCCGGTGCACCGGAAAACGGCCTGAAAGGCCGATCTTAGAAGATAAGGCCATGAAAAAAGAGTCCAAAAGTCGCAGATCTCTCCGGGTCCAGATCGGTCTATTGTATACGCTTCTTGCGTTCGTGAACATCATCTTCTTCTCCGTGATGATCTTCTCGAACCAGAGAGACTTGCTGATTCTGAACTTTCGCTACCAGGCGGACAACCTGGTGAAATCAGTTCAGGAGAGACTCGAAAAAGAAAGCGTTCCACTGGAACCGAACGGTGCGTTTGAGGACTTCAAAGCCGCGCTCAAAGCAAACGAAATTACAGACTTCACCATCTACGACGACAAGGGAGTCATCTGGCACAGTGCGCCGGATACATCGCAGAGAGGCAAACAGGTTCCAGATGAATTAAAGCGAAAGTCCATTGAGCTTTCTGCGGATCTGACTCTGTATCGTTCCAGTTATCTCAAGACAATCAACGAACAGGATTTCACTGTGTCGTTCTTGCTTCCGCTCCGCGGCGAAGGAGATAAGAGACTCTATCTTTCCACCATCCTCAGTCTTCAGGCAATCAAGCAGGCTCTTCGCGGAATTTACATTCAGATTGCAATCGCAGTAGTATGGGGCATCGTCTTCCATGTGTTATTCGCTATCTTTCTATTCAATTTGATTTTCCGCAGAGTGGAAGTGCTCACTCAGGCATCCAACGAGATGGCCGCCGGAAATCTTAAGTCGCGCGCTCAATGGAAGACGGATCGAAACGATGAGTTAGACAACCTGGGCCACGCCTTCAACTCTATGGCCGCCAACATTGAGGAAAAGGTGGAGACGATCTCCAAGCTCAATGAAGAAATCCAGACTGAGCTTCGCATTGGTAAGGAAGTGCAAAAGCAGTTCATTCGCGGGACAGACATCATTCCAAAATACAAAGGCCAGATTTACTATCGCCCTATGCGCGAAGTGAGCGGCGATATCTACGGAATGTTTGCGTTCCCCAAAGGGTTTAACGGATTCTTTTTTGCGGATGCATCGGGTCACGGAGTATCCGCGGCTCTCATTACTACCATTACCATTCAAAACCTGGAGAATGCTGCGCGAAAATTCATGAACCCGCGCAAGATTGTTTCCACTCTCAACAACAGTCTGGCTGCGCGCTTTGAGTCTTCGTATTTTGCCACTGGAACTTTTTTCCTGTTTCATCCCAATGGAGAAACACTGATCACAAATGCAGGACATCTTCCGATTCTCTGTCTGCGTCCTTCTACCGGGGATATACTGGAGATTGCGA
This sequence comes from Leptospirales bacterium, assembly GCA_019694685.1. Classification (GTDB taxonomy): domain Bacteria; phylum Spirochaetota; class Leptospiria; order Leptospirales; family Leptonemataceae; genus JAEUSB01. The sequence continues at coordinate 4,362 of JAIBBM010000049.1, forward strand.
AGATGGGCCCACCCATGGGTCTTATGGAAGATTTTGAATATCCTGTGAAGCGCTTGAACACTCAGCCCGGGGATCGCCTGCTTGTGTACTCAGACGGTCTGATGGAAACAAACAACGTGGAGAAAGAGCAGTTTTCCCTTGCTCGAATCAAGGAACTGTTTTTGCAGCATTCTAAGAATTCAACAGAGGAATTTCTCGCAGATCTGGTTCAACAGTTTGAAACATGGGCTGCTGAATACCGGGATGATGTCTCCGCCATTGTGCTGGAGGTGCCGTGAGCCAGAGCCGCATTCTGTTTCCGCTGATCCTGGGACTTGCGCTATTGTTTGCGCTCATTACCCAGTCCATCATCAGCGTAACGATGCTCGAGCTGCGCGTGCAGATTGCAAGCGAGCGAATTCTCAATTTCGAGCTTTCTTCTCGAATGCTCAAGACGCGCTTTCGACAGATGCTATCCGGGAATGAGAACCTGAAGTCCGAAATCAAACTCAACGTGCTTGAATCCAGTGTTCTGAACTTTGACAAATTTGAGCTAGATGGAACGGACAGCTGGTTGAATCGATTTGGAGTAGTCGTCATTAACGGCGTGCGGCGATTGAATTTGAAGCCGCCCATTCGCATTCAGGAAGACCGCGAGTTCATGACAAAGCTCCAGTATGCGTTTTATATGGAGCGAAATCGTAGATACGATGTAGCCTTCAAACAATACGAAGACATGCTGAATTCCGGGGACAATAGCCAGAACGACACTCGCGGATTTCTCAAGCTTCATTCCGGTTATTCAGCGGCGCTCACCGGCAGAAAAGACGTGGCGGTTTCAAGACTCGAACAGGTGATTCAGGAATATGCCGGAACTCATTATGCGGAAACAGCCACAGTGATTCTGGATATTCTTCGCGAGCAAGGGCGCGCGGCGGAAAAGATTGAAGCATCCGGAATGTCTGATCGCGAGAGGGCCGCGGCTTACTTTCGCGCTGGAAACTTTGGAGAGGCTCTGACTCGATTCAAGAAGCTGGAAGATCTCAGTCTGGATGAGAAATACATGCTTTCGCGCTCCTATGAAGAGACTGGAAATGTAAAAGAAGCAATCAGCGGATACATCGACGTGGTCAATCGCGGTGGAAGCAGTGATCCTGCAGTGAAGTCCAATCGGCGATTGCTTCTGATTGGCAATTTTTACAACGGTGGAAAGGAAGTGCGCGAATTTTCGCAGCAAAACGCCACGCGTCTGGGAGACCAGGAAGTGCTGCGAAACGTGGAAGAGGGCAAGGAATTGCAGCTCAAGCCTGTAATCGTAGAGAAGATTCTGAAGTCTAATGACCAGAAGCAGAGCGCGCTGGTGGAAGAGATCAAAAAAGAACTGGATGAGGGCACAGACGGCTCCTCTCGCGTGGCGGTGGCTCGTCCTGCATTGCCGGATGAAACAGGCGCTCTTCGCGTGTCCGTGCCGGACCGTCCTGATCCAGGCGCCATTACACTGGAGCGACCTTCTCCTCCAGCCATTTTTGTTGCACAGGCAAGACTGAAAGTGCGATTCAAAGATGGTCGCGTGGTCAGCGGTACGCGCATTGCCATCAACAAGGATGTGGCCAGTGTGTATTCCGGTGATTTTGAAATCTCCGTCCCGATTTCGAACATGGAAAAGATTGATGCTGCTGACGGAGCGTCTGCGCTCGGAGTGACCCCTGCCGCCGGAAATGGTTTTGATACTTCTACGATTCGCGTGGAGAAAGAAGAAATGAAATTCAAGCGCGGAGGCGCGGACGAATCCCTTCCAGTTTCTGCGATCAAGGAAATTAAGGCAAAATGAAACGTGCGCTTGTCGCATCTGTTTTGCTTGCATCTGCGACGTTGCATGCGGACGTTTTGCGTCTTCGTAGCGGTGAATCCGTAGAAGGCTTTTATCAATCAGAAGAATCCGGAATCATTAGCTTTGTGAAGATCACCGGGGAGAAGATGACCATTCCATCTGAAGAAGTGGAGAATCTCGAGTTTTCGCAATCGGGCATTCCCATCTGTTACACTCTAAAAACGAGCGCTGAAAGAAGATGCGAAGCTTTGCTCGGCAGTGTTTCTTCTGACGGCTTTGTCATCGCAGAAGGAAAGTCCAAACGAAGCGTGCGAAAGATTCCTCTGGATGACATGCTTTCCTATCAGCTTCGCAAGGTAGCGGACTACCAGAAAATAGGTCCGTATCTGGCACTCGACAAGAAGGCAGTGCTGGTAACGAACACGGGCGAGAAGTTAGCCGGAAGAGTTTTAGAGACGGTTCCGGACGGAGTCATCGTGCGAGATGCAGGTGGATCCAATCATACTGTGCAAGAGAGTTCGATTGCAAGCGCAGATGTAAACATGGTCACAGTACCTTTTCACTGGTTTGATTTGAACAACGTAATTGTGGGCAGACCACAAATGCAAAGTGGCCGGGTCTGGATGGGGCGATCGTTGATGGGCGGTTTCATTGGAATGTGGACTGGCTTTGTGTACGAATACTATCTGGCCAGCTCGATGACTAAGAAGGCGAAAGGGGATCCCACGGTTCTACTCTTCAACAATCAGTCTTATTTCAAAGAGTTTCAGGGCCATCAGAATGGACAGAGATACTTTGCAGCCGGCGCACTGGCCATCTACGCGTTTCACTGGTTTGATTTATACAGACACAGAGATTCTGTTACCAGTATAGATGTACAGATTGCGGAAGCTCCGCTCCCTGATTTGTCCGTGAGACAGAGAGACCCCTGGAGTCTGGCTCTGGTCTGGTCCTACAGGTATTGATTGGTCGCGCGAAGGCGAAGATCAGCCTTCCAGTTTGTCTTCTGAGCTGATGAATGTAAAGAAGCTGTCAAGAGCAGTGATGCGCAAAACATCCATGACTTCCTTGCTCACTCCCATAAGTGCGAATTTCCCGCTGCCTGCGCTGTATTTCTTCTTGAGCTGAGCCATGAGGCCAATTCCAGAAGAATCAATGTATTTGAGATCTTTGAAATCCATGACCAGAGAACTCGTATCCGAGCCGATGGTTGTGGTGATCTGGTTTTTCACTTCGCCCACGTTGTACAGGTTCAGCTCTCCTGCCAGAGCGACGATCAAATGATTGCCTTTCTTCCGTGTGGAAATGTTCATCTGTCGAAAGTTCCTTTCCAGGAAGGTCAGTGTCAATCATTTTCTACGGGAGGTGCCTGCTCTATCTGTATGGAGTAGAATGGACCTCAGAACGGCGGGTGAAATTGCCACAGTTGCCTCAATTCCGGCCCGCCTGGACGCTTTGCCTCTTCCGCTGATCGCCCTGAGTTCTTGCAACCGACCGGGAGACAGAGTGGTCAAAAAGTACCGTTCAATTCCTTCCCATTCTCCGGCTTGCATGGCTCCCAGAATTTCAAGCGACGCAGGATTTGAAGTAGTTTTGATCCTGGAAGTGCGAGGGGTTTTTTCTCCGCAGTGAAGCAGGTTGAATTGCATGGCCGCATCCGGTAGAGCTTCCGGCGCCGCTCCACCGCGAATTTGATCTGCCGTGGTTTTCGCGACTGGCAACGGCAAACAGGATTGCACAAATCTTTCTACCCTGGACTTTCGCGGGTCTTTTGCCGTGATTCCGCGCGCGATTTTCAATCGAAAGAGAGTTCCATTCTTATTCGACTGAAAGCTCAGCCCTTTTTTGATTCCAATGCCATCGAGCAGGCGAGCGCACATTCCAAGACCGATCCCCGCGCCTTCGCCTTTTACTCTTTTTCCCTGCAATGCCTGACGCACTCTCTTTGTCTCGGAGGCGTTCATCTGCGTGCTGTTAAAAACATGGATCTCCACTTTTTGCTTTGCGAAAATCTCGACTCGCACGCTGAGAGGTGCGTTCTTCAGAAGACTCAGTAGAGCTCCGGCGTCCGCTGCCAGAGCTTCGCCAAATTGCTCTGAAGCGTGCGAATCGCTTTTGAAGTTGTTTTGCCTGGAAGTAAAGAAGACTCTTTTTAGATTCGCTTTCACTGCGTTCTGGATGAGTTCGCTCAATACTGTTTCTATAATGTGCCTGGACATCTCGAGGCCGTTCTGGCTGAGGCACGAATCCACTGCCTGGCGCACCTGTGCGATGACTGCTTCATCGTATGTTTTGAATTGGAATCGTTTCACTGTAGTTTGAACTTTCTTTCAGAGCGATGCAGCGTCTCTAGATAGTATCGGTATCTTCTCCTCTTGCGATCGAGGTCCTCCCCGAAAGTTCTGTTGTCTGTAGTATAGATTCTGCTCACAGGAATCTCGTGGATGGTCAGCTTCTGCGCCCGCGCGTAGGCCCAGAACTCCATGGGGAAGGCGTAACCGGTCTCCGAAAAAACAGAAGGATCGATCTTCGCGAGGCGAAATCGCTTGAAACCGCAGAACGAATCTGTGAGATTCCAGTTGTAGCGCGAGTTGAGCAATGCAGTGATGCGCCCGTTGATTTCCATTCGATCGCCCGGAGCATGTCCCTGAGATTGCGATTCGGGCATATATCTGGAGCCGCTTACCAGGTCGATGTCCAGGGGTTCTTGCACAAATCGAATCAAATCTTCCGGTCTGTGTTGCAGATCGCAGTCCATTGTGATGACGTGAGTGTAACCTCGGGCTCGTCCAATCTCGAGCGATGTCAGAATGCTTCTGCCGTATCCTCCATTCTGAGCCTGGTGGACGATTTCTATATTGCTGTGGCGTCGCGCTTCTTCATCGAGAACTTCCGCCGATCCGTCCGTGGAGCCGTCGTCAATGCACACAACCCGGTGGACTTGCTCAGGCAGGTTGGCAAGAGTCTGCTTGATCAAAGATGGAATTGTTTTTTTTTCGTTATAGACCGGGATGGCTAGAAGCATGTTTCGAAAGACGCGATTTGGGATTGCCATTTCCGGCGGTGGGTGCAAGGCATTTTTTGGGCTCGGAGTGGGTGCGGTTCTACGAGATGCTGGATTGAATCTGGTTTCATATAGCGGCGCAAGTGCAGGATCCGCCATGGCCGCGAGTTTGTTTGCACGCAACTATCGCGATGTAGTTCGCTACTTCAGATCTGTCACTCTTCGCAATCCCTCTAATTTTCATTTTCGTAATCTTTTCCTTGGCGCGCGTCCTTTCCCTCACGAACGAATCTACAGGAGAGCTGTGCGGACCTACATGGACTGGCGCGTCTTTGTTGAATCAAAAGAACGCATTGCCATCAATGCACTGGAAGTGCCACATGAACTCTATCCAACATCCTTTGCACGGGCCCGCTTGCTGGTCCGAATCGTGGATGCATTTAGAAAAGAAATGAAACTTTATCGCGAAGGGCGATACAAGTCTTTGCTTTCAGAATGCGTTCGTGCATGCGGCCTGGTGGAGAAAGTCTTTAGAAATGAAGACATTGATTCGCCAGAGCATCTAGAAGACATCATCCTTGCATCGAGCAGCGTGCCGCCGATGGTGAAATTTCAGAAGGTGAAAGGCCGCTACTATCTAGATGGGGGAATTACACGCAATTTGCCTGTTGCATTGCTCGAAAACGTGGATGTGGCGATTGGCATTTATTACAACTTCTGGACCCGCCTGCAATACGAAGGAGTCAACGTTGTGGACGGCGGCCAGGAAATAGAGAAGATGGAAAAGGGCAAGAAGGCCGGTCCGAGAGTGATCCTTGTATCCCCGGAGCGCGACCTCCCTATCCAGACCTGGGACTATGCGAACCCCCGCGGAATTGAGCTGGCGTATGAGGCCGGACTGAGGGCCGGCGAGCATCTTTTGCCGATCGTTAAAAAAATGCGCTGAGCAAAGCCCGCGCCGTTCTGCTTCAAAATCCTGTCTCTGCCGCGATCATTCGGAAAAAAAAACAGACAGCCTGGTCCATTTCCCGAGACTCGCCCTCATGTCGATCGCAAGTGTCTCGATCAAACGCCCCATTTTTATCACCAGTATTGTTCTGGTCATCATCTTCACAGGTGCATTCTCCTTATTGAAGTTAGGCGTAGATTTGTTCCCGGATGTGAACTTCCCGTTTGTGGTTGTGAGCACCGTGTACACAGGCGCCGGTCCGGAAGAAGTAGAGAATCTGATCTCTCGCCCTCTGGAAGAAGAACTCAGTTCCCTTCAGGGTGTGAAGCGAATCACTTCGCGCAGCCAGGAAGGCTTCGCAGTTGTGTTTGTAGAGTTCACTCTCAGTACAGACATCAAGTATGGAGAGCAGCAGGTTCGAAATCGAGTCTCGCGCGTGCGACGCCTTTTGCCAAGTTCCATTGAAGAGCCAATCATTGTGCGATTTGATCCGGCAGATCAGCCTGTGGTCCGTTATGCGCTCTTCGCAGATCTTCCTCCAGCTCGCCTTTATGAACTGGCAAAAGAAAAAATCAAGCCAAGGCTGGAGCAGGCGCCGGACGTGGGATCAATCGCACTCATTGGCGGAGTGAAGCGCGAAATTCAAATTGAAATTGATCGCAACAAACTCAACGCACTGCAGCTTTCCGCAGTTGGAATCGGGCAATCCATGAAGAATTATGGCCTGAATGTTCCCGTGGGTAAACATGAACAGGGTGCATCTGAAACCACATTCAGGACGATCGGTCAGTTTGATTCGCTTAAACAGATTGAAGAGGTGGGCATTTCATTTGGTGGAGAAGTGGGCAATGCTGTCAGTCTCCGAAGCGTGGCAACTGTAAGAGATGGAACAGAAGATGCGAAGAATATTTGCGAACTCTGGGCGCCTACCACCACACAGCCAGAGTACGGATTCTTTTCGCGCAATCGACATGCGCAGATAGAACGCCAGAACAATGCTGCTCTATTCATTGATATTTATAAACAATCCGGTTCCAACACTGTTACAGTTACGGATGGCGTGAAACTCCGGGTGGAGAAGCTCAACGAATTTCTAAAAGATCAGGAAGGGCATCCAAGACTCGTCATGGTTCGTGACGGTTCGCGCTGGATCCGCGCAAACGTGGAAGACGTGGGCCTGGCGATTGTGCTCGGGATTCTTTTGACTGTGCTCGTTGTTTATCTGTTCCTGGGTAACATTCGTTCTACGATCATTACCGGTCTGGCACTTCCAAACAGTTTGCTCGGTGCATTCATTTTGATGTACATCATGGGCTTTACCATAAACGTGATGACCCTTCTTGCTCTGTCTCTTGCGATTGGTCTGCTCGTAGATGATGCGATCGTAGTGCGTGAAAACATTTTCAGAAAGATGGAGCTCGGAGAATCTCCGGTCAAGGCCGCGGAAGATGGAACGACTGAGGTGGCTCTTGCTGTGATCGCGACTACGGCCACAGTCCTGGCGGTGTTCTTGCCGATCGGCTTTCTCTCCGGCATCGTTGGTCAATTTTTTAAACAATTTGGTCTGACTGTTTGTTTTGCGATGATCATTTCTCTCTTTGATGCGATGACCATTGCGCCCATGCTTTCTGCTTATTTTGGCGGCCAGGTTCATGGAGAGCCAAATTTCGTTGTGAGAGGTTTCCGGCGTTTTCAGGACTTTCTTGAGAAAGGGTACATTGCAATCATGCGATTTGGGCTCAAGCGTCCCATCGTCATTATTCTGCTCACTGTGCTCGTTTTCGTTGGAAGTATTTTGACTCTGGGTGGCGTAAAAAAGACCTTCCTTCCGCCCAATGATCAGGGCGAATTCATGGTCTCTATCCAACTTCCTCCGGGCACAGCACTGCAGGGAACTTATGATGCTGCTCTCAAGATTCGCGAAAAGCTTCAGAAGATTCCTGAAATGAATCTCATTGCAATGGTCGTCGGAAGTACGGAAGGGGAGCCAAACGTTGCGATCTTTGGCGTAGGTTTGACCGACTTTACGCAACGCACTCGAAGCACGCAAAAGGTTCAGGAAGAAATTCGCGAAATGCTCAAACCATATGCTGAATGGAAACCTTCCGTGAATGAATACAGTGCTGTTGGCGGCGGCGTTCAGTATCCTTTCAACGTAAACATCATGGGAGACGACTTGCAACAACTGCAGCCTTACGCAGAGCAGGTAGTGACCATGCTCAAAGGAATTCCGGATCTTACGGACGTCTCCATGGACTATCGGGCCGGTAAACCGGAATATCGCATTGAGTTTGATCCAAACCGCATGCAAAACGTGGGAGTCAACCCGACTGTGGCCGGGGCAGAGCTTCGCTATCACATCGCAGGTGAGGTAGTGGGAACGCTGCGCGAACGCGGATATGAATATGACATTCGCATGCGCCTTCGTCCGGAGCAAAGAAACTTGAAATCCGCTTACGCGCAAACGCGTGTTCCTAACAATCAATTCAAGATGATTCCTCTGGCGGCCATCGCCACAGGAAGGCCGGCCCTTGGTCCAGAAAAGATCACGCGTCAGGATAGATCTCGCGTGATTCAGATTCATGCAAACCTGGCTCCGGGAGGTGCGATTGGATCTGCGACAGACATTGCAAAAAAAGCGCTCACTACAAAACTGATTCCGCCCAAAGGAACCAGCTACGTTTTCTGGGGCCAATCAGAGGACTTCATTGAACTCCTGGTGAATGTGGGCATCGCTTTCTTATTTGCGATTGTATTCATTTATCTGGTTCTTGCGAGTTTGTATGAATCGTTCATTACTCCTCTTGCGATTTTGATTTCGATTCCACCTGCGATTTCTGGTGCGTTCCTTTCCCTCTACATCTTCAATGAGATGCTCAACATCTTCTCGATGATTGGTTTGATTCTATTGATGGGCCTTGTGACCAAGAACTCGATTCTGCTGGTGGACTACGCTCTTGAAGGAATCAGGGGTGGCCTGGACATCAATGAAGCGATTCTCAGAGCGGGTCGAACCAGACTTCGACCCATCTTGATGACGAGCCTTGCAATGATCGCAGGCACCATGCCGATTGCGCTCGGTCTCGGGGAAGCGTCTAGAGCTCGCACTGCGATGGGGATTGCCATCATCGGTGGTATTGTTGTTTCCACAGTGCTGACTCTCATTGTGGTTCCTGCAATCTTCGGATACATTGAGAGATTCCGCGAATGGATCGAAGCGAAATTCCGCCCCGCGGAAATTGAAGCAATTCGACTTCAGGAACTCAGCTCTATGTCCCAGGCAATGCGCGAGCCTGAGAAGAAACGCAAGTAAGCCTTCGCGAAGCTCACGAAGAATTGCGGGCAGGTGCGTCCGGATTTCCGGGCGCGACCTGTGATGTGGGCGTTTCTTACTCTGAGATTGGATCAGTACTGAGAGAGTAGTCCGTAACTGCGTGCCGTTCTTTCCATGCGAGAAAAGCAAAACCAGCCCACTGCCATAAACAAGAACGAATACACTATGAATTCAATCATAGAGTAGGGGGACGCGATGACTGGATCGGTGAGTGTTTGCATGAGCCTGGACATTCCAACTGTGAGGGGAAAGTGATCGTAAATGTTCTGGAGAATTTCAGGAAGCTTGGCCCGGTCTATCCAGAACAGACCCAGAAAAGCAAAATTGATGATCTGAAAGAAGAACCCGACTCTTTTAAAAAGTAGAGTGATCCCGGCAAATATATAAGAAATGCCAAATATACCGATGGCCATGATGAGAAGATCCAGAGAACCAGCCAGCATGTGGTTCAAGGATATAGCGCTTCCAGGAAGAGCAATGCGATAAAGAGCAAGCATGATGTAGAACGTAATGGTCTGTCTTGGCAATTGTGCGATTCCGCGCGCGAATAGAACTCCGCCCAGAGAATGACCTGATATAGAAAGCTGTTCGAGCGTGCCAGTCTGGCTTTCGTTTTGAATCTGGCCGGACCATCCCATTTGAGTGGCCATTACGAATTGCATGAGGCAATAACCCAGTACGAGCTTTTCTTTGTTCCCTTTGTCGCTGATGCCGGATCCCTTTGGCAAAAGAAAATCGATTCCATAAATGATCGCGATGAGGATCAAAAACATAAAGAACATAAACGATATGATCTCAAGGGGATATCGCTTCATGTAGAGCAGGTCTCTTTTGACCTCCGCCTTGATCATCAAGACCATGTCGTGTGCCAATACGGGGAGATTGCCAATGCTCATCTGGTTGCCTCTTCGCTCAGTGTGCGCATAAAAATTTCTTCCAGGTCTTCTACCGGCTTGTGCATCGAAATGATTTCGAGTTTCTTTTTTCCAAGCGCGGACAGAACTGTGTAGAGACCTTCCGGCTTCTTGCAGTCCATTTCCCATTCAGTGTGATCGTTCTGGCCGGACAGGAGTGCTGCGCCGTACTTCTTCTGCCATTCAGGCGGCAGTTTGAATTTTCCTCGAACGCTGAATCTGTAGATGTGATTGCGAAATACATTTCTAAGTTCAGGGATGGTTCCTTCTCTTACAATCTTGCCTTCGCGAATGATCCCGGCACGGTCTGCCACTTCTTCTACTAGATCCATCTGGTGTGTGGTCAGTAGAATGGACTTGCCGTGCTTTCGCGTAAGTTCTAGCATCATTTCTTTGATCTTGCGCGAGCTTCCTACATCCAGGCCCAGAGTTGGTTCATCGAGTAGAATGATCTGAGGATCAGTGATCAGTGCTGCTCCCAGAGCAAGTTTCTGAAGCATTCCGCGCGAAAGGTGCTGGCTTTGATTCTTCTTTTTGCCTTCAATCTCTAGAGTCTTGAGTAACTGAACTGACTTTTCTCTAATTTCCGTGGTCGAGATTCCGCGCAGGTTCGCGAAGTAGTGCAGGTTTTCGAGTGGAGTGAGCCTCCAGTACACGTTTCGCGTACCTTCGAGGACTGCGCTCAGCTTCTTATATGCGGCAGTTTCGCTTCCCAGCTTTTTTCCATCGAGCATCACGTCCCCGGAAGAAGGCACAATCAAACCAGCGATCATCTTGATGATCGTGGATTTGCCGGCTCCGTTTGGCCCGATGAGTGCGTATATTTCTCCGGGTTTGATTTCGAAGCTGACTCCGCGGACTGCTTCAAAGGGTGGTTTTCTGGAAAGTGGGTTTTTGTATGTTTTCTTTAGGTTTACTACCTGCAGGCTCATCCGGCCGGCTCCTTTGCCCTTTCCAGGGATTCTGCGACCTTGAGCCACTCAGCCTCTTTCTCTTCTACAGAAGAAGAAAGTTGTCCTATGCGGTCGTAATCGGCTTTGCTTACAGTATCCGGATTTTTCTCGACCAGGGCAAGCAGATCTTTTTGTTCTTGCTGCAGAGTTTCGAGTTCGCGGCCCAGGGTTGCGTGTTTTTTCTCCAGCGCCTTGAGTTCTTTGTCTCGAGCTTTCTTGTCTGCTTTCGCCTTACCACCGGGCGGTGGCGCAGCTTGCACCGTTTCTACTTGTTCTACCGGTTCTGAGTCATCGGATGCTTCTGCGCGATCGAGTTCTTCGTTGAGGTAGTAGACGTAGTCTTCATACGAGCCTTCGTAGAGACGAATTGCCTTGTTCTTCACTTCTAGAATGCCTGTGGCCACGCCGTTGACGAATGTTCTGTCGTGGCTGACGAAGAATACTGTGCCTTTGAAATCCTGGAGAGCTTCTCCGAGCACTTCCACAGTATCAAAATCCAGGTGGTTGGTTGGTTCATCCAGAAGAAGGATATCGCATTTCTGAAGCAGAAGAGAAAGCAAGAGCACGCGCGATCTTTCGCCACCGGATAAGATGGATACTTTCTTTTTTGTATCGTCTCCGCCGAAAAGGAAAGCTCCCGCCATGTTCAGTATTTCTTGTCTGGTCATGGATTTGGGCGCATAACGTTCGAGATACTGAAGAACAGTCTCTTCGCCGCCTAACGTTTCATACACGTGCTGCGCATAGTAGCCGATCTTCGTGTCGTAACCCCAGCGCACTTCTCCTGCCAGAGCAGGCAGGGATCCTTGAATTGTTTTGAGGAATGTAGACTTACCCTGGCCGTTGTCCCCGAGGATCGCAAAGCGATCTCCGCGTTTCAATTCAAAGCTTATGTTGTCCGCGATCATTCTGTCTCCGTATCCAATCCGGAGATCCTTGCACTTGAGTGCAACGCCGCCCTGTCTATCAGGTGATGGAATTCGCATGCGAACACTTCTGGCCGCTCCCGCCACTTCCTTTGTTTTCAGGCGGGAAATTTGCTTCATTTTGGACTGAGCCTGGGTTGCTTTGGATGCTTTCGCACGGAATCGGTCTACGAAGTTCTGGAGTTCTTTTCTGCGTGCTTCAATGTTCTGGTTTTCTCTGATTGCCTGTTCGCGCACTTCTCGTTTGTATTCCAGATACTCTTCCACATTTCCAGGGAAGCTTGCGATTGTTTTGTTGTCCACTTCCAGAGTGTGCTTGCATGTCTTCATCAGGAATTCGCGGTCATGCGAGATGATGAGAGCGGCCCCGCGAAACGTTCGCAGAAAATGTTCGAGCATCAGTAGAGTTTTCAAGTCCAGGTAGTTGGTTGGTTCATCGAGCATCAACAGGTTGGGTTCTTCCAGCATCATCGCTGTCAGTTTTACGCGCATGCGAAAGCCGCCTGCCAGACCCGAGATCTTTGCTCCCAGCATGTCGCCTTTGATCTGAAATCTTCCGGCGTACTTTCCACATCTCCATTCTTCCTGGTCAGTGGTGCGCATCAGAAAGTCGATGACCGTCTCATCAGGTAGATGCGTGTCTTTCTGTTCCAGATAACTGAGCCGAAGATCGCTCGAAAGCCAGACACTTCCGGAGTCCGCTTCCTCTTTGGAGGTGATGATATTGAAGAGAGTCGATTTGCCGGCGCCATTGCGTCCGATTACACCGAATTTTTGATCTTCTGAGATGACTACTTCTGCGTCGTCGAAGAGAACTCTGGGTCCATATTGTTTGTGGAGCCCGCTGATTTGTATGAGAGCGGCCATCCGTTACGTTTTTTTTTGGCCCCCAGGCATAAATTACTTTTTAGTTGTTCGAAATCGCCCCTTCTCTTTTGTGTTTTCCATGCGCGTACTGATTGCACTTTTATTCCTGGTTCCGGCCGGTCTTTTCGCCCATCCCGGGCATGCAGCCGGTCCACTTTCTGGTCTGTGGCATCCATTCACCGGCCTGGATCATTTGCTTGTGATGGTTGCGGTTGGTTTTGTAGCCTCTCGCCTGGGCGGAAAAGTTCGCCTCTTCGCCCCCGCTGCGTTTCTACTGGCAATGATTTCAGGTGCCTCTGCATCCTGGGCAGGCGTCTCGCTTCCGGGAGTTGAGCCTCTGGTACAGCTGAGTCTCGCAGTCTTCGGTGTTCTTTTGATGGCGGGCTTTCGCATGCACTCCGGTTTCTTCCTTGTGCTCGTGGGTGTTGCCGGATTCTTTCATGGCGCCGCGCATGCATCGGAAGGTCCGGCTGCGATCAGTTATGCGATCGGATTTCTAGCGTCCACAGCTGCCTTGCATGTGGCAGGGCTGCTGCTTGGAAACATTCAGACCAGAGCGGGCAGTGTTCTTTCGCGCGCAGTCGGTGCCGCCATGATCGCATTGGCCATGGCGGGCTAAGCCCCGACTTTATTCGGCCTTCAAATCGCGGGTCATCAAATCCATGATGGCCTGCTTCACAGGTTTGTCTTCAAAGAGTACCTTGTATACCTGAGTGGTCACAGGCATTTCTATCTTTTCTCTCTGTGCGATTTCATGAACGTGTCGCGCCGCCTCTACACCTTCTGCCACAGCAGTCATCCCTGCGAGGATATCCTTGAGAGTCTTTCCTTGCGCCAGACTTTCGCCTACGAAATGATTGCGACTCATTTTAGAAGAGCAGGTTGTGATGAGATCGCCCATGCCTGCGAGTCCGTAAAATGAATCTGCCTTCGCGCCAAAGTGAGTTCCAAATCGGATGATCTCCACAAGCCCGCGAACCATCAGGGCAGACTTCGTATTGTCTCCGAGGTCCAGACCATCCACAATGCCGGCTGCAATGGCGATCACGTTTTTGAGAGTTCCGCCCAGTTCAGATGCAGCCATGTCTGTGTTCGTGTACACGCGAAAGTAAGGAGTACTGAAGAATTTTTGAGCAGCTTTTGCGATTTCTTCATTGGGAGATGCGATGACTGTGGTGGCCGGTTTCTTGAGCGCGATTTCGCGTGCGATGTTTGGCCCGGACAATACTGCGACGCGTGTTTTCATTTCAGGCGGAAGATTCTCTATGAGCACTTCGGATGGTCTGCGGTTGTCTGCCGGATTCAATCCCTTTGTGGCAGAAACGATGACTACATCGCGGGGAAGAAACGGATGAGCCTTCTGCACAGTGGAGGCGTAAAATTGAGACGCAACCACAAATACCACAATCTTGCTATCCACGCATGCCTCTTTTAAGTCCGTGGTGGCGCGTATTTTATCGGATAGCTTCACGCCTGCAAACAGAGCTTTGTTTTCATGTTCCTCGTTGATCGTGCGCGCGATCTCTGGATCGTGAGACCACATCACCACATCGTGTCCGTTTTCAGCCAGAATTCCCGCCAGAGTTGTTCCCCAGGCACCCACACCAAACACAGTTGTCTTCATGGCGGATTCTTGGCTCCACACGATCCGCGGTCAAGAGGAAGAAAAAAGCTGGACCCTTTTTCGTATCCGATCCATACTCTGATCATGCATTCGGACCGGGAAAGTGCCGCGCGCATTGTAAGCGAAATCCGGGCAGCGGATCGGCGGGTCCGTGCGAAAGTCAGTTTTCTAAAGTATCAGGACCAGATCGGGCTATTTCTGTTTGTGTTTGCGATCTGCGGATTCTTTTTCACCGCATGGGGGGCCCTGCAAGGTCTGTCTTACTGGATCGTCATTCCGCTCATTGCTTTCTTTACTTCTATCCTTCATGAAATCGAGCACGATCTGATCCACGATCTTTATTATAGAGGAAATCGCTGGATCCAAAATCTGATGTTCGCTTTCATCTGGATCCTTCGCCCAAACACAATCTCTCCGTGGAAGAGGAAGGGCATTCATCTTCTGCATCACAAGGTTTCTGGAAGTCCACCGGATATAGAAGAGAGACTCATCACAAACGGAATGCCTTATGGTTTCAAACGCATTCTGTGCATCATGGACGGGTTTCTCAATATGATTCTTCGCAGGCGGGAAGTGGAGCGCATCCCTGGAATGAGGACATTCAATATTCGCCTGGCCAGCCTCCCCATGGTGCCGATTTTTTACGGATCTATACTCGTAGAATGCCTCCTGATTGCGACCGGGAACATGTCATCTATTCGAACGACTCTTGACTTCTTGATGGTAGTCTGGGTCATTCCAAACGTGATTCGCCAGGCCTGTCTTGTTTTTCTTTCTTCCACGATGCACTACTACGGAGGGGTGGACTCTGTATTTCGCCAGACCCAGGTGCTCAATGCATGGTACTTTCTACCCATGCAATTGTTCTGTTTTAATTTTGGATCCACTCACGGCATTCATCACTTTGTGGTGAACCAGCCTTTCTATTTGCGCGAGATGGTGAAACGCTCCGCGCATGCAGCCTTCCGTGAAAACGGAATCCATTTCAATGATCTATCTACCTTTCGCAGCGCGAATCACTACGAACCGATAGGCGGCATTTGATCAGGTTCTGCGTTTCTCTACCAGCTCGTCTATGAGCTGATTGACTTCCTGCGCAGGAGCCTGGCCGCGGGTTTCCTTCATGACCTGACCTACGAGGAAACCGCGTGCGCGATCTTTGCCCGCGAGAATATCTGTGACCACGCTTGCATTTGCGTCGAGCACCTTGTTGATGATATCCGGCAGAGAAGAAACGTCCACTGGCTTGTAGCCATATTTTTCGATGACTTTGTCTGGATCCAGGTTCTCTTCGTAGACATGTTCAAATACTTGCTTGGCGATTCGTCCTGTGATCTTGCCTTCGTTTAGAAGCTGGATCATCCGACCCAGGCGTTCCGGAGTGCATGCGAAAGCCGAGATTGGGATGTCATTCTTGTTTGTGATTCCCAGAACTTCGTCTTTGACCCAGTTCGAAGACTTCTTTCCGTCTTTGCAGATAGAGACTACTTTTTCGTAGTAACGGGCAACGTCCAGGTCGCGAGTGAGAACGTCTGCGTCGTATTCGGGCAGGTCGTATTCTTTCATGTATCTTTCGCGCTTGGCCGCCGGTAGCTCTGGCATTGTTTTTTTTAGTCCGTCTACCCAGGCAGGATCAATG
Source organism: Leptospirales bacterium (assembly GCA_019694685.1). Classification (GTDB taxonomy): domain Bacteria; phylum Spirochaetota; class Leptospiria; order Leptospirales; family Leptonemataceae; genus JAEUSB01. The sequence continues at coordinate 20,382 of JAIBBM010000049.1, forward strand.
CGAAATGGAAGCAGGTCCGGGTCTGGGAAATAGCGATAATCCTCTGCGTCTTCTTTGGTTCGCATAAGGCGTGTTACACGATTGTCTGCATCCCAGAGAACCGTGGACTGGATGACCTTGCCGCCGTCTTTGATCAGTTCCTCCTGGCGCTGCATTTCGTATTCGATGGCTGCTTTCACTGCCTTAAATGAGTTAAGGTTCTTGATTTCTACGCGCGTTCCAAACGGGGCATCTTCCGTTGGCCGGACGGAAACGTTCGCGTCGCAGCGGAGGCTTCCCTGTTCCATACTGCATTCCGACACACCGGCACTGCGAAGAATGTTGCGAAGAGTCTGCAGATAGTGGTAGGCATCATCCGAGCTCCTCAGGTCCGGCTCAGATACAATTTCAATGAGAGGTACACCCGCGCGGTTGAGGTCTACATAGGAACGATTCTTCACAGCGTGGAGTAATTTTCCTGCATCTTCTTCCATATGAATTCGATGGATGCGGATCGTGGTATCGGACTCGTCTCCTTTCTTGCGAAACGTTACACGTCCGTCTTTGGCGTATGGCTGATCGTACTGAGATATCTGGTAACCTTTTGGAAGATCTGGATAAAAGTAATGCTTGCGATCAAACTTGGAAATTTCTGCAATCTTGCACTCGAGTGCGAGGCCAGCAATGACCGCGAGGCGAAGCACTTCCTCATTGAGAACGGGTAGAACTCCGGGCAATCCAAGTGTGACCGGTCCCGCCAGAGAGTTTGCAGGCGAACCAAATCCGTATCCGTCACGCGCGAAAATCTTAGTGCGAGTTCCCAGTTGAACGTGAACTTCCAATCCGATGACTACATGCCAGGCCATGAGTCAACTGAGCCCGACGACTTTGGGGCGCAAGTAATTGTCTGGGTATTTTGTGCCGATTAGCCTGACGGCGTCTGCAAAAGTATGTGCGCTTTTTTTCTCCCCCGAGCGATCTGGCACATGCCTGTAGAGTTGCGCGCTCTAGAAATTTCCATGAAGTCGGATCTGGCAAAGCTGGCCAATGATCCCGAGATATTTGTAAATGTACGGGATTTCTTTCCGCATCCGTACAGCGAACTAAACGCGGAGGAATTTATTTCGAGGTCTTCCCTGAATCCCGCACCTCTGGAGTATGCGATCCTCACAGACGGTGCGTTTGCCGGAGTATGCGGTTTCATTCCAGGCACAGACATCCACCGTCTGACCGCGGAAGTGGGGTACTGGATCGGGAAGCCATTTCGCGGGAAGGGGATCGCAACTTCTGCGCTTCGACAGCTTTGCGATGTAGCATTTTCCCGAGGCTTTGTCCGCTTGTATGCAGGAGTATTTGAAACCAATCAGCCATCCATGCGAGTGCTCGAAAAGTCAGGTTTTACTCTTGAATCGATTCGAAAGAAGGGCGTCATCAAGCAGGGAAAGATCCTGGACGAGCACCTGTTCGTTCTACTGCGCCCTGATACGTCTCTTTGATCGTTGCATTTTTTTATTGATCCCTGCTCTGAGCAGTCGATGATCACTTCATGGGGTTCACTCCAAGACAATTCAAACTCGTTCAGGCGGCGGCAGGCAGTCTGGAAAGTCTGGGAATTGCGCGCGAAGAGGCCATCATTCTGATTTCCAATTCCATTCAAGAAGAGCTCACCGCACTTGGTCTGACCATGGAGCAGGTGGATGCGAAAAGCAGAACGGAAAGATTTGCATTCATCCGTACACTTGCGGCGAGAATGGAAAAGACAATCCACACGCGCGGAGTGATGCTCGGACAAATCCGTGCAGCCATGGAAGAATTCATGGAAGCGCTCAGGCAATCCTGGCAGGAAGAAACGCGCTGACAATTGTGGATTGACCCCCGTCGCCCGAGGTCGGAAACTCAGCCCATGAAAGGGCTCATGATGGACTACAATCTCACTGTGGACAGGATTCTCCTGCGAGCAGAGAAGATGTTCCCGGAACAAGAAATCGTAAGTCGCCTGGCAAATGGATCCATTCACAGATACAAATATGGCGAATTCTTCTCACGCACCATAAAACTGATGAATGCTCTTCGCGCTCTGGGAGTAAAGCCAGGAGATCGCGTGGCCACTTTCGCATGGAACAGTTATCGCCACATGGAAATCTATTTTGCAGTGCCGGCCCTGGGAGCTGTCCTTCACACTCTGAACATTCGTCTTTTTCCGGAGCAGCTTGTATACATTGTCAACCATGCCAAAGACAAGCTCATCTTCGTGGATAAATCTCTCTCTGGAATGCTGGCAGCGCAGGAACCTCACTTCAAAGGAGTTCAGAACTACATTGTCATGGACGATCTCCATGCGGAACCGGCCGCTTCGCTTCCGAACACTCTGGACTACGAGGCCATTTTAAGTGCGGGTAAGGATACTATAGAATTTCCAACTATAGAAGAAGGCACGGCCGCGGGAATGTGTTACACTTCCGGCACCACAGGAGAGCCCAAAGGAGTCCTCTACAGTCATCGTTCTATTTTTCTGCATGCAATGGGAATCAGCATGACGGACTCTCTTGCGATTTCCAATCGAGATGTGATTCTGCCTGTAGTGCCCATGTTTCATGTGATGAGCTGGGGCATCCCTTTCGCCTGTTGCCTCACAGGCGCAAAGCCAGTGTATCCAGGAGCGCAGCTGATCGGAAAGCCAATTGCAGAGCTACTGGAAAAAGAACGTGTTACCATTGCCGCCGGAGTTCCCACAATCTGGAATGTATTGCTTCAACATTTGCAGAAAGAGACACATGATCTGTCTTCGCTTAAGACCATGGTGGTGGGCGGATCAGCCGCGCCGCGTTCCATGATTGAAGCATATGAGAAGAAGTTTGGAGTTTCTATTCTACATGCGTGGGGTATGACAGAGACGTCTCCGCTTGGAACAGTGAGCAGACTGAAGAAGCACATGGACACGTGGAGCGAAGACGAGAAATACAAGGTTCGCGCCAAGCAGGGGATGGCCGTTCCTCTCGTGGAAGTGAAAATTGTAGACGATGAAAACAAAGATCTCCCCTGGGACGGCTCGAGTTCTGGCGAGCTCCTGGTGCGCGGACCCTGGATTGCTTCTTCCTATTACAATGCAGAGACTCCGGATGGAAACGCCGCGTTCACGAAGGATGGATGGTTTCGCACGGGAGACGTGGCCACCATTGATTCCAACGGATTTATGGAAATCACGGATCGTAAGAAAGACCTCATCAAGACCAGGGGAGAGTGGATTTCGAGCGTTGAAATGGAAAACATCATCATGTCGTATGCAGGAGTGCTTGAGGCTGCCGTTGTAGGCAGACCAGACGAGGTCAGAGGGGAGGCTCCGGTTGCTTTCGTTGTGGCTACGGCGGAAAAGAAAGGCACTCTCGATGCGAAAGGCATTCATGATCTATTGAGCGAAAAGTTCGCGCACTGGCAGATTCCAAAGTTAAGCGACATTCGTTTCATTGATGCGGTTCCAAAGACCAGCGTTGGGAAGTTCGATAAGAAAGTGTTGCGAAAGCAAGTGTGACGCGCGCGCGAACTGGATGATACAGTGACAGAAGCAAAAAGACAGTTGCTTCCGGATGAAAACTGGTTCTGGAAGATTGTATACGCAGTCAGTCGGACTGGTTTTTTTATATTCGTATCCGCCTGTCTTCCCGGGGCTTATCTATACATTCGCGGCCAATCTGCACCCGTCTGGCTTGCTCTTCCAGTCGCCATTGGTGGTTGTATCTGGACTCTCATTTATCTTGGGCTGCACAGCTACGCATTTCCCACTCATGGCCGAGGGGCACTTCTTGCGTTTGTAGTTCCAGTATGGAACTGTGTTGCGTCTGGTCAGGCCACAGAATCGTTTCTATTTGGCGCCTACTCTGTAGTGTTGGCTGCAGTTGTAGCGCAGTGTTTGTTCCTGCTTCCTGTTTCCCTGGCTGCCTGCATTTCGCCTCTTCGCCGTCGTATTTTTGGAGAAGATAGCGCCCTCTGGATCGCGCCGTTTTTGTCTGTAGTCTTTCTACTGATCGCTGCGTTTGGTTGGACATTTCGTGCTCCGTTTTTGGAGCAGATGCAATCAACGCGCAGTTTCGTAGCCATGACTGGCTTTGCTTTCCAGGTAGTGATGGAGATTCGAGTGCTGTACTTCGGCAGTATTTTTTCTTCTTCGAGAGGAGAAGACTCAGAATCGTCCGCACTGCATGAAGCGTGGGCGCCGCTTATGATTTTTTGCATGATTGGATCTCTGGCAGGTGCGGGCATACTGGCTCTCTGGAGATCGTGAAGGGCGGCCGCAACTCATGGGTGCGCAACTGTGAACGCGAATGCTACGCACGCGTAACAGATAGAATGCGACGAATGTTTTCTGCGAATTCGTGCGCCTCTGGATGAGTGAGACCAGAAACCGCCTCGTGCAACAGATCCATAGAGGAAAGAACGCCCGCAGCCATTTCATGGCCCCTCGATAGAGAAGAAAGAATGATCCCTCCGAGGCAATCCCCGCTACCCGCAACAGCAAGAGAAGGATTGGGGTGACTGTGAATCCATGTTTTGGCGGAAAACAAGACACTGACCGGGCCTTTGACGAGCACAGAAACCCCGAGCGTTCGCGCGAAAGCTTGCGATTCTTCAAAGGCCTGGACACAATCTGGAAGCTGACCGCCCATCTTTTTCCATTCACCACCGTGTGGAGTAAGCATGGTTCCAGGTTTGAGCAATGCCGGATAACGGGAATCGCGCACAAGCTCTGCCGTAGATGCGTCCAGAATCACCCTTGTGTCCGTTGGAACTGAGGAAAGGATGCGCAGAATTTGAGCTGCTTTTTGATCGTCCAGGAGAATTCCAGGGCCAGCCAGAATTGCCTTTGCGCGAACATGGATTCCTTCTTCGAGTGTGCGAACCATCAGAGAAGGCCTGGCGGATAGAATCCGCGACCGGGATTCCGCAGAAGTAGTGAGCACTTCACAGATTCCACCTCCTGCCGCAAAAAAAGAGTCGGAAGCAAGAATGGCAGCGCCCTCCATTCCCGGTTCGCCTCCAAGGATCGCAGCGCTCCCGGCAGAATACTTGTGATCTATAGATGATTTATGAAATTGAACGGGTGGTCCGTCCCAGAGCCACGCACTGGATTCGACAGGCTCAAACCCGATCGGCAGACTGCGAACCAGAGATCCAGTAGCAAGCGACACGTTGAGAGCAGCTGCCAGTTTGATAGGCCCGTAGCAATGAACTTCGTCTGGCAGAGGAAGTTCCTCTCCGAAAGAAGCGGTTCTTTCTTCAATGAGTCCAACGGGGCAGTCCACTGCAATGAGAGTGGCTCCTCTCTTGCACGCGCGCGCAATGTCCATGGCGGATTCCAGGTAAGGCGGGCGAAGATCACCCTTCTGTCCTGACCCGAGCAGGCATTCCAGAATCAAATCGCCCGGGCCGGATGCTTTCTGTGCGAAATGAGTTAGATCCTGAATCGGCGTATGCTTTTCGCACATTCTTCTATAGAAAAGAGCAGATTGAGAAGAGGGCGGCTCTGCTGCAAATATCTGAACCCGCGATGAGAATCCAGCTCCTATCAATGCCCAGGCAATTGCATAACCGTCGCCACCGTTGTTTCCCTTTCCACAGAGAATCAAAATGGTTTCGTGCGAATCCAGCGTTCCATCCGAAAGCAGGCAGTTGACGCTCGCGACTGCGGCCTGTCCCATCAGTTGCTGTTCTGTGAATCCGGCGGCGATTGTATCTAAATCTAGAGTGCGCGATTGCGCATAGGTAAGGAGTGGCCTATTTCCATTCATAGACCTCGAAGCTTCCTTTGTAGATGCGATTGGAGAAAACTCTGCCGGCTGCGTCCACTGTCACTTCGCGCCACGTGTTTCTGAAGTCAGGCATTACGATGAGTCTGTTGTTTAGATATTCACCGGACGGAGAATAGATTTTGAGAAGCATGCGATTTCCGTCTTCGGAGTTTGCAACAGTGAAACCTCCGTCCGGCCGCGCGGCGATGAATTGATCTGCGTCTTCATCAATCGTGTAGATCAGATTTGCAGTGTGGCCATCCCAGGAATACACTCTTCTGGCTTCTGGCGCAAATGTGTTTTTGTTTCTGAGCACAACGCTTACGATTACGGATTGGCCCGCAGGAAACATATCCTCTATATCTGTAAAGTATTTCAGCGCATCGTTTTCCGGGATAGTAAAGTTTTCAAACTGTTTGATTCTCTTTTCGTTCTGGTAAACAGAAAGCTGTCGCGCTCCCCCCACAGAATGAAAGACATAGAGGGCACCTTCAATGGCGTGGAGGCGAAGAATTCGCTCAAACGCAGGACCTTCTTTTCCGCCCTCTCGTCCAAAAATCCCGGCCAGCTGATCTTCTTTGATATGAACGATCCTTGCCGGCGTGTCCATAAAAGCATTTGCGTTGAATCTGTCTGTGGTTCTGCGCTCTGGCGGAGGTTCGGGCTCGTTCTTTTCATCCGGAGCAGGCCCTTCGTGCAGCACAATGAAGACGTTTTCATCATCGTCTGAAACGGCGCGCCCTGGAATTCCAGCACGCACTCGAATGAGTGTGGCTTCCGATCCTTTCTCAAGCTTGTCTGCTACGACCGAATCTGCAGTGTCTGCATTTCGTTTGAATATTCTCACCATGCCCGCAGTTGGATCCGGGATGAAGATGCGGTTTCCGAGGATCGCCGGGCTCGATGTGATCCCTGCAATTTGTATGGGGCGAGTGAATTCGTCAGAACCTTTTGCCAGATGAGGAAATGCAGATAGGAGTGGCACTGCGAATACGCGCGTTGGTTTGAGTTCTTGAACGCGGAATCGCGCGCACCCGGCAAGTGTGAGAAGGATACAGGCTGCAACACGGATGTGCACGAGGCGACTTTTGGAGTTCGTGCAACCAAGGCAAGGATGAATCCTTTTTGCGAGCTGGAAGTCATGCAGCCTTTGACTTGACGCCAGGCCAGTGTTCAGGTTTTCTGGACAGGATTGAAGAGTGGGATCTGCCTCCGCGGAATTTCCACTTTTCTTTGGTCACAGGCGGAAAAATGATCGGGGAACTTGCAACCCAGGCGCTTGGGCCGGGGCTTGCGGTCTTCAGCGCGAACATGCACCCGGTCAAAAGCGGCTTTCACATCCAGGTGGAGCTAGACGGTCTATCGCACCCTCAGGGTGCCGTTTCTGTCGGTGACTGTGAAGAGTTCTCAAAGCGGCTGTCTAATCTAATCGATCAGGCAGTGGAGCGGCAGGAACCAGGTGTTCCAGCCGGGTTCACTGCGGAGAACTACACGCTCGAGGTTTCCTCGGCTGGAGCAGAGCGCGAGCTCAGGCTTCCCCAGGATCTTCTGCGGTTCAAGGAAGTTCCCATCAAGCTTCGTTACGAAGAAGATGGGAAAGAGGACACGGCGATCGTGACAAGTGCCGGGAAGGGGGAAGACGGACTCTATTTGTTTCTGGCCTTCAAAGGCAGAAGGAAGCAGAGAAAACAGAAGTTCAAAGAACTTCGACTCGAAGAGTCGAAGATTCGAAAAGCGAATCTATTTCTGGATTTTTGAATATGGCAAGAGCTACGAAAAAGAAAACGAATCAAGAACCTGATATCAAAGCATTCTTTGATCTTCTCACAGAGATTGCAACAGAGAAGGGACTTTCGCGCGACGAAGTGGTGGAAGTATTCAAAGGCAGTCTCATCACAGCGTATCAGAAGAAGTACGGCCTGGACGCGAACCTCGAAGTGATTCTGGATCGCGAAAAACCAGAAATCGCGGTGATCTGCCGTCGCAAGGTAGTCAAACCTGTACTGAACACAGCGCAAGAAATTTCTCCAGAAGAAGCGGCAAAGATCGAACCAGGAATCAAAGAGGGAGACATTCTATCTGTCACTGAGAATCCTTTTGAATTCTCGCGCATCGGTGCAACCAATGTTCGTCAGATCTTACTACAGCGCCTCAAAGAGCTCGAACGCGAAATCTTATACAATGAATTCAAGGCAAAAGAAAACGAACTCGTAAATGGTTACTTCCTTCGCTGGCGCGATAAGGACCTGATGTATGTGGACCTCGGCAAAATCGAGGGAGTCATGCCTCGTCGTGAGCAAATCCCGAACGAAAAGTTTCGTCCAGGAGATCGTGTAAAAGCAGTCATCAAACTGGTAGAACTGCGTCGCGAAAAAACGCGTGAGCCGGGTCCGTTTGTAACTCTTTCTCGCGGTTCAGGTGAGTTTGTTAAGAAACTATTCGAAATGGAGATCCCGGAAATCTATGACGGCGTAGTTGAGATCACTGGCATCGCCAGGTATTCCGGCTATCGCACGAAGATTCTTGTGAAATCCAATCGTATGGATGTGGATCCAGTGGGCGCATGCGTTGGCGTTCGCGGAGTTCGCATTCAATCCGTGGTGCGAGAGCTTGGAAACGAGAGAATCGACATCGTAAACGACAACGGAAGCCCCGCTGACATCATCGCAAGCGCTATGTCTCCTGCTGTGGTCACAGAAGTGAGAGCGGATGCGAACACCCGCGAAGCTCTGGTTCTTGTTCCAGACGATCAGCAAAGCAAGGCGATCGGCAATGGTGGGCAGAATGTAAGGCTTGCATCCCAGCTTACAGGTTATAAGCTGACCGTGAAAACGCTTTCTCAGTTCAACGAAGAGATGGCATCTCCAGAGGCCAGAGCCAGGCTGGAACAGTTGTTCAGCCAGGCACAGCCCGAGCCAGAAGAGGAATACACCCCCCTTTCAGAGCTGCCTGATCTTTCCTCACGCATCCAATCGCTTCTGGAAGCGGCAGGTATTAAGAGTGTAGAGCAACTGGTGGAAGCAGATATCGAGGATCTTGGTAAGATTCTTGGTCCGGCCACTGCCCGTCACGTGCAGAAGGTTGTGTCAGAAGCAGTAGAGGTAACCGAGTAAATGTCAGATAACAAGAGCCAGCCGGCCAAGAAGAAAATCACGATCAAGAAGCCACTGGTAGAAGGCCAGAAGGCTCGTGATATTTCTGATACTTTCTCGAACAAAGCGGAGCCAAAGAAGGCGGAATCGCGCCCTCAAAGCCAGGCCCCGAGCACCACTTCTTCCCAGCCATCCGCGCCACCTCAGCCCAGGCAACCTCAGGAACGCCCGGCGTCAGGGAACACTCCATCTTCCTCATCGCAATCTTCGCCGCCCAGACAACCTCAGGGACAGGATCGTCCTCCTCGTCCTCAGGGAGGATATCAGGATCGTCCACCTCGTCCGCAAGGATCCGGTTACCAGGGAAACAATCCTCGTCCGCAGGGATCAGGCTACCAGGGAAACAATCCTCGTCCGCAAGGATCAGGCTATCAGGGAAACAATCCTCGTCCGCAAGGATCCGGTTACCAGGGAAACAATCCTCGCCCGCAAGGATCAGGCTATCAGGGAAACAATCCCAGGACTGGTGGACCAGGCGGCCAAAGACAGGGTTCGGGCTACCAGGGAAACA
>JAIBBM010000103.1 GCA_019694685.1 Leptospirales bacterium
AATCAGGAAGAACACTTCGTGGCCTTGGTCTGCTCAGGCTACTGAGAGTCCCTGAAGATTTTTCCCGCAGTCTCATGAATTTCTTTTCGCTTTCTCTTTCGGAAATCTATCACCCGGATCTGGCTGTTTCCAGAGGTGCTTTGCGCTCTGTTCTCAAATCGCGCCTCATCATTGCCATGACTCTTTCGCCTATCGCGTACAAATTCTTTTCCTGGATCAACCGCATTCTTTCACGCAAACACAATGATCTAATCAACCTCTTCTATCCTCCGAAGCCTGCGGCCATTGACTTTGAAACGTCCGCACAGATTCCCCATCCGATCACCGGGAATCCTTATCCTTCCAGAATTGAAGAACTCAGGTCCATGGCTACATCGCGAGGCATCGCATACATTGCAGCGGCCAGCGCGTACTGGAAGGGCACGATTTCAGACACAGAGCTTCGTGCCGCGATTCCACCGCTGTCTCTCAACAGCGGAATGCAGTGCACAACCGTGGAGAGCATGATTCACTACGAAATTTTACCAGGAATAGAACAGTTCGACGATTGAGTTTTTTGTTGCCTCAAAGGATCAAATCGTTTTTCTGAAAGAATGAACCGGATCGTATTTTTCGCTCTCATTTGTTCACTCTTCGCGCTCTTTTCCTGTAGAGACGAAAAACAGGCAGTGCCTGAAAAAGAAACTCACCAGACTACAGTCACAGCCGGAGCAAAAGGAGACAGGCTTACCATCGCAGTGTCTGTGCCGGCCGGTCATCATGCGTATCTCGATTCTGGCAAAGAAGGAGTATTGATTCCTATTTCCATCGATTGGAAAGAAGCGATTGCTAAAAAATTCATCCAGGCAACTCCGCGATCTGTAGCCATCCCAGATGGAGTCCAGGACGAACAAATGGGCGCACGCGTCCTTCGCGGCAAAGGCGACTTTGTATACGAGGCGAGATTTGATAAACTCGAAGGCCAGACCATCAAAGTGCGCTCTCAAATCTGCGATGACGTAAAAGGAATCTGCTATAGACCCACCACTCAGGATATTCCAGTCGTTTCCGTGAAATGACTGCTCGCCAATCCGTCATTGCGTTCTATGTGGCGCTTGCGGCCATCGTGGCCGGTGGCGGAATGTTACTGTTTTACAACTTTCACACGCTATCCCGGAATGCTGAGCCAGTGATCGCCGTGACCAGGAGTGGACTGCGATTCTATAGAGAAGAATCCGCCGCGCGAAGCGAAGCAGAGAAGACAGGCAAGCCACTCTTCATTGAATTCGGAGCACTGTGGTGTGAACCCTGTCTCCAGTTTAATGAGAAGATGGACAAAGACCCGGCCCTGCAAACCGCGCTCTCTGGAGCGGTGCTTGTGAGAATCATGGATACGGATCCTACCTTTGAGTCTTACTCCTCAAGAAAGGGATATGAAGCACTGGCAGATGGACTTCCATTCTTTGTCATTGAATCACGCGGAGAAATCAAACTGGCCAGTCACGAATGGAAAAATACAGCAGCCATTGCCCGGGCGATCAAAGGCCGTTAGCGCGATACTCTCGCATCACAGCCACTGTGAGCATGTGATAGCAATCCAGAGCCATGTGCGCTCCGTCTACGAAGGTGTTACACGACACATCGCGGTCATGCCGCAAATCCAGATAAGGCACAGAAAAATCCTTCTGTTCTTTCTTCAGCCGCACTTCCCACTCAGCCAGAGGTGCTGCCAGACGAGAGTCTTCGTCCAGCTGTCTTTGCATCGTGGAAGACACCTGGGGACGAAGCAGCAAAACAGGCACTTGACCTGACCGGGCATCGCGCAGAAGCATTTCCAAAAACCCGAATTGCCTTTCAGACAATTCAAAATTTCCGTACAACCAGGAAATGGTGTGACGCGAAGAAAGCTCAAGCCTCGCGAAGTCTCTCTCATACCAGTTTTCGCGCGGAATAATCGATCTGCCTGCTCCGCGATTCTCTCTCTGGTACTTGTCCAATTCATTCAAGGCAAGAAGCCAGCGATCGTTCGGGTCGCGAGCGCGCGAAGCGATTGCCTGAAGATCCGGAGGATATTTGTAACCCGCGAACAAGAATCGAGCCAGGAAGAATGAAATTTCCGAATTCTTAAAAAGATCGTGATGCTTCAAAATGAAAGGCAAATCAAAACTGTACGCCAGGTTGGATCTTACAAAATGATCGGATCCATCATTGTATTGAAGCGGATCTACTTCCACGACCACATAATCAGGCTTCACTCCTCTCTCTAGAATGCGTTCGAATATGTACGCATAATACGCCGGAGAGGTTACAGGCGCGCTGAAATTGAACAATTCCCAGTCAGGATAGTTGCGATGAAAACGCGCAGTATCAAAGTACAATAGCCTGGAACTGCCGAGGATGATGAGGGTTTTCTTCCTGACTCCGGAAACGAAGTTTTCAGGCTTTTGATTTGCTTTGTGAATCTTCTCTACCTGATCGATCAAATCAGTCTTATAATCGAAGTATAGATAGGTTGCGTCTGGCTGAGATAGCTTCTTCATTTGAGGAAGAAGGCAGGTCTTGTCCAGACCAAAGTAAACGAGAAACAGGATTAAGGGGAAATAAACAACGCGAAGGTTGGATTTCATGGAGCGCTCCGCGGCGCAAACTTTACCACTTCAGGCATCACGCTAGAGTAAAACTCCTGGTTGAGCCTGGCTGCACCTTCGCATTCATAGTGAACCTGCTCTATGAACAGTTTCACCGGATAGTACGGATCCGGGAAGCGTACAATTCGTGCACCCGGGTACTTGCTTACAATCTGAGCGAGTCTTTCAAAATAAATTTTGTGATATCGAACGGTTCGCATAGGTTCAACGGCCGGCACATCTGAGAAAACAATCTTGATATCATGCTTTGCAGCTGTGCGGATCAAATCTTCCACTGGCTTCATTTCAGGCTCTTCGCGCGAAAACCAGTCCACCTGATGCTCGACTGCAGTGTCTCGCATTTGATAGTAGTTGAATCTTTGTGCCGGATCGAGTCTGTCCCCCAGGTTGACTCCACCATAGTTTTTCTCAATCAGTGCGTCCAGTTTCTGATTATCCTCTACCCTGGAATAATCCGGATGACATTCAGCGCGAACCAGGCCAGAACAAGCATTGCAGAAATCAGGCAGTTCGTGTTTGCGAAACGAATTGGCCCTGAGGTCAAACGTGTACTGTCTGATTCCATCTCTGTATCTATAGAGGTAAAAAGCGTTGGGGATGCTTTCACGAAGCATGAAGATTCGCTCTGCACCAGTGTACTGTTCCATCATGTCTGAAACACTAAATAAGTGCAAATATCTGTGTGAGAAGACTTCCCATACCATCGCACCAAACTGATCCCTCTGGTCGGGATATTTGCCCGCTTTCAGGTATTGAATTCTCTTGTGAAACCTGGACCAGAGGTAATGCCCCAGACCCTCCTCTACAGAATCCGCGTAAATCATCTTCGAATCATGATTGGGCGTATACCAGCTTCTCTGAAAAAGACCAGGATCTCCGGCAAAAACGACGGCTGCTGGTTTATGCTTACGATTGTGTAAGTATTTTTCTAAGTAGTACTGAAAGTACCTCGGACCCATGGCCGGTATGCTCAGATTATAAACTGTGTAGGGTTCCTTGTCTGTTCGCGGATGGCCGTTCAGACTGAGACTGCGCGAATCGCCCAGAATTATATAGTCATACTCAGGAGAAGAAGCCTCTATGAGGGCGCGTCTCTTTTCAGTCAGAAAGATTCCAGCGCCCGAAGTGTACTCAAGAGGAATGATTCGAGCTGCGATCTCGAGAATCGCAATGACCACCACGGCGCCCAGGAGTGCCGGATACTTAAAACGCAAAATAGATGACATCTTTGCCAAACTCCCCGAGGATCAGAACGAAAAAGAAAAGCACAGAATACAGAGTGATGCGAACCCACACCGGACGATCAAAAATCCAGTAAAGAGATCCAGTGCGATAGGCCATGAAGTCAATCACAAGCAAGACGATCAGTTTCTTGACCAGTGCCCAGAGGAAATCGCCCGCACCCATCACTCCATGAACAGGCGAAAGCGAGTAGCTGGAAATATCCAGAATCGATTTCCAGAGCTCACCTGTTTGATGAATGTCATAGGCGCGAAAGCAAGTGGCAGAAAGCCCGAACACACCGAACGTGGCCGCCATTTTCAAAGCCTTCACTGTCCCCTTCTTCCAGGCAGGCGCCCCTTCAGAAAGCTTTGGAAGATAATCGCGGAAGATCTGGTGTGCGATCAGCCACGCTCCCATGAAACCACCCCAGACAAAAAATGTCCAGCTTGCTCCGTGCCACAGGCCCATCAGCAACATGGCGACAAAGAGATTCACATATTTGCGAACAACTCCGAGCCTGCTTCCTCCAAGAGGAATGTAAATGTAGTCGGTGACCCAGCGATTGAGAGTGATGTGCCAGCGCCTCCAGAGATCCGCTGGATTCTCCGCCATTTGCGGCGCATTGAAGTTCTGAGTGAGCTTGAATCCCAGAAATAGAGCGGAGCCCATGGCGATCGCGGAGTATCCCCAGAAGTCAGAATAGATCTGAAACGCAAACCCTACACTTGCAAGAATTACCTGCAACCCGCCGTGCCCGCTTGCAGCGAGTGGATTCTGGTGATATGCGAATTTGTGATCCAGATACACCAGGTTGACGAGCGGAGAAATATTATCTGCAACGTAGGTCTTCATGTAGAAGCCGAGCAAAATCATCCATGCACCGTTTCTCATGTTTTCCCAGGTAAACTGACGATTGTTCTTCATCTGAACCAGCAGATCGCCGGCTCTCTCAATGGGACCCGCTACAAGTTGTGGGAAAAAACAAACAAAAGAAGCGAAATCGAGGAAGTTGCGCTCCGCGCGAACCTGTCTTCTGTACACATCCACAGTATAAGCCATGCTCTGGAAAGTATAGAAGCTAATCCCTACGGGCAAAATCGCATTCAGCAAGAGGTGGGCTCCTCCATCCGGGAATGCGCCTGGATCGAACTGCCTGACCATCGAAATGAAACTGGTGATAAAGAAATCGTAATATTTAAAAATCCCAAGTATTGTAAGATTGCACGAGATGGAGAAGGTGATCAGCAGTTTTCGCTTTCTCTCAGACGTAAGGCTATCAAGGCCAATCCCAACAAAATAATCCAGAGTTGTGGACGCAAAAATCAAAACAAGATAGAGCCAGTCCCACCATCCGTAAAAAAAATACGAAGACAAAAGAAGAACAGTATTCTGTGCGCGATGCGCGCCCCTTGGCAGTCGCGAAACGGCCCAGTAGATGGTGAATACTGCGATGAGAAAGTAAATATAGACGCCGGAATTAAATACCATCGGCCGGTCTCCTGTTCGACGCAATTACGAGCCATGCCAGATAGAGCGCCTGAAAACAAACGCCGAATGTAAAAATGGAATAGAGCGCCAGACCTTCGCGCAAATGCGAACCCATCATCAGTGGTCCAAGCGAAAAGAATGCAGTAAACGCAATGGCTACCTTTTCCCCGAGCAGAAGCTTCTCGCCGGAAAACACCTGGACAAATCTAAGAAACCAGGGAAGTAGAAGAACACAGTACGCATGATACCAGGACACTCCTGCAGTCACGAGAGAAACGAGGGTCACAAGCCACAAGAGTCTCACCATAGAAACATCTTCAAAAAAAGCAGGGCGCGCATCGAAACTGCCGAACACAGATCGAACCAGACTCTGAAAGCCATTCTTAAAGAGGCGAATCGCACTGACAACGCTGGCAATGCCCGTAATTCCCAGAAGGAAAGCGTTGATGCCTTTGACGAGCAGCCCCAGAGAAGTATACATTTGCTTATCCGGCAGCCCTCCGATCAGTGGAAGACCATACTCGCTTTGTTTGAGATCACTGCCTGGCAAAAATAACTTACCGATCATTCCAGAAATCGTCTGGTTGTTTGCCCAGGGTCTGAGGAACACATACTTATT
>JAIBBM010000009.1 GCA_019694685.1 Leptospirales bacterium
TGGAAACGCTCAAAGATGAGGCGAGTTCTGGCGCGGCGCAATTGTGCACTCAGTACTACCTCGATCAGGAAGAAAGCAAAGACAGACTCAAGAGACTGCACTCCTATCTGTTCCTGGACCTCGCAGAGAAAGCATCCGATGATCACCTCGGGCGCAAAATTTCAAAAGCGGACATGCAAGAATTCCTGAAGGCAGAACCTGTAAAAGGCCTCCTCAAGATTTCCCAGGACACTCCATTTCCAGAATTCAAACGCGAACTAATTGCTCTGATCCTCAAAGTTCGTCCTGATTATGCTGAGATCGTAACAGAACTCTTCTTTGAAGTTCCGGGCAACCTTCGCACTTACATCATGAACGAGCTGGCAAGACTCGGACAGAAGGATGCTGTGATTCGCTGCATCGATCGCACCCTTAAGAAAACCCGCGAATATCCTGAGATTTTCCTCTGGATCGCTCGCGCGATTCTTTCCGGCCAGTGGACCTATGACTGGATGCCGTGGACTCGTCAGGACATGTTGCTCAATGTGTTTCGCTTTCTGAAGCCGCTTGCGGCCATCGAGAAAAAGGGAACCAAACTCAAGAACCAGGCACTGGAAGCAGTGTTTGGAACAACCAACATCACTGTAGAATCCATCAAGAAAAGCGATCTTCCAGAACTTCTGCGCGACGCAGAAGCGGGAAATGTTCGCAAGATGGCAGTTCTTTTCAAAGAAATCTCATACGTTCCGGATGCACAAAAAGAAAACTTCATGGAGTTTCTATCCAGCGTGCGTCCTGACCTGAATATGAATGCCCCGGACAAAGCGGAAGAAGAAGCAGAAGAGTCAGTCTCCACAGCAGACCTGTTCCCTGCAGAAGGGATCATTCTTGTCTCCGCGAAAGGCTTCGCTGACAGAAAGAAGCATCTGGACAATCTCATCAACGTAGAGATGCCAGCTAACTCTCGCGACATTGGAGAAGCGCAGGAACGCGGTGACTTGCGCGAAAACGCGGAATACAAAGCGGCCATGGAGCGTCAGACGCAATTACGCGCTGAAATCACGCGCGTAGATGAAGAAATCAAAAAAGCAATGATCATGGATGCGGCAAAGATCCGCACAGACATTGTGACCATCGGCACTGCAGTTACAGTGGAAAGCGCCGGAGAAAGGACCATCTACCAGATCCTCGGACCCTGGGAAGCAGATGCAGAACACAATATCATCTCTTACCTCTCTCCTCTTGGGCGCGCGCTCATTGGCAAGAAAGTTGGAGAAAGCGCTACACTCGAGGGTGGATCCGCATTCAAGGTGCAGAAGATAGAAAAAGTTTCTATCTAACTGCAAGCAGCGGGACTTGTTAAGTTCCAGTCGAACAAACGAAGAGCGAGGCTAACCCTTCGCTCTTTTTTTTTCCACAAACTCGCGAAGGATCTGCAAGGACTCTTCTAGAATTTCACGCCTGTGCGCAAATGAAAGAACCATGCACGATTCGCGCAAGTCGTAGAAGTAGCCGGGATACACATGAAGGCCATGCTCTCTCAGTAGCTCCACTGCGAAATCTTCTTCATCTCCGAGGTCCTCTTCGAGGCCAACCACGAGCATGAGACCGCCTTCTGGCGGTTTCGCGCTCAAACCAGGAATCTTCGAAATAGTGGAGCAAACGAAATCACAGTTAGATCGCAATACGCGAAGGTATTCGGGCAAGGACGCAAGACCCGCATCCATCAGATCAGGAAGAGCATCCTGTGCAAAACCATTCACGGAAAGAAACGTATCTGCAATCATCAAGAGATCCTCCTGAAGGGCAGCGGACTTTTCGTGATCTGCCAACCAGATCCAGCCAATCTTTAGCCATGGCATTCGCAAGAGCTTGCTTGCCCCGTTCAAAGTAAAAGAGGGCCCGACTGGCCTTGGAAAATGACGACCGGAAAGAGAATCATCCCAGATGTACGAAGAGAAGACTTCGTCGAAGACCTGAAGCGAACCGGTCTCTGCGATCCTGGAATGGCTGCTCTGCTTTACAATAGTACCGGAAGGATTGCACGGAGAAACAGTGAGAAACGCGGCCGGAGAATCGGAAGGAGAAATGTGATCTACAAAATCCAATCTGCGCCGACTGAAATCTGCCAGATGTTCGAAGAGCGGGTACGCTGGACGCTCGGCTACGATCCTTCCTTCGGGGATGGCGCGAAAGATCCAGGAATATGCTTCGCTTGTACTTGCAGTTAGAATCAAATGATCTGGATCCACCTGGATCTCAAATTTCCTGAGATAGAAGTCGGAAATTGCTTCGCGCGCACGGAGTGATCCAGCCGCGTCCGGTCTGTAAGACAGGTTGCGCGAATAAGAATCCATGGCCGTTCGCAGAACGTCAGCCGGCACTGTGCTGATTGCGAAATCGGAATTGGGGGAATGTAAATCGAGGATTCGTTTGCCTGCCGCCCTTCTTTCTGCAACGGCAACAGCAAGACGATTGAGCTGTGAGCTCAATGAGCGGACAATTTGGTCAGTTCTTTTTTGATTTCTTTTGCTGCAGTGTGATTGCCGTTCTTCGTGTAGAAATCAAGAAGCTGATCCAGAGCTGATTTTTTGGCCGCAGTGTTTTGCGCCATCTCCAGGTTCTTCTTCAAGAGATCTTCCTGAATTTGAAGTGTTTCCTGCGCGACTGCTTCGAATTCTTTGTCCGCGGCAATCATAGCGGCGCGAGGAACTGGCTGCTCTGGATAGGCACCACCCATTTTGTGAAGAGCATCGTCTTTCGCCTGCGGAGAAAGGTCTGCGTCCGGCGCCATCTCTTCATGGAGTGCAGAACCGCTCGGGCTTTCCATCACCACGGCCGCCGTTTCTGTAGGCGTTGTCTTTTGAGAGAAGGAATAAACTACGATGCCCACAAAAGGAATGATGAGAACGGTTGCATAGCGCAGAGCAGCATAACTGTCCGCGCGCAGAATAGAAAAAAAGCGATCCAGATCCAGGGAGATTTTTTCTCCAAAAGATAATTCAGGTTTTGTATCAGCGAGAGCCGCAGCCAGTCTCTTCTGGAACTTGCTTGCATCATGGCGCGCATCTTTGTGCAAAGAACCCAGTGCCTTCTTCAGGCCAGCGTCCAGAGAACGATGTTGCGCATGCTTCCGCGCAAGCTCAGTATCTGCCGGAGCATGGCTGTCGAGGTCCAGTTCGCCTTCGTTGTTGTTAAACCATGTCCGCAAAGTACTCGTCTCCTTTTCCGTCTCGAACGATGGACCTTTTGAGTAGCTCCCTGGCTTTAAACAGGCGGCTCTTCACGGTTCCAACGCTGATGTGTACCAGATCTGCAATCTCTTGATAGGACAGGTCGTCGTAGTATCTCATGAGGAGCACTTGCCTGTATTTCTTATCGAGGCTGTTGATCTTTTCTATAAGATAGCCAGATTCTTCTGAAAGTTCATGATTTTTTGAAATGCTCACACGTTCATCGGAAATGAGCGGAACATTGTCCAGGGAGTCAGAGTCCGTCCTCCTGCGCTTTCGCACGGAGTCATGGCATTTGTTGATGACAATGCGATAAATGTAGGTATAAATCCCGCTTTCCCCGCGGAATTTGGCCAGAGAACGATAGGCCATAAGGAGTGCTTCCTGGACTGCGTCCTCTGCATCTTCCATGCTGCCAAGCAGAGCCTGAGCCCGGCGAAGAAGCCTGGTCTGGTAGGGAACAATCAATTCCAGAAAGGCGCGGTGATCTCCCGTGGTCGCTTTCCGGATCAGATTTGATTCGTGCTCGCGGCCCTCCACCATCACGCTTCCGGTTGTGGTTTTGTCAAAAGCATGCTGAAGACAAGCATGCAAGTTCCAACTACGATCAGACTATCTGCAAAATTGAACAACGGCCATACAGGCCAGGCGAGCCAGGCAAGCGGACGAAAGGTCCCAAAAAACGGAAGGCTGAATGAAAGCATGTCATATCCGGGAGTCCACCCGAACCAGATGCACTCCACGAAATCTACAACACCACTTACATGGTTTGGCTTTGGACCGAGAGAGAAAACCCAGGCTCCCGTTTCGAGGGATTTCACAAACATCTTATCGATCAAATTCCCAACGGCACCAGAGAACACGAGGAGCCATGCCGCAGACGGACCGAAGTCAGGATTGTGAAGGCGATAGAATATCAAAAAGATAACAGCAAACAAACTTAAAAACAGACCGAACACAGGAGCGGCAGGGCCAGTTCCAAACACAAAGCGATCATTGAACACCAGCGCCAGCTTGATGTATTTTCCTTCTTCTCCAAGTATATTGATCTGCCCGACTCCATGGACGAGCATCTGAACATGTCCGGCCACTGCGTTTTCAAGCTGGTGCTCTGTCACGCGATAGGTCAGTGTATCCGTAATCCAGACTTTGGATGCTAGATCCACCGCAACGAATACGAAAAACAGAACGATCCACACTCGCGGGTAAACGGTTAGGAACGGTTTTGGGAAAGTGAGCAGCTTTTTAATTTGTTCCATGGATTAGGCCTGGGCCATGCGACCGAGATCAAGGTTCATCATTACGTTTGTGCTATGCAGAGATAGAATGTAAAGTGCGTCTAGAGGTTCGTGCCCCAGGCTTGCCAGAGTAGTATCGATTGTGGCATACCCGAGACCGGATCCACCGTCCGAGGTATCCATATGGTTCATGAAAAACTCATGCTCCGTGTTTGCTTCGCGGTGCTTCTTGAACTCTTCCCTCTTTTCCCGAATCCTGTCCAGATCTCGGTTTAGAATGGGAGCAGTGTTGATGATTTCAACCCATAGATGAGGTGGCTTCACGGAAGCGCGAAACTCGACGTACACACGACGATCCCGAACATCGCGAAATAGATTGCGATAGTCTTTGGTCTTCTTCATTGCTTCTTTTTCTTTCGCAATGACTGCTTCTGTTCTTTCTGGATTGTTACGAACGTTGATCCAGAGCGCTTCCTGATTGAGGATATCCCTCAAGTGAGGCTGCACACCGTCGAGCAACCCGGGGTGTTGATCCAGGAATTCATTGTAGCTGGCAGCGTCCGCGCAGATGGATTCCATCCTTCTGTCCGCTTCCGCCAGCTCCAGACCTTCTTTACGAAAGTGTTCTCTCATCTTGCGGCGAATCAGAAGGAACTTGTGGTTTGCCTTAATTGCGTTCTTTGCCAGTTCATCCAGAACTGAAATGAGGAGTGGAACCTGGGCGCGATTTTCCTCTGGGACGAGGGCTGTCAGGCGCTCCATGATGAGCTGGCGAGCCTTCCTGGTCCAGAGTAGGATCCGAATCCTGGGGGAACGCCGAATCTCCGCCGCCATGGCGCAGACTCGTTTAGAATGACGTGTTGTCAAGGGAAAAGGGATTTCTACTTGTCAGTCCGGCAGCGCGTCTTTTGTTGAAAAGACATGCTATCGATCGAAACCACTTCTCGCCTGACAGAGCTGCAACGCCTGGAGAGAGAATACCGTCAGATCCCTTTTGAAGCCATCCTCAAACAGGACGTACTGCGGCTTGGTCTCGCCTTTGAAGAGTCGTCTCTCAAGGGAGCTTCCTTCAAAGCTAAAGATTATTTCATATTCACATTCGACCATGTACCTCTGTCAGAGCAGGACGCCGGAATTCGTTTCAAGGTTCCCGAGGAAATACGAGTCGAGGGAGGACCGTTTCAGCTTCTACCCACTGTGATCTCCGTTCGAGTCAGCCCGGACTCTCCGTATGTTGTGAAAGGCACTCCGGAAGGACCCGCACTCTTCCTCGGGGAAGAAAGAATCGGCTCTGTTGGATTTCCTCCTGTCCCGGCCTGGTACGATCGAAAGACTGCGTCCGGCAAACTTCCCGGAGAAGTGGCTCCAGTCATTGAATGGGGCTACCTGATTTACCTCACTGCCTTTCGCAATTGCCAGTACTTTGGCAAAGACGAAGAGTGCGCGTATTGCGACATCAACCACAACTATCGTCAGCAAAAAGGAGAAGGCAGACCTTACACGGGAGTAAAAGACGTATCAGATATTCTGGAAGTACTTTCGTGGATTGCTGAAACAGATACGAATCGCATAGCGAAGGCTTACACGATCACAGGCGGAAGTGTCACCACTCAATTGCGCGGAAAAGGAGAAGTTGATTTTTACCTGGAATACGCATCCGCGATTGAATCCAAATTCCCCGGCAGATGGATCGGAAAGATTGTAACGCAGGCCTGGGAGAAGGAAGAAGTTCGCAAATTCAAGGACGCAGGAATCAGAATCTACCACCCGAACTACGAGGTATGGGATCCTGAACTGTTTAAGAAGATTTGTCCGGGCAAGGAAAGAACGATTGGCCGCGACACATGGATCCGACGCATTCTAGAGTCCACGGAAGTGATGGGCCCTGAAAATGTGATTCCAAACTTTGTGGGCGGAGTGGAACTTGCAAAACCTTATGGTTTCTCAACTGTTGATGAAGCCATACAATCTACTGCAGAGGGACTTGATTTCTTCATGAGCCATGGCGTTGCACCAAGATTCACCACCTGGTGTCCGGAACCATTCACAACTCTGTCCACTCTCTCGGACCAGACCCCTCCGCCTCTCGAATACTTTTGCAAGCTATTGACGGTATGGAAAGAGACGCACGAAAAATACAAGCTGCCCGTCCCTCCTGGCTATGGCGATCCAGGCCCTGGGCGCGCTGTCTTCTCAGTCAGCGCGTTTATGGACATCATTGGATATGAGGGCCGAAACTGATTTCGAAATGTTGAAATCAAGAAACGGAAATTCAATCGGCGGGATTCAGGCAGCAGAGTTCATCAGTTGAATTGCAAGGAGTTCCCTCGCTGAAATGCGCGGAGCGCGCGCCCTCTTGTAAACCAGAGCCCCTTTTTCACGAACTCTCTCCATGAGTTCTGTGATGGGAAAAAGTGCCTGGGAAGAACCCCTCCCCGCCGCGAATCTGATTTTCTCTTCTTCCAGATAGAAAAGGCGAATGAGAGCGAGTTCCAGTTCTCTGAGCCTGCGAACGGGCGAATATTCATCGAGATAGAATGCCATCAGCAAGAAAGGAGAAAAAGCAGACCTCTCAAGGGCCCCTGGCTTAACACGTGCAAACACAACACTTTCAATCTCCGGAAAGCGCTCCATGAGAACTGCCAGGATTTTTTTCCATGTTGGCTTCATCTCTGCTCGAAACACACAACGGTGCCCACTGCCCGGATTTCTCCCTCTTAATTCTGGTATATCAAGTGCATTCATTTCTTCCTCCGCGCAGGTTGCGCTATACTGAGGAAGGTACTGGCTCTTCGGATCGTTCCGCTTTTTTCTCTATATAACGCGTTGCTTCCACAAGCAAATCGGCCACTGATTTATGATCCGTATCCGGAAGCTCTTCACTCAGGAAACGACGATACCGACGTGCCCCCGGGTAACCATGGAAGATATTTAACAAATTGCGAGCCACAATGTGAGCGGAGTCTGGAGATCTTTCTACGTAGGGGATCATCGCATGCAGCAGATCATGCGGCGTGAGTTCTGCGCGATTCTCAGGACTCTGGCGAACCGCAGAGAGAACCCGATCGACTCCTGAAAAAAGCATTGGATTATCTCTCACCGCGCGACCAATCATCACGCCGTCGAACTCTTCTAAAAGGGCGCCTGCAGTTTCCAGATCTGCGATGCCTCCGTTGATTTCAAATGGAAGATGGGGAAAATCATTTTTCAGTCTTCGCGCGAGATCGAAACGAAGAGGAGGCACAGACCGATTCTCCGCCGGAGAAAGCCCTGTCAGGATCGCAGTGCGTGCATGCACGATGAATCGTTCACATCCTGCATCTGCAAGCGCTCCGACAAACAACCGCAAGGCGTCATAGTCCGGCTCTTCGTCTGTGCGAATGTTTTGAATTCCAATCCTGTGCTTCACTGTAATGGAAGCGCCTGACTTCTTCATGGCAGACACAATCTGCGAAACAAGGACTGGCTCTGCCATCAGGCAGGCGCCAAATCCGCCGCGCTGCACGCGCTCACTCGGACATCCGCAATTCAAATTGATTTCAGAATAGCCCATATCCACTGCTATGCGAGACGCCTCTTCAAGCTCCATCGGATCGTCTCCACCGAGCTGAAGCACGAGAGGGTATTCTGCACTCATATGCGCGAGGTAGCGCCGGGCGTCTGCGAGGACCGCCCTGCTATGAACCATTTCAGTGTAGAGATGAGCATCCCTGGACAGAAACCGAAGCATTCTGCGGAAATGCCTGTCGGTCACCTCCATCATGGGGGCCAGACTGATTCTACGGTCGCTTATTTTGGTTGATGCAGCTGAACTCAAGGATTGTCTGTCCACCCGGCCCTTTTAATGGAGGAAATCAAATGAAAAAAACGGTGAGCATTGCACTCATCTCTATGCTTGGCCTGACGCAGATCACATGCGCTGGCATGAGCAGCAAAGTACCAATCGCCATGGCGATTGGATGTGCGTCCGGTTTCGGTCTTGGCGCCATCTACGATGAAGTTGCGCGTAACAAAGACGCGAAAGAAAAGAAAAGCGTACAGGATCGCGCTCTTGGTATCTTCAAAAACAAAAAGAAAACATACAATCAAGGCAAGTTCGTTGGCCTCGGGGTAGGATGTCTGGCAGGTCTGGGCACCGGTCTGTATCTGGACATGATGGCGGAAGATATGCAGCAGCAAATGAATGCGCGCGGCATCCAGCTTGAAAAAGTCGATTCAAACGGAAACGGCGAAACAGATGAGCTCCTTGTGAAAATGGATGGAAACATTTCTTTTGCCACAAACGATTCCGTTCTCCAGGGTGTTGCGAAGACAAACGTAGAAAACCTTGCGGAAGGTCTTCGCGGTTACCCGGAAACAAAAATCAGAATCGGCGGTCATTCTGACGGAACCGGCACACTTGCGGTCAACCAGCCTCTCAGCCAGAAGAGAGCAGAATCCGTTCGCGACGCGCTCGTGGGCAAAGGTCTTGAAAGCGGTCGAGTGGCAGAGGTGGCTGGGTTTGCAAATTCAAAACCACTTCCAGGAACGAACCCGTCAGGCAATGAACCCAACAATCGCCGCGTAGAAGTTCGCATCGTCGCAGCAGAATAAGTTAGAAATTTTCAACAAGCAGCCGCCGAATTTCGGCGGCTCGCCTTTCAAAGATCTTTTGACTTGAATCGGCGAAGAGCAATCAGAAGTGGTAGCGCCACCCAGGCAATCAAACCACCTACAGCCAGGAACACTCCGCCTGTTCCACCCAGGGTCTTCACTGCGAATGCTGCAGAAAATCCCATCAATTGAGATAGATCCGTTTGCACGAGAAACACCATGCGCAAAAGATCGAGTGGATTGAGGACCATTAGGACAAAAACCGGCAATTCAATCGGATACTCATTGGAGTACGTTCCAAGCCCAATCATGAGCAAATCGTAAACTACATACAGAAAAAACCAGATCAAGAGAGTGAGGCCCGGAATCATTTCTCTGCGATGAACCAGAACTGCCAGGCAGAGCGCGAAAGATACGAACACCCACTGGAGTAGAACTGTGAGGGACACGAGAAGTGCAACCAGTCCAATGCTTTGTCTGGATAACACTGAACCGGTTGTGATTCCAGCAACCAGACCAATCGAGAGGCTGATCCCCAGACCAAGCCACTTTCCAATGAATACCTGATTGCGACTGACTCCACGCGAAAGCATGAGGTAGATAAACGGCTGCGCGTCTCTAAACGAAAGAGCACTGAACAACAAACCAAAAAGAGGAACCGCAAGCAAAATCAAATTCAAGAGACTGGCAGCCGCACGAGGAGAACCGCCTGCGAAATGAAGAATCAAAAGTGAAAACGCAGCCAGCGTTCCCGCATAGATCAACAGGCGATAGTTCCTCAGATTCTCGCGCAGTTCAAACTTAAGGATGGTCCAGACGGCGTTTCTGCTCATGGCTCCTCCAGATTTCTACGATCGAATCTTCTAGATTCCCACCGCGCGATAGTTCAGATGGCTTACCCGCAAGTATGCTTCTGCCGTCCACAAGCAGACACAAATCATCCGCAAGCTCTTCTACTTCTTTCATGATGTGCGATGTAAACAGGATCGTTTTCTCCGCGCGATGAAGCTCTCTTACCTTTTCCTTCAAGAAATAGGCGTTCATAGGATCCAGGCTGGCTGTTGGCTCGTCCAGAATGTACAGATCGCGATCGTACATGAGAGCCTGCAGTATGTTTACTTTCTGCCTCATTCCCTGCGAAAGCTCTCCGCATTTTTTTTCAGAAAACGCAGCAATGCCCAGATCTGCAGTTAGAGATTCTGCGTGAGGTGCCTGATCTCCATCTATTTCTTCTAATAAAGAGACAAGCTCTCGCACGCGAAGATTGTCCGGGAATTCCGGAATCTGTGGCATGTAGCCGCATCGCCTGACCAGTGTTTGCCTGGAGTGCGGATACGGATGCCCGTCCACGGAAATCACCTCTGGATTGTCAGGCAGAACCAGACCCAGGAGTGACTTGATGAGAGTGCTTTTGCCCGAACCATTGGGCCCGAGCAGGGCAAAGCAAGCACCGGTCGATATCTTCAGACTGACGTCGTGAAGAACTCTTTGCTTTCCGTAATGCTTGTTTAACTCCTGAATTTCTATTCGCATGATCAATGACTCTGGGGCCTGAGCATAGGCGATGAATCTTTCAAATCTACCGGAGTGATCACAGGAAATACTCTTTCAGCTACTTCTAAAAATTCCACAACAGGAGAACTGAGCAGCATGATCAATACAGAATACTGATTCACCCAGTAGCCAAAGATGGCAACTGGTCTGTACGGCACATCCCCAATTCCATTCTTGTCCAGGTCATACCCGGTATACCTGGACCAGTAGTTGCCTTCAAACGTGTTGGAAGCGTCCCGCGAGTTCGTGCCCACGTCAAAAACATTCTCTTCAAAATCGTTTTGCTTGAATACATTGTCGTCCGCACTCCCGAGAATGCGAAGGGCCCATCCATTGCGACGAATCAGATTCAGCCGAAACTCATCACGCGTGGCTCCTTCCATGTAGACTGCAACGGTATTGCCGGAGAAGATATTCTTTGTGAACTCACTGTCCTGAATGTCCTTGAGCAAGAGTCCGTACGCCGCAAAGCCCAGGCTCTTTTCAAAATGGTTTTCATGCACCTTTAGATGACGAGAGTACATCAAAGCGCAACCGGTCGGGTTATCCTGGAATAGATTGTTTGCAAAGTCATTGTCATGCGAAAACATGAAATGCATGCCGTAGCGAAGATTGTGGTACACTTTGTTTGATTCAATCTGCATCAACGTGGCAAACTCAAAATAAAGACCATCCCTATGCCCTGAGACATCGTTTCCAAAAACCTGAATGTGTTCTACTGAATAGAGATGAACTCCATTTCCTGCGGTGATTTCGTCATGATGCGCGCCCACAATTGAATTGTCTTGAAGGACGCAACCACTGGAATATGCGAGATATACACCGTACGTATTCTCCTCCAGATGATTGGATATGATTCTGCATCTCTGGGAATGATCCACATAAATGCCTGCAAATTCTTCCAGATCACTGATGCCGCTATTTCGAACCACGAGCCCTTCGATAGAAACATCATTGGCGCTTACGTAGATGACGTGACCGTTCTTATCTCCATCGATGACCGGGTGATGAATACCCACAATCCGCAGTGGTTTAAAAATACGTATGATTCCTTCGTGATAGGTTCCACCATCTATTTCGATCGTATCTGCGGGCCGGGCCAGATGGATTGCATCCGAAATCTTTCGCACAGCACAACTTTCGCAGACCCGAAGGACGGCCGCGTTGATCGTCACGGAAGAAAGGCATAACAGAAACGCAGAGAATGAGAGCCGTTTCATCGCCCGGCCGGACCCATGGAACGAATGAACCGGGCCAGAGCCGCGACGTCCATAGCTTCGCCTCCATATCGATCCACCATCTGCCTGGAATTCTCGCGCGATACGGCTGCCAGTCCGCCTGCCATGGGAGAACGGATTTTGTCTGAATGAATCACCACTGCCTGATCGCCTTCTCCACCTTCCAGGATGAGGTATTTCCCTGGATGCAAAAAATCCGCGGCGTACATAGATTTCAATTCTTCCTTGCGCTCTTCTTTGTAGAGCATCGCGCATTCTATAGAATCAAAGTGCCTGATCTTGCCGTGAGTGTTGATGGCCTGTGTGTGAAACCTCATGTCGTGGATCATCATGAGGCAATGCTGACATTTTTCGGTCCCCGGTTCGATCGAAACAGGTCCCTTCGCGCCGCAGGCAGCTTGAGAAACCACGAGCGACGCGAAACAGAATCTAAACAGTACGGTTCTTGCGTTCCTCATACACTACATAAACCAGAATGGCCATGGAAAGGACAATCAAAGCAACGCCGCCATGAGGCCAACTGCAGGCTGTGATGTTCAACATTTCCTTGCACGCAAGCAAAGGAGGCTGGTAGGTCATCCCTGGAACCTGAATGGCAGCGTCCGGTTTTAGATTGTGACCGTATACATACTCCCAGTGCCAGAAATCGGCCAGTCCTACAATCGCCACTAGAATCGTATTGATGATCCCGAGCAGGACCATGAAGAGCCGCGGAATGATCACAGTCATGATCGCACCAAAAATCATGAATCCAAGAACATACGGCATATACTTCAGTTCTGGAATTGCATCCGGAGCGATCTCGTGCATCCCTATGTAGTGATTTAGCAAGTTGATATTCTGAAGATCAAACTCATCTCCGCCGGAAATATTCGAAGTCCAGATGTACATGGAAAGTCCTTCGGGGTACTGAGGTGCACCCAGGTGAATTCTCCACAGAGGAACCAGATATACAATGCTCATGAGCACTGCGCATATTAAGACCATAATTCTATGAGAGCGTGTTATCTTTTGTGTCCACATGGTAGTCCTGCCCTGCACGTTTCCGTGACTCACACAAATATTAGAAACGGGGCCGAAAAAGAGGTGCCCGGGGGATTACCCCGGGCACCGGATTATTGAACCCGAATGTACTGCTGCATTTCCTGATGAAGCGCAGAACAGAAGTCTGTGCAATAGAACGGGAAGATTCCGCGATCTTTTGCTTCGTACTTGATGGTCCGTGTTTCACCTGGCATAACCAGAACGTTAGGCGCATTTGAACCAAACACTGCGAAACCATGTGGAACGTCGAAGTCTTGTTCGAGGTTCGTTAAATGGAAATACACTGTCTGACCCGCTGCTGCTTCCACTACATCTGGCTTAAAGTGAGAGCGAATCATGGTCATGTAAACATGAACTGCTCCGCCTTCGTTGACGACGCGCGCATCAGACTCTTTCTTGGTTGCTCTTGGATTCTTATTATCCTCGAGGCGAAGAATCTTGGTCTGCTTTTTGAGCGCGGACGCTGGAATCATTTGAGCATAGTGCGGCTCTCCATGAGTCGGGAAGTCGAGCAGAAGTT
Organism: Leptospirales bacterium; assembly: GCA_019694685.1. GTDB lineage: Bacteria > Spirochaetota > Leptospiria > Leptospirales > Leptonemataceae > JAEUSB01. Next base: position 13,400 of record JAIBBM010000009.1, read on the forward strand.
CTGCATTCGATCCTGAGATATCATAGAGCTGAGCACTCTGTACCAGTTCCATACCTGTCTGAAGGTAGCGATCCTTTGTGATCTTATTCAACAGAACCAGATATTTTCCGAACGGATCTCTTGTGTCACCACCTACGATCGAAAGGTGACCAATGCTATAGTATGCTGGAAGGTGCTGAACCACTTCCCATGTTCCAAGCTTCCACTTCACTGCTTCTGAAGAAACGAAACACGAAGTGTACGCGTATCCTTTTCCGTCGAATTCAGTATGAAGGGGACCGAGGCATGGTTTCTGAACTTCACCGGCCAGAGTAGCTTCATACTTCAAAACTGGAATTCCAAAGAATTCGCCGCTGAACGCTTTGTCTTCGATTGCCTTGAGCATTTTGGAGAAAGAGTGAACTGGAATCACAGTGGCGAGTTTTCCACCCGCAACAATGTATTCACCTGTTGGATCCACGTCAGAACCGTGAGGGCTCTTAGGTGTTGGCATATAGAATACCATGCCAGGGCAATCCTTTGGATCGAGCATCTTCGTGCCGTTCAGCGATTCTGATACAGCTTCCTGATTCTCTTCTCTGTAATTGTGGCGGTATGCTCCAGGGAACATACGAGCCTTGCCCTGGTCTACGCAGGCCTTTGCCTTTTTCCAGTTGATCGCCATTACAAAGTCTTTGTCTTTCTTGGAAGCATTGACTTCGAGCATCTTGTAAGCCTGCTCTGTGTTGTAAGAAGAAATGAAGCACCAGTCGTGTGAAGGACCTTTACCGCATCTTCCGAGGTCATAAGAAATACCTGGAAGCAGAACCTGGAAGTCGATTGACATCTTTCCGGTTGTCTTGTCAATGCTGACGAAGCTCATGCCTGCTTTCATTTCCTTCTGGAATTGTTCCCATGCCATTGGCACGTTTGGAATCGGAATTGAGAATCGCGTTCCAGCCAGAGCATACTCTGAATTCTCAGTGAGGAATGAAGATGGGTGGTTACCCGCGCTGTTTGGCAGTTCAATGATCTCTACGGTCTCAAAAGACTTCAGATCAATGCGCGCAATGCGAGGAGTGTTATTTCCGTTGATGAACAACCATCTTCCGTCCTGCTTTCCTTCTGTTACGGAAAGCTGAGGGTGATGTGAATCATCCCATGGAACAAAACCGTGCGACGTCATCAGCATGTTCTTCGTGGTTTCGTCGTATCCATATCCTGTTTCCGGCCATTGAGAAAAAACCGGAATCACTCGGATCAAACGACCGGACGGAATTCCATTCACGCCCACCTGGCCGCTGAATCCGCCGGAAGCGAACATATAGATTTCGTCTTTGTCTCCTGGCTTTACGTATACTCTTTCTGCTGCATCGGAAGCGAGTCCGGCAGTACCTGCCTTTCCACACGCTACGAATGCAACGAGAGCAAAGAATACGCTGCTAATTATTTGCAATCGTTTCATTGTCGTCCTCCTATTTCGCGCCATCTTTCTTACGGAAATGTTCCAGAATCATACGCGCTTCTTCCTGAGTAACATTCTGGAATGTCATCTGCGTCAGATGCTCTTCGAGAAGCTTCTGAGCAGTTGGATCTTTCTGAGTCATTTCAACCGGATTGAGGATCATGTTCATGATCCATTCTGGTTTTCTTCTGGTGGTTACGCCCTGAAGTGCGGGACCAACCACCTTCTCTTCCCATTTGTGGCAGGCGGAGCATTTCGCCTCGAAGAGATCCGCTCCCTTCTTCGCCATGCCTTCATCGATACCGGCAGCGATCTGTACGCTGCTAACGGGACCGATTCCGGTCCCAGAATCATTGCTCGCGTTGTCACCTGATTGCTTCTTGCATGCTGCAAGTGCAACAGCCAGGAACAGTGCAGTCACCAGTGCTGTGCCTATTTTCATACGGTTCATCATTTCAACTCCCGGGGACTTTCTCCCTTTGATTTCAGGAACCGAAAGGAGCGCAGAGAGTCAAATGAATGGGCGTTGATTACGCCATAAGAACTGTATGACATTTGTTCAGAGGCTACTTGACGCAGATCAAGACGCAAAAAGCGGGCAAAAAAAAAGGCGGGCCGCGCCCGCCTTCTCACTCGAAGGTGAAAGATTTTACTTCTTTTCTGGTGGCAGAAGAACCTTGTCGATCACGTATACCATGCCGTTAGAAGCAGGCACAGCAGCCAGAACATTGGCTCCATTTATGCTGATTTTCCCGCCTTTTACGCTGATTTTTGCAGTTCCGCCATCGAACATGGAAAGCTCATCTCCGTCTGTAAGCATGGACTCTTTGAGAGAGCTTCCGACATAGACGTGATATCCCAAAACTGTGGTGAGCAGATTCTTATCTGCCATCACTTTGTCGAGTGCACCGGATGGCAGAGCTTTGAATGCTGCGTCTGTGGGTGCGAAAACTGTGAATGGTCCCTGATTCGCGAGAGAGTTTTCCAATCCCGCAGCCTGGACTGCCTTCACCAGAGTTGTGTGATCTTTAGAACCGGCTGCGATTTGCAAAACTGTCTTCGCCGATTCCTCATCCGAAACGTTCGCAATCCCGCCGCCTGCTGGACCTGATTTATCTTTGCAAGCAGTCGCGAATAACGCTACGGAAAGAAGCAATGTAATCCATTGAAGTCTCATAGTGACTCCTCCTTTGTATTTATCCGGACGGACCTGGCCATCCGCGCTTACGGAAGAACGGCGCGCGCGAATCAGTCAAAAACTTTTCCAACTTCCGCGTCAGGCAAAAACATGATTTACATCATACATCGCGAGTCTCATCGTGCGGCGTCATGTTCAAAACCTCTTTTGTCTTCCTATTGTTGGCGTTAGTGGCTCAATGTTCACACGATCGATTTGCAATTTCCGGATCTCCGGTCAAAGGCCCGGCTGGAGCGAGAGCTCTTTTCGAATTCACAGATTTTGATTGTGCTCCCTGTCGTGAGGTGCAAGAGACTCTGAGAAGAGCGCAGGCAGCACAACCTGTGCGACTCGTATTCAAAAGCCTGCCGTTAGCCGACACTGAGGCAGGAAGGCTCCCGCATCTGGTAGCATTCTGCGTTCACGCCCAGAACAAAGACGCATTCTGGCTTTACTATGATCTCATGTTTTCTAGTTCCGCACCTGCGCGGGACAAAGACTTTCTAACTACTGTTTCGCGAACCCTGGACCTGGACGAAGAAGCCATGAAGAAGTGCGTTGGTTCGGAGGAAGCAGCATCCGCTCTAAAAAAGGATCGCGCAGATGCACAGGCGGCCGGAGTGGCAGGCACTCCCACTTTCTTTTTGGGAAACGCTCGCCTGGAAGGCAATAAGTCCACAGCAGAATTCCTGGCGTTCGTGAAAGCCAATCGGTAGGACGCTTCAGAAACCCTGCAATGGAAGAGTGGCAGAAGTGCGATCGCCCGAAGAGCTCGGGCGATCATTCAAAAAGAGTTGAGAATTACTTGATTTTGCTTACTGCGTCCTCAAACGCCTTTCTTCTTTCGTAAGCAGCAGCTTCCTCTTCGCCGAGAATCTGAATTCTGATTGCCTTCAGCTTTTCTGCCTTCTCAGCTGCCGGCATGGCGGCATTCTGTGCCAGAAAATCCTTCTGTTTTTGCTCAAAATCAGCCAGTTTCTTTTGCTCGGCCGCTTCTTCTTCCTGAGCTTTCGCAATGGCTGCAGCTGCGTCTTTTCCAAAATACTGTTCCTGAATTGCCTGCGTGCGCTTTGCGCGATCCGCATCTGACAGTTTTGCCAGATCGTTTTCGCGCAGAGTCAGCTCTGTCTGGTAATTCTGGAACTTATCTTCGCGTTTGATCTCCGCATCGTAATATTGACCGAACGTTTGCTTTTTGAGAGCTTCATACTGACGAACTCTTTCATCCCCACTCAAATTCTTGGAAGCATTGATCTGGCGCTGAGAAAGGCCAATGAAATCGACCTGAGCTTCTTCCATTCCAAAGATGAGCTCCGCGTCTTCTTTGCCCAGGATGTCGCGCCGCTTCTTTTTCATGGTATCGTATTTTTCATTGAAGCTAGAATTCGCACCAAGATCCGTATCGCGCATTTCCGCTTCGTACTGGAAGTATTTCTTAAAAAGAGAAAGCATCTTTTCTTTCTCAGGTGAGCTGTAGTGTTTTTCTATGTAAGACAGTATGGATGCATCGCAGTCCTGAGCGCTTGTCTCTTCCGCGCATTTCGCACGCATGGCCCAGACTTCCCAAACAAAGTTCACATCGCCTGTTTTCAACTTCTGCACAAACTCGCTATAGTCAATGGACGACCCTGCCATTACAACAGACGACTGCCCCTCACCGCCGGAGCGAGAGAACATTTCGAAGAATGCAGGAGGGCGATTCCCGGATTTATCAGATGAGGATGGCATGAGCAAATAGATCACTCCTACAACCAGAACGGCAACGATCGCTCCAAAAATGATTACTTTCTTGTTCATGTGTTTCCTCTATAAATAGATCGGGCCAGCAGTTGCTGGCCCGACTTGAATTAGATTCTTTCAATTAGATTCTTTTTAAGAAATCAATCGAGTGAATCAGTAGCCTCTTGCGTTCTTAACAATGCCAAGATACCAGCCGTTTACATCAAAGTAATTCTGGCCGCTCCACTCGAGGTTCGTCGCCTGCAGGTGGTCGATGCCTGTTGCATACCACTTGGAAGACGCTTCGCCTTTGTATGTTCCATACTTCTGAGAGCTGAGTGGAACAACGCCGTCATTGGATCCACCCAGACCATACCAGATTCCACCTGCCCAGGTAATTGGGTAAGTGAGAGCCATGATTGGATGCTGGATTGGATCTGCCCATGCCATGTGGTTGGCGTAGCTGGAGTATTTGATTCCAGATACATCAGGACACTGCGCATTCAGAGCATTGGAGTAAGATACAGTGAGCGACTTACCCATTGCAATTGCATCCTGTGGACGGCCATCGCGGTACACGAGTCTTGCAAGCAGGCTAAGCGCGCTGTTTGCGAAAGGCTGGAGCCAGGATGGAATGACACCAAGAACGATGTCTGCCATTGGCGCACCTTTGTGCAGCGAATCAACAGTAGTAACGGAAAGAACTTTGGAGCCGTATCCAAGGTTTGAAACCAGGTAACGAGATACAAGTCCACCCTGAGAATGTCCAACCAGGTGAACCTTGGTGCAACCGTTAGCCGGCATCCATGTGTTCAGGTAGGTTTTGATTTGCGCAGAACGAGTAGGAACATCGTTCGTTGCAGAGCTTCCAGGTGTAGCCACCTTTGCGCCCTGATTTCTAAGGTAAGTATCTACGCCCCCCCAGTACTTAACGAGACCACCGGCCAGGCCGTTTGTATCGTCAAAACCCAGGATGCCATGAACGAGAACCACGCAGGTTCCGGACAGTGCTTGAGCTTGTAGTGATGTAGCAATGGCGAACATAGCCGCCATGAGAAACAGACGTTTCATTTGATTTCCCCCTGTACACATTAGGCCAAACGCATCAGGTTTTTGTCAAGCAAATGACGATTCCTGACATAATGCAAGGCCCTCCCCCCAGGGCTGGGGGACCCTGGGATCGCCGCCATTTTTTGATAGTCGATTTTCGAAATAATCGGACGTTTTTCGGGCTAGAGATTGATTCCGGCATCGGATGAGACGCGACGATCAATTCGCCTCTGCACTTCTTCCACAGCAGATTTGAAGTCTGCTTCATTTTCAAATAGAATCTTTCTAGCTTTCGCAAGAACGCTCTGCGCTCCTTCAAAGTTTTCCTTCTCCAGATGAGCCAGTGCGACAGCAAGTTGAGTCAGCCCGCGATATGGACTTGCAGGCTCATAACCACACAGCGCCCAGAGTCTTTCCATGGATTCGTGCGCTTCATAGAATCGCCCGGAGGCCATCTGATCTACGAACCGTACAAATAGCTCATGCGAACGATCCATCATCTGGATGGAGGCTTAGCGTCCGGAAAAAACCCCATCAGAAATTTAGCATAGCTCAAAGAACTCGGCATATCCAGATGCAATCCATCTGAATATACTAGATTTCTGTCATCTGCCTGCGGAACCCGTTTGTAGTGATCCGGGGGAAACAATTCGTCCAGTTTTAGCTTGAGCATTTTGTACGAATCGGTTCTGCGCGACGGAAGCATGGGCATTTCAAAGAAAACAACTTTCGCTCCGCGTGATTCAACGTCTCTCACTGCTCCCTGAAGGCGAATGAGAGCTTCTTCTACCTTCTTCGTCTCCGCCGTGCTGCGCAAATTCTCAGGCACAATGACAGGCTCAGATTCTACCTTCTGCGGAATTGGTTCACCTGCTTTCTTGTTCTCCGGCGGAACGGCACCGCGAAAAGGATCGTAGGTAGACCATTTCTTCTCTTCCTCTTTGTAGGAAGGGGCAATTCGTCCCGCAAGGTTTGAAATGCCCTCACTGATTCCCAGAATCGCTCGCGCCACCGGGTACATGATAAAATTGAGAGGAGTGTTCTCTTCTCTAAAAGCGTGCACGGCTCTGCGAAGCTTTCCCTGAAGAGAAAAAAGAGGTTGTATTTTGCCTTCATCTGGTTGCATGCCGAGCGTATTGACTTCAACGAATATATACTCCGGTACCTTTCCGCTTCTGCGAATGATTTCAAGCCCCGTGAACGCGGAATCCCCGGCGAACGCCATGACGTACGCGTCCTCACGATCCACCCCGGGCGCAATGCGAAACGTCAAAGATGACCCGAGCACTACATACTTCCAGGTATTCTTCTTGAAAACATAAGTTTCCGCGCGAATGGTATTGAGCTGCCATTGGTTCTGCGGCAATCTATGAGTGAGGATGCGCGCGGAGATCAGGATGTTAAAAAGCACGAACAGCACCACGAACGTTGCCGCAGCCTGTTTTACTTTACGTTTTTCTTCTAAAGTCATCCTTAAACCTCCTAAAACTGAAAGTAGATGAACTTTCCGGGATTCCCGGCGTTAAAGATAATAAAGAAGATCATGCAACCGTAAAGGATCCCTTCATATTTCTTGATCAAAATGCCCGATGGATTCTCCCGAACCAGGTACATGATGTGATACACAAAAACAGGAAGCGAAAGCAAAAGCACCGCAGCGATCGCTGCGTAATCAGTTGGGATGTGTATGTTGTTTTTTACCGAGGAGATGAATAGAACTACGTGTTGCCATTCGTGAATTCTAAACAACGTCCACGCGAACGATACCATCACAAAGACGAACAAAATTCGTAGCCCCGTCACAAACAATGATTCAGGAAGTTTAATAAACCGCGCAAGGAGCCTCTCCGCTACCAGCAGGATTCCATGGAATGCTCCCCAGATTGCATAGCCCCATGCAGCCCCGTGCCACAGTCCACCGAGGATCATCACAATCATCATATTGATGCATGTCCGCAGTAGGTTCGCTCGATTTCCGCCGAGTGGAATGTAGAGATAGTCACGAAGCCAGCTTGAAAGCGAAATATGCCAGCGCTTCCAGAAATCGGAGAATGAAATAGCGATGTAAGGAAACAGGAAGTTGCGCGTAAGTTCATATCCGAAGAGACGCGCGATACCAATGGCGATCAAAGTATAGCCGGCGAAATCGGAAAAAATCTGTATGGAAAAACCAAACAACAGAGTAAACAGAATGGTGGTTGAAAAATACTGAAAATACGGATAGTCGAGCCAGAATGTTTGATCCTTCAGATTATCTGCTATGACTGTCTTGAGAAAGTACCCGGTCACTATGGTACGGAACGCCGCATAGATTTCAATGTCCTTCAGTGATTTGTTTTTGATTTGCGGGAAAAACAAATGCGCCTTCACAATCGGTCCAGCCACTTGATGCGGAAAAAAAGAAATGAACAGCGTGGTGTGCAAGAGATGCGAAGGAAAACTATCGATTCGAATCACCTCATCTGTACCCGCTTCATGCATGCGATAACAATCTACCAGCAGGCTAATTCCCTGGAAAGTGTAGAATGAAATTCCCAGGGGCAAGGGAATGCCTGCGATGAAGTCGTGAAAATCATTGGAACTGCCAAACGCGGAAAAAGTGGAGCTGATCAAAGGTGCGTACTTGAAGAAAGCAAGCAGCGACAGGTTTGCAATCAATCCAATGGCAAGCGTTGCCTTGCGATAAGAGTCTCGCGCATGAATGATCCAGTAGCTACATATAGAATTGATCAAAATGGACGCGAGGAGTAAGAACAGAAGCACTGGCTTTTCAAATGAGTAAAAAAAGAAACTGGCGAAAACAAGAAGCTGTCTCTGGTATTTGCGGAGGAAGGGCGTGTAGTAGAGAAGAAACGTTACACCAAGAAAAAGGAGAAAGCTGTAGCTATTGAAGAGCATTGATTGGAGAGGCTAGCCTCACTCGCAAAGCATGCCAGTCAAGCAAAAGGAATTGGCTGCATTCGAGAATCACTCGCAGGACACGAAATATTTGCTGGATGCTTGTTCTTTTCCATAGTCAAAAAAATGCCTGCCTTGTCTTAACGAGAGAAGGGGCGAATTGCCGGCTGCCCGGGCTTGCCGTAAAGCAGGCCGTGCGAGGCGCAAATCTGGCCCGGATCCGTACTCGCGAACTATCTACAATACTGAGGAAAAAGATGAAGCATTCTATCCCGGGGCTGATCCTAATCGTCTGTTTATCCACTCTGCTGGCAAGGCCGACTAACGTTCCTTTTTTTGCGGGCAACGGGCAGATGTTTGTAAAAGTGGGAGCCATGGGTGAGGTAAGCGTCTGGGGACATCATTCGTCTCTGGGACCGGGAGACGGCACCCGAGCAACAAATGCGGATTCTCCTGTTCGACTTGGTGTGCCGCGCGCCTTATCTGCTGCAGCCGGAAATTCACATGTTTTGATTTTGCTCGCAGATGGAACCATCATCGGCTGGGGAACGAACGCAGAATGCGAAGTGGGAAACGGAAATCCGGGCAAACCACTGAAGAGATGGGAGCGCCTGGAAGAAGTGCGAAAGCCTGTGCCAGTGACAGGAATCACCGGAGTCAGGATGATTGCCGCTTCCGACAAAATATCTGGAGCAGTACGCGAAGACGGCACCGTTTGGATCTGGGGCTCAGGTAACAATGGTCTGGGTGGCAACGGCATCATGGAACCACAGGGGTCCACTGTGGCCTGCATTCCTGTTCCGCGAAAAGTGGAAGGCCTGGGTCAGATTCGCTCTCTTTCTCTTTCGCAGACTCACGCGATTGCAGTGGGTACAGACGGAAGCGTTTACACATGGGGAATGAACGGTTACGGACAGTTAGGCGACGGAACATCCACACATCGTGCGAGGCCGGCTCGCGTGGAAGGCATTGAAGACGCGTTAGACGCCTTTGCGGGCGGTACAATGTCCGCAGTCGTGTTGAAAGACGGAAGCGTTCTTACATTTGGAATCAACTCAAACGGCCAGCTGGGCGACCCACTTACCAACCCATCCGATGATTCTAAGAGATACAAAAGGAAACCTTACAAAGTGCCCGGAGTCACAGGGGTCGTCGCCATATCCGGGGGACCGGGCCACATCATTGCACAGCTCAAAGATGGACGCCTGATTGGATGGGGAGAAGGCTATCACGGCTCGCTTGGCAACGGTAGTTCAGACGGCATTTTCCCGGTGCCCGTTTCTCCCACCGGACTCGGACCTGTGGTGGCCCATTACAAGGCTCTTCGCACTTCGTTTGCAGTTCTCGCAGACGGGAGGGTTTTTGTCTGGGGGCCTCTTCGCATGAACACTGGCGCCGGTGTCCTGGCTGGTTCCGCGACGCCCGTCGCGTTTCGACCGTAAAGCATGCAAGAGAGCCGGTCGCTGCCGGGACCAAACACCTGATCATTACGAATAGTTAAGGATCTATAATACCTGGCCAGGCCAGGTTAACGGTTGCAAAGTCCGGGAGCCATGCCAAATTTCGGACGTGGCGCGTCGCGGTTTTATGGCCTTCCTTTTCTGCGCTACGCTGGCCGGTAGCGAAGCCAGGCCTCTCAGCGTGTCCATTGGCCGTTTTGAAGCTTTCCACTCCGCGACCAGACCTGACCTTGAAATTCGCCTTCGCGCTTCGCTGCAAAAAAGTCTGGAGAGAAACGGAATCAAAGGAATTCTTCTGTCGGCTTCTGGCGACGCACTGGCAGAAGCACGCTCGCAGAAAACAGATTTCCTGGTCTCTGGCCAGTACTCTTCCGCGAAAGGACTCTCGCTTTCCGCGCAGATCTACGATGCGCAGGAAGGTGTCGTCATTGATGCCTTCAGTCTCTCGGATGAGCGTGCTTCACTTTCTGGTCTTCTATCAGAAAGTGAAATCGCGGCACTTGGCCCGCCCAATGAACCCGAAACGGTAGAGAACTTTTCCGCACGAATCGCTTCGCGCATCCTGACCAACCCGAACAAAACCAGAAGGCCAGAAAACATTTCCCAGTTCCTGGATGGAACGGCAGTGGGACGCGAACTGAAATTTCCACGTTCTGTAGTCAGTGTGAGAGATGATGCGTTTCGCATGCTGGAAGAACAAAGAATCGCTATCGGAACTCGCGGCACTCAGACTCTGCGCGAAGTCCCGGCCACCATTCGAGTCATCACGGACGAAGACATTCGCAGACATAGATACCAGTATCTCGAGGACTTGCTGCGCGATCAGCCGGGCTTTGATATGATATTCTTTCAGGGTGTGTATGGCCCCATCTTCATGCAACAGGGAATCGACGGGCCCGAAAACTTTCGCACTCTCGTATTTGTAGATGGAGTACCGGACAACAACATCTCGTCCGGAAGCGCCTACATCAAACATAAATATAGACTGCACAATGTAAAACGCGTAGAAATACTCTATGGTCCGGCCTCGAGCCTGTATGGTGCGAATGCATTTTCAGGCGTGATCAACATCATCACAAAGGACGGTTCGGACATCCAGAAGGTAATAGAAGCAGGAGTAGGAAGCCTTTACTATGAATCAACCTTTCACAGGCCAGCGCCCAACGGATTTTTAACGATAGGCGGCGTTGCCATGCCAGGAGAGGACGCAATTTCCGTGATTGCCTCTGCCCACTGGATCAACAGCGAAGGCCCCATTCTAAATCAAAAATCGAATGTAGACCCGACAAAGAGCACCTACTACTGGACAGACGGCTATAGCAATTCTCGCCTGAGCGACAACTACATGGCAAGCCTCAAGATGCAGTATCGCTCTGTGACTCTTGGAATGTGGCAAGAACGAGATTACACGGGACAGGGCACATTCGCGAGCGCCGCTGCCTATCTGGACGATGGGCGAAAGACATTCTGGAATACTCTGACCACCACTTACTACGGCAAATTCGATCAACCCATCGGTATGTTGCAAGAACACCTGCAGGCTTCCTATCGCGAAACATCGGTTACAGACGGAGCAGATGTGGATCGCAGTACCATTGGCAGCTTCAATGGAAAAGTCACGGCAACCAGATACAGAAGGCCGGACTCTGAGATCTCTCTAGACAATCCTTTGCAAATCAAATGGTCTAATAATTCCTATACGACCGTGGGCGCAGCCTACGTTCGTCAGCAGCCATGGACTTACAATACTCGCGCAGTTACGTATGATTCCACAGCCGCTCTTTATTTGATTGGAATGCCTGCATCGCCTGACCTCGACCCTAGAAACAAATTCTATGCAACCAGCAAAGCAGGATACGCGGAACACTACATGCGTCTGGCAGGCGCATTCGGAACCTCAGTTGGCTATCGCTATGACCATTTCACGATTGAGGGAAAAGACGGGCCCGAATTCTGCGGAACAGATGAGATCTCTCTTCCAGGAGGAGCGCCGAATCCTCACTTTATTTCTCCGGAGGCAGCCCAGGCTGCAGGCTGTGTTCTCAATGAAAGACGACAGTACTATTCGCATCGCGCGGGAGATAGAAACTACGATTCTTCCAATCCTCGCATTGGTCTGATTTACTCTAGCTCTTCTCTGCTCACGGCAAAGCTGTCAGTGGGAGAAGCATTTCGCGTCCCCACTGTGCGAGAACTGTATTCTCTTTCTTCGAGCAGGATTTCCAATAGCAAACTCGATCCGGAAAAAATCAGAACCGCGGAAGCAAGCGTCATCTACTATCCAACAGAAACAATTCGCACAGAAAGCGTGATCTTCGCAAGCTACGTGCGCGATCTCATCAGCCTGGCAGCCACGGACGTTCACACACCGGGAAAATCACAATCTACTTACCTCTCCGCATTTCAAAACGCAGGTAGCGCGCAGATTTACGGCACACAGCTTTCTGCAGAAGGAGACATTCTTCCCTGGCTTCGCGCGTTGTGGAATTATACCTATCAACAATCGTGGATTTTTGATGCGAAGGATTCCAATCTACTGGCTCACTCTGGCGCGATCGACGAATCGCTCAGGCCTTCTGACACTACGATTTGCAGAAACACCCTGGTCTCTACCGGGTACAGCCAGTTCAATCCACTCTGCCCGCGCGCGCACGGAAGAATGCCCCGCATCGCTTCGCACAAAATGACTGCAGGAGTGACGATTCTACTTTCGCAACACTGGCAGATCGACACTCGCTTGAACTATGTTGGATCTCGCAGAACCATTGCAACAGATCCTGTGACTTCTGTTCCCTCCTATGTTCTGGCAAACATCAGCCTGGGAACAAAGGACTTCCCTCTCAAAGGGATGGACATCACTCTCAAAGTGTTCAATGCGTTCAATGAAGCGATCCTCGATCCTGGAACGAGAGACGGCCGCGGGGATTATTTCCCGTCGGTTCATCCGCAGCCAGAGCGATATTTGGGCTGGGATTTGACGTATCGTTTGTGAGGTCCCTATTTCTACCTCTGAATCTGGCACTCTATGCCGTCGACTGCCAGATTTTTACCAAAATCGCTTGACTGAGGACCATTTTTCAGTTTCTTGGCCCTTGAATTGGCACTCGCATGGGTAGTCTGCTAATCAGGCCCCTGGCGAGTTGGAAATCATTCAGGAGGAATGCATGACAATCAAGCCTCTCGGAGACCGGGTACTGGTTCGTCCATTGTCCCAGTCTGAGGAAAAAGTTGGATCCCTATTTATTCCAGATACGGCGAAAGAAAAGCCGCAAGAAGGAATGGTGGAAGCCGTAGGTCCAGGCCGTACAGAAGACGGCAAGACCATCGCGGTAGAAGTCAAAGTAGGCGATCGTGTACTGTACGGAAAATACTCCGGCACAGAAATCAAAAAAGACGGCAAAGAAATGCTGATCATCCGCGAGAGCGACATTCTCGCAGTACTGAGCTGAGGAGGAAACCATGGCGAAACAACTCGACTTTCACGAAGACGCGCGCCGCAAACTGCAGGCGGGCGTAAACAAACTCGCAAACGCAGTTCGTGTAACGCTTGGGCCACGCGGACGCAATGTGGTCATCGATAAGAAATTTGGTTCACCAACTGTGACCAAAGACGGTGTAACTGTCGCAAAAGAAATCGAACTCGAAGATCATTTTGAGAACATGGGCGCGCAAATGGCCAAAGAAGTGGCCACGAAAACAAACGACGTTGCCGGCGACGGAACCACAACAGCAACTGTTCTCGCGCAATCCATCGTTAACGAAGGACTCAAGAACGTAACTGCAGGCGCTAACCCAATGCACCTGAAACGCGGAATCGACAAAGCTGTTGAAGCAGTAGTCGCTGAAGTGAAAAAGCGCGCACGCAAGATCGGCACAAACAAAGACGAAATTGCAGCTGTTGCTTCTATCTCTGCAAACAACGACTACGAAATTGGCAAACTCATCGCAGATGCAATGGCAAAAGTTGGAAACGACGGCGTCATCACTGTAGAAGAAGCCAAAGGCATTGACACAACTATGGAAGTAGTTGAAGGCATGCAGTTCGATCGCGGCTACCAGTCTCCTTACTTCGTAACAGATCCGGAAGCAATGATCGCTACTATGGACAAGCCATACATTCTCATTCACGAGAAGAAAATCGCAAACATGCGCGAACTTCTTCCTGTGCTCGAGAAAGTTGCACAGTCCGGCCGCGGTCTCGTCATCATTTCTGAAGAAGTGGAAGGCGAAGCTCTCGCAACTCTCGTTGTAAACAATCTGCGCAAGACCATCCGCGTGGTAGCTGTAAAAGCTCCAGGCTTTGGCGATCGCAGAAAAGCAATGCTCGAAGACATCGCGATCCTGACTGGCGGTCAGGTGATTTCTGAAGACCTCGGTCTGAAACTAGACAACGCAGACATGAGCCAGCTTGGCCAGGCAAACAAAGTGGTTGTAGACAAAGAAAACACAACCATCATCGAAGGCGCAGGCAAAGACGCGGACATCAAAGGCCGCATCGCTCAAATCAGAAAGCAAATCGACGACACTACATCTGACTACGACCGCGAAAAACTCCAGGAACGCCTGGCAAAACTTTCAGGCGGCGTTGCTGTTGTAAACGTTGGTGCTGCAACTGAAGTCGAAATGAAAGAGAAGAAAGCTCGTGTGGAAGATGCACTTTCTGCTACTCGCTCTGCGGTAGAAGAAGGCATTGTGCCAGGCGGCGGACTCACTCTTCTTCGCGCGCGGGAAGTGCTCAAAGAACTCAAGCTCGAAGGCGATGAGCAAACTGGAGCGAACATCGTATATCGCGCTCTAGAAGAACCTCTTCGCCAGATCGCAAACAACTCCGGCCAGGAAGGATCGGTGATTGTCCAGAAAGCAATGACTGAGAAGGACAACATTGGATACAACGCCGCAACTCTGGTATGGGAAGACCTCGTGAAAGCGGGCATTCTCGATCCAGCGAAAGTGGTTCGCAGCTCTCTCCAGAACGCTGCTTCCATTGGCGGTATGATCCTCACAACGGAAGTTGCCATCACTGACCTCCCAGAAAAAGACAAAGGCGGAATGCCTGGTGGAATGGGCGGCATGGGTGGTATGGGCGGAATGGGCGGAATGGACATGTAATTCGCGTCCCAAACGCGCAAACACAAATCAAAGAAAGCCCCGACTCGCTTCGGTCCCGCAAGCAGGCCCTCCATGGCCCGGTTGCGGGACAACCCTCCCTCGTGGAGGGTTTACGAAGCGAGTCGGGGCTTTCCTCTTTTACGATCAAGGTTTTTGTGCCGCAAACATGTTGCAGGCAAAACTGCAGGCTGCTATTCGCCACGTTCCGTGTGAGCGAAGTGATGGACTAGCGGCGGCGCGAACACGTTATGCGACGTCCGGCCTCTCGCAACTCTTCGAGTTTGACCTGGCACGCAATCCATCCATACCTGGCTCCCGAAAGAACATGATTCCCTTCCCTACCATTTCCGAATCGCCCACTGCGTGGGAATATTTCTGGCACCAGCTACCGTGGGCCGTCACTGGATTTCTAACGTTCGTCGTTGGCGTGTCTCTTGCCGCGGTCGGCGTGTATGCAGCTCTTCGCAGAACAGACAAAGGCCTGCTGATCAATTTTGTTCTCTTCTCTCTGGGTTACGGATGCCTGGGACTGGTTCTGGGTTTTCGCGCGGTGATTCTGGATCGCGATCTCTTACTACTGCTCAATAGAATTCCGTACTTTGCCGTTGTGCTTCTCTCGCCGGGAGGCTACCTCTTCACCTACTACCTGACAGACCAGAGATATAAATCTCTTCTCTATGCTGCAGGTGCGGCTGTAGTCACAGTCGTGCTGAGCATTGGCGGATTGATCATTGGGTATGATTTCACGGGAGAGTGGTTCCACTATCCGTTTGGAAATTTTCCCATCGCGCACTTCCCTCTGCGTTTATGGGGCCTGGTTTCCGCACTTGGTTACCTGATCACTGCTGTGCCTATGACCTTTCGCTATTACAGAGATCATCGTGCGGACCTCTGGGAAAAACGCTACCTGTTCATCGGATTGCATCTAACGTCTATCTTGATCATTTCCAATCTTCCGAGCCTCGCTGGAATTCCACTCTTCCCTATGAGCAGCTTCGCGTTTATTCCACTGTTGATCATGGCTTACGGAATCTTTCACTCTGATTTTCTGAGCGTGAACGATCTTCTTTTTCAAAAAAGAGGACTCTTCAAACTTCTGGCGGGACTGGTCACGAGTGGATTTATCATCGCGGCCCTCGCGACCGCAGCAGAGATCAATCCAACACAACACATTGCGCTCTACTTAAAGCCAACGTTCCTCATTCCATTGTTCTCTGGAGTTTGCGCATTCAGTCTGGCTATTTTTCTGGCGGGAAGCAATCCAGACCAGAAGCTGAGCATGCTCGCCGCTGCTTCCTTGATGCTCACGGGAGCATTCATGGTTGTGATGACTACCATCAAACTCGACCTGTCTCCTGTTGTTACGCGCAGAATCGAACAGATCATGTACACATTCTTTGTTTTTACTCCCAGTGTGCACATGCGCTTCGCATTTCATTCCATGAAGCAACCCAGCCCACGATTCGTAAGACTGTTTGATATTGCCGGCGTGATTTCTGCCATCGTGCTGTGGACGCCCTACTTCTTTTCCGGTTTCTATGAATATTCTTTTGGAAGAATCTCAGTAGGTGGAATTGGCCTGAATCTGTATGGATTTGTTGGAGTTGTTTGCGCCGCCACCTTTCTGTTCACCTGGTGGAAAACCAGTCGCAAAGAAAAAACACCGGGCGGCCTGGTCATATTCGCTCTTGTCGTCGGAGACCTACTCATTCTTCTCAACCTCCCGGCCACTATGGGTATTCCACTCTATACGTTAGGCGATCTTCAATTCATACCAGCCTTCATCCTGGCCTTCGCAGTGTTGAACCAGGGAGCCATTTCAGTAGAGGGGGAAGCAACGGCGATCGGGAATCGAATCTCTGTTTTGATTCTCCTGTTCGTGCCGGTGAGTATGTTATTTTATTTCATTTCTCTGGCAGAGCAAGGAGTGCCCGCTCTGGCCGCTATTTCGCACATTGCACTGGTTGCTTCTCCAGTTGCCCTTGCATTCTACATGATTTCTTTCGTGTTTTTGCGACCAACTGCACTCAAGATGGATGAAACGATCCGACAGCTCGCGCATGAAAAAGAAAAAACAGACGCGGCTCTCAATGAAACGGAAAGAGCCAGGCGAGAAATAGAGGCACTCAGTCAGTTTACGCATTTGATCAATTCATACACGGATCTGGATAAGATATTTAGAGCCATCTCAGAATACGTGTACACTCAATTCTCCATCTCCGCGCTCTGGCTTTTCTTGCCGGATGAAAAAAGAGAATTCTTACAAAGCTACAAGGCATACAGTTACAACAAAATTCCCGAGGAAAGCTACCGCAAGCTTCGCAACCTTCGCCTCCCGTTGAATGAAAATGGGGGGATTGCGTGGGCAGTGTGGGAGAGAAAGAAATCACTCTATCTTCCAAAGATCAAGAGGTATGCCTTTGGCGTCGACAGGGAGATCGTTGCGCTTTCCGGTGCTACTTCCTTCCTGCATGTGCCGCTTGTAGTGAATGATCGGGCCGTGGGCCTCATGGCCTTTTCGAACGTGGAAGAGAATATGAAACTCAAACCACGGGAGATTCGAACCATCGAAGCTTTTTGCGCGCAGATTGCAGGAGTGGTCAATACCGCACACCTCCTCAAGACGACGGAAAAACAAAAACTGGATACAGAAAATCTGAATCGCTTCATCAAGAGCCTCAATGAGGAGCTAGACATGGACGTCATCATGAAGAAGATTCATGAATACGTCAAAGAGACCTTTCAAATCCAGTACTATGCCCTCTACACTCTGGATGCAACGCGCAGCCACTTCGAGTCTGTTCAGATTGAACTGCCACCTGGAGTGAGTGACCAGGATGCGCTCAGCATCAAGAAGATCACATTTCCAGTTAAGAAAGGGCGAGGCGCGAATGGCTACGCTCTGCGAAGTAAGAAACCATTTTACACGCCAGTCGTTGAGAACCTGCTCTCCCTGGCCACGCCTGATGAACAATTTGTAGTAGAGAAATGCAGGGTTCGTTCCATGATCCTGTTGCCTCTAGTCCTGAACGGGGAAGCCATCGGGGTACTGAATCTCTCCAACTCCGACGAAGAAATGAACTTGAGTCAGGAAGACATCACTCGACTGTCCATTCTGGCCGAACACCTGGCAGGAATTGTATTCGGATCGAACCTGTTTCAGCAGGTGCGAGTGGCCAAAAATCAAGCGGACGAAGAGCGCGGCAAATCTGAACGACTGCTACTAAACATTCTGCCTGGCGATGTTGCGGCGGAACTGAAAGAGAAAGGTGCCACAGAACCGGTGCTATACGAAAGCGTCAGTGTGATGTTCACGGACTTCAAAGGATTTACGCAAATCGCAGAAACCATGACTCCGCGCGAATTGATTCAGGATCTGGATGCATGCTTCGTGCAATTCGACAAGATCACAGAACGATTCAACCTCGAGAAACTAAAAACAATCGGAGACAGCTACATGTGTGCGGGTGGGATTCCAAAAAGAAACACAACGCACGCCGTGGACTGTGTTCTGGCCGCTCTGGAAATCCAGGCTTTCATGAATCTGATGCGCGATATCAAGGAAAATCAGGGCCTTCCCTACTGGGAACTCCGTCTCGGAATCCACACGGGTCCGCTTGTGGCCGGTGTAATCGGAGAGAAAAAATTCGCTTATGATGTGTGGGGCGACACGGTCAATACTGCATCGAGAATGGAGTCATCTGGAGTACCTGGCAGGATCAATATCAGCGGCACAACCTACGAAGAGGTCAAAGACCTTTTTGAATGCGAATACCGCGGCCTGGTCAATGCGAAAAACAAAGGCGAAGTGGCAATGTACTACGTTCTCGGGATCAAACCAGAATTCGCGCAGGACGGAGATCCAAGAGCGCCTAACGCAAAATTCTGGCAACAATACGCTACAGTCACCTAGCACAAACGGTTCCGCAGAACAGTTTTTTGAATTGCGCAAAGCAAACACTGAGTTCATACAGCAGAAGTGGGAGCATGGATGAAAAGGGAAATGGTTGGATTTCGATCTGCCATTCTGGCGTCTGTGTTCGCCGCTCATTGTACGGGCGCCTACGGCGGAATAGACGGACCTTCTGTCATTGCTCGCAATGAGGCAGTCTCACGAATCAACGATGCGAAGCTGGCCAGAATGGCAGTCTGCGGCTACAATTCTGCGGGTGCGATTTCTCTCTACAATGACTACGTTCGTCTTCCTCGAAAGGTTCTGGATGGCGCCTACTATGCCACAAGGGATGTGGATCGGTGTGTGGAGAGCATCTGGCTTACTCCGTGCAACCAGTGGCCACTCGATTGCGGACTTTCCCCCAAGGAAATCGCGGAGCCACCTTTGCTCGAGGGCAGCATATGATGCTGCTCCTCAAAAAGAATATCTAAATTGAACCAGATACGTGCGTCCTTCCAGAGCCGGGGAACCATCTGAAACAGCTGCATCCCCAGCGTTGCTGTTCATCGGATAGAGAGCTCCTTCTGCGAGCATATTCTTGACGATCAAACTGATTTCCATTCTGGGGCCGATCGTATAACCAACGTTTCCGTTCAGAATGTGATTTCCCTCTATGCGATTTCCAACGGGCGAATACCAGTTTGCATAGTACAAGTAGTTCACTCCAAACGTCCAGTTTCGCGGTGTAAAGGAAACATGTGCACGCGTTATATTCTCCGGAAACGCGCGAAAGTGAGGGTTGAATTTCTTGTTTGTAAGATACATCCCGCCATTGTACGGACTAAAATACATACTATCCGAAACAGTCAGAACACGCACGACTGAATGCGAAAGAGTGATAGATAACCGGGGAAGCTTGTAGGTCCCGCTTGCCTCCGCACCCCCGGCATGGATTACACCAGGTAGATTTCTGAAAAAGAAATAACCATTCCAGTCTCCCGCCACGTCCGTGCCTATGCGAGGCATTTTAAATGCAGTCGGATCTGCATAGATAACACCTACATCAATCACCTTTTGAATTGTGTTGTAGAACGTTACCGCGTCAAAGGAAAGGCGATCCCCTGGTTCGTAGTTAAATGCAAGCTCGTAAGTACGGATCTTTTCTGGCTCCAGATTCGCAATGTTGCCGTAGTAAGTGGGCTGATTGAACTGATCCGTTGTGGGAATTCTGGACAGGGCCACCTTATCGTAGTTAGACGCCCGCAGTAGGCCATCCCCCTGGAAACCTCCCGAATACGATACCCCTGTAGATCCCCGGAACCCTTCCTGATAAGAAAAACGCGTACGCAGATTGCGGGCAAAATCGTAGAATAGACCAATCCTGGGAGAAAGATTTCCACCCCAGTATGGATGTTTATCGTATCTCACAGCACCGAAAAACTCCAGAGAAGGAGTGAGAGCAAAGAAATCCTCCGCGAATGCGGAATACACGATGATCGAGGAAGGAAAAACGTATCTGTGATTTCTATTTACATCGTCGAATAACGTTGTGTCAGCCTTGTTTACGATGAAGTTATTGCCGTTTACATCCGGCTGGCCCATGTCATATCGCCTGTACTCCCCTCCCACACCCAGACGATTCCTGTTGTGAGCGGCATTCCAGCGAAGGATCGTGGAACCACCGTATCGCGCCTCACGCGTCCCTCCCATGATGTGACCGCCATGGCTCTGGTAAATACTATCGTCTGTTGCGTAATTGGCTCTGGCCTTCGCAAATACGTTAGGTGAAAACTGGAACTTGTAGGAGACATCGTTTGAAAAAACAACATTCCGATACTCATCACGATCGCGATAGAAGTTGTAATAGTCACGCAGTTGATCTGTATAAATTCCCTCATAGGCCAGACCTGCGTAGTCCAATTCCGCAAGCGCAATCCGATTATTTCCGCGCTTGAGTCTACTTCCGCTTTGTGCAGGATCCTTGTATATTTCCAGAGTACTTGCCGTTCCCGGCTTCACTCGAGCATCGTACCAGCCCTCTACACCTTCAAAAGTTCTATCGTGCGCCCAGCCTTCGTCGCGGAGTTTCTGTCCCGAGTAGTTCGTAGCCTGAAAGAGAACGAACGCTTTGAGATCTTCTATCACCTGGCCCGTGGCACCTGCCTGAATCGATCCAGAACCAAAGCCATTTTGACCACCAGCCCCATAAAAACCGACACCGGGTGCATTGTCCGCGTTTCGCGTAACAATGTTGATCACACCAAGCAAAGCGCCCTGACCGAGAGTGACTGAACCGGGCCCGCGAATCACTTCTATCCTCTCGATGTACTCGAGACTCATGCCGTTGAGAAGAGAGTCAGGCGGTCCACCGAACCATTCCGCATTCATGTTGTGACCATTGATCAGCAGAAGCACCTTCGAGTTGTTATCCGGTGCAAGGCCGCGAAAACCAGCAATCACATCGTCCTGATCTTCCACTGCAAAATAGCCGGGGACAAACGTGGTCAACAACTCGTTGACTGTACGTGCGCCGCTTGACTTTACCTGAGATCGCGTGATGACAGTCACAGCCGCGGGCTGCTTCTCCGCCCTGTCAGCGACGTTAGACGCCACAGAGATGCCTTCGCGAAATACTTTGAAAGCGTCCTGCGAATCCGCATCCGCCTTCGCAATCTTCGCGGGCCTGGTCCCTACCCGCGTTCCTTTAAAGTGCTCTGCGATGTTATCTGCACGCAAAATGCTTCGGGGATTTGTTTTCACGCGCGCCACCACTCGTTTCCCAAAGCGCTCAATCCTCGCCCTGTCTGATTCAAGCATTTCCTGGTCATTGAGGCGATAGAGTGGTAAATCAGTTTCGAGACTGTAGGCCTCTATCATGCCGCGTTCTGTAAAGATCTGACCATACAAAAGAAGACCGTTTTCTGTTCTGATGTACTGGCCCACGATCGTTAGATCCGCGCCCTGGGCCACGGGCATATCTGAGGAAGGAACGGACACAAGCTCTGCTCGAAACCCCTCGGCTACAAACTGGCTTAGTAAAAGATTGCGAATGGTGCTCGCCAGCTCCACCTCTGGCTTCCCTCCGAGCGATTCAAAATCGCCGATTGCGATCGATTGTGCAAAAGTTGCAGTGGCAGTCGCAATGAGCAGAATGACTCCGCGAACGAGCATACCCGAAGGATAGGAGCACGGACACTGAGTCCGGGCAAGGTCTTTTTTACAATTGTCATGAAATCTGGCGGAAGACAGAACCGAACCGTGCCCAGAGGCTCGCGAAAAGGTTTCCAGAATCGCCCGGATGGTTTTTCAATGGCTGGATGAGACTGATTGTGATCGCAGTATTGTCCCTATTGTCATGCCAGAAATGGAATGAGATGATCGGGAAACACTGGTCATACGAAAAGCCTGAAGAATGGGGGGCAAGCTGCAATACAGGCAGACTGCAATCCCCCGTGGACATCCAGAAAACCACGCACGCAAATCTAGAAAGTGTAAGGATAGACTACTCAGATACACCGCTCGCTATCACGAATAACGGCCACACAATCCAGGTAAATGCGGCCGGGGCCGGCGGGATCACCGTGGGAGAAACCAGATTCAATCTTGTGCAATACCACTTTCATGCCCGCAGTGAACACGCCATTCAGGGAGCCACCGCAGACATGGAAGTGCATTTCGTTCACAAAGATGCGGCGGGCAACATTGCGGTGGTAGGAGTTCTTCTAAGAAAAGGAGAGAGTAACCCCCTGCTCAAAGCAATTGTGGAAAACGCCCCAAAGGAGAAGGGCGAAAAGACAGTATCTACCCGCGGAAACCCGGCGCTTCTCCTCCCGCCTTCGCGCGGTTATTACACGTACGTTGGCTCCCTGACCACTCCCGATTGCTCAGAGGGATTGAAGTGGATTGTAATGAAGATGCCCGTAGAAGTATCCGAGCAGGAAATAGCTCTCTTTCGGGCCATGTATGCGAATAACGCTCGTCCGGTGCAGGCTCTGAACAATCGCATTATACTCGAAAGCGAATGATGGAATCGGGAAAAATGCTTTTCTGACCAAAGGGTGAGTCCAGCTTCAGGCGGGGGATCAAACACCATGCTCTGGATCAAGAATCACAAAAAGACCACCGGCCTTCTCGTCGCATTACTGCTATTATTCGCAGTCTTCTTACGCCTGTCTGCCTGGGACGATTCCACTCGCCCTTCCGCCGATCTAAGCCAGGTCCATCCAGAGTCCACACCGGGCACTCTCAGGGATGTAGTAGTAGTCGGGAACAACTGGGATGGCACAGCAGATGTTTTTGATCCAACCACATTCAAGAAATTGAAACGATTTGACATCGTTCCGGATTTCGACGAGCGCATGGCAGAGGTAAACTCCAGCAGGATCCGAAGATTGTTCTTTCGCCTCATTCGCAACCTCATTGGGGAAGGACACAACCAGCTGGTGGACGACATGTTCACTTCACACGACGGCAAATTCCTCTTCGTTTCTCGTCCCAGTTTCGCAGACGTGATCTCTGTGGAAGTGCAGACGGGCAAAATTGTCTGGAGAACGAAAGTAGACGGAAATCGCGCGGACCATGCAGCTATTTCGCCTGACGGCAAAGTTTTCCTTGTTTCTGCTTCCACTGCAAAGAAAGTCCAGGCAATTGATACGAGCACGGGCAAGATCGTGGGTGAATTCGAATCGGGAGATCAACCGCACGAAAACAACTATTCGAAAGACGGCAAACGCATCTTTCATGCTAGCATTGGCAAAGTATATCTACCCACAACGTCTGCGATTTTTGATCGATTCAAAGGCGCGCGCTATTTCGAAATCGTAGACGCGCAATCCTACAAAGTTCTCAAGCGAATCAACATGAAAGAGAAACTGGAGGAATCCGGTCACCCCTGGTTTGATTCTGCCATTCGCCCGATGGCTATTTCCCCCGATGAAAGATTTGTTTATCTTCAAATTTCCTTTTACCACGGATTCTTTGAATACGATCTTGAATCTGACAAAATCACTCGCGTCGCAGACCTTCCCATACCGGAAGAAATTCAAAAAAAGAATTATAGCGGCTATCAGCTCAATTCAGCGCACCATGGAATTGCGATCAATCACGAAGGAACAAAACTTTGTGTTGCAGCAACCATGTCCGCGTATGCTGCCATTGTTCATCGCGATACGTTCAAATACACAATCGTTCCTGTGGGTCCAAAGCCTTACTGGTCTACTGAAAGTGCTGTGGGTGGAAACTGCTATGTTTCCGTAAGCGAACAGGACCGCGTTGCAGTCATCTCCTGGGACAAGGAAAAGGAAATTGCAAGCGTTCCCGTAGGGCGCCACCCGCAGCGCGTTCGCACAGGCAAAATGATTCTGGGTCGTTGAGGGAACTCAATCTGAGAATTTCGGGCGACGACCCTCTGTGAACGATTTCATGGCCTCCATGAGATTGCCTCGAATCGTCGGGTCGGAGAAATTTTTGTCTGTTGCCTTCGCATGAAATTCTATTCTGGAAACGGTCTCATGCAACAAGGAAGCCTTTGTGTGAATGAACGCAGAGGACGGGATTCGAGTCAGTGCTTCTAGCTTGCGCATGGTAAGCTTGCGAAGGTCTTCGCGCGAATCTGCAATTGCGTTCACAAATCCGGCAGAGAGTGCTTCCTGTGCTTTGTACGTTTCTCCGTATACCATGTCGTTGAGATGGGAAGGAGAAACTGTATACTTGAGCTTATCAATGAACACACCGGGAAGTGGGAGTCCAAAGAACACCTCTGTAAAGGAGACACGGCCTTTCTGATTCAGCATGAACCGAAAATCGCACGCCAGAGCAATCACGGCACCACCGCCCATCGCATGCCCGGATATTTCGCACACGAGAGGCTTATAAAATTGAAGGAGATGGCCAAAGAATTTTACAATCTCCCCCATTTCTTCCGCAAGGTGTTCGGAAGGGGTTGTGGCGATCGTCGCTGCGTCCACGCCGTTGCTGAAGAACTTTTCGTTTTCTGAGGCAAATGCAACTGCCTTCACGGACCGATCGTCTCGAAGCTCATCCATGAGTGCGCGAAACTCGAGCAATGCCGCCCGCGTAAAAGAATTCTGCTCGTTGGTTTGAATAGAAATGATTTCGACCTGGGATCCTTTGAGATCGATTCTCTCTCTTTTGAAATTCATACCCTGCTCCTGGTTGCGAAGACCCTGAAAGGGGGACAAAAACCCCTCCGAATCGCGCAGTTTCTTCTATATAAAGAGCGCTGTGGGCGCCTCAATGAGACATAATCCCCGCAGTCTCTGCTGGCCGTTATGCGACCTTGACTGACTCTACTCCCTGTCCTTTGTGTCGATCAAAATTGTAATGGGTCCGTCATTGACCAGAGCCACCTTCATATCTGCACCAAACGTTCCCGTTCGCACCGGCCGTCCGGATTCTACTTTCAAAACCCGAACGAACTCTTCGTAGAGCGGAATGGCAGTCTCTGGCCTGGCCGCGCGAATGTAGGACGGCCTGTTTCCCTTCTTTGTGGATGCGAAGAGAGTGAACTGGGACACAACGAGAAATTCTCCCTGCACATCCAGAATGGATAGATTTGGTTTGTGATCTGCGTCGTCGAACAAACGCATGCGCGAAATCTTGCCGGCAAGAAAGGAAGCGTCCTCCATCGTGTCAGGCTCCTCTATTCCCACGAATACTAGAAGACCTGGACCGATCTCAGAGACTACCTGGCCCGATATGGTGACAGAAGCGTGCAGTACTCTCTGGATGACAGCGCGCATGGGCCACGATTCGTTCTCATTACGGCGAAAAAACCAAAAAAAGTAGTCAATTGTCCCTACCCGCCAGCGTTGTTAAAGTATGAAGAAACGGATTCTGGCCCTCACTCTCATCGTCGCCGGGCTGCCCTCCTGCATCAAGATCTCAGCCAGTCCGTTTGATACATCGCAGGGGGCAGACGGGCTTGCGGGCTTCCTGGCAACTCTGCTTCTGAGTTCTACCAGTATGCTTTACGTCGCAGTGGGAGATCAGGGCAAATCCTACACTTCGTCGGATGGCCGCACATGGACTGCTCAGACGGGCGCCGGAAGCACCATCACCTTCAATGCCATCGCCTGGAACGGGTCCAGGTTCTTCGCAGCCGGCGGGAACACTGCGCCCCAGGCAGTCATCTACTCTTCGGCGGATGGAATTACCTGGACCAATGTTTTCACCTCTGGAACAGGAACCGGAGCCACCACGTTCAATGATATCGCGTTTACATCCGGCAAGCTCATCGCGGTGGGCCAGATCAATCTAAGCACCGCCTTGATTCGCACGTCAAGCGATGGAGCTACATGGAGTACAGGTTCAGGAGCCACAGCGAACGTTATGCGCATCGCAGGAGACGGAACCAACTTCATGGCAGTGCAACAACCAGGCAGTGGAACCGTGGGAGCTTATAAGAGCTCGGACGGAATTACTTTTACCGCGGTCAATCAGCCTTTCGCCACCATCGGAAAACCTTCGATTGCGGGAGATTTGATCTTCGCAAGCAGCCGGTTTATTTTCGCAGGCTCGGACGACTCCACAAGTGCCACTCCGCCTTCTAGATCTTCCTTCACAACGGACCTGGGCGCTACGACGTGGACTGCGGATAGCACGAACAAGATTTTCGCCGGAAATGCGGCGGGCGAATATGCAAGAGCACTTGCCTACAACGGGACTCGCCTGGAAGCAGTCGGGGACAATTGCAGAGTGGATTTCACAACAAACCTGACCTCTCTCTCCTGGAGTTCCACTGCACTCACCATGTCCGGATGCAGCGCGATCAACTGGAAAGGAATGATCTGGGACGGAAGCAAGTTTGTGGCAGTGGGAAGCAGCGGTAAATTTGCGGCATCTGCGACGGGTGCTAGCACGGACTGGACGTATACGACCCTTGGTTCTTCGAACGTAAATGCAATCGCAGTGCGCTGATGGATTTCAGCGTACTCCAGCTCACGTTCCTTTTCACGGGCGTTCTTGTTCTGATCAGCGTTCTGTCGGGTAAGAGCGCCGCGTCCTCGCGCGCTTTTCCTTTGATCACGCTTTCTGCGACTGCGGTTTTTTTTTTAGTTTAAACGAAACAGTCGCACTTGTAATTCCGCTCGCCGCGCTCGCGTTTTATGTCATTCCCTGGCGGACCGCTCGCACCATCGCTGCGTTTGGATTCCTCTTTTTCCCTGCTTTTCTTAGAGGGGAGCCACTGGCGACCGCTGGATACTCTTACATTATTTTGAGAATGCATGATGCGGCGACTGCGAAAACCAGCGTTTCAGAATTCATTCGCCGCTCCTTTCTTTTCCCGTCTTTTCTATGCGGACCGATCGTACTTTCAGGACAAACGTGGATTCGCGAGAAATTCCTGAGGCCGCAAGATGTCTGGCTGATCTGCCTTGGACTGATCAAGGTTTTGATTCTACTGCCTTTCTGGAATGCTCATTTTGAAACAGGACTTCTCCTGCCTTTCCAACCAGACGTCTCTGGATTCATGAACTTGCTCAAGACTGGAATCTACAGATACGCTCAGCTCTATCTGGACTTTTCTGGCATCATAGACATCGCAGCAGGTGTGAGTGGCCTACTTGGAATGCGCATCCGACACAATTTCAATAGACCATGGCTTGCCTCCTCTGTGGGCGATTTCTGGAGAAGATGGCACATCACTCTGGGGGCATGGATGCGACGACACGTCTACATTCCTCTGGGCAAAACCAGATTCGCACTCTTTCTTGTATTCTTGCTCGTGGGAGCATGGCATGGTTTGAAGTTGCATTTTATTTTGTGGGGAGCTCTACATGGGCTGGCCATCATCACGGAGCGTTTCGCATCCTCTCACTGGAGCCTTCCTGAATTCCTGGCTCGCCATACCATCGCAATACGAGGATTGAGAATCGTTTTGACTCAGCTATTCGTCACATTGAGCTGGGTTTTGTTTTTTTGGGCGTAGCAATATGATTCCAAAACTAAGACTCACTCTTTCGTTCGCAGTCGGCCTGCTTTTTGGGCTTCTACTCTACTTCCTTCTCTTTCAGTCTACTTCTGAAATTCATCATTTTCTATACGAGGCGTTTTGATGATCGCGCGCGAGGCGACAGCCAGAGGATGGCTCATTGGTTTTTTTGTTCTCGGGCCCGCCACGTTCGCAATCTTTTTTCTCCAGCAAATGCTTGGTTTTTTTCCGGCTCCCGCACACTGCCCGCATTCTATTACGCTCAAGGTTTCAGACGCTGAACTTCTGGCAGATGCGCGCAAGATCTCGCAGGATTGCGTTCTCATCTTCACAAGCTCGGAAGGAGGAGCCGTTGGAGGAGGGAAATCCATTTCTGAATTGGTTCATCAAGAAAACACCACAGTCGTATCAGACACGGAAGGATATTCTCCGTTTCGCGCCATCGTTTATCTGGGCAGAATGAACCCTGCCTGGGGGCGTGAACTGCCGTATCCCAGGATGATCTTGATGATCAATTCACATTACGCTCGGGATCACGAATATGGATCCGATTTGTTTATGCAGTATTTTCCGGAAAAAGAATCCGCGAATTTCTACAAAGGACAGGCCCCCTTTCCACTTTCGCAGTCGGTGGGAGAGAATCGCAGTTTTTTCACGGTCCTTGCGATCTACAGAGGCTGGATGCGCCGGAGAATTGGTCTTCCCCTGGAACGAATTCTCGCAGGTGAGAAGACATTTGCGAAAGAAGCGGATTTGACCACGGATCCAAAATGGAATGTATCCACTTCTATCTCACAAAAGATAGAACCTGAGAGCCTGAGGAAAGAAAGAACCATTCCCAACGCTCACGGACTATTTGAATCTGCTTTATCCCATCTTCCGCGCGAGCGTGTGAAACTCATCGTCATGCCTCTCCACACCGTGGTTTATGGAAATCTGGGGCTAAGCCCAATGGAAAACGAACGAAACATGACATCTGCTTTCACTCGAAGCGGCCTTCCCTACAGAATCGTAAGAGAACTGGATCAACCGGGATACTGGTTTGATACGATTCACTTCAACGAACGCGGCAGAAAGGCTCTGGCGCAGATTCTTGCGGAAGAATCTACTCAAATGATGCGAACAAAGCCCAGATGAGGCGTTTTATTGATTCCAGTTTGCCTGGAGATACTTCAGATACCCTGCCAGAGGCTCCTGCGGGCCGTCTACGCGCAGCGTAGCCTCCTCTGCGCCCGTGGACACAGAATAGCGATAAGAAGCGGCACGCGCCTTCATAGCAGTGACTTCGTTTGAGAGCTTGCTTCCGGGCAAAGTAATGATTTCAAAATGCCCGCGCTCAAACCTTCTGGAAAGAATTTCAAGGTCTTCTTTCAGTCGCGCAGGATCCGCGCCTTTATAAACGATTTCTCCGCCAGCTGGAGTGGCTTTGAAGACGCGCGAATGCGTATAGTGGACCGCCGTGAGCTTTGCCAGACCAATTCTGGGCAAAATCGTATCTACACCCACTGCAAGTGCCAGAGTCACCATTGTGGCAACCAGAGCAATATTCACTTCCCTTAGAGGATTCTCACGCATGGATTCAAAACTCGGCCAGGCGCGCGTGCTGTCAGTAAATTTTCAGAGGAAACGTATGCAGAGATTGGTGGGGGCAGAGCTAATCTGACGCTTCAATGGATGTTCAGAACTCAATTGCGGATGCGGAATTCGTTGATCATTGGAATCAGACGCTGAAAACTCTGCTTCAAGCATTCTTTGCAGAGATTGTGCTGATACAATTTATCAGATGTTTCCCCGCATTGTGCACAGGACTGCTTCTTTTGCATTGATTGCTCAGTCTTTTCCTTCATCTCATTCATGTATTCAACAATCGTTCTTCGTAGTATTGCGTTCTCACATTCTCTCCGCGAATTTCGCAAAACTAATGTGACAGAAAATTATACACGGACAATTCACACCCTCTCTGAGGAGATAAACAATCCGCTTCAAGAAGATGCGATGAAATCAAACGGGCTCCGACGGTCAAAACAATTATGAAGAACTTGCACCAAAAAAAAATTTTCGCTAAATCGTGCGCGAATTTATAGCAGAAGCAGCGTGCAAATTTACTTCTGGAAAATCCAATCCACGGAATTTTCCAAATGAACCTAAAAAAAACACCGCTGAATTCAATTCATCATTCATCTGGAGGCAGAATGGTTCCGTTTGCTGGATGGGAAATGCCTGTTCAGTACTCTTCTATCCTGCAAGAACACCAGGCTGTACGCGAAAAAGCAGGACTATTTGATGTTTCACACATGGGAGAGATCGAAGTAAAGGGCACAACTGCTGAAGAATTCCTGGATTCTGTCACCTGCAATCGGGTACAGGAAATGCAAGATGGACAGGTTCAATACAATGCAGTATTGAATGAGAAGGGCGGAATCGTGGATGATATCACGATTTATCGCGTAAATCCAGAAAGTTTCTTCGTTGTCTCAAATGCTTCTAACTATGAAGCAGTTACAGCACATTTTGAGAAATATAAAATCGCCGGCACAGATGTTCAGAACATAAGCAACACCATTCATCAAATTGCAATCCAGGGACCACTGGCAGAAGATATTCTTCGCGATTTCTTGAATCTAGATCTTTCTTCCATTGGTTACTATCGCTTCAAAGATATGGACTCAAGATTTGGAAAACTCAGACTGAGTCGCACCGGTTACACTGGAGAAGACGGATTTGAAATCTATTCCGATGTGAACGCAGGAGTGGAAATCTGGAAAGGCATTCTTGCACAAAAATCAAGCAGCGGGTTGATTGCATGTGGACTCGGTGCACGCGATTTGCTTCGACTCGAAGCGCGCTATCCTCTCTACGGCCACGAACTCAATGAAACATGGACACCTGTAGAAAGTGGAATCGGTTGGATTGTAAAAGAGAAAACCTCCGTAATGCCTGGTTATGCACGCGTGCTGGAGCAAAAGAAGAGTGGCCCGGCCAATCAAGTAGTGGGCTTCAAACTCATGGAAGGAGGCGTTCCGCGCGAAGGATATGCAGTTGTGAATGAGTCGGGCGCGGAACTGGGCAAAGTTCTTTCTGGTGGCTTTTCTCCTATTGTAAACGCGGGGATTGGAACTGCCTTTCTGCCTGTAGGGCTCGAAGCTTTCTATATACAGATTCGCGACAAAAAAGTTCCTGCGAAAGCAGAGAAAAAAGCGTTTGTTCAGGGGACGGCCGGGAAAAATCGGCAGAAGTGACCCTCAGCCGGGCAATCAGGAGAATCTAGATGGACTCAAAAATACCAGAAGGCTATCTTTTTACAAAACAACACGAATGGGCCAGAGAAGAAGGCGGCTTTTTGACCGTTGGGATCTCTGACTACGCCCAGAACGCCCTGGGAGACATTGTATACGTAGATTTGAAGGCTCCCGGCACGAAGGTAGAAGCAGGAAAAACTTTCGGCACCATCGAATCCGTAAAAGCAGCAGAAGATCTCTATACTCCTGTCTCTGGCGTCATAGATTCCCTGAACCCCGCCGTGAAAGACAAACCGGAGGCGGTCAACAAAGACGCATACGGAACCTGGCTGATCAAACTCAAGGACTTTGACAAAGGCGCGCTTTCCGGCCTGATGAATTCGGCAGACTATGCGAAGTATCTGGCCAGCCTCGACGGGCATTGATTTCTAAAGGCAGTAGCAAATGAACCCACACAAGTATCTCCCAGTATCTGAAAAGGAATACCAGGAAGAGCTCTCGTCTCTCTCTTTGAAGAGCGCAGACGATTTGTTTCGCTGCATTCCGGAAGCTCTTCGCGGAAATACAACCACTTCGTTGCGTTCGCCCATGTCAGAGATGGAGATCCGCGAGCACTTTCGTCCAGGCGTAGAAAAAATCCAACACACATTCATTGGAGGAAACGGACACACTCACTACATTCCCTCCATCATTGGTCCGCTCATCTCGCGCGGAGAATTCCTCACAGCATACACACCCTACCAGCCAGAAATCAGCCAGGGCACACTGCAGGCCATGTTCGAATACCAGAGCATGATGGCCACACTCATGGGTGTGGAAATTTCGAATGCGTCTCTCTACGATGGCTCCACTGCGATGCTTGAAGCATGCTACATGGCACAGAGAATCACGGGGAAATCATCCATCCTCTTCTCAGAACAAATTCATCCAGAATACATCGAAACCATGCGCACGTATTCAGAGGGCGGAATTTTTCAGTTCGATTTTGTTTCTGCAGATGCATCCGGCAGAATCGACGTTCAAAAACTTTCAGGGAAAATTTCTGACAACACAGCAGCACTCGTTGTGCAAACGCCCAACTTTTCCGGCATCATAGAAGACCTCACTGCACTGAAGAAAATTCTAGAAGCAAAAGGTATACTGTTGATCGCAGTGATCACGGAAGCAATGTCTCTTGCACTGGTGAAATCTCCAGGCGCATGCGGCGCAGACATTGTATGTGGAGAAGCACAGAGCTTTGGAGTTCCACTCTCCTACGGCGGACCATGGCTCGGATTTCTCGGAGCATCTCCCGCTTTTATGCGAAATATGCCTGGAAGATTGATTGGAGAAGCAAAAGATGCAAACGGAGAACGCGCATTCGTAGTCACTCTCGCCACGCGAGAACAACACATTCGCCGCGAGAAAGCAACTTCCAATATCTGTACAAACCAGGGTCTCATGGCCCTTCGCGCGGCCATCTATCTATCTGTGATGGGCAAACACGGAATTCGTCGCGCCGCAGAAAGATGCGCCAGATTCGCAGCCTACGGCAGAAAGAAAGCGTCCTCGATTGCAGGTGTGCAGGTAATCTTCAGTTCCTCTCCCATTTTCAATGAATTTGTAATCGAGACAAAGAAAGACGCAAACGAAGTCTTCGAGCATTGCGTGGAAAAATTCGGCATCGCACCTGGAAGCGTCATTGGCAAGAACAGACTCCACGTTTCGTTCCACGAAATGCATTCGAAAGAAATCGTAGATCGCTGGGCAGAGGCCCTGGCATCGGCGTAAGCCGGAGAAAAGCAATGCAGAATCAACTGAGCACCACTCGTAACGGGCAGATCTTCGAAGAACCCCTTATTTTTGAAAGATCTCGCCCTGGAAGAATCGGCGTGAGCTTCCCTGCGGATGACGCATCTCTTCCAATTGAAATCGATTCATCTCTTCTTCGCAGCGCAGAGGACATCCACCTTCCGGAAGTTTCTGAACCGGAAGTGGTGCGACACTTCACAAGACTCTCCACCTGGAACTACGGAATCGATTTGAACCTCTATCCTCTGGGAAGCTGCACGATGAAATACAATCCTCGCATCAACGAGGAAATTGCAGCGAGCGCTCAGTTCGCGGACCTTCATCCAAACACTCCTGAAAAATACGCACAGGCGGGCCTTCGCGCAGTCTACGAACTGCAAGAGGTGCTCAAGACAGTCACAGACATGCCCGGGATCACGCTGCAGCCTGCGGCAGGTGCCCACGGTGAGCTGACCGGGCTGTTCCTTGTAAAAGCATACTTAAAAAAGAAGGGTGATACGCACAAAACAGTGGTGCTTGTCCCGGATTCCGCACATGGAACCAATCCTGCTTCCTGCACTCTGGCAGGCTTCACTGTCCGTGAACTGCCCTCCACCGCGGAAGGCCTTCTGGATGTAGAGGAATTCAAGAAAGCGCTCACTCCAGATGTGGCTGCTCTCATGATCACGAACCCGAACACTCTGGGCATCTTCGAAACAAACATTCCTCTGGTGGCAGATCTTTTACACAAGAATGGTTCTCTTCTCTATATGGACGGAGCCAACTACAACGCCATCGTAGGCAAGGTGTCTATTGGCAAAATGGGCGTGGACATCAGCCATCTGAATCTCCACAAAACATTCAGCACTCCTCATGGAGGTGGCGGACCAGGTGCGGCGGCAGTCGTTGTATCTGACAGGGTGCGCGAATTTCTACCTGGACCCATTGTGGAAAAAAAAGAAAGCTCACAGGGCCCGGTCTATGTTGTCACATCGCCTTCCGCGTCCATTGGAAGAGTCAAAGCTGGCCCCGGTCACTTTGGAATGATCATTCGTGCTCTGACTTATATTCTGTCTTATGGCAATGAACTGCACCGCGTCGCCGAGCAGGCAGTGCTCAACGCGAATCTTGTGCGAAAGTCTCTGCAAGAAGTCTTCGAGCCAGCCTCAGGCCTGGACACGATGCATGAAGCGGTCTTCAGCGACGCAAAACAGCGTAAAACAGGCCTCGAAACCATTCATCTTGCAAAAACTCTCATAGACTACGGATATCATCCACCTACCATCTATTTCCCGCTCAGCGTCCATGGGGCGATCATGATCGAGCCAACTGAGACAGAGTCTCCGGAAACAATCGCGCATTTCTGCGCTGTGATGAAGGACCTGGCGGCCAGAATGAATGGCCAGGACGAAAGTATGAAGTCCAGCCCGACGCGGAGCTTTGTTCGTCGCATAGACGAAGTGGAAGCCGCTCGAAAGCCGGTACTAAATTACTTTACAAAAAAAGCCTGATCTGTTGGAAACTAATGGATGGAATGGGAGAAGATCCTCAGGGACTCCGTAAAGGAAAACGCAATCCGGGAGCTCCACCTCCGGCATATTCCAGTTCTCAAGACCTGTGAGAACTGGAACGACGTAAAAGAGATCGGCCTGGTCGATCACAGAACCAAATATGCTCACTACAAGGGCCTTCTCGTTCGCTACGGCGAACGCATCTACTACGTCCCGGAAGCTCGTATGGAAGCTTTAGCACCCTTTCGCAACTGGACATCCAAGGTTCATATCAAAGTAACCGACCCAGAGAAGAAATAACTTGGAAACAATCTCTTTCAAAGCTCCCGAGTATCAAAGCGACGGCAGCTTTCAAGAGATTGAATACCGCTTCGAGGGAGACGAAAAGTCAGGCTGGACCATTTTCAGAAACGGCCAGAAGCAGATGGAACTCGGTGAGGGCTACACTGCTGTAAAATCTCTCTACTGCGGCGTGTGCTCTACGGATCTTGCGCGAAGATTTCTGCCGTATCCTCTGCCTCAGATCATCGGACATGAAGTAGTTGGCATCAAAGACAACAAACCAGTCGTCATTGAAATCAATGCATCTCCACTCGCGCGTCACATTGAAACAAAAGATCCATTCTCTCTCCACGGTCTTCACACTCATTCGCCTGAAAGGATCACTCTGGGAATTGACAGACTTCCAGGAGGATTTGCTCCGTGGATTCTTGCACCGGTGGATGCAATTGTAGAAGTACCCAAACAGGTCTCCGCACTTGCTGCCTCTCTTACAGAACCATTTGCTGCTTCTCTCCAGGGAGTGGACGCAACACCCATCAAGAATGGAGACAGTGTCGCGGTACTTGGACCGCGAAGATTGGGAATGCTCATCATCGCGGCACTCGCCGGGTACAGAAAAGAGCGCAAACTGAATTTCAAAATCACAGCTCTCATTCGTCATGAAAACTTACGCGCATTGTGTCTCAAGATGGGCGCAGACGAGGTTGTGGACACTCGCAATCCTATCCCTGATTCCACATATGACGTGGTGTTCGACACTACAGGAAAGCAGGAAGGATTCGCAGAAGCGCTGAGAATGGCGCGAAGATCTGTATCTCTGAAATCCACAAACGGACAGGAGACTCTGGGCCTCAAACATCTGACAGATCTGGTCGTAGATGAAATGGCAATTCTTCCTTACAATGTAAATCAGCTGGAATATACATGGCCGGACGAAGGACCTCGCTCTAACGTAAACATCTACGTGGCTCCAGGAGTTCCGGAAACGATTGTTTCTGAGATGAAAGAGAAAGATGCGGCCACAGGTAAAAAGCGTACCTACCATAGAGTAGACGCAAAAGAAACCGCAGTTAAGATCCGCGCTGGCATGCAACTCGAAGGATCGATTGTTCCCAGGTTCGATCTTGCGATCGCCTCCAGTCTCGCAGAGATGGACCAGATCATTCGTCCTCTCGAAGGCATCGAGTTTTCTATTTTGCGCCCGCGAGGCGCCATCCTCTTTACCGGTTCGTCTACGTCCGCACTGACAGACGCACTCAACCAGAAATCCATGGAAATTCGCACGTCTCGCTGTGGCGATTTCCATCGCACCATGAAACTCTTGTCCGAACAACCAGAGATCGCCGCGACCTTCGAACAGGATATGATCACGCACAAATACAAACTGGATAGCATTCGCACTGCATTCGAGACTGCAGCTGACTCGAACAAAAGCGTCAAAGTCATAGTAGAGGCAAGCTGATGGCTTCGCGCAAACCATCTGGCGAAATTTCTCAGAAAGACAGCGTGCTTGCTGCATTGCCGGAGGAAAAAGAACAACTGGCAGAATCTCTTCGCACTGCCATCCTCAGCGAAGACCGCAGTCTATCAGACACAATTCACAAATCCGCAAAACCAGATCCAAAGCCCACCAGAAAGAAAACAAAATCGGCTCAGCGAAAGAAAACCACGAAGCCCGCTGCAAAACCTAAATCGCAGAAAAAAAAGATCCCATCGCAGAAGCGAGCTTCCAGGCCTGCGGCGCGGCAGAAAGCCCGATCGAACCGTCGCCGTGCGAAATAAGCGGAGTGACGCACAGTTGCGTTTCCGTACCTGCTTCTCTAAAAGCCCGGTCCAATTTCTCTGATTCTTCTTTTGGAATTACGTTGTCCGCTTCTCCGTGAACGAGCACGAGGCGAAAAGGCATCTTACCCACGTGCAAAAGAGGAGAAACGTTCTGCCTGAGCTCTCTGAACTGAGAGGTGCTTGAAAACTCCTTCCACCTTTCCATTCGAAACGCGGGGTCCTGTCTGAGTCTTTCAAACAGTTCTCGTTCCGTGCTCTTCATGCCTGCCACAAATCTTCCGAGTTCAGGCGGCTCGCGTATGAGTCCATTGTCTGCAGCCGCGATATAGAGAGCAGTGCGAACATCTTCTGGCACCGGCAGAAAATTCCACAGCACAACCAGTGTGCCATAATCATCGATCCCTTGCTGCCCCAGAAGAAAGTCCAGAGTAGAATCCACATCACCCAGAGTGCCCACAGTACAAACAGCACTCAGCTTATTCTTAATCGCTCTGCAAGCAGCCACAATGGAAAGCCCGCCAGAAAAAGAAGCAGAGAAAAGAGCCACACTTCCTTGCACGTCTTCTGAAAGCCAGGTCACTGCGTCTTCTATCTTAGAAACAGTTTCTGCTGTGATGCGAAGGTCGCGCACCTCGGGAAAAAGAGGAGCCACCATCTCAAACCCCATGCTCGCAAAAGATCGACCCAGGTTCTCCAGACGCGGATCATCAATTCCGCGAAGAGTCATGCCATGGACCATGAGGATGGTACCGCGCAAGCGAGAAGCTGGAGAATAACGATACGCGGGCAGAGACTCTCCCCGAACTGGAATCTGCAGAGAGGTTTTTTCCGTTCTACCGTAGCGCATCAACTGCGTTCTGCCCAGAAACTCAAGCCCTCTAACAACAGACATGCCGAAAGTCTAGAGAGCATAGCGCGCTCGCAATCATTTTGTTCTTTTTCCTTGACCGACAACACTGGCGATGTGCCTTACCCAGGCATGCCGGGCACTCGCGAAGAAGGAATGGCAAAGATGGAGAGACTCGGATGTCTCTACCTGACATTCTTGAATCATCCAAATGGACTGAGTTTTTCTAAAATCCGCGACAATCTGGCCCCCGCATACTCCGGAGATCCTGAATCGGCTAGAAGAAAGTTTGAAAGAGACAAAGATGAACTGCGATTGCTGGGTCTGGATCTAGAACATTTTCCGGATGGCCAGGCTCTTCCGAACGGAAACCTTGCGCGCGGACATATCTACGTTCCGCGAAACGAATTTGAAAAATTGCCGGATCTCAAAATGTCTGCAGAGGAAGCGAGCGCGCTGTCTGCGGTTCTACTGTATGCGATTGAAAATACAAAAGATGAAAGAAATGCAGAACTTTACAGATCCGCTGCCACCAAGCTGCTCTACCGCGATCCATCTCTCCTGAGCCGTGGAAGTTCTCAGGATTTCTGGGCCCCTTCCGAGTCCTTCGTGGACCATCTGGCGCCCATTCGGTCCGCCATCCGCAAACGATTGCTTCTTGAGATTGAATATCCAGACAAAGAACTGGGATCGAGCATTCGCCTGGTAGAAGGGCGCGGACTCATTTCACACAGAGGACGCTGGTGCCTGGTTGGTTTTGCTCGCGACGCAAATGCAATTCGCTACTTTTATCTGGATAGAATTGTTTCCGTGAACGTGACTAAAACCCAGTTTCGCGCAGATCCAAGATTCAATATCAAAGAGCACACCCTTCATCCGCTCACTCTGTCCATTCACGAAGCCGCAGTCATTGATCTACTGCTTCACGAGGAAGGGAAGGAAGCCATGGTCGACTTTCTGTCCGGGATTCCGGACAACAGGGTCAAGTTTGGAAACGAAAAGAATGCAGCACGCATTCAACTCAGAATCAAAACAACAAACAAAGAGGCGCTCTTCAGTTTCATGTTTCGCAATCCAGGTGTGGTCGTTCAGATTGGTCCTGAAGATATCAGAAAGGATTACTTGAATTACATTGCGCGCATTCGCAGTCAGTATGGAGCCAATCCATGAGCGCAAACAAGAAATCTCCGGTGGCACGCCGTCCCTCTCCCGGGAAACTGCCCGCGAAAGAAAAAGCAAAGAAGCCATCCACGCAGGCAGACACAAAGTTCGCGCGCAATCTAAAGAAACTTCTTTCTCTGATTCCAATTCTAAAAGCAAATCAGGGAATCAAGATCAAAGATTTGCAGAAGATCTCCGGCTATACGAGCGAAAAGAAGCTGCACGAAGACCTGGAAAAACTATTATTCTTTGGTCAGCCGCCCTTCACTCCTTCTGACTACATTGATATTTACATTGAAGACGACAGAGTCTTTCTGGAGTTTCCCCAGGGCCTCGATCGTCCTCTGGCTCTTACACCGGACGAATGGACCGCAGTTCAGGCTCTACTCGAAAAAGAAATCAACTTCTATAGCGGCGGAAGAAAACCAACCAAGCATTTGAGAGACATTGTTCTTCGCATGAGTCAGGTTCCGCTTGCCATCGAACCCGGACCATTTGCGCGAAAGCAATCCATACTCATGCGAGCCATCGACGATTCGCTTCAGGTGGAATTTCAGTACAGAAGTCTCTATTCAAAAGAACCGGAAATACGTCGGATCGATCCGTGGGCTGTGTTTGCGAACCAGGGAACCATCTATTGCCTCGGATACTGCCACACTCGCCGTTCTCCGCGCATCTTTCATCTGGAAAGAATGGAAAAAGTAGAGATACTAAACGTGAAGCAGGAGAAAGCTCCTTCCGTTCAACCAGTTCTGAATGAATCTTTTATCTTTCGCAAGGACAAGAGCGGCTTTTCTGGAGAAATAGAATTTGATAGGGGTGTGAGACCTGCTCTGGAGCGAACCCTGGATCTCAAAGAAATCAAAAAAGGTGCGGGTGGCAGATGGACGGCGAAGGTGAACATCAAAGATAGCCACTGGTTCAAAGCAATGATTCGTTCTTTTGGACCGTATGTGAAGATCCTTTCTCCGGATCACCTGAGACAGAGCTTCATTTCCGAGTTGCGCGAGATACCGGTTCCAGAGGCATTTGAAGTTGACGGAAAAAGCAATTCCTAGTATCCTGATATAAACACTAGACAATGAGGTCTTTATGAAAATCTTCGAGGACAATACACTTACGATTGGCCGCACACCCCTGGTTCAACTGAACCGAGTAGCGGCAGGCAAAGGCGCGCGCGTGATCGCCAAAATTGAAGGGAGAAACCCGGCTTACTCTGTAAAATGCCGAATCGGCGCAGCCATGATCTGGGATGCAGAGAAGAAAGGAAAGCTGAAGAAGGGAATGGAAATCGTAGAGCCTACTTCTGGAAACACAGGCATTGCCCTGGCCTATGTGGCAGCCGCTCGCGGCTATCCGCTCACACTCACCATGCCAGAGAGCATGTCCATCGAGCGCCGGAAAGTTCTCAAAGCATTTGGCGCCAAACTGGTTCTGACAGAAGCCGCCAAGGGAATGAAAGGAGCCATCGAAAAGGCGACAGAAATCGCAAACTCTGACTCAGCGAAGTATTTCATGCCTCAGCAGTTTGACAATCCTGCAAATCCAGCCATCCACGAAGAAACAACCGGTCCTGAAATCTGGCAAGATACAGAAGGCAAGATTGACATCTTCGTCGCTGGCGTTGGCACAGGCGGAACGATCACAGGTGTGGGCCGTTATCTCAAAAAGCAAAACAAGGCAATCCAGATTGTAGCAGTGGAACCGGCACACTCCCCGGTACTCACGCAAACTATGAAGGGCGAAAAAGTAGCTCCAGGCCCGCACAAGATCCAGGGAATCGGCGCAGGTTTTGTTCCATCCATTGTGGACATCAGCCTGATTGATCGAGTAGAACAGGTGACCAATGACGAATCCATTGAAATGGCGCGCAGACTGGCAAAAGAGGAAGGAATCCTCTGTGGCATTTCCTGCGGAGCGGCAGCAACCGCAGCGCTCAGACTGGCTTCGTTGCCAGAGAATGCAGGCAAGAATATCGTTGTCATCCTTCCTGACTCTGGCGAACGTTATCTGACGACGGCACTTTTCGAAGGATTGTTCAGCGGCATTGATGCAGCTGCAGCCGGCGCCGTAATCTAACTACTCCGGGAGGGGGCAGTGAACGAACTTACATCCTGCCTGCCCCCTGTCCTGATACGAAATCAGGATGCCATTCGCGAAAATCTTGAAACTGCGCTGGGTACTCTTCCAACAGACCTGGCGCTTTCTTTTGAAAGTGATCTCAAAAGAGCGGCAGACGGATCCCTCACTCGCTGGCTTTTTCAAATGATCTGCCTTCACAGCGGATTTGCAAGCGTCACGCTGTTTGCAGGACCCATTGCCATTTTCTCATATGGAATCCAGAGCGACTCGCGCACCATGCCTCCGGATGTTTGGACTGAAATAGATTTACCATTCATTGTAGGAGAGCACAGACTTCGCTTCTACGGAATCCTTCCCATCAAAAACAAACCGTTCGCAACTCAGGCAAGCGACTCACTTCTCGTG
This sequence comes from Leptospirales bacterium, assembly GCA_019694685.1. GTDB lineage: Bacteria > Spirochaetota > Leptospiria > Leptospirales > Leptonemataceae > JAEUSB01. The sequence goes on from JAIBBM010000009.1 coordinate 54,187, forward strand.
CACGCAGAAAACGTGTTCCTCAATTCACACGGACTCAGAGAGAAAAGCATTCAGAACATTTTCTTTCACGTGGAAAAAGAACTGCGCCCTCTCCTCGAGGCATTGCTCGAACAGGGCACTCCGGTTACTCTGACTCATTTTCTATTCCAGGATTTGCGCGTATATTTTTCTCTTTCAGGAGAATACAGAAGCGGCGAAATCATGGACTCCATCCAGAAAACTATTAAAGAAAATTTAAAGAATACAGACAGTATATTTCGAATCTCTCCTCTCAGCTACATTGTTTTATCTCCAGGAGCAGACGCAGCTCAGATTGAAACCAGATTCAAAAGCATTTACGTGCAAATCAAGAGCCTGGTCCTGGACTATCATCTAAAACTATTCACAATCCAGAGAATGCCGGTGCGATTCTCTCAAATATGGGGCCATCTGCTTTGAAACTCTGGGTGGGACGCCAGTCTGGCGGTTCAGACGATATACTACTTGAACTCGGAAGCTCCATCGAACTGGACATTGAATTGTATCGCGAAGATCTCGCAGGGTCCAGAGCTCATGCGAAGATGCTGGGCAAAATTGGAATCCTGACTGAAAGGGAACTCGCGGACATTCAAAGAGGTCTCGCACAAATTGAGAGAGAAATCGAAGAGGGAAAATTTGAGATCAAACACGAACTCGAAGATATCCACACGCACATAGAAACAAGGCTGACTCAAATCATTGGCCCTTCCGCCGGAAAACTCCACACAGCAAGATCGCGAAACGATCAGATCGCAGTGGACACTCATCTGTACGTGCGAAAGTCCGCTCTCCTCATTGGCCGCCAGATCCTGGATTTCTGCTCTGCCCTCCTTGATTCTGCGAAGAAAGAAATCGATACGATTCTTCCCGGATACACTCACCTCCAGGTCGCTCAACCCATTCGTCTGAGCCATCACCTGCTGGCCCATTTCTGGGGATTTTTGCGCGATGCAAGCAGATTCAAAACCGCATACAACACAGCAAACAGAATGCCTCTTGGATCGGGGGCTATGGCCGGTGTGAACTACAAAACAGATAGAGAATTCGTTCAGAAAGAACTGGGATTTGAATCTCTCTACGAAAATGCAATGGATGCAGTCTCCACTCGAGATCACATCCAGGATTTTCTTTACGCATGCGCGTCCCTGGGTGTGCGTGCATCCAGATACGCAGAAGAAGTAGTTTTGTGGAATTCAGTAGAATTTGGTTTCATCAAAATCACAGACGGGCTGACCACAGGTTCAAGCATCATGCCCCAGAAAAAAAATCCGGACACAGCAGAGCTGGTTCGCGGTCGCGCTGGAAGGTCGGTTGCCAATCTCATGAATCTGCTCATGAATTTGAAGGGACTTCCTTTCGCATACAATCGCGACCTGCAAGAAGACAGACTTCCACTTCTGGATTCCGCCAGATCATCCATGGTAGTGGCCCGCGCACTGACTGCTCTTGCCGGAGGAATTGAATTTCGTCGTGATCGCCTGACGCGTTCTCTTTCCGAGGGGTTCGCTCTTGCCACAGATCTGGCAGACGCGCTGGTCATTGAAAAAGGCGTTCCGTTCAGAGAAGCTCATCATATCGCAGGCAGACTCGTTGGATTGTGCGCAGAGCGCGGATTCACTCTTGAAAATGCACCTGAATCGCTACGAGCGGAAGCCTCGGACTTACTGGCGGATGAATCATTCTATAAAAAAGCAATCGATATGACTTCGAGCACGGACAGAAAAGCAAGCAGAGGCGGAACCGCGCGCGAAAGGCAAGAAGAACAGATTGGAATTGCACAAGGAGAGCTGATTCGCGTTCGGGAAAGTCTTTCATGACGCCGGAAGCGATCAAAAGCTATAAGGCAGTGTTTGCAGAATGCCTGACCTCCATTGGAGAACAGGTGATCCCCGAAATCATCCAGCACCTGGAAACCATTCAAGACGACGCGGCAGCAGTACGCAGTGCTCGCCAAGACAAGAAGCCAGGAGCACCGTCGCACTGGATCACTCTCCTGCAATTCATCAAACTCGGGCTCGTTGTTTCTGGAGAGCTCAAGGCGCACTATGACGAACTCATGGGCACATACCAGACTCTGACCGGGCGGGAATCAAGAGACGAAAACGAAAACAAGATGCTCACTGAAGTAGGAGAATTTCTCTACGCAACGGATGAAGCAACGGGAGATCTGGACCGCATCAACCTGCGACTGATGAAATCGATCAGAAATGAAATGATCGATCAGTACGGAATCGTTCTGCATCCAAACGAGGCCATCTACGCGGACAGGATCCCGGACGAAAACTTTGAAAGACTGGCACCCATGATCCAGGAATTGACTGGATGCTGCGATAGATTGCTGGATCTGGTCAGAGTGATGAGCGCTCTTCTAAGAATGCAGAAGTTCATTCTGAGCGAGTAACCACTGTTCTACGATCGATCGGTCTCTGCCTGCCGAGTACCTGGCACGAAGTCCTCGAATGGCAAGCGGCTCGAGATAATCGCCACGACGAATGAGAACGTCTGCACGTTTCTGCATCATCCCGGACGCAGCGGCGAGCACACGCACCACCCTGGCCTCCACCTTCTTCTCCCTGGAGCAAGGAGAAATCTGCGCCGTATCTGCGGACAAAAAGAAAAGGCCGACCTCGGGCGTGGCGCAGGAAATCATCTGGCAGGCGCGACGAAACACGGAACTGTAAAAGTCAAAATCGCCCGCCGCGCTGCTCGACCTGAGTAAATGCGCATCACAGAAGTGGACAAACAAAGACTCCTCGTGCACGGACGGTTTCTTCTTCCGAACAATGGTTTCAATTCTATCCGCAAGCTCTTCTGAATGAAAAGGCTTCGTAATATAATCATCGATTCCGCTTCTCAGAGCCTGGAGGATGGAATTTGATCCAGTCTGGCCCGTCAGAAAAATGCACGGTATAGAAGAGATGCGCGAATTGCGTCTGAATCTGGCAAGGAGGTCGAACCCGGACAGAGCGGGCATGTCAATGTCTATGAGTAGAATGTCTACGGGACTGCGACGAAGCGCTTGGAAGGCCTGCCTTCCGTCTGATTCTGAAAAAACTTTGATTCCGCGACGCTCAAGGACGATGGCCGTGTCTTCCAGGAAGTCCACGTCATCGTCTATATGAAGCAGTCGAATCAGGGCTCTGCACTCTCGCGAAAGCTTTCTCCGCTTTCAGTGGTGGGTGAATTTCCACTCCCAGGATTGCCTGAATCGCCATTCTCTGCATTCTCAGCCGTGACGTTGCCGCCTCCGTTCCCATTGCGGGGGCCGCGACGTCTGCGAAACCTGCGCCTGCGCCTGCGCGGCGGCTGATCGCCCGTAGCCACTGCATCCGGGTCGTGGGGACGGTCCGCGCGATCTGTAGAACGTGCCCCGGACTCATCTGTTGATTCTGGTTTATCCGTTCTGTTGCGGTCAAAGCGATCGTTCCGGTCGCGATCCACCCTTTCTTCATTTCTGTTGCGATCCGGTCTTTCTGGTCTATCCTGTCTGTCTTCGTTCCTATCGCGCTCCGGTCTTTCAGGACGCGGACGCTCAGGCCGAACCTTTCCACTCATGATGCCATCATCACGAATGGGTTCCATATCCCTGTTTCTGTCTCTTCCGCGATCACGGTCACGAGGACGATCGTTTCGATCCGGCCGACCAAATCGATCACGATGCCTGCGAGGAAACATTGTGATCAGAGTGCTGTCAGAAGGCGGATGAATCTTGGGACCAAACTCCCAGAACATTGCTTGCTGGATGGCATCATCGTCTCCGCGAGAAAGTGCATGGATCTTGAAGATGATGAACGCTTCATAAAAGAAAATCTTGCTACGAAAAACATCCGGTCTGTTGCCCCGGCCGCGTTCGCTCTGTTGAAAACGTGGCTGGCTAACAAAGATTTGTGTCAGGCGATCACGTTCCTTTCCAGGAATGTTGAGACGAGTGCACTCCGCTGAAATTTTGTTTTTCACATATTCTGCAATGTTGGTCTTTGTTCCGCCGTGAAAGATATCCGGGACCAGCTCAGCAAGCAAGAGAGCCAGATAAATCACAGTGGTGAGGTCTTCGCGCTCTGTCAGAATCTTGTCTGCGATGTCGAGCCTTCTGCCTGCAGGACTTACGCGAAACTCTTCTCCATCCACCTTCCCAAGAAACGGGAACAGAACAGAGAGCAGTCCGGTTTCAGCCAGGCTGCGAAATATTTCGAATGTCTTTCCTGTGCGAAAGATCTTGTAGTACTCTTCGAGCATCCGCGCGGAAGATGCCTTGAGCATTTCATCTTTCTTCTTGCGGATGCCTTTGAGCGATTCTGCTTCCAGATTGAAATTCAAGAGAGCCGCGAACTTGGCTGCGCGAAACATGCGAACTGGATCTTCTTCAAAAGAAACTTCTGGATCACCAATGACACGCAGATTGCGAGCCTGGATGTCATCAAACCCGCCCACATAATCAATGATGCTTTCGTTTCTTGGATCAAAGTAGAGCGCGTTGATCGTGAAGTCACGACGTGCTGCATCTTCTTTTGGAGTGCCAAACACATTGTCCTTCTTCATCAGAAGGTCCTGGTTCTTTCTTTTTCCTTCGAGCCTGTGGCCTGGCAATCCGCGAAATGTTGAGACTTCAACAATCTTGCCGCCGCGAAACACAACATGAACGATTTTGAATCGTCTGCCAATGGTTCTGGAGTTTGCGAAGATGCGACGGATTTGCGAAGGAGTGGCCTGAGTCACTACATCAAAGTCTTTTGGCTTTTTGCCCAGGACCATGTCTCTGACACAGCCTCCGACCAGATAGGAGCGATATCCGTGGCGGCTGAGGCGATTGATGACTTTGAGAGCGTCCGGATCCATCTGTTCTTTGCGAAGTGAGTGGAATTCCCTGTAGATTCGTTTTCCATCCGGGTAGGGAATGACTTGATCGGCGGATGGGCGGCCTCGGAAGAGGCTGAGAAGGCGACGTAACATGTGTTTTGTAAGGGTCCCCCGCCTGGACCCCGAAAGCAAGTGAAAATTCGCTTCCCATGACAGAGGCCCGTGCGGCGCTATCAGCGTGAATTCGCCCATCCTGGCATTGCGCATCTTCTGGGATCGGCTGGGCAAACGTCTGGCCCAGAAGAAGCGCCAGGGCTGGAGCGGAATTACGATTCTCATCCTCCGTGACACAGCGGAAGAACCGGTTCGAGTCCGCATCAATCAATACGTGGTATATTTTGCAATGCTCATGGTGGTGGCACTTCCACTTGCAAGTGCCGGTGTTACGATTCTGCGCCATGTGAAAGAAGAAAGGGCCTTTGAAAAACTGGAGGATCGAAAAAGCCTCCTCATGAACGTGCCCATGATCCTCGCCGAGCGCAAACAACTGCTCAGATCTGCACGGACTCAGGTGTTTGCATTTCAATCCCAGCTCGATAACCGCGATGATAAACTTTTTGCAACCTGGATGGACTCGCTGACGGAAGAACCGGACCGCAGATCTCCTGAAGGAATTGTGGGGCTGGATATAGAAGACCTGCAGAGAGTACGTCGCTCTGCTGAAAATACTCTTTCTGACGGCGCCTATCACGCGATCCGATTGTTCTGGCATCGCATTTCCATTTATCACCTGACGCCACGCGGCAGACCGCTTCTTACGGGAATTGGTTTTATCAGCTCTGGATTTGGACAGCGGCCGGATCCATTCGGAAATCCCACGGGTGAAACACATACGGGAATGGACTTTGCGGCCGCACCAAAGTCGCCTATCGTTGCAACGTCACCCGGCGTTGTGATGCAGGTATCCAAATCAGACAGACCGGGCTATGGCCTGTTTGTTCGCATCCACCACGGCCTTGGATACACGACTCTCTACGCGCACTGCGATTCTCTTCTAGTGAATGTAGGAGACCGTGTCCAGAGAGGGCAACCCATCGCACTTCTCGGAAGAACCGGCCGAGCTACAGGGCATCACGTGCACTATGAGGTGAGATTCGGCGACGACAAAGCAATCGATCCACTCGAATACGTCACCGCTCGCTAGTGAAACTTCGAAAATCAAAACTCCAGAATCATTCCGTCCTCTGCCACGGTTAGACCTTCCATTCTGGCAAGGTTCGCGAGTTCATCGTAAACATGAGAATAGACAACGCGCTGGCTGCGAAGAGACCCGTCCCGCACTTCGCTCAGTGCAACATGCGCCACACTTCCGTCATTTTCCACCAGGCTCAATTCTACAACTGCGAGATCTACTCCGCGCACAAGTTCGAATAGTTGTGAATCGTAAGCCGCGTCGCCAGAAAAAGCAAAGGTCCGACGGGAGGAATCCTTTTCCCACGTTATGCGATATCCGAGACTCTCCGGTCTATGAGTCACGGGCATCCCGCGAATGGTTTTGTCCCTGAATGCTACATCTCTACCGGGGATAATTTCAAAATAGTGGATGGGAAACTCGAAAGTCATTCCAGGATAAGTCAACTCGAGTAACCTTTCGCACGTTTCCTGGATTCCACGCGGACCCAGAATGGTAAGGCTCTCTGATCTCTTTAGAATGTATTTGTAGTTCAATAGCAAGAACGGAAGTCCAGCAAGATGATCGCCGTGGAAATGAGTGAACAGCACTCCTGCAATAAAAGATAGATCCACGTGCAGAGACTGCATGCGAAGAACAGAAGAAGCGCCACAGTCCAAAAGAAGATCCGATTCTATCAAATAGCAGGCATGGGCCCGACCATCCATGTTGAACGCATTGCCGGATCCAATGATTTGAACCCGGGCCATTCCTATTTTCCCAGGAGTTTCGAAAGAGCGTCCGCCATCATGGGTTGGACGTGACGAGCACCTTTAAACGTAAGATGGTGCGGATCCCCGAGTTCGCGCATGGGAAGAGCATCGTGCAAATCGAGGACAGACACGCGGCTAGACTTCATTGCCTGAATGAAGCCAACGTAATCCGCATACCACTGGCTCCAGACGTATTCATCGAGCGAAAGTGGATGCTCTGCCTGATTGACAATGAGAACTGGAACATCCGCGGCCAGTTCCGTAATGAAATGCTTCATGTCCGCCATCTGCCGAGTTTCCACAAAGCCGGCGTATGCAACCAGAGTCTTGGATAAGCGAATCGTGCCCATATTCACAAGAGGTGGACGCAACCTCCAATCGGGAGGATTCATTCGATTTTCGTAATCAAGGATGAGTTCACGTTCGCTCATGGATTCAAAGCGAGCTTCTTCCAGGTTGGGTCTTCGCAGATATACTTCCTGAGTGGCAGGCTCACGCCGCCCAAGATTCCCTGGAAGGCGAACACCCCTTCCCTGGAAAGCCGGGCCTGACTGCATCTCTTTTACACTTCCTTCGACCATCACGTGAGTCAGTCGAATCTCAAGTTTGCCTGGAGGCAGAGTGATTTGCTGCCAACCAGCGCGAGACGGAACAATCTCTGTTCCAGAAAAAGAATCACACGTCGCCATTTCTGCGGCGCGCAGTGGACGCACTACAAGCCTCACTCCTGCAGAATAGAGAGCGGACGGAAACTCCATCCAGATTTCTTTTCCAGTCACTTCTTCGCTCAGACCAAAGCAGGCGCCAGTGAATCCTTCTCTGAAGATCCCACCTGCAATGGGGATTCCCTGATAGTTGAGATAACTCTTGAGCGGTCCGTTCCAATCAGATACAAATTGAACAAAAGGCAGCCATTCGTCGCGCGGATAGCGAGCGGAATAAAGCGCAGTCCTCACCGCATACGCACTCGTTAGCTCTGCGCCAATCTCCGATTCGCGCATGATGCTGTCAGGATAGTAGAGCCTGGCGGGAATCCGACGCGAAACAAAGTTTCTCTCTGTACGCTGCGACCTGTATGGCCCTGCTTCCCAGATCGGAGTTAAACGCTCTAGATCCAGATCCACTGGATTCGTGGTCCAGACGACGGCGGCCGGTTTGAGTGCTGCAATGCGTTTGCGATAATTCAGCAGGTCTGTGGGGAGCATGGCTGCATGCGAAATGAGCTCCACATGATATTTGCCTCCCAGGTGATTCTCCATTTCGCGCGGCAAAATGGAATACTGAGCGATGCTCGAACCTACCGCAACGATGAGAGGTCTGGTGTCAGAGGACCTGCGTCTTTCCACATCGCGAAACACGGATTCAAAATTATACCAGCGAAACGAATCCCATCCGGAAGGATTTGATAGAGAAAAAAGAACACGGTCAAAGAGCAGCCTGTCGCACACAACGACTGCAACAGGAATGATCAATGCAACCATCAACGAACGAAATCTCACGGCACTCCCTCTGGTCCCTGGAGCAATACACCCTTACCCCTGGCCGAATAGTCAAGCAGTGCGGAAAGTCTTTCTGCGAGGTCCGATTCCTGATACAGAAAAATTTCGCGCATTTCCGCCGCTTCGCGCGAATTCCATCCACCCGGAATCAAAAGAACAAAATCGCCTGAATGTAGCCTGCTTTTCAGAGGTGCCTGGGTATTTGGAAAACGCATGAGTTTTTTCAAACGACCGGACCAGTATACTGCCTGAATTCCATCACAGAAAAATCTGCAATGACCATCTGAAAATATTTCGATGGAAATGGTCTCCATCTGTTGCGGATGTTTCTGGGAATAACTCTGGTGAGCGAGTGGCCAATCGTCCATTTTCTTCAAATATTCTATGAAAGGTCCCTGACTCGTTTGCACCGCGGATTTTTCTCCGGCCATCATTGCAAAACACATACGGTCTGTTCTGTGTAGAATGTAACTTCTGCGAAACGTGGTTCCACGAAGTCCGCCCACGACACCATAGCGCATGGTGCCCCACGGGGTGAGCACAGGGCGAGAAGGCACCTGAGCTTCGCGCGCGGGCGGGGCCGGTTTTTTCCGATCCTTTTCGTCCGCGATGCGCAAAGGATCTTTCTGGTCCGTGATTGGATCCGAGGGAGCTGTCTGTGTGACTTCGGTGGCTGGCGCCGAGATACCGGGCTCTGCAGACTCGGAAGGCATTTCAATCGATTCGATCTTGCCCGCTTCTTTCGCAGGCAAGAGAGCAGAAGGATGAACACGTGAAGAACCGGCGATCCATCTCTCAAGGCTCGTTCTTTCCGCCGGCCAGTACAACGTTATGCGGCCAGCATCGTCTGGATCATTTTCTACGGCCTCCAGATAGAGCAGTTCTGTTTTTGAAAAGTATCCTGTTTCGCTGAGAGTCTTGATTGGATCGCGAGGAGCATTCGTTACGTCCGCACTGCGAAGAGCGCTTCCATCATCAAATAGAAACGAAGATATATCGCTGGACCAATCTCTGGATTCGAAATCGAACCGCACGCGACAGCCGTTTTCCTGAAGCGCACTCTTCACTCGCATGGACAGAGGAAGAGATCGCACGAGCGCCTTCCTGATCAGATTCATTTCACTTTCTTACGCCGAAATGCTGCTCCACGGTTGTGAATGCAGCTTGAATGCGCCGGCCAAGCGCTACTAAAATCTTGAACGCCCATCTGGGATGAGTTTTGAAGATCTTCTCAAAGTTTTCAGGAGTCAGGCAGAGCAACTTCGTGTCCACTGCGGCGATCAAAGTGGCTGATCGCGGAGCGTTTTCGAGCATTGCCATTTCCCCGAAGATTTCTCCTGGCCCGAGTGCATTGAGCACGCGATAAGAGCCTTTTTCGATTCTTTCTGTTACAACCACTTTGCCTGAAATGATCAGGTACACCTCGGAGCCTTTGTCCCCTTCTTTGAGGATGATCTCCTTGGGTTTGTAGGTTCTTCCATACTTGAAGAATAAATCCGCTGTGATGGCACGCTCGCCTTCAAAGCCGAGCTTCATCAAATCATAGTCATGAGCTGTTTCTTGCATATCAGGGCATCTGCTTCAGTTTGAGGTTGATCTGCCTGAGCATCTTACTCAGAATTCGAATGCATGTAAGTGCGAAAGTGAGATTGGCAGCCATGGCCCGCTCGAACTCGACGCGCGAAAATCCAATGACCTGCACCTGAGTGGCGGCACGCGCGTCCGTCATTCGCGCAGTGTTCACGTATACCTCTAGCATTCCAAAAACATCGCCTTTGCCAAAGCGAAACACGTCTTTCTGAAGAGGAGTGTAGGCTTTTACAAGCTCCACTTCTCCTTCTACAATCAGGTACGCGCAAGGGTCTCCTACCAGGTATGCATCCTGATAGATCTTCTGGCCCGCTTCGAAAGTCATGGGCCTGCCAATGCCTTTGATGGTTTCCAGGGAGGGTCGATCGTAGGTCTGGTGGTCCATACGTGCTACAGCTTCCTTTTATCCTTGCTTTGCTTTCCCGTCCAGCAATTCACGTCTGGAGATGCCCGTTACCTTTGACGAGTGCTTCCAGACATTCCCCGCCATAAACCCGCCAAGGGATTTCGCAGGCTTCTGGAAGTCCGCCCTTGAATCACTCCGGCGAGTGCCTGTGGATCCGCGCCAGCGCATGGTCATCAAGCGTACGCTCGTGCGCGAGCAGATCACAGAGGTCCGCTTCAAGAGTATCGGCCGCTACGAGCTCAGAGGCCAGCTCCATGTCCCCAGAAAAAGGGGCCGTGTTCCAGGGGTCATCAGCTTCCACGATTACCAGGACAATCGCATTCTAGATACAGATAAGGCAATCGGCGACGCGGGCCTCGCTCATTTGCGAATGGATTTACGCGGCCACGAAGCAATCGTACCTGGAATGCCATTTACTCCAGTCAAAGACGCAAAGCTCGATCCGCCCTCTTCCAGTTATCCGTATCTGGCTGTGCTCGATGCTCTTCGCGCAGTGGACTACCTTCGCATCCATGAGTCCATCGATCCAAACAAGATCGCAGTCATCGGGCGCGGTTTCGGTGGATCTCTCGCCGCATTCGCCGCAGCACTCTACCCTGACAAAATTCACGCCATGAGTCTCGAAAGACCTTCTTTCCTTTATCTAACTCGCTGGCTGGGAGAATCCACGTCTGTGCTTGCGCAGGAAGTCAGAGAAATACTTGGACCATCACGCGGAAAAACAAAGGCACGCAAGGCACTTGATTTTCTCGATTGCCTGTATTTCGCACCCGCACTCAAGCAACCTGCTTTCTTTACAGTGGGTCTGGCAGATGATAAGAGTTCGCCTGCGTGTGCGTTTGCACTATTCAATCATCTTCAATCAGACAAAACAATGGATCTGTATCCAGATGAAGAGAAAGACCCGCTCGGAACGGGTCAGAGAAAAAAATCGGCAGAATTCCTTTCCAGTGTATTCGAAAGCAATGCCGGCTAACGGTTATTCTTCAGCGGTGATCCCGGCCTTCTTCTCCAGCGCCTTGATTCTAGAAGCCCATTTGTTGAATCCCACCAGGTGCTTGATGTTCGCGCGCATCTTCTGGAAATCTCCAAAAGAAAGACCTTCTGTCCCGGCGTAGACTCCCTTTTCTTTAGGCGAGTTGCGAATCAGAGTTCCACCGGCAACAATCGTTCCATCTGGCACGATCAAATGATCCGCGATGGCTGTTGCCCCACCCACGATCACATTGTCTCCGAGAGTAGTGCTACCCGCAAGACCAGATTGTCCTGCAATGATCACATTTTTGCCAACGTTGCAGTTATGCGCAATGTGAACCATGTTGTCGAACTTGCATCCGTCTTTTACGATTGTATCCTGCAACGCTCCGCGGTCCACTGTGCAATTCGCGCCGATCTCCACATTGTCACCTATTAGTACATTTCCCACCTGAGGGATCTTATTGTGGATTCCGTTTGCGAAATAGAAACCAAATCCATCCCCGCCGAATGTAGAGTTCCCAAACACAGTGAAGTTCTTCCCGATGCGAGTACCGTAAGAAAAAGTGCAGTTCATTCCGATTCTCGCGTTGTCTCCGATCACAACGTCCTCTCCTATCTTCACACCGTCTTCGATGATGCAGTCATTTCCAATGACAGAGTTCGCGCCCACTGTTACAAAATGACCGAGCGAAGTGTTCTTCCCTACTTTTGCAGAGGAATGAACCACAGCGTGAGGGGAAATCTGTCCGTCCGGTTTGCGTTCCGGGAAAAATACTCGCAACGCCTGCGCCAGTGCCGCCTCCACAACCGGAACTACAATCAAAGGTTTGGAAAGCTGCGAGGCAAACTCGGCCGTAACGAGCAATGCGGCCGCTTTCGAGGCTCCGCCCGCCTGGACGTAGCCCTTGCCAGTGACAAAAGAAAGGAAGTCTTTGCCATCATATGCGAGAGGGCGAATCGATTGGATTTGAATCGAATCGGCCTGATCTGCGTTTCTGAGTTCTGCACCCGGCAAGAGGGCCGCAAGTTCGCGTAGAGTTTTCATTCAGGCATTTGCGGGCCCGGCGGGACCCCGATCAAGCCAATTCCAGGAGAGGGCTTCCAGAGACGCACCGAGAGCGCATAAAACAGGCAGCCCGGAGGCGATTTCAAGAATGCATTCCCTTTGAAATTAACTTTACACCCTGGGCCACGCTACTTTCCTTATACTATTCAGAGAACTGAGGAAATTATGGCATCAGAAAACCAAGGCCTGGAAGGCAAAGACCTGCGCGGCCCGGAAGATTCAGGAGATTCGGAATCCGGTGATTCCTACCTGGACAGAAAGAAGCATCAAAAAGCACGTTATAAGAAACGCGTACTGGACACTCGCAATCTAACGATCGACTACAAAGACGCTGAAACTCTGGAAAGATTCGTGTCCAAGACTGGAAAAATTCTGCCCAGAAGAATGACTGGAGCGACAGCTCGCATTCAGAGAAGAATCGCCAGAGAAATTCGCAAGGCCAGAATGATTGGTCTTTTAGCGTTCGCACGCAGGTAATCAAAAGAAGCATTCGCCGGGAGGGAGTATGGCAGTAGGTATCTTGAATGCCGGAAACCGGGAGCTTCTAGAGGATCTCTACAGTCAGTACCTCAAGAATCCGCAGAGCGTCCCTGAAGCCTGGCGAAAGTTCTTTTCTGACCTGGACCACGAAGGGAACGGCCATTCCACTGCTAAAGCTGGAGGCGTTCCCCCTGCTCTTCACATTCCAAAGCTAACACAAAGCGAATCCGATTCTATCGCAGACATCCATATTCGCGCACTGCTCCTGGTTCAGGCGTATCGCAGACAGGGACACTATTCCGCCAAGCTCGATCCTCTGGGTCTGGTCAGGCCAACACGCTATCACCTCAATCCTTCCGACCACGGAATCTCAGACTCAGACCTGAACAGAAATGTGACTACAATGGTGGCAGGCAAACAGGTCACCACCACGCTCAACGATCTCATCCAGCGCATGGAGAAAACCTACTGCGCGAGCATCGGAGCGGAATTCTTCTACATTCGTGATGAAGAAAGACGTGCCTGGCTGATCGAAAGAATGGAGGCTGAGGAAAACCAGTGGAACCTTGGCCGCGAAACTCAGAAGAAGTTATTCGAACACCTGCACAACGCGGAATACTTTGAAAGATTCCTGGCCACTCGTTTTCCGGGAAAGAAGCGTTTCTCACTAGAAGGTGGAGAAAGTCTCATTCCAACGTTATCTGCTCTTGTGGAAATTTCTGGCGGATTCAGCGTAGAGCAAATCATCATAGGCATGGCTCACCGAGGACGATTGAACGTTCTGACCAATGTGATGGGAAAAGATCCAGCCATGATCTTCGCGGAGTTCAACGAAAAAGTAACCAACGACGTAGGACCAGGGGATGTAAAATACCATCTGGGCTACTCCAGCGACGCGGTCACATCTACAGGAAAAAAAATCCACCTCAGTCTCGGGTTTAATCCCAGCCACCTCGAAGTCATCAATCCAGTTGTCCTGGGATCTGTGCGCGCACGACAAACAAACGGAAAAGATATAGAACGCACTCAGAATTTGCCTCTGGTGATTCATGGAGATGCAGCATTCGCCGGACAGGGAATCAACTACGAATGCCTGCAAATGTCAAGCCTGGAAGGGTACACTGTGGGCGGAGCTTTCCACATCATCTGCAACAATCAGGTTGGATTTACAACAAATCCCGCAGATGCAAGATCCACTCGTTACTGCACGGACCTCGCGAAAATGCTTCAGGTGCCAATCTTCCATGTCAATGGGGATGATCCGGAAGCATGCTATCGTGCGGTGCAGCTGTGTATGGAATGGAGACAGAGATACGGAACGGACGTGTTTCTCGACATAGTGTGCTACCGCAGATGGGGCCACAATGAAACAGACGAACCAACCTTCACCCAGCCGGTGATGTATGATGCTGTAAAGAATCATCCAACCACAGTAACGTTATACGAACAGCGCCTCCTCCAGGAAGGAATCCCTGCAGAAGAAGTAGAGGCCATCAAGAAGAAGAGCCGCGACCACTTTGAAGAAGCATACCAGCGTTTTCAAGGAGGCGGTGTTGAAGTTCAATTTGAAACTTTGAAAGGCAAATGGACTGGATTCACTCGCATCAATCCATCAGAACCTGTGACTGCAGTAGCAGAAGACGAACTTCGTGCAGTGGCAGATATTCTCACTCGCGCACCAGGCGGATTTTCTGTTCATCCTAAAATTCAGAAGCTACTCGAAGGTCGTCGCGCGATGCTCGCGCCAGGTGGAAAGATTGACTGGGGCATGGGTGAAGCACTCGCCTACGGCACGCTCCTTCGCCAGGGATATCCAATTCGTATTTCGGGCCAGGATGTAAAGCGCGGAACTTTCAGCCACAGACATGCAGTTCTATTCGACGTCAAAACAGATGAAGAATATGCACCGCTTGCGCAGACAGCACAAAAAGGCGCCCATCTTCAGATCTACAACAGTCTGCTTTCTGAGGTCGCAGTTCTTGGATTTGAGTTTGGCTATTCTCTCGCAGATCCACACAGCCTTGTCATCTGGGAGGCGCAGTTTGGTGATTTTGCAAACGGCGCGCAGGTGATCATCGATCAGTTCATCTGTTCATGCGAAGCAAAATGGTCCAGAATGAGCGGGCTTGTGATGCTTCTTCCGCATGGCTATGAAGGCCAGGGTCCAGAGCATTCAAGCGCAAGACTCGAACGTTATTTGCAATTGTGTTCACTGAACAACATCATTGTTGCGAATTGCACAACGCCCGCGCAGTTCTTCCACATCATCCGCCGTCAGATGCTACGAAACTATCGTAAGCCTCTGATCATCATGAGCCCGAAATCTCTTTTGAGATTGCCGGAAGCAACCAGCAGTTTATCGGAACTCACATCGCAGGCGTTTGATCCAGTCATAGACGAAACGGATCCATCCATAGATCCGGCGAAAGTCAAGAGAGTTGTGTTCTGCACAGGCAAACTTTACTATGAGCTGTCAGCAGAACGCAGGAAGCAGGGAGTGAACCACGTCGCACTTGTGCGAGTAGAGGAACTGTATCCCTACCCCGTAAAAGAAATCTCAAGCGTCATTCAGCGATATCCAAATGCGCGTGAATTTGCCTGGGCCCAGGAAGAGCCGCGCAATCAGGGCGCGTGGACCTACATTGATCCGCGTTTGCGCTCTCAGATTCCGCAAGCGAGTGAACTATCTTACATTGGCCGTACGCCTTCGCCAAGCCCGGCCACTGGCTACTTCAAAGTGCATCAAAAAGAACAGCAAGAAATCATGGACCAGGTCCTCGCAAAGGGAGAATAGAATGGCCGCTTCGATCGACATCAAGGTTCCGCCTATGGGCGAATCCATTTCAGAAGCCACAGTGGCCGGCTGGAGAAAGAAACCCGGAGAACAGGTGAACACGGGTGACATACTCGTGGAACTGGAAACAGACAAAGTAACTATGGAAGTGCCCGCGCCCGCATCCGGCGTACTTTCGAAGATTGTAAAGAATAGTGGCGAAATTGTAAAGTTAGGCGATCTTCTGGCAACTCTGGAAGAAGGAGCCGCCACCGCGGCGGCCAAACCGGCAACAGCTGCAGCAGCACCGCAACCTGCGGCGCAATCGCAGAACACCACTCTTGCACCTGGAGCAGCCCGACTCGCGAGTGAAGCAGGAGTCAATCCTGCAAGCGTTGCCGGAACTGGAGTCCGCGGACAGGTTAGAAAAGAAGACATCGTAAATCATTTAGAGAAATCCACTCCGGATGTTCCTCCTGGAAAATCGCGCCCGGTAAGTACGGCCGGAAGAGAAGTGGTTCAACCCATGAGCCCTCTTCGCAAGAAAATCGCAGAGAGACTCGTACAGGCCCAGCAAACTGCGGCCATCCTGACAACTTTCAATGAAGTAGACATGCAGAGAGTCATGGATCTGCGTGCGAAATACAAAGATGCGTTCAAAGAAAAGCACGGAGCAGCACTCGGTTTCATGTCTTTCTTCACTCGCGCAGCCATTGAAGCTCTTCGCGCATTCCCTGCGGTCAACGCGGAGATTCGCGGAACAGACATTGTTTATAAAAACTACTTCGATATTGGAGTCGCTGTAGGCGGACCGAAAGGTCTCGTCGTTCCGATCATTCGCAACGCAGAACAACTATCCTTCGCAGAACTTGAAAAAGAAATCCTGCGCCTTGCTGTGAAAGTAAAAGAAAGCTCTATCTCTCTGGACGATCTGCAGGGCGGCACTTTCACAATTTCAAATGGCGGTGTTTACGGCTCCATGCTATCCACTCCAATTCTCAATCCACCGCAGAGTGGAATCCTCGGGATGCACAACATCGTGAAAAGAGCCGTGGTGATAGACGATCAAATCGTAATTCGACCCATGATGTACCTCGCACTTTCTTACGACCACAGAATCATAGATGGCCGCGAAGCAGTGAGCTTCCTTGTGCGAATCAAAGAATGCATTGAAAATCCGGAGCGCATGCTCCTCGACATCTGAGGGCTTATGGAATCATTTGATCTGGCAGTCATTGGCGGCGGGCCCGGCGGTTACGTGTGCGCCATTCGCGCAGCACAGCTTGGACTAAAAACAGCAGTCATTGAATCCAACCCTACACTGGGCGGAACGTGCGTAAATGTTGGCTGCATTCCTTCCAAAGCTCTTCTGGATTCTTCCGAAAAATACTCCAAAGCACTCCACGACTTCAAAGACCATGGAATTCAAACCGGATCGGTGAAGATCGATGTAGCGCAGATGATGGCGCGAAAAGACAGAATCGTCAAGGAACTCACGGACGGTCTGAACTACCTGATGACAAAGAACAAAATTACTGTTTATCGAGGAAAGGGTTCTTTCGTGCGAACAGAGGCAAGCGGCACCGTGCTTGCGATTGCAGGGAAGGAAGGCATATCTGAAATTACAGCTCGCAATGTAGTCATCGCCACAGGCTCAGAAATCATTCGCATTCCAGGATTCGAACCGGACGGAGAAACCATCATCACTTCGGATCACGCCATTGCACTCAAATCAGTGCCGCAACATTTGATCATCATCGGTGGCGGAGTCATTGGTCTCGAACTTGGTTCTGTGTGGAATCGCCTGGGTGCAAAAGTCACAGTGGTGGAACTCTTGCCGGACATTCTCATGGGAATGGACAGACAGATGCGCGAAATGGCGCGACGCACTCTTCAGAAACAAGGGATTGAATTCCTGCTAGAACACAAAGTAGTCAAAGCGGAAAAGAAAAAATCAGGCGTAGTTGTGAGCCTTGAAACTACGGCAGGAGAGAAAAAGTCGATTGAAGGAGACAGGCTACTCGTTGCTGTCGGGCGAAAGCCATACACAGATGGTCTGAATTCTGACGCAGTCGGCGTGAAGATCAACCAGAGAGGCCGCATTGCAGTAGATCCTCACACTCTGCAAACAGACGCACCTGGCATCTACGCCATCGGTGATGTCATCGAAGGCGCCATGCTCGCTCATCGCGCGGAAGAAGAAGGCGTAAAAGTGGCCGAACTTCTTGCAGGAAAAAGCGGTCACGTGAACTACAAGGCGTTGCCTTTCATTGTGTACACCTGGCCAGAATTCGCATGGGTGGGACAATCAGAAGAAGATCTGCAAAAAGCAGGAATCGAATACAAGATCGGAAAGTTTCTATTTCGTCCAAATGGTCGGGCCAAAGCGATGAATGAACCGGACGGCCAGGTAAAGATCATCGCAGACAAACGAACAGATACAATCCTCGGAGTGTTCATTGTTGGCCCTGGCGCTTCAGAGCTCATCGCAGAGGCTGTGGTTGCCGTGGAATTCGGCGCATCTGCAGAAGACATTGCACGATCTTTCCACGCTCATCCAACTCTATCTGAGGTAATGAAAGAGGCGGCCCTCGACGTGGACAAAAGATCTATTCACAGCTGATCGCCCTGAGGGCGAGTGCCGCCGCGACGCGGCAGGCACATCAGGCAATTCTTGCGATCAGGTAGTGGAAGACTTCATCTGCCGTGATCAGCCGTATGTGCCCGAATCCCGGATAGATTCTGAATTCCAAAAATTCCTCGGATGAATCTGCCTGGCGAAACACTTCTCCTGTTGCACTCGCGCGGCCTACCAGGCCATCTCCAAAATATAGACTCACTGGCGCATCCTCTTTGAGAAGCGTTCCTGCCACGATGCAATACTTCACCCCTGGCAGAGGCGGAACGGCGGACCTGTGCACTGCAATCAGATTGTCTGCGTCCGCATGCTGCCAGTCCTCATCCACGAGCAATCCCCATCTGAGATCTTTGATTCCGTCACTTCTCTCATCTGCGATTCGCCCAATGATCTTCGTGGGTATAGTCCAGATTCGTTTCAAAACAAAAGTCGCCAGATGTCCAAATTTCTCCAGATAGGATCCGTCATTGGGCACACCGACCAGTACTACATTGGTAAGAAGAGAGATCCATTTGTGTTTCGCGCGTGTTCCGTAATACCCGGCAGAGCGCGAAACCAGACCACCCATCGAATGAGCAATGATGACGAGTCGTTTCACTTTTTTGCCATGGCACTTCACGAACTCTTCGAGCAGTCCTGCAAGCTCGCGACCATTCGTAGAAATGTGTCTTCCACTGTTATAGCGCACATAGAAACAGCAAAATCGACCGTCTTCGTCCAGACGTGGCCCGAATCCAGATTTGCCTGCAGTAGGCTCCTGCCAGAGAACTTCATCTGCCATTAGACCATGCACGAAAATCACTACGGTTTTGCTCTTATCTATCTTACTCGCGATGGCCGGGTCATCCACAGAGCAATCCCGGCCATCCACGCGAAAGCTCATCTGAATGGCGCGAGGATGATTTGCCTCTGCCAGCTTATCACCTACGAGCCCGTTGACTGCGGGCAGAACATAGTGCTTATGTTCATCTCCTTTTCGATAAACATAGTGAAGTCCCGCGCCAGCCGCCCGGACTCCCTTTACAATCGCTTGCGCAAATCCAGACCACGCGCCCGGCACGATTAGCCCTTTCCTCTGCCGAACAGATACACTCCGATAAAAATTCCGCACACTGTAAAGATGCCGGCTAACGTTCCAAAACCTACCTGTGCCAGGGCCGGTCCGGGGCATGCTCCGGTCAAACCCCAGCCTGCACCTGAGATCAGTCCACCAATCACATGAGCACGTGTTGGCATGAGAGTTTCAAATTTAAGATCCTGGCCTGTGATCACTGATTTCCATTTGAGTTTTTTTAGAATCTGAACGCCCACGAAGGAAAGGCCTACAGCTACACCCAGCAGGCCATACATGTGAAAGCTGCGAAACAGAAACATATCATAGAGAACATTGTAATTGGATACACCGGAGTAGATGAGAACAAAACCAAACGCAACGCCGGCAAGTAGATAGAAGAGTCTCAACATTACAGTTTCCCCCGCACCACGTATTCGAGAATATGAACTACAATTGCTCCTCCCACGAGGAAACAAACGGTCGCAACAATGCTCGCAAGAGAACCACGCGAAATTCCTGAAATTGAATTTCCAGACGTGCATCCTCCCGCCATGCGAGATCCGTAACCCCAGCAGATTCCTCCCGAAACAAGAACTGCACCTTTCACTGCCATCGACGTTCCCCAGACCGAATCAAAAGTGCCAAATGCGAAGGTTGGTTTGAAACCACCCGATACAATCGCAGCGATGAATCCTCCCACCACGACTCCAATCGTAAACATAGTGCGAAAGCCAAACGGGCCCCCAATATCGGGCGTGTTGAAATAGGGCCGACGTGTAAAGATCGAACAAACACTCACATATCCACGAGTGATCGCAAGGTAGTCGCCTCCAATGGATAGGACAAGAAGGGCGACGGCCGCGATGGCCAGGCCGCCGTAGTAAAACGGCCAGTAACTTTCAAGCATAGGCTCCTCTCTTTGCCGGGCGCATTCGGTTGACACCTGCCCGGTCGCGAATATGGAAGGATTACAATGGAAATAGAACTGACAAGAAAAAACGATGGCTACCTTTTTGAGGCGAAAAACGAATCTGGCAACACAGTCATGATCGACGCATCTCCAGCCATCGGCGGTTCAGGTGGCGGCGCACGACCCATGGAAGTGGTCATTATGGCCCTGGGCGGCTGTAGCTCAATAGACATTGTAAATATACTCAAAAAACAACGGCAGGAAATCACAAGCTTCCAGGTCAAAATACACGCGGAGAGACGCGAAGGGGAAACTCCATCCCTCTTCAAATCCATCCATGTAGATTACTATATTGGCGGCGTGGACTCAGACAAGGCACAAAGAGCGGCAGATCTTTCTATTGAGAAGTACTGCTCCGTATCAAAACTGCTCGAACCAACCGTGAAAATCACATACGCGGTTCATTCCGTTTAACAGGAGTTATGCGATAAACAAACCGCAATCATGCTGAAAGACAAAATACTTAAACGCCAGAGCGGAATTACACTCTACGGGATCACCCCACCAAAAGCATCTACAGCTCAGGAAAAACTCAGCGAGATTTCGGACGCGCAAGTTCAAAGACTGAGTTCCCTCTCTATTGACGGTCTCATTGTTTACGATTTGCAGGATGAAGGATCTAGAACCACAGAGAATCGGCCCTTTCCATTCATGGAGACCCTCGATCCTTTTTCCTACGCTCGGAAGTACTTAGAAAAACTGAGAGTCCCAAAAGTCATTTATAGGGCGGTAGGTAAATACAGCGCGGATGAACTTACTCATTTCATGGAACATGCTCCGCCGGATGAATACCTGTCGGTCTTTGTTGGCGCGGCTTCCAAAACACAAAAAGTAAACCTGACGATGAGAGAAGCTTACGCTTTGAAAAAGAAAATCAAGAGCGAGTTGTTGGTCGGCGGTGTAGTCATCCCTGAAAGGCATTCCGCCCACTCGCCCGAGCATCTGAGAGTCTTTGACAAAATCTCATCCGGGTGCAAATTCTTCGTGTCCCAGGGCGTATACAACTTAGACGCATCCAAAAACTTTCTGTCAGACTATTACTACTATGGCAAAGAGCATAAGATCGAACTTGTGCCGATTATCTTCACGCTGACTCCGTGCGGCTCTTTGAAGACACTGCAATTCATGCAATGGCTTGGGATCAGCATTCCAAAATGGCTTGAAAATGACCTCATCCACTCAAACGATATTCTTTCCAGGTCCATTGAATTGTCCAGGAACATCTGGCTTGAGTTGAAAAGCTTCGCTGATGCCAAAAACATTCCGATTGGAAGAAACATTGAGAGTGTTTCCATCCGGAAGGAAGAGATAGATGCCTCTGTTGAGCTTTTGAAGATTACAAGCGCTACGCCTTGATCATACGATCGATCTCGGATATGATATCGTCTATGTGTTCAAGGCCCGCTGAAACTCGAATCGTTCCAGGATGAATACCAACAGCCGCCCGCTCCTCGTCGGATAGTTTCGAATGAGTTGTAGAAGCAGGATGAGTTACGATTGTCCGCGTGTCTCCCAGATTTGCGGAGAAAGAAAGACCTTCGGTTGCGTCCAGGAATTTGCGGCCTGCCTCAATTCCGCCGCGCACTAGAAACGTAACGATTCCACCACCCAGCCTCATCTGCTTTTTTGCTAACTCCAGCTGAGGATGCGACTCGAGGAATGGATAGATGACTTTTTCCACTTTTGGATGTGTTTCGAGAAAACGAGCAAGTGCCAGTGCATTCTGGCAATGACGGTCCATCCTCACCGCGAGAGTTTCGAGGCTTTTCGAAAGAATCCACGCAGTCATGGGCGCCATGGAAGGACCTGTGTGTCTGGCGAAGAACCGAACCTTTGCTATGATTTCTTTTTTGCCTACGATGACGCCGCCGATCGTTCTTCCCTGCCCGTCTATGAACTTGGTGGCTGAATGCATCACAATGTCCGCACCAAACGAAATCGGTTTCTGTAGATAAGGCGTTGCAAAACAATTGTCCACATTGAGCAGAACGTTATGCGACTTACACAGGCCGGAGAGCCATGCCAGGTCAATCATGTCGAGAGCAGGATTGGATGGAGTTTCCACAAAAACCATTTTGGTATTCTTGCGAAATGCCTTTTCCCAGCCCACAGTGTCCAGGATATCCACATAGGTGTATTCGATTCCCCAGCGAGGTAGAATTTGAGTTACGATCTGATGAGTAGAACCAAACACAGATCGCGATACAATGATGTGATCCCCCGAGCTTAGAAAAGGCATCATGCTTGTGAAGATCGCTGACATTCCGGAAGCAGTGGCGATTCCGTCTTCTGCCCCTTCCAGTTTGCATATCTTTTGAATGAATTCGGTTGTGTTGGGGTTGGAGAATCTGCTGTAAATATTTCCTTCTATTTCATCCGCAAACAAAGCGCGAGCCTGCTCTGCATCTTCGAACATAAAACTGGAAGTCATGTAAATGGGCGCAGAATGCTCGCGAAATCCACTTCTCTCCGCCTGAGTGCGCACCGCGATTGTTTCAAAATTTTCACTCTTCATAATTCCTCCGCAGAACTCACCCAGAACTCATGGGGCGCCGCGCCCAGTTCCAGCATCATCTTCCGCAAGAGCGGTAGACTCAGGCCAATTACGTTAGAGTGACAACCCTCAATTCCTTCAACAAAAAGTCCGCCTCTTCCTTCCAGAGCGAAAGCACCGGCGCACTTCATTGCCTCACCCGCATCCACGTATGCCTCAATTTCTGAATCCTCAAGCTGTGCGAATCGAACCACTGTACGCTGCACTTTTACAAGAGTTCTGCGCTGCCCGCGATCGTTTCGAATCAAAGCATGACCGGTCAAAAGCTCACCACTTCTACCGCGCATCTGTCTCCATCGCCCCACGGCCTCACTTCGATCTCGCGGCTTTCCATGTATTTCACCGTCCAGAACCAAAACAGAATCACAGCCAAGCACGAAGAAGTTGTCCGCCAGGCCAGGAAGGTGGGTAGATCCATCCGGCGAATCGATCTTCGCAAGAATCGTCTCTGCTTTTGCTTTCGCCAGAATCTGGACAAACAGCATGGGTTCCGCTTTCACCGAATCTTCATCAAAATCACTGGCCATCGCAATGTGCGGAATCCCGGCCGAATCCAGCAGCTTTCTCCTCGCAGGAGAAGCGGATGCAAGTACAAAGCGAATCGTCATAACAGACACCGTGAAAGTGCACAGATCGCGGCTGTCTCTACGCGAAGTATGGTTCGACTCAACCTGCGCTGAGAAAACTTGGAAAGAAGAGAGATTTCATCCGGCGAGAATCCACCTTCGGGACCAACGAAGAAGGAAATCTCCTCAGTAGATCCCTCTGTCGCGAGAAGTTTCTCCGCCTCGGGCAAAAGCACGATTGGATTTTTCGAAACCTTGCATGCCTCCTCGAGATCCATCGCAGGATGCATCTTTGGAAGAACAAAGCGACGGGATTGAACGGCTGCTTCTTCTATGATTCTTCGCGCACGATCGTCTCTGACAGATCGGTTTTCCGAACGAACAAAACGAACCGGAACAAACGCGGTCATCCCCAGCTCTGTTCCCTTTTGTAGAAGCCATTCCATCCTCGAAGGTTCTGGAACGGCAGAGTACAGAATGCGCGAAGGCTCGAATTGAGTTTCAACAGTGGTCAGGTCAAATTGAGCGGTGCGAAGAGATGTGAGTTGTCCGCGCACGCGGCGTCCCAGACCGTCTCCCAGGCTAATGGGTGCGCCGTCTGTTAGCCGTCGTGCACGCGCATGCCTGGTCTCATGTTCCTGCAGCTCTACGTGCGCAGTGAGATCGGCGCGAAAAATCAAAAACATAATAACTGATGCATAAATGGTTTACAGTACAGGCCGTGCGGGGACGTTGATTCTACGCCGAAGTGGTGGAATTGGTAGACACAGTGGATTCAAAATCCACCGGGAGCAATCCCTTGTGGGTTCAAGTCCCACCTTCGGTACTCACATCAACTTCTTAATGCAGGTCTGATTCTGGCAGGCCGTGTAATCCACGATACAATCACGGAACTGGATTCCAGTCCTGTCATCTTCACCGCGGTATTCAACCAGGCATTCCAGATCCGGGTCGATCTGCCGTGCCAGCCTTTCTAGTTCGAGGAGCTTTGGCATAAACATCCCTCCGTGGACGTTCATTCGTGCCAGGACCTTTTGGCCCTTCTGTATGTAGTTAGATTATCGGATCAGCCCATGTCTTTGCTGTAGGCCCGGACCTGATTTCGGCCGCCATGCTTACAAGCGTAAAGAGCCTTATCCGAGCGTTCAATCATGGTTTTATTGCTTCTGGCGTCCAGATCCGGATCAAAGCAGGAAACACCGATCGACATAGTGACCTTCATTTCCTTGCCTTCGTGAATCACAGTCATTGCTTCCACGGTCTGGCGAATTTGTTCACCCATGGCGAGCGCCGTTTTTTCATCCGCACCAGGCATCACGAGACAGAATTCTTCCCCGCCGTATCTCGCAGCAAAATCGGTTCTACGCGCAGATTCAATGAGTACCCTGGCCACAGCCTTGAGCACTTCGTCTCCTGCCTGGTGACCATGAGTGTCATTGAAATTCTTAAACTTATCTACGTCCGTAAGAAGAAGAGAGAGAGGATGTCTTCTCTTGAGAGCTTTTTCCCTTTCTTCGCGAAAGCGACTCTGGAAGTATGCATGATTCTTAAGGCTGGTCATCATGTCTACTGTGGCTCGTTCATACAAACGAGCGTTTTCAACCGCGATGCCGCCGAGCGATGCCAGATCAAAAAGGAAGCTTTTTTCGTTGTCCGGATAATCTCCACCAACCGCTTTTTCTCCGAGGAGAATCAAACCAATCACCTTCCCTTTTGCTTTCAGAGGGACCATGAGTTCAACGCCCAGCTCTCTCAAAGAAGGCACAGGCTGATGCGATGAGATGCGCTCATCGAGTTCTGCGAGTTTCAGAGACTTGTTTGTGGTCTCCATGAGTTGAACGAGAGGAGACTGAACCTGAATGCGATATTCCTCTTCCGGCTTTGTGAAAACAAAACCGCGATAGCCATCCACAGGACCGATAAAATCGGAATCCATATCCGGCATCAGAAACAGAGCAGCCTGCATGGTCTGGACCTGAGCCAGACAAATGTCGAGAATTGCTTGAATGAGATAATTGTAATCTAGAGTAGAATTGAGCGCTCTGGAAATCTCAATGAGCTGCCGTTGATCATAAATCTTCTTTTCGTAGTGCTGAATTTCATCTGGAAGTGAGAACGACATGGCGGATAAGGTTTATACACGCCTGCCCAAGGGTCAACACCTAAAAATGATGGACAAGAAGCCCCGCTTTTCGAATCCTAGTCATAACACCGCGCGGTAGAGCAGTTGGTAGCTCGTTGGGCTCATAACCCAAAGGTCACAGGTTCAAATCCTGTCCGCGCTAATTACGGGCCCGAGAGGGCCTTTTTTGTCGGCGAAGTAGCTCAGCTGGTTAGAGCGTCGGAATCATAATCCGCAGGTCCGGGGTTCGAGTCCCTGCTTCGCTAATTTTCCTCTTCTTCCATATCAGCCCCTGCCTTGCGTCCTTCAGGGCGCGGGTGGGGATAATGCAGACTGCTCAGTTCCGCTATCTCAAGCATGCGATCATGCAGAAAGTGTTCCGCATCATCGTGTTTGGTGTAAGGTGTGGTTGTCTTGCCAAGGCGCATGGTCACTTCCGTGCGAATGATTCCTTTCTTATAAGTGAAACCAATGCATCCCACCTGAATCGGACTATCCGGTCTTCCTGCTACAAATCGAAAGCCAGGAACCTTGCCTTTGCCCATCTTGCTCGGGAAGAAAGTCTGCTCTGGAAAAATCACGACTGTGTTTCCTTCGTGAAGCTTGTGGCGGGCCAATAACAGGAAACCCTTGCTCTTCTGCGGATCCCTCCTGTCGATCGGGATGCCGCCGCATTTCAAAAAGAATCCGAAGTATTTAGGATCCGCCAGAGAGTGCTTCATGACACACCATTGATCTCTTCTCTTCATCGCAGTGCAGACCGCACCGAGACCCAGTGGGATATCTTCGAGCCTCTGGTGCTTGGCCAGAATCAAGAGAGGACCGGATTCCGGGAAATTGCCATGCCCTTCTACCTTGATCTTGAAGAAAAGCCGCATGAAATTCTGGCCAAGCCAGGTTACGATGCGAGAAGGCCAGTATGTTTTGCCGGGATGGTGAGGAAGTTTAGCCACGACCGATGCTCGATTTTTGTTCCTTTCGATCAAGCTCGAATTGACAGCACAGCAATCGCACGAGACATAAAATCCCATGCTTCTCTGGGCCGGCGTTGCCATCATTCTCGTGCACTCAGTCCTGATGCTTCTGTTGAAGCCGGCACTCAATCGAATCGCCCCCGGCCAGTTTCACATCGACTTCACCGGACCGGGCTGGATTTTCCCCCTCTTCTACTTTCGCGCGCGAAAGTTCTCTTTGATGCTTCGCGGAGGAGAAAAAAGAGATCGCGTATATCTGGAAGCGGATCACGTACAATTCTGGGTTTCGCCTTTTGATTTGCTCAGAGGCCGGTTGGTGCTGTGGCGAATGCGATTGATTCATCCTGTTCTGGAATACGTAAACAGGCAGGACTCTTCGGAGAAAAACAAACTACTCCCCGCACCCGGAAGATTTCTAATCAAGAGAGGCAGGATTCGTCACGGACGGATCAAAGTGACAGATGAAACGCGCACCCCGCGCTATGAACTGGAGCTCAGCAAAATTGCAGTGAAGAACGGAGAACTGGATGTGGGTGTCCCGGCGGAAGTATTCTTCACTCTATCACAGGGCAAAGCATCCCTGGGAGATGGCACTCTGGAAGTTCGCTCCAGCAAGAAAAGTGGCTGGCTGGTGATTGAAGGAACTCTCGGAGATATCACAAGCATGCAGGGCATGCCCTTCTTCGGGAGCAGATTCTATCTGGAACTTGCGCACACGCGTGACATGGAAACAGGGCGAACTTTGATAGAAGGTCAGATATCAGGATCGCCTCATGATCGCAATCCTGCGCCTTTTGAATTTGAAATCGATTGGAATGACTACAGGCTAACCATGGATCTAGGAATCCAAAAACTGATAGAGCAAGTCATCAAGAACGCAAGACCCCAGGGAATCAGCATCAAGAGCGGCGTGATTTTATCCAGCCGCCGCTTTTTTGATCTGATCAAGAAAGATTATGGAGATGCGGAAGCAACAGGCGGTGGTGCCTGAAACGGCTTGGACATGATATAGACCAGGAACGCTTGCATCTTCTGTTCAGAAATCGGATTGCGAAAGTAATGATCGTTTCTGAATGAAATGTAGGTAGATCCTCCAGGAACATAGCTATCCGCCAGCAAAGTAATTCCATCGTTTGGACCGTACTTGATCATGTATTGATAGTATGGTTTTGCTCTGGATGAAACATACCGGAACAGAGGAACTGCGATTACATTGACCACCATGATGTGTTTGGGTACAGACACTTCGAATTCAAGAGGCGCATCATTGGCCGCCCTCATAGACATCATTCCGTCCCAGTTATAACCCTTGAAGCAGAAGTAGGCCCGAGCTTCCGCTTTGTAGGCAATTGTGTCGTTGATTCCGTTTACAAGCTGGCTTCCCGCTGTGATTCCAGCGATGTTGAACCAGGCGCGAACTTTGCGAAACGCAGGAGTGTTGCCGCAGTATTGCAGAGCTTTCTTCATATCCCCGCCGCCTTTGCTGATAGAAGCGACGATGATGCTTTTGACGTCTGTTTGCTGTTGCAAGAATTCGCAAATGTCTTTGCCGTTTTTTTCCACGGTCCCGGTTTGCTCGACTGGAACGATGGAAGACGTCATTCCCATTTGATCTGCCAGTTCGCGGAGCTGTTCTCCAGCCGCGCCCACTTCAGGATTGTCCATCCAGAACATTCCAGGCACGAGAGCGAGAAGGACTTTTTCTCCAGTGTAGTCAGGGACTCGCTTCGCAAGTTCCTTTTCCTTCACACCAATGAACTCCATCATTTCAATGTTGTTTCGATCCCGCAGCGAACGCTCGTAAAATAGAGAAGCCGCCTTGTCCACGTCCTTTGTTTCCACGGTGATCTTCTGCAGAACGTCTCTGGTGAGGTTGCTGAATTTTGGATATTCTGGATACGCTTTGGTGGCCCAGTCCAGGTATTCCTTCTCATCTTCGCAAATTGCATCAAGATAATAGGCTCTGCCGTTGCAGTGAACGATCCGATCTCCCGGCTTTGGTTCTTCAAACGGTCTGTCCACATGACAGGACAGCAATCCTGCGACAGCGAGCAGGGAAATCAAGGACCGGCGCATCAACGTTCTCCTCTAAGCACAGATATAAGAAAGCAACTCCAGGCCAGACCGGAAAGTGCCAGTGCAGTGAATGACTTCTGAGGAAGGATCAAACAAATCACAAGAGCAAGGATCCACAGGCCGACGCGCGCAAATGCAAAAGGTTTAAGCCAGGGCCGGATCTTTTCCATAACGCGATTGGATAGTAAAGCAAAGTCAAACGGACAGACGGCAAAGAACAAAGCATTGCGTGCCATGAAATCATATTCAGTGAAGAGAGTCACGACCCAGACTACAAGTCCTGTGAAGCCGCTGAAAATAAATACAGAAGCACGACCTCTCGTCCCCCAGGAGCCTGGAGCAAGCTGCAGTAAAAATCCAATTGCAAAAACTACTATGAAGAGCCAGCCGGACCAATCCTGGCGATCGAATCGCACAGCCCAGCGATCCTTCAGAACCAGTCTATCCCCGTTGATATGACCACCATCCACTACTGCCTGGTATAGATCATACGGAAGATAAACTACATCTCTGCCATTTTTCTTTTGATCGGTCAAATAATTGAACCAGTAATTTTCGCCGAGCTGCAGCCAGGAAATGGCTCTAGAATATTTCACTACGCGAGAACGCCATGTATCCCCTTCTGCGAGATGAGCAGCGTTGAGTTCAATGGGGGTCGCGTATGTTTTCTCCAGAATATCGCGGATGTAGGTCACGCAATTCTGACGGAAGTTGTGGTATGTGTAACCGCCTTCCGTTTTCTTGATCGCATCTTCCACTGCCGCCAAAAACCGTGCTTTCTCTTCTCTGGTCATGACCAGTTTGTATGTGATGACTCCGCGACCGCTCACAGCCCACTGATCGATGGCCATGGTAGTAGGAATTGCTTTCGTATAGAAAAGCGCGCTGCCTGAGAGGAATTTCCTCACGAATGCAACAGACTCCTCATAGTTTCCAAAATCAACGTAGAAGTCTTGAGTGTCGTCGTTGAGTTTCGTGTAAACCCTGAGGGCAACATGACCGAATGCAGTGGTCACAGTTGGACCTGGTGCTGTGAGCATGAGCTGAGCGCCCACTGAATCAGGATTCGCGCGTGCCTTCGCAGACATCTGCAAATAAGAAGCTTTGTATTCTGCGAGAAACGGAACGTCCGCCTGCGCCGTGAGGGATGCCGCGGGAAGCAAAATAGAAAAACCGAGGATGAAACGGAACAATTTAGATGATAGCATTGAAAGGTGTAAAAGTGTGAGGAGGGAAGTGAAAAGAAAAGCCTTGCCGGTCGCCAGAGGCGACCGACAAGCTAGAGTGATTACTCTCCGTTAACGAGAATGCAACGCTCCACGAGTACAGAGCTCAGGAGGCTGTTATCTTCTTGGTCAACAGAAGTGATCTTCGTGATTTGGCCTGCTGCTGCAGCACCTTTGATGGACACGTCGCCAGAAGCGATGAGGCCCAGGATGCTGTTCGCGCAGGAACGGCCTTGCTTAGCACCAACTACAGCACCTTTAGTGCCTTGTTCGCGGTAAGTTTCACCGATGCAGTCTTCTGCACCAAGGGTGCAGTTAGCGTTCTGCTTGGTGTTGTTCATGATTGAACCGCCACCCATTCCAGATGAACCTGGAGCAGCTACGATCGGGGCGCCGCTTCCGCCGGAACATGCGATTGTACCAGCAATAGCCATAGCGAAGATCAGGCTTGCAATTCTTGCCATTTTTGTTTTCTCCTATTTGATTGGAGACATTGAGTCTCCGCGTAGCTATAAGGCTCTCCTGTCCTTTTTCTGCAAGGATTTTTTTATCGAATGGCTCAGGGCAGGACTCGAACGAGTTCTGGATCCACAGTATCCGGGATTTTGCAGGCCTCGCGGGACAGAATTTCAGTCTTGATGCCCCGACGATAAAACAGACAATTTGGCTCGCCTCTTTTGAGTGCGCTCGTGAAAAAGAGACCAACATATTCAATAGAAGGTTCATCGCCCAGGAACTCTGATCTTTCGAGCAAACCACCATCCAATCTGTTAAAAACGAAGCGAAGAGTGTGTGGTTGTGCGTTCTGCTTGATATCTACGTGTACCAGACGTGATCTCCAGGCCCCTTTTTCGTGCGAAATAGACCAGGCGCGAAACACAGTGACATTTTTCTGATCCAGACGAATGGTCACGCTGCGAAGATATTGATTCAAAAACCAGTTCACTGCTATGATTGGCTGATGCTTATCATTGAAGCGCCCGTAAAATATCAGCTCCCGTGCCTCATTCCAGTTGCAGACCAGTCCCGGGTTCTTTTCTTCCGCGAAGCCGCCTATGGTGTAGGCATCATGTCCGAGAAAACTGCCACGCACAGCTCGATCCAGCTTGCATTCCTTTTCAGAAAGAGCTCGCAGGGCGCGAACATCGTTCGGAGAAACAACTTCATAGGCGGAACGAATTCGCTCTGCCGCGTTCTCATCGTAAAAGCCCCAGATTGGATCGGGGAGCCGCGTCTTCTGGGGAGCAACGCAAAAAGAAATGAAAGAAAGCGCACCATAAACCGCCAGCCGGTGGCAAAAGAAGGCAGCTGCTTTCTGACTGACAGCGCGCGGGTTGATCACAGGTTTGGTCATGCACATACGCGTCATTTTTCTTGCTCTTCTCGTTTCAACGATCACTGGATGCTGGTCGAGCAGGATTTCCCGGGGGAACTACCGCGAATATCCATTTTACGAACTGCCGCCTTACTCCAGCTCGAGAGACGCTTTGTATGTTTTGACTCTTCCTCCCTGTGCCAAAGAAAGCCAGATTCGAGAAGTGCTCTCTGCGAACTTTCGGATGGGCTACGAAATGGACTACTTAACGTCTCAAAAGGATCTTCCTGAAAACATTCGCGTATCGCGCAGCCCTGGAACCGTTTACTATACCTTTCCTGTGCGCGTAAAGGGCGCAGGCGTTGTGGGCATTCAACTCGAAGCTTCCTTTAGAAAGCGCGACCTGTCCACGGAGGGTGTTGTGTTTCGCATATCCCCCAAAGAATACCCGGCGGGCCAGGTTCATATCTTCGAACTGGCATGCCCCGCAGAAAAGAAAATCACTCTGCACTATGAAACAGAGTCCGTCGAGAAATTCAGAAAAAGACCGGATGCAATCCCGGATAACATTCGCGGCGTGCTCAAAAATCCACAATGACGCGCAAAACGTTCCGCATCGTTCCATCGATTTTCCTTTTGTGGTCTCTGATATCTTGCAGCACGGACCGCGAAATGATTCGCTCCACTTCCGCGCACAAAGAAGACCGACTCATTGAACTGCTCGACCAGGGCGGAAATGCAAAACTACGCGATAAGAGCGGAGAACCCATCATCAGCCTGGCCATACGATCTGGCAGTGACATCAGAGCCATCGAAAGCCTGCTTTCGCACGGAGCGAGCGCAGATGAGGCAAACTCCTATGGAAAGACACCTTTGATGTGGGCCGCAGAAACGAATCGAGTCGATGTGATGAAGCTGCTCCTTGCGAAAGGAGCACACGTCGATGCAAGAGCGCGCGAAGGCTGGTCTGCTCTGTTTTACGCGGCACAGGCGGATAAGGTGGAAGCCGCAGAATTTCTTCTTTCAAAAGGCGCGGATTTCAAAACGCCAGATTCAGCAGGACGCACCTGTCTGATGAATGCGGCAAACGTCGGCAGCGAAAGACTTGTGAATAAGTTCCTGGACCTGGGTGCAGATATCAAAGCACGAACCGCATCCAAACGAAATGCATTCGTCTGGGCAGCAGATGAAAGGCAAACAAACATCATGCTTCTCTTGCTTCGCCGGGGAACTCCGATCAACGAAGCAGACATTGGCGGGATGACTCCTCTGTACTACGCGACCGCCCTTCCCTCCATGGAAGTGACTCTAGATCTATTGAACCGAGGAGCGAATCCGAACATTGCATCTAGCATGGGAAGAACTCCGCTCATGAATGTAGCGCGAATGGGAAGACTGGATATAGTTAAGCTGCTCGTAGAAAGAGGAGCAGATGTGAATATGAGAGACTGGTTTAGAAAATCAGCAATCGTACTCGCCCGCAATGAAGGTCACCTGGACGTAGTCCAGTATCTGCGCTCCAAAGGGGCGGTAGATTAGTTGCAGAACAATCAATCGCCGTTGGCGATGGTGCAGGTCTTCGCGTACACGCTACCGAGCAGGTTTTCAATTCTGTAGTCTACGGACTTCACAGTGCTGATACCACCGATCGCAGCCGCAGCCTTGATGCTTGCGTCTCCGCTGGAAATAATGTTGAAGTATGCTGTAACGCATGCTTCTCCAGTGCGTCCGCCCACGGCAGTTACTGCTGGAATGTCACGATTCAGAGTTGTATTCTGCATCACAGATCCGCTGGGTGCAACATAGCCACCGGATTGATTGGTGGAGCACTGGATCAGGAACAGAGCAAGTGAAAATGCGAAAATGGCTTTCAAGGAGTACCTCACGAAATTCTTTTTGAAGCAAGGTGATGGCTGGAGTTTCATGTGCAATCAAAAAACCGGGCCCAGAATTCTGGCATGTGCCCTCTCCTTTCTGTGCGCATGCACAACCACACGGGTGACACATGAAAATCGGTCTCCCGCTTCTGGCCCGGATCCAGTACAACTTTACAAACTGAAAGTACACTACGAAGACTTGCCTGCGGCGATCATGCAAAGAGTCAGAGCACGGGCCCTGGCAAATTGCAGGTTCGAAGAAGCGACAAAGACCGAATTTCTCGGACGAGCACAATACAGATCAGGTCCATTTGAGGGAAACGTTCCGGTCGGGAAGATTTGCCTGTGGAATTTTGAACGCGAACTCTTCCAGGAGGGTGCCTACGACCGCCAGGGAGCGCTCGCTGGAACTGCTACGCACTGGTATGGAGAAAGATTGAGACAGTATCGACGCAGGATAGGAGCTACAGAAATCAGCCGATCCTGGTACTGGACTGCGAATGGCGGGAAATGGACTTCAGTGCTTGTAGAGCTCAGCATTGTGGATCACGCGAAGAACAGAAGAATCGACTATGTCTTCTCCAGAGATGGATCTTTCCTGGTCTCGAGACGCGAAACCCTGGGCGAAAAAAAATCGGGACTTCAGTACAACGCAGTCGATTCGAGGGGTAAGAGCTGTGTATTCGTGGATGCGCTGGGAAGTGAAAGGGAAATAGCTCTTCCCTGTCCTCTTCCGCCTTCTGATGTCATCTCCGGCGGAGAGTCTTTCGAGGATTAGTTTCCCTTCTTTATAGATAGAACGTCAGCTTTACCAAAAACGAGAGTCTTTCCGTCTCTCGTAGTCATCACGATAGAATCCGCAGTGACTGCTGCCTTGACTCCAGCGAACACCTGGCCATTCTTCAGCGTCACTGTATCTGTGAATCCAGTGAGCACTGGCTGCGCTACATAGCCCGGACGATTTTTCAAGAAAGGAGCGAGATCCACAATCTGCGTCTCTTTGAAAGGAGCAATCCAGAGCCAGGTAACAAAGAGCGAGACATAGCCAAGCAGGAAGTAGCCAACAGAAAAACGGCGCTCCATTCTCTGCTGGGTGACCATTTCACCGCCTTTCTGAAACGTAAGGAGAGCGTCCGCGAATATGCTGGAGCCAGTTTCAAAAGTGGCTTCCCCTACACCGCGTTCTTTTCCTTCGTAGATGATGGAAACGCCGGCACCGACTGGAGTGGTCTTCACAGTGACAACGGTGGCACAGGATGCCAGGACCTGGAGTATTAATAAGACTGATATGATTTTGCGCACGGTCTACGGTGTAGAGCACCGTAGACCAGGACAACCATTTTTCTATTTGCCTGTCATGGGCTGCGCATTGCGAATCGCTTCTTCGATTTCCTTCAGCTGCGTAGAAATACGAGCGTCGATCGATCCAACATCCGTCTCGATGATACATCCGCCGCGGTCGATGCGGGAATCCTCGTAAATGTTTACCTTCCGCAGTGATTCCATCATCTTGATGAGTTCGTCCTTGTGCGCGGTTGTAAGTTCCAGGTCCGCAAAGTTGACCCGTATATCCACACGGTCACGATCCTTGATCCGCTTGAGAGCTTCACGGATGTTGTTGAGCACCACTTCTTTCCGTTCGGCCACTTCGTCTTTGATCACCTTGCGGGCAACCATGAGAATCATGTCCACCATCTGCTTTTCTGATGCTGCAATGATTTCTTCACGCACGTCAATCGCCTGGCCTACGATGGTTCCAATGCGGTCAATGAGACGTCGAACTTCGGACTGGCCCCTTTTGAAACCAACTTCGCGACCTGCATCGTAACCTTTTGTGTACGCCTCGTGTTCGATTTCGTTCACGCGCATGTCCGCTTCTTTGATCAGACGTTCTACTTCCAGTTTGGCTCTTTCTACGAGCTGTTCTGCATTTACGCGCGCCGTTTCTTCTTCACGCTTTGCTTTTTCTTTTGATTCCTGGATGAGATTGAATGCTACGCTCTTGCCTTCTTCTTCAATGGCGCGGGCGCGTTCATGCGCCTCTTCGAGCATCTTCTGAATCTTTTCTTCGGTTTCCTTACGATATCTTTCGAGCTCTGCCTCGATCTCTTCGATCGTCGGGCCGTGGTATTGCTCGATTACGTTTCCTTCCGAGTCTACCTCGTATTCGTCTGTATCTTCGATTCCCTGGAACTTCTTGTATTTATCCGGAATCTCAAGCTCGACCAGATCGCGTGCTGCCGCAATCTGCGCCGGTTTGAATACGAGTTTGCCTGTAGCCATACGATTCCTAGCCTGCTTGCTTCGTTCTAATGTACAAGGCTTTTTTGGCCCTGGCTCTAATATCGGCCAATTTTTACAGATCAAAGAGCCGGCCAGGCACCCATCGGTCAAAAGGCGAAAGTCCTTGTCCGGGCCCCTGAGCACAAAAACGATGCAGCATGAGCCTACTGATCGAAGAAAGAATCGAGCATACCATAAGACTGCGCTTGAATAGACCTGACGCGCTCAATGCAATGAGTCGCGAGCTTCTGGCATTGCTCGAGACCAGAATCCAGGCGCTCTCTGTGGACCCGGCCATACGAGCTCTGGTTCTAACGGGGTCCGGACGGTCTTTCTGCACAGGTGCCGATCTCAAAGAAAGAGCATCCATGAGCCCGCCAGAAGTGCGCGATTTTCTCATCCGAGTCGGTCATATCTTCCAGGCCATTGAATCCTTTCCCTGTCCTGTCATCTGCGGCATCAACGGCTTCGCACTCGGAGGCGGCCTCGAGCTGGCTCTGGCATGCGACTTTCGAATCGCCCAGACGGATGCGCTCCTCGGGCTTACAGAAACTTCTCTGGGAATCATACCGGGTGCCGGTGGCACTCAAAGGCTGCCCAGACTCATTGGAGTGTCCCGTGCGAAAGCCCTCATATTCACCGCACGCAAAGTCGGCGCATCCGAAGCATTGAGCATGGGTCTGGTTGATTCTGTCGTAAACGCGGAAAAACTCGATGAAGCTTGCGTCGAACTGGCCAGCTCAATTTCAAAAAATGCTCCCATTGCGGTTCGATCTGCAAAGTTTGCCATAAACGCAGGCGCGAATGTAGACCTGTCCACTGGCCTGGCAATCGAGAGAAATGCATACGAAATTACAATTCCAACGAAGGACAGAATCGAAGCACTTCATGCGTTCCGCGAAAAGAGAGCAGCCAGGTTCACCGGCGAATAGTAGAGAAACAACAACTGAAGCATACAGAGGCAAGAGATGATCTTAACGGGGCCGGAAATTGTTCGCAGGATGGGAACAGAAATCAAGATCGAACCATTCGATGCGTCTCTGATCAATCCGAATTCATACAACCTCAGACTCAATGACGAGCTGATGATCTACAAAGAGCGAGCGCTCGACATGAAGAAGCCGGCGCAAACAGAAATGATCAAGATCCCACCGGAAGGGATCGTCATTGAGCCTGGAACTCTCTATCTTGGTAGAACAGTTGAGTATACGGAAACATTCAATCTGGTGCCCATGCTCGAAGGCAGATCTTCCATTGGAAGACTCGGTCTATTCGTGCACGTAACTGCCGGGTTTGGTGATGTTGGGTTTCGCGGATTCTGGACTCTGGAAATTTCTGCCATCCAGCCCATTCGCATTTATCCTTTTGTTCCCATCTGTCAGATTTTTTATCATACTATAGAAGGCGAAGTGCTCGAGTACAAGTCAGGAAAATACCAGAACAACACTGGCATCCAGCCCAGCCTTCTGTTCAAGGAACTAGAAAAGAACAATGCGACTTAGAATTGTCGAAGACGTACGCTCCATCTTTCGAAATGACCCGGCAGCCAGAGGACTTGAGTTTTTGCTCTATCCATGTCTGCATGCGATTTTCTGGCACAGGCTAGTTTGCCATCCACTCTACAACGTAGGTCTGCGATTCTTCGCGCGCTTCTTCTCTCAGATGTCCAGGTTCTTCACCGGAATCGAAATCCATCCGGGTGCGAAAATTGACGGCGGATTCTTCATCGATCATGGAATGGGTGTAGTGATCGGAGAAACGGCGATCATTGGCAGGGACTGTATGATGTTTCACGGAGTCACCCTGGGTGGAACCGGCAAACACAAAGGGAGAAGACATCCCATCATTGGAAATGATGTGCTCATTGGCACTCATGCCACTCTTCTCGGGCCCATTCACGTAGGCGATCATGCGCGAATTGGAGCGGAAACTGTAATCATCAACCGGGACGTGCCTGCCAACTGTACTGTGGTCGGAACTCCGGGAAAAATCGTCAAACAGGGCAACAAAAAACTGAAAAGACCGGAGTCCCTTCCGATCAGCCAGTATCGCGTGGAAGAGCTCGAGGCGGAAAAGAATGGAACTTGACGCCGGCACCGTTTTGCCTTATAATGAAAGCCTCTAGTGAGCGGAATGCTTGAGTTTTATCGCGGCAATTCGGAAACACCATCCGGAAGCCTTCTGTTTTACTGCCGGGTGCGCGGGCCCAATCCTTTTTCGCCCGACGCGAAGCTCCTGGTCTGCCATGTGGTGGTCAGCTACCTGGGTGTGCGAAACAACAATTTCCCGGTCGTAGTATTTCCCCCGTCAGCTCTTACCTCAGAAGAGGAATTCTTTGAACTGTTAGATCTGGACGAAGACAGCGATGTAGTTCGCCTCGAAGATTTCGAAATTCCGGAAGGAAAGCCAGAAGCGGACTACATGAGTGAACGCCTGGAGCGTTTCAATGACCGGGTTTATGAATATGTGGAAATCTATCGCAAGCAGCTGGATAGAAAGCGCAAAAAACACGGGCAGCAAAGACTGCCGCTTTTTCCCGAACAGCCTCTCTTGATTCAAGCACCGGACATGGACGATGCGCATGCCATCGCAACCATTGAGCAGGCAATCACGGACGGGCTTCAAAGCAAGGAAAGCATCCAGGCCGCGGTTGAATTTCTAAAGCACCAGCACCCGCAACTCGATATGATCAACCTCGAAAGCGCGGTCAACCAGGAAGACCTGAAACTCAGTGCTCTGTACCTGGACAAGTTCAAGGCAATTCTCGAGGAGAAGTACGAGGATGCCGCTCGCATTCAGGTCCAAATTCGAAACTTCAATCCAGCTGGATGAGCTCAGGAAAAAGAGCCGAGGATCTTCATGTCGGCCTGATGGAAGGAGCGGCCACAAAAGAAGGGACCGCTCGCTACTTCCTGGATCTGAAAACACAATTCGCAGAATACAGAGACCATTCCTGGTTTAGATTCCAGACGCCATCGCATCTGGCACTTTCGCGCATCGGGTTTGGCTGCTACAGAGTGAGTGCTGGCGCGCGCGCAAATGTAGACGCTCTCCGGGAAGCTATCCTTACAGGAGTCAATGTGATCGATACCGCCGCCAATTACTCGGACGGATCTTCCGAGCAAATGGTGGGAGATGTAATCAGACAGCTCGTGGAAGCAAAAAGAATCGAGCGCAATCAAGTTGCTGTGGTTACAAAGATCGGATACATCCAGGGAAGAAACCTCGGCCTGCTGCGGACCGCTCCTCCGCCAGAAGTTGTGAAAGTGCGCGATGACATCTGGCACTGCATCCATCCGGACTACATCAAATCGCAACTGCAACTCGCGCGCTACAGACTGGGGCTTCGCACCATCGACTTCTTGCTACTTCACAATCCAGAATACTTTCTCATAGACGCACAAACACGAGGCGTCCTGGCAGATGAGGCCCGTGCTCAGTACGTGGATCGATTGCGCCGCGCCTTTGAGATGATGGAGGAAATGGCCAATCGTGGAATCATTCAGTACTACGGAATATCCTCCAACACTCTGGCCCATTCATCTTCCAGTTACACGGCCACTCGTCTCGACGAAGTCCTCTCGGTAGCTGGCCCTCGCTTTGCGGCAGTTCAGTTTCCAGCCAATCTCATTGAGAACGACTTTAGATACAATCGCTCTGCAGGAGGAGGAACTGTAACGTCAGTCGCTCTTGCCCACGGACTCTGGACTCTGGGCAATCGGCCATTCAATGCAAACGGTCCGCGCGGACTGATTCGCCTGGCACGCCTCGTGGATGCTCCACCGGACGGAGGAGATTCAGGAATTGCTGAGTTTCAAAAAATGCAGGGTCGTTTGATGGAACTCGAAGCTCAGCTTCATGATCTGTTTGGTTCTGCCTTCCAGTTCGACAAAACCGCGCCGGCGTTTTCTGATATTTTAGAGAGATACCGCGATAGATTCACGACCACAGATCAACTGCGTGCGTCTGTGGAGCAGATTACGCATTTGTTCAGCCCGACCGCCCGAAGAATCCAGACAGCAGTTCAAACAAAAAATCAGGAAATTGGATTCAATCAGTATCTAAAAGTAGTCAACGCTGTGATCCACTACTGGGAGCGCTATGTGGAGATTCTGGTTCACCAGAGAATGGAGGGTCTCGAAAATCTCCTGGGAGAACATCCCGCTCTGCAGGGCAAACCCCTGGCCCTTCAAGTGCTCCTGATTCTGTTGTCCGGAGATGTGCCCGCCACGGCACTCGTGGGCATGCGAAAAATTCCATATGTTCGCCAGCTCGTCCAGGCATTCGCGGAACCATCTCCGCCGGAAAGGGAAATGCTATCCCTGGTGGGCCGGGCACTCGATCTAATCGAGAAATTTTGATTGCAAGCGCGCCCCCCGACTGAGAAGAACAAATATGCTCACAAAACAGCAGGAAGAGGTCGTAGCGCTTTACAATCAGGGCCTCGGGCTCTACAAAGCGCGCAAATTCAAAGAGGCACGCGAAACGTTCCTCAAAGGTCTGCAGATCCTGCCAGAAGACGGTCCATCCAAACTCTACGTGGAACGATGTGACGCATACATCAAAGACCCGCCAGGTGAAGACTGGGACGGAGTCTATGTAATGAAGACAAAATAACATGCTCAAGAAAAAAGAATCCCCCTCCATCACTGAAGGAGGGCCGATTTCCACCATCCTGGGAAAGGAGACTTCCTTCTCCGGCGTGATGGAATTCAAGAAACCACTGCAGATCAACGGCCACTTTGAGGGCGAACTCATCACAGACGGCGTGCTCGTGGTCGGAGAAGGCGCGACAGTAAAAGCGAACATTCGCGCGGGCATCGTCATTGTGGCCGGGGAAGTCACCGGGAATATTGAAGCCAGGCAAAAGCTGGAAATGCTCACATCAGGAAAGGTCTACGGAAACGTGAAGACTGCAAAATTGCAGATCGCAGACGGAGTCGTCTTTGATGGCAATTGCGAAATGATCACAGACGGTCAGACTACAGCTGCAAAAGCATCTGCGTGAACCAGCGCCGTATTTCTCCAGGACCAATCGCTTAGTTTTATTTTTGTAGGACGCAGTTTTCCGGAACGATGCTTCGAGACCGCGTCCGCAAGAGCGTCTCTCCAGGCATGCACATCTTTTGACCCAAGATAGGTAACCTGGCTTCCACCGATCTCATGAAAGCAACCAAGGTCAGATGCAATGCAATGCTTGCCCCTGGCCATCGCCTCTAATAGAGAAAGGCCAAACCCTTCATACAGAGAGGGAAGAACAAAGAATGCACATTGTTCATACAGATCCGAAATAGACTCATCGCTTTCCGAATCAAGCACGTGCACAAGGCCGGTGTCCTCCATGCCCTTTAGCTTCTCATAAAAATCAGCGGACTCCCATCCGCGTCTTCCAACCAGAACCAGGGGATAAGGTTTCGCACGTGCCATCGCATGCGATGCGTACTGGCCATACGCATCCAGAAGCATTCCGTAATTCTTTCTGGGCTCAAGAGTGGAAACACTCAGAATGAATGGTCCATTCACAGGAGGTTTTCTCTGTTCCGATTTCTTTCTTTTCGCGGGAGGATCCACACCCAGCAGAGACACTGCTGTCTTTTCTTCTGGCACACCGAGTTCTCGAATCATGTCCAGACGAGATTGATCTGAAATACAAAGAATGCGACTGGCTCTTTTTACGCTGTAGTTCAGAAATGCGCGCTGCTGGATACGCGCAATGCGTCGCATAGCTCCGGGAAAATACAACAGAACCAGATCATAAAAAGTAAGCACCGCTGGAATCCGCGGCAGAAATGGAGGAAGAACTTGCTGTGAACCCCAGAACAAATCCAGATTCTCTTTCCCGAGAGTAGCAGGCAGAGCAGAGTTAAACCACAAACCTTGCTTCCAGGCAAGAAGGCCCTGTCCCTGCATCCAGTGAATCTTCTTGTGAGCTAGAATTTCAGCATAGTCTGCATGTGGATTCTGCGCTGAATAGAGGAAGAACTCGTGATCGTCTGATAGTTCACGCAATACGCTTGCGATCACACGAGCAACACCGGAAACGCGCGAACTCAAAGGCCGCGCGTCCACTCCAATGCGAAGATGCTTCATTTCTTGCGTTGTCCGGGGCGTGCCCCGAGTACGGAAGTGATCGAGTGCTTGTAGACGAGAATGCTGCGACCTTCCTGTTCCAGGAGAACCGTGAATCCATCATGAGCGCGCACTTTTCCGCGCACGGGCACTCCGGTTTTCAGATAAAGAGAGATGGGGCGACCGGTTTTAAGCGCGCCTTCGAACAATTCATCCTGGATTACCTCAGGCATGGTTCATCTTCCATTGGTTGCGTGGCGCGTCAACTCAGTACGTCCAACCGCGATACGCAGGTGTGATCTCCACAGATGGTTTGCCGTCTTTGATTGGTTCGTCAGAAATCCAGAGCACCTTCTTACTGTGCGATGAAGGAGGGCCACCCGGCCTGGGAAGATAATAGTGATCCACATGCAAAACAGCGTAATACTTCTTGCCCGTCTCCAGTCTATATTCTGCCACACTTACAGAACCATGCTCTCGAATCCAGGCCCTGACCGCTTCCGGTGCGTCCGATTCCTTTGTGTAATATTTCTCCACGGCCGGGTTCAGATAAAGCCGGATGTCCGCGCGCGAAACAGTCATCTTTCCGTTTTCTGTTTTCAAATTCAGCTGCACTTCGCTCTGAAAACCCACGCTATAGGATTCCCATTTTTTCTCAGAGCGATTTCCGAAAGCCCACTCAAAGTAGACACAGCCGTGGCCGGACGGATAAGCAGATACATTCTGTCCCGAAACAGAAATCGTTTTGCTATCCTGGAACGAATCAAATGTCAATTCTTGCAACGAACTCTCCTGGGGCTCGCGCACGGGGCGGGCACATTCTGGAAATAGAAAAAAACAAACGCAGGCAACGCTAATACTTACGCGCAAGCTTCAATCCCCGTCTCAAGAAGTATTCGTGAAACTGCAGAACAAGATCCGTATTTCCGGCAACAAGGCCAAACGATTTTGGATCTTTCTGATTGTAATGGCGAGCTTTGCGATTCTCTAAATCTGTAACCATGGTTTCCTGATGCGCGAGAACAAGGGCAGTGCCACCACAAATATCCCAATCGTTTTTGGGATACAATGAAACTACAAGATCGCCTTCTCCACCCGCAAGCATAGCGAGCTTTCGCGCAATGGAACCGGTGGGTCTGATTTCGAAATCGTTCTGCAGTTCTGCAAATGTCCCTCGCTGAAATTCAGTCTGGCTCACAAGCAATGTGGATCCAATCAACTCCCGGCGGCGAGAGATGCTGGCCCTCACTCCGTTCTTCATGACTCCCATGCCGCCTGAAATCAGAATATCTTCTGCAGGCATGGCCACGGCGCCTAGCACTGGAGTTCCATTGCGAGATAGTCCCACGGAAACTGAGAAATCCTTCTGACCCGCAACAAACTCTTTTGTTCCGTCGATTGGATCTACAATCCAGACTTCGCGACAAGAAAGTCGATCATCATCGTCTGTGGACTCTTCAGAAAGCCAGCCCGCATCCGGCAGAAGGCGTCTAAGATGACTTTCTAAAATGCGATTGGATTCGAGGTCAGCAGTGGTGAGAGGCCCCGCGTCCCCTTTGCTGGAAACGGAGAATGATTTGTCGTTGAATACTCGCAGAACGGCGGACGCGGCGGTTGCCACCGCGTCAGATAGGCCGGACAAAATGTCCGCGTCAGTCACGGAGTCTTTGCTGGCTGCGCCGGAGTTGCAGGAGCAGTTGGATTCGTGCTGGATTCGCGATGGGTCATGTCCACTTCCGCTGCATCGAGGAATTTCTCAGTGATAGGAGACTGAGCAAAGCTCTCCGGGTTACGCGCATACTCAAAACGAAAGAATGAGTTCTTGTATTTCACGAAGTAGACCAGAGGAGAAGTAGGGTTTTCGTATTCGATGGTCTGGATGGACAGGTCTTTGATGATCGTCTCCTTTTCTTCGTAGTAGTGACGAGTCATGGCCATGCGAACCGCGTTCACCAGGTTCGTTTCCAGAGTCTTAAGTCTGGCTTCAGGGCCGGTCTGCTTGTTGCGAATGGCTTCTTCTACTGCCCGGTATTCTTGCTGGACGCCTTCTTTTCTTCCGGCCCAGACCGGAACACTGAACAATGCAATGATTACAATTACCCGCTTCATCTTTACCTCGATCGGCAACAGGATGGCGCGAATTGAGCCGGAAGCAACGATAATTTCCGGGTTTATTCTATCTTCTCGATGGGAGCAAACCTGGCCAGGAAGTACCTGACCTTCTCATCTCCATCAAACTGTATGCCGATCTTTGCACCCGCTACTGTATCTTCCTGCTCCACCACGGTGCCCGGGCCGTAGGATTTGTGTCGAATTCTATCCCCGATTTGTACGGGCACAACCTGCACTGACGGAGGCGGCGGCCTTCTTCCCACTCCAGCAAAACTGCCCATAGAATCTCGCGCACGCGGAGTGTTCTGAGCTCTCGTGGCGATCCCTTCTTCGAAAACGGATACGTCTATTTCTGAAATGAAACGAGACGGAAGCCTGGGTTGATAGCTGCCCTGAATGCGGCGAAATCGACTGCTGGACAAATACAGAAATTCACGCGCTCGAGTGATTCCAACATACGCAAGCCTG
Organism: Leptospirales bacterium; assembly: GCA_019694685.1. Lineage (GTDB taxonomy): Bacteria > Spirochaetota > Leptospiria > Leptospirales > Leptonemataceae > JAEUSB01. The sequence goes on from JAIBBM010000009.1 coordinate 98,042, forward strand.
CGCTCTTCTTCTATGTTGTCCTCAAGCGAAAAAGTATGCGGAATGGTTCCCTCTTCCAGACCCGTAAAAAACACAGCGCGATATTCCAGACCTTTCGCGTTGTGAAGGGTGATCAGGTTGACTGCGTCTTGACCCTCAGCATCTCCCTGCTCTGAATAGAGAGAGATTTGCTGGAGATACGCACTGAGATTTGGTTCAGATTCGCTTTCCTCGAATTCCTGGATGGAGGAAGCGAATTCTTCTACGTTTTCGATCCTGGATTCACCGGGGTTCTCATCTTTCGCAAGGAATTCCAGATATCCTGTCTTTTCTATGATGGATTCAAGCACCAGAGAAGGTCTTGCTGGATTCATCCCGCGCCAGTTTTCAAACCAGGAATGCAGGTCCATGATCGCGCGCGAACCACGCACACCCTGGAGTTCCCCCGCTCTCGCCATAGCATCGTAGAGAGTGATTCCTTCTGTCACAGAAAGCGCTTCTAGACGAGCCAGGCCCGCCTCTCCAAAACCACGGGCCGGAGTATTGATGATACGCATCAAGCTGATGCTGTCTTCCGGATTCACAACCACGGACAGATAGGCGATTAAATCTTTGATTTCCTTTCTGTCGTAAAAGCGAAAACCTCCTACGAGCAAATACGGAATGCCATCTCGTCTGAGCAATTCTTCAAAGTGTCTGGATTGCGCGTTGGTGCGATAAAACACCGCGGACTCCGCATATGGAATTCCCTGCTGCTTGAGACTCTTGATACGCGAAATGGCTCCCGCCGCTTCTTCTGTGTCAGACTCGTAAACTGTGTAATGAATTTTCTCTCCACCTGGCTGGCGGGTAAAGAGAGTCTTTTCGCGACGCTCACTGTTGTGCGCGATGAGAGAGGAAGCTGCTTTGAGTATGGGCGCAGTGCTTCTATAATTTTCTTCCAGACGAAGCACTGTGCAATTTGGATAATCTTTTTCAAACGAAAGAATATTCTCAATATCCGCACCACGCCAGGAATAGATGGACTGATCATCGTCCCCGACGACTGCTATGTTTGTGTGATCGCGCGCGATCAATCGCCCAAGCATGTACTGTGCGTGATTCGTATCCTGATACTCATCGATCATGAAATATCGCCACATGCTCTGGTAGTCTGCGAGCACTTCTGGCTCTCTTTCAAACATGCGCACTGTCTCGTAGATCAAATCGCCAAAATCAAGGGCATTGTTTTTTCTCAGACGGATCATGTACTCGCGATAAATCGGAATCACGTCCTCTTCATACCTGTCCGCCGTTTGCTCAAACTTTTCAGGAGAAACCATCTGATCGCGTGCGCGATTGATCCTTTCTGCAGCAGCGCGCGGAGTGAGCCACGACGAAGTGATGTCTAGATCCTTGATGACTCTCTTGATCAATGCTTCCTGATCATTCTGATCATAGATAGAAAAGCCTGACTTCAGTCCTAGTTTAGGCGCGTTCCTTCGCAGAATGTAAAGCCCAAGAGAGTGAAACGTGCGAACCAGTACACTGTCCGCCATGGGACCAATCAAACCGTAGAGCCTCTGGTGCATTTCTCCCGCAGCTTTGTTTGTAAAGGTAACGGCGCACACTCTGTACGGCGGAACATTCAGTACGCGACACAGATAGGCGATTCTGTGAGTGATGACTCGCGTCTTTCCGGATCCGGCGCCGGCTAGAATCAGAAGAGGACCTTCATTGTGCAACACCGCCTGCTTCTGAACCGGATTCAGATTGGCCAAAAGCTCCTCTTCTATCTTTGCCTTTAATTCTGTTTTCAAAAATGATACACTCCGAGCTTTTCTTCGCCCGCATGATAACTGGCCATGGGCCTTGCCTGAAGAAGCGCAGACGGAACGCGGACTGAGTCCGGTCCTGCCTCCAGAGTCCCTGACCTTTCCAGATGATACAAACGATCCCGACTGCCTAGACCAGGCATGATCGCGTGAAACAATCCAGCACCGCCTTCCACCAGAACTTCACCCAGACCGCGATCTGCGAGCACATCGCGAAGTTCTATCATGAAAGATGGGTGAGACAGAGGGGGAAGAGCGTGCGTCCACCTGCCCGGCCATGGTTCTACGGACAAAAAGAGAGGTTCTCTCCCGGTTGTTTCTGTAAGTGCCTTCTGTTTTTCAAACCAGGTCTCTGCTCCTGGAAAAGGACGACCCAGAACAAATACGCGAAGCGGCTGATTGGAATTCGTAGCCGCCAGTTCGTCATTTGCGATGATTGCGTCTACAAACGGATCCTGCCCGGAGGTTCGTTTCATTCTCAAAGGAGATCTTGTTCGCGCCTCAAGCCCTGGGCGATCGACAAAAATAGTGCGCGGACCAACCAGAACGGCGTCCAGCTTCGCACGAAGCATCTGACCAAACGCAATTCCATCCTCGGAGGACACCATGATTCTCTTTTCTTTGCTTCCCATGATCCCATCGCAACTGGCGACCTTGAGATGAAACCGCGGTCCCTGCCCGAGAGTGCGACCAATGAATCCTTCGAGGAATTCGCGACCCATTCCGTTAGAATCATCTACGATTTGCAGACCTGATTCGCGGAGACGAGCAAGGCCCTCTCCGCTCAAACTCGGATCTAGATTCCCAATGTGAAGTCTCAGGTTTGGATAGTTTGCCAGTCGTTTCGTGCACGGAGGAGTGCGCCCAAATTTCGAGCATGGTTCGAGAGTCACATACAGATCTCCATCTGCATCGCGCGGGAGACTTTGATCAAATAGATCGAGGGCAACAATTTCCGCGTGCCGACGCCCTGGTGCTTCTGTTGCGCCGGAGAAGATTTGTCCTTTTGACTGAATGACACAGGCGACGGACGGATTGGGCCAGGTGCGGCCCAGAGCGATCACAGATTGCCGGCTCAGCTCTGCAACTATGCCGGCATCCACTTTTCTACCGCCGAATACGAGCGACGAATTCTTCGTAGTACTGAACGCTGTGCGCGGCCACGAAAATCGAAGAATACGTTCCCATAAAAATACCAAAGATCAGAACAAGAGCAAAATCCCTGAGACTGTCTGCGCCACCGAGTAGAAGTGCCAGAACGGAGATCATAGTCAGAATGGAAGTAACCAGAGTTCGAGAGAGAGTCTGAGTCATTGCCTCGTCCATGGTTGTGCGAAGAGACATCTGCGCTCTGTCTTTTGAATTCTCGCGGATTCTATCGAAGATCACAATCGTATCATTGATCGAATAACCTACGATGGTAAGAACCGCGGCAACGACTGGAATGCTTGGCTCAATTCTTGCCACTCCAATGAATCCAATGGTTAGAATCACGTCGTGTACCAGAGAGAGAGAGGCACCCAGGGCAAATGCAAAGTCAAATCGAAAGCTCAAATAGATCCCGATGATGATGATACACCAGAACAGACTCCAGAGGGAGATCCTCCAGAGTTCGTCACCGTAGCTGGCCGCCATGGTTTCGCGCGACACTACACTGCGCGGAGTGAGACCCAGGTTTCCAAGAATTCTGCTTTCGAGTTCAGCGGTCACTCCGCCGTCTCCCTTTGGTTTCTCCGAAGGTTTGAGGGCAGCGAGTTCCTTTTCCAGTTTCTCTTTTGTTTTTGGTCCAATCTCCAGATCATACTGGTTTGTGCGAAAGCCGGACAACTTGATCTGAGGATTGTCCACTCCTGCTTTCAACGCAGCTTTTTCAAGATCCGCTTTTCCAAGACCGGCCGGTAAAACCAGACTGAAACGAATGCCACCGTTGAAAGTGATCGACGATTGAAAACCGCCGTACACGAAAAACGTAATGTAAAACAGAACCGCACCGAGTGCGAGAGAGCCTAAGATGAAGACGGCGCGAAAGCGTGAAAATTTCACTTCTTGCCTCCTTGCGCGTAGCGAGAATATCCCCATCCAATAGAAAGGCGCTCCGGCCGGAAAAGCAGACTGAACCAGTCAAAGATGAGATGTGATACGTATAGAGACGTAAACAGAGACGTGATCAGACCAAAGAACAGCACGATGGCGAAGCCTTTGATTGGCCCATCTCCAATCTTAAATAGAATGATGGAAGAAATCAATGTAGTTACGTGCGAGTCAAAGATCGTCCAGAAAGAAGCTCGAAAGCCACCTTCAATGGCAAGAGAGGCTGTTTTGCCTGCTCGTATGTCTTCCTTCATTTTTTCGTAGATGATCACGTTTGCATCCACAGCCATACCTACAGTCAGAATCAACCCGGCAAAACCAGGTAGAGTGAGAGTAAATTCAAGGAAACTCAATACGGCCGTCATGATGATCATGTCAAAAAAGAGTGCAGTGACCGCCACAACGCCACACCAGCGATAGTAACCTGCCATGAACATAATCACAAGCAAAAACGAAAGCATCAGGGAAATCACACCGGCAATGATGGATTCCTGACCCAGACTTGGACCAACAAAGGAAACAGACAGAATTTCCAGGTTCAGCGGAAGAGCGCCTTCACGGATCACATCAGAAATCTCTTTTGCGTCCTGAACTGTAAAATCGCCGCTGATTCTTCCCACACCGCCAATGATTGGCTCTTTGATGTTTGCAGAAGAAACAACTCTATCTCCCCAGACGATGGCGATTTGTTTTCCAACGTTCTTGGTAGTGAGGTCCCCGAACTTGGCCGCACCTTCCGCGGACAATACAAAACTGATTTCATAGTAAGGAGAACCCTGGGAAGGATTCGCATGAGCTTCTGTCATGTCGTTTCCGTCCAGTTGCACTGGGCCAAGAACTACGAAAGATCTTGGAAGAGATTGAGAGCCGTCTTTGATCCCGCGTCTCCAGCGGAGAAAGACTTTTCCTTCATCCGGGCGAATCTGCGCTTTTTCGGTAATCGAAGTCAGAATACGTTTGATCTCATCCTGATCCACGCGCGATTCAATATACATTTTTTGAATATCAGCCAGATCTTTGTCCAGTCCCTGCACTCTTCCGAGCTTTGCCTGCGCTTCATCGTTTACGAGGCGATACTCCACCGTAACAGTATCACGAATGCGAGCGAGTACTTCAGAGCTGTTTGCCATACCAGGCAAATCCACACCAATGCTGTAACTTCCAGGTTGCACTCTCAACTCGGGTTCTGTTAGATTCTGCGAAGCAAGACGTGCGTCAATGATGCGACGAGCTTCCTGGAGAAGATCCTGCTTCTTCTGCTCGGTGATGGTCATCTGACTTTTCAGATTTGCAATGCGAGCTTCGAGGTTTTTCTTTTCCTCCGGAGAAGAACGCGCAAGCTTTCCTTCCAGATCCGCGATCAATGGCTCATAACGTTCTTTCAGAGACGCGATGTGTTTGTCAAAATCCGCGCGGAAGGTGGCGCGCATACCGCCCTGTAAGTCGA
>JAIBBM010000104.1 GCA_019694685.1 Leptospirales bacterium
TGCCCGTCGAGCAGGACAGGAATTTCTTGGTGAATATCCCCCGATTCGGCACCACGATCACACTCGACATGGGAGTGATGTTCGTGGCCGGGAAAAGGGATTTTGCGGAACTCCAATTTGATAAGACAACGGGTAAGTTTCGCTTGGTCGCGAAGTAACCAGCAACAGACAATCTAACGGTGTAACGGCGCTCAATTCAGAAAAGGATTCACTCCGGAAGTACAGAGAAGCACAGCCATGCATAATAGTATCCAGTCGAGGCTTTTGAAGCGCATCAGAAAGCGCTCACCTCGCGAGGAGTCAGAAATGGAAAAAGTAAATTTGGTGCTGCGATTTGATCAGAAGCACATAGTGGAACAGCCTTTCGAAGTCACAGAGCATGGTCACACAGCCGAGGGCTACAAAAACGGTTTTCGAAACCCCGTCAGCTTCGTCGAAGCAGCTTACGACGACCCGGCAAGTAACAAAACTTGCTTCTTTGAGTTTGAGCCAGAAGGTGTTTCGTTTCAAGGATTCAGGGAATTTACAGCGCACTTGCCTCTGGATACCGAGGCGGAGCTCGGCAGCTGTGTGACTCTGGCTATACGTGAGATTCCGAAGGGCAAAGGCTTCAACTATGGCTTCACGTCGACGATCGAACCCGCCAAGAAGCCGAGTCAGCGTTCTGTGACGCTATTCGAGAATCCACCGCTATAAGCTCAGCGAATATCGGAGCCTTTGCCCAGAGTGAAACACCGAGGGCTAAGGCTTCCTGATCGGCGGTCAAATCTGAATGCCTCTGACCACCTCATGTTTTTTTTTCAATGCCATTGGACTCAGCGCGCAAAACTGCCCACCAATCAGTCACCCTGCCTCCCTCGTACGCACAAAATGGCGATTGTTCCCAGATTGGGGCTGAGATGTGTACGATACTGAATTTTCCACTCATGTAAAATTGTAGGGGCGGACGGGCCCTGACCAGAAGCGGCCTCCCTTGCGAGAAGGCCGCTTCGCTTCAACTAACGAAGGTGTTCCAGCTACCGCGAGGAAGGTTGCGTGAACAACATAGCAAGCATACCCATCTCTTGGCAGGACGTACTCTCCTACTCAGAGCACATCCTGATCGAAGGAAACGCTGGAACGGGAAAATCGACCAAACTGTACGAGATCCTCCGCAAAGTTCCCCAAGCGGAAATCCTTCAACTCTCGTTCACGAGAAAACACCGCGATGCCGGCATTAACCGCGGATACCAAGCCCTGACCTTGCACCAGTTGGCCTATCAGATCATCCACCGTTTCACAGGCTCTCTTCTCCTGAGACCCGAACAGGCTGCTCTGGCTCACGGTTGCAGCGACCTCATTTCGGACATCAAAACACATCAGCCCGATCTGACGTTTCAAGGAAAGAAGACCGGACAGTATGCGAGGCTTCTCAAGCTGGCTGCAAAGACACTATCACTCGGATTCCTTTTTGAAATTGGCGCGCCGATCCGGGTCATCGTTGTCGACGAATTTCAGGATCTGGACTCGCTGATGGTCCAGCTACTCAAGAAGATATTGAAACAAAATCCCCATCTTCGGCTAATCGCCGCTGGAGACAGAACGCAGTGCATACGGTTTTCGACAGCGGCGGAACACAAGAGAATCGCTGCGCTTTTCGATGGATTCGATAAGATCTTCGGAGAAGCAAGGCACATCAAGTGCAATGAAAATTACCGCTGCTCATCCGCGGTCCAGCATGTCGCGAACGTCATCGGCCAGCGAATGATACGCGGGTATATTCCTTACAAGATCAAAGGACCTGCAAATCCGGGGGCGCTTCATTTTCATTTCTGCGCCGATCAAGGGAAGATTGCGAACAAGATCCAGAGTCTCTTGAGAGTTCACTCGAAGCTAACGGTCGCAATTCTGTGCTCTTCCAGCTACGAGGTTAAGGCATTGCATCGCTTCAGGAAGGAAGCTGGCATTACCGTAGAGACCATTCACCAATTCAAAGGCGGTGAGGCGGATGTTGTGATTCTGGCCAGTGCAAAAGGGAACCTTGTGAATGATATTCATTGGGCAACGGTGCTCTTCGTCGGGATCACAAGAGCAAGGCATCATGTGCACTACGTTACATCCTTTCCCGAGCACGACGTGCTGCCCATCTTCGAGGGCGCACAATACACAGTAGACCACTCAAAACTCATCAAGCAAGCAAAGAGAGCATCTGTTACCCTCGGAAAGACGAGGCTAGAGATGACGCACAAGAACATCTCAACTGCCATGATCGACAGCCTTGAGATCGATTTCGCCTATCAGGATCTGCCCTTCATCCCCATGGAGCAGCACAGTGGAGCGCCGAAGAGAAGCCGGTTCCTATCAGAAGCACAAATCGATTTGCCAATCAAATACTTGATTCGAAGAGGAAATGGGAAAGTAACATTCGAGTTCCATGACCTTAACCCGTTGAAAGGGCGCGGTATGAATGATAGCGAAATACTCAACTTTCTTCGGGAGACCATCTCTGGTTACTTTAGCCACAGAGCTTTCAACATTGCGGAAAAGGGCAGGATCAAGAGACTGGACCTGTGCCGCATCGGACAATTCAACCACCCAGCAGAAATACAAAAAGCCATTCATCTCGCAATGAGACTGCATGCCAAGACAACGAGAAAGATCGGGTCAGATGAAACCCATACGCTGTATATGAATGCCGGTAGCCATAGAGCCCGACACTATGACCGCGTCATCACGGCCTACTGCCCCGGAAAGAAGAGTGTAAACTCCATTGATCGCGGTTTTGGCCTCATCAAACTCGAAAGCCGGTGGAGATCGGGAACAAAGGCCATCAAACGAATCGGCCTCAATCTGTCCCTCGGCGAGCTCAGCTTGGAAGCAAGCCGGCCTGAAAAACTCTCACGCAGATTGAGTCAGTGGCTCAAATACGATCTCCCTATGAGTTATTCCCCGAGAGAGAAGACCGGATTGCTCAAGAAGAGATATGCGGTGGATTCCATGCAGGTCATTGAAGCACGTCTAGCAAATGCAGGTCCTATCAAACGCCGTGAGAAGGAAGCCTTGTGCCATATTCTCAGCGACCTAATCCGTCCAGAGGATCAAGCGGAGTGGAGCAAGCTCTTTGGCCGTTGAGCCCCGTCGTGAAACCTTTGGTCTGACAAGTGAAAGGCAACTGGAGGGGACTTCGGTCCTCCCAGAGGTCGGCCTCGCCCCCTCGCAGACCACCCCCTTACTCCTGACTTCATGAGTTTTCAAATGTCCAGATTTGCATATATATTAGTGGGGTCGGAAAGCGGACGAAAGACGCCGTGATTTGTATAGGATCTCAAGTATCACCTTGGGGCTCGTGCGGATGTCACTCGATCGTGAACTGAAGTAGCGAACGGCTCAATCAAAAATATCTCCGGACAAGGTTACAAGGGTAAAGAGCGACTCGCAGCTCCGAGCCTCCGGGGCACGCGCGCCATCATCCCTGCTCGATCCCGCGATTTCATCCCTCACGACACAAAGGAATCTAGCACCTCGTCCAATTGGGACGTCATGCGGCCCTCATAGACCAATAACCATTTCCAAACGCAAGGAGGAACCCAGAGCAAACCGGCCAGCAAGCCGGTTTTTCTTTTTTAAGACCCCAATCAAATCACGAGGAAAAGACAATGAGTAACAGAGTAAACGAGTCGGTCTGTCGCACAGTGACACAGACCATCATCGATTTTGTAGCCAGCGTGAACACACCCCAATGGGTGCAACCGTGGCAGGGCATGGGACTTCCCAGAAATAAAGCAAGTGGAAAGCCTTATCGCGGCATCAACACGCTGCTCCTTCTGGTGGCCGCAATGCGTATGAAGTTCCGCTCAAATCTCTGGCTGACGTTCAATCAGCTGAAGCGAATGGGCGGTCGGGTAAAGCCCGGAATGCGAGGCACGGGGATCGTGTTCTTCTCTTGCCACGAAGGACCGGTCACGCTTGTGGACGACATATCCGGCGAAGTGAACGAGACCATCGAAAAGCGTTGGCTTCTCCGGAATTACATCGTGTTCAATGTTGAGCAAACCACTCTGGAGATTGAACCGGTGAACGCTCCACAGTTCACGCCCATCGAGATTGCTGATGATCTCATCGCCGAGATCCCAGCAGTCATCGAGCATGGCGGTGATAGTGCCTACTATAACATGGTCAGGGACACCATCACCTTACCGGACAAAGGTGCTTTTGAATCCGCAGACGCTTACTATGCAACGCTGCTTCATGAGCTGACCCACTGGACTGGACACTGGGAGAGACTCTCTCGACTGGACTGCGGTCAGTTCGGTTCGACCACCTACGCGAAGGAAGAGCTTGTTGCCGAACTCGGCAGTGCTTTCGTATGCGCCCACCTCGGCATTGCAAAGAACAGATTGCAGCATGGTGCAGCATATATCAAGAGCTGGTTGAAAATCCTGAACAACGACATTCGGTTCATTTTCAAAGCAGCCAATGACGCGCAAAAGGCCTGTGATCACATCATGAGCTACCGGCGCAAGCCTGCCGGCAAGTCCAAGACAGCCTGACTCCCGCCTCACGTTCCATCTGGATCGCGGGCTGATATTGCCGATCCTGCATGGTTGAGAATACGGTGGTCCACCGATTCTCCCTCTCTTTCACACTACGCTGACTGCAAAGCTCCCGGTTCCGGACGTTGAATTGCAATCGCCGCCTCTTCATCTGATCTAGCGCCCTCGGACATCGTGTCCTTGTCGCCTGCTCGCATTCTGCGAGACTGATTCAGAGGCTCGTTGCGCTCAGTCAGAATTCACGCCCCCAATTCTCCTTGGCCGCCCTCTCGAACTCTCCAGGCAAAACCTCTTCCCCCTTTTGAGCGGTATAGCCATTCAATCGAGAGGTGCTCTTCAAGGAGACGGGGGCTTTGCATTCTCAGCCTTTTGCTTAAAGGCCTCGCTGCAAGAATTTCGCCTGCGCTTCCCTTTCCCCACGGGAATCAGCACACGATTTGCAGCAGCAATTCGGATCACGCGGTCTGGCCGGGGGCTATGTCTCTCTCTGCCCATGTAGCCGGTCCGTCATTCACAGATCCAGAACGGAGTCCGGGTCCAACCACGTTTGGCATGACCACAGCACTCCCGGATCATCAACGCACCTGAGTCCTCTTGAGGGAGTTCCTCTTGAAGGAGGAAGATCGGCTCATCGGGATGAAAGGGTTGGTTATGTCGAAGATCAACTTGGATTGACTGGTAAATTCAATGCTCCAGTCGTACTAAAATGGGGAAAGCGGCATTGGATTCTCAAACGTTCAAAACAAGAGGCAGTTTCGTGGATTCCGTCCTTCGAAATGAAGTGCATAATTTTTTCGCACTTTCGTCAAAGAAAAATTCATACAGCTCGGCCAAGCGTAGATTCACCAGCCGCTTCCCGCAGATTGGAACCGAGTATTATTCTGCCCTCACTCATTCAGTTCTGGACAGAATATACCCCAAGTTCTGTCGAACTTGCGGCAATGTAAGGCTCAGTGTTCCCATCAAGGGCCGCGAAACAATTGTTAGATGCCCTCAGTGTCATCTTCAGGGATCAAGGACCGCATACACTCCGCTCCATCATTTCAAACTTCCGCTCTGGACTTTTGGCTATGTGTTGAGCGAAGCTGTTTTGAGGTATCCCGCCGTTCTTTCCGGCAGCGAA
>JAIBBM010000050.1 GCA_019694685.1 Leptospirales bacterium
CGGGAAATATGCGGTGCTTGAGATCCACCCGCCAGTATCTTCGTCGAACCACAATACGCCGTCCGGAGCATGCCCGGCTAGAAGTACAGCCGCTCTGTCCTTGAGTGCAAGCCCCCAGACCTTCGCGCGCGCACCCGTGGCCAGCTTTAGTTGATCCCCGACCGTGCTTGCGTGAAGGTTTTTTGCGGATACGCCCGGCTTGAATGCAGGATCGCTTGCGATGCAAGATTGGTTCTTCACGCCGATGAGTTTGAAGTTGCAGTCTTCGACACAGTAGGTCTTTCTACCCATCTTCCTGTCGTACCAATCATTTCCTATGATTCCAGTTTTGTAAGGTGGCGCACCTGTGAGCAAAACAGAATGTCCCGGTGCTGTATAGAGAGGGAAATGATCGTGGTGCGCATTGCGAAAGTAAGCACCCTTTTCCATTAGATAGCGAAAGCCGCCGGGTTTTCCGAGAGAATGCGCCGGAAGATACAGATCTTTGAATCGCTCGAGGTATTCTGCGCGAAACTGGTCAATCGAGATAACTACGATCAGGCGCGGACTGGAATTCTTCGTGCATGCAGAAAGAAGTAAAAAAAGCGTAAGTGCATAGCTCAGCAAACGAAACCGGCTCATCCTGAGAGGATGAATCGCTTTCGTGCCAGTTCTGTGACGAATGGAATACTTCTATGTTTTGTGACGAATCTCTTCCGCTTTTACGGAGAAAACTACGTTCTCTGCTATGTTCGCGGAGAGATCTCCCACACGTTCGAGCGCTTTTGCAATGAATGCGATGGGAATGGAAGGATTTGCATTTATGATTTCATCTTCCAATTCATCTGTAGTAAGTTCCAGATCCATGACAGTGCCAGTCAGCGAAACATCGCTGTTTACGAGGCAGTGAATCGCTGCATTGAGAGTCTCTCTTGCCTTCTTTCCGAGTTCCAGGAGTCGCGGCGGAACTTCTCCTGTAATTCTCTGAGACCATTTCGCAACCGTCTTGGACTCATCGCCGATTCTTTCTAGATCACGCGTTGTTTTGATCAGGCTGAATACGAAGCGAAAATCATTGGCATACGGTTCGTCCAGAGCAAGGATTCGCATGCATAGATCGTCCATTTTGATTTCGAGATCGTTGAGAGTCGCGTCCATGGCGAGGACTTCTTTGACTCCCTCTTCAGTAGGGGCGTGCAGAAGATCCGTCGCCTTTTCGAGCATTGCCTCCGCCCGGCGAGCCATAATGGCCACCTCTGTGCGAAGCTCTTTGAGTTTTGTGTCCAGAAGCATAAATGACTCCGCCTCGACTGTCGGTACAGTTCTTCACAGGTCAACCCATTCTGCTCTGGAAGGGTCCAAAAACCAGCTTCCGTAGTTCTAGCGTCATAGAATTGTAACATAACTCCTGGATATTACGTTCATGTTAACCGGGACAAAACCGGATCCCAGGAGGAATCCATGAACCAATCACGAGCAATGCTCGCTACTATTCCGCTCGCCGCCGCTCTCTTTCTTACGTCGGCTTGCAAAGAAAGGAAAATCATCTCTATCGACGGATCGAGCACAGTCGGTCCTATTTCAATGGCAGTTGCTGAAGACTTTCAGCACGCAAACGGAAATGTGAAAGTAACTGTTGGCATTTCTGGAACCGGCGGCGGATTTAAAAAATTCTGCAACGGCGAAACTGATATTTCAGATGCTTCCCGTCCCATCAAGAAAGAGGAAGTAGAAGCGTGCAAGACCAAAGCTATCGAATACGTTGAGCTTCCAGTGGCGTATGACGGTCTTGCAGTTCTTGTTAGCCCTCAGAACGATTGGGTGAAGGAACTTACAACGGAACAGCTCAAGAAGATTTTCACTTCTGAAAATCCAGCAAAAACATGGAAAGAAGTGAATCCAGCATGGCCAGATGCAGCGATCAAAATTTTCGCACCTGGAAAAGACTCAGGAACGCACGACTACTTTGTAGAAGAAATCCTCGGGAAAAAGAAACAAATGCGTCCGGATGCTTCTTTCAGCGAGTCTGACAATGTTCTGGTAACTGGAATCTCAGGCGAAAAGAATTCAATTGGATTCTTTGGTCTGGCATACTTCGAAAACAACAAAGACAAACTCAAGCTTGTTCCGATTGTAAATCCAAAGACCAAAGCTGCAGTTCTTCCTTCTGTTGACACAGTCAAGAGCGGCGAATATGCTCCTCTTTCGCGTCCACTGTTCATCTACGTGAGCACAAAAGCGGCCGCAAAAGAAGAAGTGAAGGCTTACATTGATTTCTATCTCACCAATGGAGCCAAACTTTCCGCTCAGGTGGGCTACATTGCACTGCCGGATGGAGTCTATACAAAAGCAAAATCTCGTTTCGCGAGTCTCCAGACTGGATCTGTTTTTCAGATGGAAGGCCACGAAGGCAAGACGATCGAGCAAGTTTTTAATTGAACAATCGCAGGCGGACCCGTTTCTGGGTCCGCTCGCACTTTATTGAACCATGAGTGATTTACTTACCCAGGCCGTTCGCGGCAATCGCAGAGATGTTTTTTCCCGTTATGGGGAGAGGCCTTCTTACGGGGTAAAGGAACGATTCGTTCGCTATACTCTTCGCACCTTCTCGTACTTCACAGTCTTTGTTACTCTCGCAATTGTATTCATACTCGTCATCGACGCATCCGAGTTTTTTTCCCAGGCAAGCTTTCTAGAATTCATCACGGGTAGAGAGTGGCTGCCATTTGGAGAGCCAAAGAAACTCGGCGTGCTTCCTTTGCTTACTGGCACTGTGATGATTGCTGTTGGATCCTCGCTGGTTTCCATTCCCATTGGACTTGGAATCGCCATCTTTCTCACGCAGTATACATCGCGCAGGTTTCAGCGTTTCATGGGGCCTGTTCTTGAGGTTCTCGGTGGAATTCCTACAGTGGTATATGGTTTCTTCGCGCTCACCACTCTTACTCCTCTTCTCAAACATCTATTCACAAGCATTGATACATTCAACGCACTGTCTGCTGCCATTGTGGTGGGGCTGGCAACTCTTCCCATGGTTGCATCTCTCTCTGCGGACGCGCTGCAGGTGGTCCCTTCTTCGATTCGCAATGCAGGATATGCGCTGGGTATGTCCAAGTTTCATGTGGTGACTCGAATCATGGTGCCCGCCGCGTTTTCTGGAATTGTTGCCTCTTTCTTACTCGCGTTTGCTCGAGCTGTGGGAGAAACTATGGCGGTGAGCATTGCTGCTGGTTCCACGCCCAGCATGTCTTTTGATTATCTCAAGAGCATCCAGACCATGACCGCATTCATTGTTCAAATTAGCATGGGAGATACGGCTGCCGGTAGTATAGAATACTATACAATCTATGCGATTGGCATTTCGCTCTTTGTCCTCACGTTTGCATTTAACTTTGCCGCAACAGCCATCATCCGCAGATTTCGGGAAGTGTACCAATGAAAGATCTGCGCGTGCGATATCGAATCTATGGAGCCATTTTCGAAGGATTTTGTTTTTCCGCGAACGTGCTGGCGTTTGGCTTTCTGCTGTACTTGCTCGGCTCTGTTCTCTTCCAGGGCGTTCCGAACATCAACTGGACTTTCTTAACTGAATACCCTTCCAGGTTTCCGCAAAAAGCAGGGATCCTCGCGGCGATCGCAGGCACTGTCTGGATGATGGTGCTGACTGCATTCGTGAGCATCCCGCTTGGAATTGGCGCGGCTATCTACCTTGAGGAGTATGCACGGCCCGGTAGACTTGTGAATCTGGTTCGCCTCAACATCCAGAATCTTGCGGGCGTTCCATCTATCATTTACGGTATGCTTGGCTTGACCATGATCGTTCGCGGTCTGGGTCTGGGCAGAAGCATTCTTGCGGGTGCCCTCACCATGGCGCTTCTGATTCTTCCGGTCATTACCATCGCAACGCAGGAAGCTCTTCGCGCAGTCCCTGGTTCACTTCGGTTGGCTGGATTCGGGATTGGAATGACTCGCTGGCAAGTAGTGCGCTACCAGGTGTTTCCTTCTGCGCTCCCAGGAATTATGACCGGAATCATTCTTGCCCTGTCGCGCGCAGTGGGGGAATCAGCCCCGCTCTTGCTCGTCGGTGCGACCGCGTATTCTGCCTATCTTCCATCGAGTCCTATGGATGGGTTTACGGTTCTATCGGTTCAGATTTACAACTGGATTGATCAGCCTCAAAAAGAATTCCAGGCCCTTGCGGCCGGTGCCATTGTTATATTACTCGTTTTACTCATTGCTCTCAATTCAATTGCAATCTATCTGCGACAATACTATCGCAAAAAAGTGAGCACAGGATAATCGTATGCAGCAGATCACTCAGAAAATTGCGGCACCTGAAAATGGCGACGCGACTCGCACAGAAGCGGTGTTTGCGTGTAGCAATGTGAACATTCACTACGGTGATTTTCATGCGATCCAGGATCTTTCTCTGGACCTCCTTGAGAATCGAGTGACAGCATTGATTGGACCATCGGGTTGCGGAAAAAGTACGTTTCTTCGCAGTCTAAATCGCATGAACGATTTCATCGATTCGTTTCGTATTTCAGGGAGTCTTTTGTTAGACGGCGAAGACATCTATGCACCTGACGTGGACCCTGTGGAAATTCGTTTGAGAGTTGGAATGGTATTTCAGAGTCCGAATCCATTTCCAAAATCGATTCGCGAAAACGTGGCTCTTGGCCCGCGCATCAATGGTTACAAGGGAAACCTGGCCGAACTTGTGGAAGAAGCGCTGGTCAAATCCTACCTCTGGGATGAAGTAAAAGACAAGCTCGATCAAAGCGCCTACTCGTTGTCAGGTGGTCAACAGCAAAGGCTATGCATTGCACGCGCCATCGCCATGCAGCCAGAAGTTTTGCTAATGGATGAGCCTACGGCTTCTCTCGATCCAATTTCAACCAAGAGGATTGAAGAACTGATCGTAGAGCTCAAGAAAAGCTATTCTATTGTAATTGTGACTCATAACATGCAGCAGGCGGCCCGCATCGGCGATTTTACTGCGTTCTTCTATCAGGGTAAGTTGATAGAGTACGATTCCACCTTTCGCATGTTTACAAATCCAGGTCAGAAACTCACGGAAGACTACATCACAGGCAGATTTGGCTGATCACTCAATGTCCAGAAGGATGAGAGTGACGTCATCTTCCAGCTGATCTTCTTTCTTGTGCCAACTATCCACTGCTGATAGAATCGCATCCGCTGCGTCTTTCGTCGTGAGTTCTGACGTGGCGGAAATGGATTCATAGAAGCGATCAAACCCGAACATTTCCCCTTTCTGATTTCGCTGCTCAAAGATTCCATCTGTGTAAAGCACCAGACGATCTCCTGGTTCCAGGTCCCAGCTTACAGAAGGGCAAGTCCAATCTCCTGGCCAACCAATGACAGGGCCGCGCATTCCCAGTTCGTGAAGACGCTTTTCTCTTCTTCTCCAGATTAGAACGGGTGGGTGGCCTGCGGAAGAAAAGTAAAGCCTGCGCATATTCATATCTACAAACGCGTAGCATGCTGTGATGAACTGGCCGCGAATGCGGGGAGACATGGAACGATGAAGCCCTCGCAGAATTTCGTCAGGTTCTTTCCAGTGCGAACGAAGGTTCGCAAATGAAATTTTTACCATAGACGCAATGAGCGCGGCACCCACACCGTGCCCGCATACGTCTGCGACGATCAGTCCCACCATTTTTCCTTCTGTATGAAAATCGTAGAAGTCTCCTCCTACTTCGCTCGCAGGGCGATAGGCGCTTTCGATTCTCAGTCCCTCGATTTGCGGATTCGATTCTGGAAGGATGGAGCTTTGAATTCTTTTTGCAATTTGTAGTTCCGCTGTGAGCTCTCGAGTGCGCGTCACGGCCGCGTCTTTTTGTTCTCGCAGCGAGTTGATTCTATCTCCAAGTGCAAGAGAGAGAAGCAGGATTTCCACTACCGATCCAAGTTGCATACTATATCTTGTGGCCGGGTTCCATGGAAGGACACCGAGTCCTGTCAAAGAGAACATCAAAACGCCAATGAGAAGGAAGGTCCAGGCGATCAAAAAGTAACGGGCCGGCTTGTATCCATCGCGCAGCGCCCAGATGGAACCTGCGATGATAAGAGGAACTACCAGGCTTCCGAGGACTCTTCCCATCACATTGGCAGTCTGGAAAGGAAGGATCAAACTGGCGGCGGCCCAGAGCCCTGCCAATGCGGCGGAACCCAGAAATGCAAAATTGAAAAAGCGAGATCTTTTTTCTACACCAAGAAAATGTCGCGCGAAGAGTGCTGCGAACATGATGGAGAGACCGGCGGAAACGAAGGAGGCTTTGATGTCGAGTCCTGCAGTTTGTGGCCAGAAGTACTCGAATGATATGCCGTTTAACGTTGTCTGATACAGTGCGAATGAAATGATATAGAGCACATAGTGCATGTAACTCACAGACCGCAGTGAGAGAAATACAAAGAGGTTATACACTGCCATGGCAATGACAATGCCATAGTAAACACCCAGGATGAGCTGTTCGCGCCTGTTCTTCTGGGTGAACCACTTTTCATTCCACAGTTTCAAAGACATGTGCTGCCGAATCTGGAATTCTAATCTGAGGTACACGCGAATTGTTGGTTTCATCGGGAGTCTAAATGCAGAATAACGATAGGCGATTTCCCTCTGCATGAATGGGAGGCTGATCCCGGCCGATTTCTGAACCATTCGTCCGTCCTGTTCGAAGTACAGATCAATACGATGCAGCAGATCAGATCTTGCCTCCAGCACGGGCATTCCCGGGTCCGGGTTTACAATATCAAAGTAGGCCCAGTATACTTTCCCCGGATCGAGCAGGTCCAGAGTTGTGGCCGGTTTGAAGTCTTTCTCTCTTTTCGTGATTTCTTCCACGGAGTCCACACCTGGATCGGAGAGAATGAATACTTTCCCCGCCTCCACCTCAGCAAATCCAGTGCGCGGAACCGTCACAGCATCTCCGTGAATGGCGGACGCGGCCAATAGTAACCCAAAAATGGAAAGCCAGGCGCGCATTAAGACCCAAATGGATCAAGCAGTACGGAATGCAAACACGAAGTACATGGCGGCTATAAAAGTGCCTGCCGCGGATATACCAAATACGATCTCCGGCCCGGCCCAGAGCCACAGAGCGCCGGCCGCGGCGCTTGCGCAAATTGTGCAGATACTCTGCAAAGAGGCAAACGTGCCTACAGCCGTGGCCACATCTTCGGGTGCCGCTGTAGTCGTGATCCAGGCTTTCCCAATTCCTTCTGTCGCGGCGGCGTAGATACCGTACATTGCGAGTAACAACGCAAAGGTGATTGGTGAGTGCGCATAGGGCATGGCCGCGTAAACAAATGCAAAAAGAAGGAGTCCTATCGTCAGCATTCGCTTTGCGCCAAAGCGATCAGCTGCCATCCCTGCTGGATAGGCGGCCAGGGCAAATACAGTATTGTAGAAAATATAGGCAAGTATAGCGGCAGAATCGCTCACCCCTCTTTGCTTCATGAGGAGAATGAGAAATGCGTCCGAACTATTCATCAATGCGAAGAACAGTAGCCCTGCGATGAGCTTGCGATAGGATCGGGGACCGTGGATGGCGTATTTCAAAAAATCCAGGATCCCTGGACGCGTTCGAGAGTTTCCGCGGATTTCCGAAAGGAACAGAGTAAGGAGAATGGCGAAGGCTCCAGGGATGAAGGCAAGAATGAAGAGCGTCCGATACTGTCCTGGTAAATAGTAAAGAAATGTAAGTGATAGCACGGGACCGAGCAAGGCTCCTGTCGTATCCAGGGCTCTGTGAAACCCGAACACTCTTCCTCTGTGTTCTGGGGCAGATGCATCCGAAAGCATCGCATCTCTGGCGGCAGTGCGAATTCCTTTTCCGAGTCTGTCTACGGTGCGTGATAAAAAGATCCAGCCTGGAAAAACAGAAACAGCCATCATTGGTTTGGAAATCGCGCTGAGCGCGTATCCTCCTCTGACAAACGGGAGTCTACGGCCAATGGCATCTGATAGATTGCCAAAGTATCCTTTGGATAGTCCTGCCGTTGCTTCTGCGAATCCCTCGAGCACTCCAATGTAGAATACGGAAAAACCAATCGATCCCAGATAGATGGGCATGACCGGATAGAGCATTTCGCTTGCGATGTCCGTAAAAAGACTCACAAGCGAAAGAAGGATGATGGGGCGCGTGAGGATCACTGACGCGCCAGTTCTTCCCTCGCTTTGATGAGAACGGAATCGGGAAGAGGATAGAGTCCCGAGGGGAGGAGCGCTTTTTGTCCACGATCGGATAGAACGAATTCCAGAAACGCTTTTGTGTCCGGAGTCTTCTCTGTTACGTACGCGAAATAGTATCTGCGAAAAGGATAGTCCGTTGATTTGATTCCCAGCACTCGCCCGTCTTTGCTGATGTCCAGTAGCTTCACTCCATTTGCTTCCAGAGGCCTTCCATAACCAATGCCGTATGACGTGACCGCAACTCGATCCATCAGCGTCAGTGGCCCTGACATTTCTTTTACTCTATCAGAAAAAGCACGAATCCCCAGGGCACCTTTGAGCCAGAAGTACCTGTCTGAAGCTGAGTTGATTCCGAACGCAGAAATTTTTCCGGGCGGAAGGCCAAGTGCGCTCGCATCCTCTTCGCCTGATCCGAAAATCGATTTGATCTGTTCTACGCTTAGAGAGTCCACCGGAAAGGATTTGGGCACTGCAAAAGCGATGATCTCCACTGCGATTGGAATGGCGCCCGGTGTGCGACCGAGCTTCCGCGTGATTAGATCCAGGTCCTCTGAAGGGAGTGCGTCGGACACAAAGGCAAGATTGCATATGCGCGAAGCAAGGGCAGGAGCGGCCGTTCTATTTCCGCGCGCCTCGTGCTGTGGAACTTTTCTTCCTGATTCTTGATAGATGGCAGACCAGGAGTCTACGATAGGACTGAGTTCTTCTCCACCCACACTGCAGAATTCAGCGTTCTTTTTCTGGGAACACTGAATCATGAAGATCAGAAGGAAGGTGGCCAGGATTCGCATTTGCATCGAGTAGATCCAGTGGTGCCGGCCGTCCGGGTCAAGCCGAAAGCATTTCAATCAGGCGTTTGCGGCAACAGAACACGAAACACAGATCCGCCCTGAGGGCCATCCTGCACTGTAACATTTCCGCCGTGAATGCGAGCAATTTGTCTGACAATGCTCAGGCCGAGTCCGGATCCACCTTCTCTGCGCGATCTGTTCTGGTCTGCGCGAAAGAATCGTTCAAAGATTTTCTCTCTAATCTGGGACGGAATGCCAGGGCCTTCGTCTGTCACTTCAATGGCTGCGTTGTTTCCAGTACGCGACACTGAAACGGTGATCTTCGTAGATGCGTTTGAATACCTAGACGCATTGTCTATGAGATTCAAGAGCAAATGCTCCAGGAGCAGAGGGTCTGCGACGATGGTTTTTTGTTGCAGAATGATTTCCAGATTCTGCTGTTTTTGCTCCAGTATCCCCGCCACGAGCATGCGAAGATTTTCCATATACGATTCCAAATCCACCCGGGCAGGCTGGTAAGGAACGTTTCTTGATTCCACTTTAGAAATGATGAGCATATCCTCGATGAGTCGCTCCATTCTCTGCACATTGCGAAGAACTGCGGCGAGGAAACTCGCTTTTTGTGCATCATCTGTTCTTTCCAGTAAAGTTTCAGCGTATCCTCGGATGCTCGTGATGGGCGTTTTCAGTTCATGACTTGCGTTCTGTAAAAAGTCTTCGCGCATTCGCCGCGCATTGTGTTCCTGCGAATCGTCATAGGCGATCACTATGAATAGTTCTGATTTTCCCTGCAATAAAACGGGAGAACAAACCGTGTTGAAATGCTTTCCTCCAATGGAGAAGTCGCCTCTCTTCTGTTCGCCGGTGCTAAGAGCTTCCTTCATTTGCTCCAGTAGATCCGGGCTGCGCACCACCTTGAAGTAAGGTTTCCCGGGTGCGCCTGTTTCAATGAGCAGGGTATCTACACTCTCGTTCTGAAATATGATGGTTCCCTGCGTGTCCATGCAGAGGACACCTTCGCGAAGTCCGTTGAGCAATGCCCCGAGCAGCTCTTTCTCTATGGTCAGATCTGTTACCTGAACCTTGAGTCTTTCCATGAAGTCGTCTGTACTTCGCACGACCGCTGCTACTTCTGTGACCGGGGATACATTCCGGGTGTTCGGTTGCTTGACCGGGTAGCTTGCGATGCGCGAAAGGAGAGCGCGAAGTGGAAGTGCAATGTCGCGAGTGGTTCTAACTGCGAAATAGACTGCAAGCAACAGGGCTGCCAGGTAAGCGTAGAAGAAGTAGGCGAAATCCATACTTCCAGGTTCTTTTTTTAACCAGAGGCCTGCGCCAAAGGGTAGCAGTACAAAAAACGGAAACGCAACAGATAGGATTCTACTGACTATGTTCATGAAACCGGTTAACCCCGGAATCGATATCCTACGCCGCGCACAGTTTCCAGTCTTTCTTTTTCTTCACCCAGTTTGGATCTGAGTCTCTTGATGTTTACGTCCACGGCGCGGTCTGAGACGTAGATTTCTCTTCCCCAGACCCGGTCCAGAAGGCGATCGCGAGTGAAAGCCATATCTGAATTTTCCATCAACAGTTGTAGGAGTTTGAATTCGATCAATGTGAGATCTGCTTCTTTGCCGTGCACGCGCACTCTGTGAGCGGATAGATCCATTTCGATTCCGCCTCTTTCAATGCTGCCAGTAGCGGTTTCGCGGAGAGTTCCTTTTCTCCGAAAGACTGCTTTGACGCGAGCCACCAGTTCTCGCGGACTGAACGGCTTTCGCACATAGTCGTCCGCACCCATTTCGAGGCCCAGCACTGCGTCCGTTTCTCCGGCACGGGCAGTGACGAGCACGACGGGCACATCAAACTTCGCACGGATTTTTTTGAGGATTTCCACGCCGCCCATTCCAGGAAGCATTAGATCGAGTATGATTGCGTCTGGCAGATTTCGTTCCAGCTTGCTTAAGGCGTCCAGGCCGTTGCCTGAAATAGTAACCAGGAATCCTTCCTCTTCGAGATTGAATCGAATGAGTTGTGCGATGTCGTCCTCATCTTCTACGACGAGGATTCGCATTCCTTTAAAGTTCTGGGGGCCTTCCATGTTGTTCTACCAGACAGTAGAAAACAGATTGGTTACGTTTTCATTACAATCAGTTTTCTAAGTGGTAAAACTAGCGGGCGAAGGGATTTGAACCCTCTCGAGAAGCTTGGAAGGCTGCCGTGCTACCATTACACCACGCCCGCCGGTGAATACAAAACGCGGCTCGGGGGCCCCCCGGTCAATCGGTTTTTTATCGAGCAGGGCGGCCACAGGCGTGCCAGGAATCAGTCTGTGCCCAGGCCAAGGAGTGCTTTGATCCGCTGTACATACATCCTTCCGACTGGAAGGGAAGTGTTTGCCTGATCGCGCAGGAAGATGCTGTACATTCCGCCTACAGAGTATTGCATCCCATTGACGTAGTTCATATTCACCACATAGCTTTTGTGAATTCTAAGAAAGATCGATGAGACGATTCTGGTTTCCATGTCTTTGAGAAGCTTATTGGTTCTATAGTTTTCTTTCAGTGTGTGCACGGTTGTGGCCCGCCCGTCCGATTCCAGGTGAGTGATTTCGGAGTATGGAATGACGTGATATCTTGATTCACCCCGGAAGATCAGAGCCTGATTGAGACTGGTTACAAATTCTCGCGGGTTCTTTGTCTGGGTCCCAATTTCGATGGCATCTGCCTCTGTGGCCACGATCTCCACAATGTGATCCAGATAGGTGAGGGTCATCAGAGACTTGATGGAATCTCTGATTCCAAATAGAATCAAGAACCCGCCACGCAGGTTGAGGTTTTCAGATAGTTTCAGAAACAGTATGAGTGCACTCGAGTCCATATGCTCGACAGAAGACAGGTCCAGTGCCAGTACTCTTTCGTCCTCTGTTGATTTCTCAATGGAACTCTGAAGGCTTCTGGATTCGAACAGGGAAACGTTTCCAACATGGAAACGCACAATCGTCAAGCCGTCCTTATTTTCTATGGAGAAGTCCAAATCGCCAACCCGCAGGTGTATCGCTCTTAGATATGACGAACGGGTTGGGAGGCAAGACTTAAAACAAGTTAGAGCGGTTGCACCGTTATGTGCTGTTCATTACCTGTTTCATGTCGTTCATTACATCATTTTGCAGGTTCGGGCGCTTTTTCCTCAGTTTTTGCGTCTTTTTTTGAATCATCGGTTGGTTCTACTTTTGCCTGACCCGCCGGTCCGTCATAGTTGATCTCGAAGATATCATAGTCCGATTCTCTCCAGGCAGTTACATAAGAAACCGTCACTCCGAAGTAAAACGGAACGTTTGTTTGCATACATAGTTGCAATTGTTTAGCAATTTCTTCATTGGTCACGGAGAACTGATGAACTTTGTCGCGTTGCTTGTCGTAGTAGATGCCTTCATACGTCCCGATGAAACGGCCTCTGTATTCAAATTGAAGAATCTTTCCGTACACGGAGAAGCTTCGTTTGGATCCTGATTTCTTTACGAGCACCTGCTTTTTTACGTCCGCCGGGAGCTGCGTCTGGATGGCTTTCGCATCTGTGATTTCCAGTTCCGAAGAAAGTGCAATGGCAGTGAAGCGATGAATTCTATATTGCACCAGCATTTCGCGACCCACGTTCTTTTGAACAAAGTTGGCCACGACGGCGTTCTCAGGCCTTACGCTAAATGCGATGGATTTGCTTTTAGGTGAATAGCAAAGGTCTTCTTTTTCAACGCATTTTTCGTTTCTATCAAAGGTAACCACGTCGAAGAGGCCTTCGTAGGAATCAAAAATGATTCCAGACGATTCTATCTTCGTGGGCACGATGACCGCCCATCCTTCGGAGTAAGTGCCGAAGGCATACAGGCTGTGCGAGATGGTGAAAAAAAGAACGATTAGAATGCGTTTCATAGGCGTTGACGAATGAACCCATTGGAAGACAGTGGGATTGTTTCTGCAAGGCTTTCTCAGGAGTAAAAAATGGAACTAAATTTTCAGCATGCTGATCCAGGACTGTCTTTGATGGGTGAGGCTGCCGCAGCACGCGGTCTGCTTGAATCCGGAAAATGCAAGGGATCCGATTTCCTGGGCTGGCTTGGACTTCCGTCCGCGATGGTTTCACAGGTTTCGAGAATCGAAGAGGCTGCGGCCCGGATTCGCAAGAGCGACGGACTCATTGTGGTTGGAATCGGCGGATCTTACCTGGGAGCCAGAGCAGTCATCGAAGCCCTGGGAACTGATTTTCCGGTCGTTTTCGCCGGCCATAACATGGACTCACTCTATCACTCCGACCTGCTGAATTCGATTCAGAAAAAAAAGTATTCGATCAACGTAATTTCAAAGAGCGGCACGACCACTGAGCCGGGTCTCGCTTTTCGCATTCTCATGAATCATATGGAAAGCAGATTCTCCAGAGACGAGCTTGCGGGTTTGATTTTTGCCACAACGGATGCGAACAAAGGAAGTCTGCGTCCTCTTATCAAGGAACGCGGATGGACTGATTTTGTAATCGGCGACGATGTCGGTGGAAGATTCAGTGTGCTTTCTCCTGTAGGCCTTCTGCCCATTGCTGCGGCCGGAAAGAACATCCGCAGGCTTCTCGAAGGAGCCCAGGCAATGGCGGATATCGTTCGCAAGGACAGTTCAGAAAAAAATCCGGCACTCCAGTATGCATGTTACCGCAATGCCAGCTATCGTTCAGGAAAGAAGATAGAGCTGTTTCTGAGCTACCAGCCCGGTCTCCATTTCATCGCAGAGTGGTGGAAGCAGCTGTACGGAGAATCAGAAGGAAAAGAGGGAAAAGGAATCTTCCCTGCGTCTGTTGATTTTTCAAGCGATCTGCATTCCATGGGCCAATGGATTCAGGAAGGGGAGCGTCTGATTTTCGAAACGATTCTGGATGTGATTCATCCGGAGAAAGACATCAAGATTCCATCTTCGCCTGTGGACGACGGTCTTGAATATCTGGCGGGTCGTTCTCTGCACGAAATCAACCGCATCGCTCTGGCCGCGGTGCAGGATGCTCACAGCAAAGGGAATGTTCAGTCCATGAAGATCATGCTCGATCGCATGGATGAGTTCAATCTGGGCCAGCTTTTGTATTTTTACGAGTATGCCTGCGCTGTTTCCGGAATCATGCTGGGGGTAAACCCGTTTGACCAGCCAGGTGTAGAAGCTTACAAGAAAACCATGTTTCGCATGCTCGGAAAGCCGGGGTTTTAGTTCTGCGGGGCCGGTCGCGAGCGAAAAGTTTCCTCTTTCTTCCCGGAACCATTTGACAGGCAAAACTCGCCCCGCAAGCTCTGTCGAGCCGCCAGGCTTTTAGGATAGTCTGTGAATTGCCCAAACTGTACGAAAGAGAACGCGGAAACCGCCAAATTCTGTAAACACTGCGGGACCAAGCTTGAAATTACTGTTGAGGAGTTAGGCTGCACCAAGTGCGGCAAGACGCTCAAAGCGGGCGCCAAATTTTGTAATCATTGCGGCGCTCCGCAGCATGCGCCGGCGGTCGAAAAAGCTCCTGCAAATAGGGAAGAGGATCAAAAAAAGGCAGCGGAGTACATGCCAGGGGAAGCGGTAGGGGCTATGGCCGAGCTTGTCAACTTGATCGGACTTGATGCCGTGAAAAAGACCGCGGACAAATTACGTAAACTAATCAAGTTCAATGAGGAAAGAAAGAAACAAGGCCTGCCTGTCGGAGATATTTCAACGCATTGCGTTTTCCTCGGAAACCCCGGTACCGGAAAAACAACGGTTGCACGCATTTTAGGAAAGATCTTCAAGGATTTGGGGATTTTGCCTCAAGGCCAGTTCATAGAAGTGGATAAAGAGGCTCTCGTGGCAGGCTATGTCGGACAGACGGCTACGAAGACAAAAGAGATAATCGATAAGGCCATCGGCGGCATCCTTTTCATTGATGAGGCTTATTCCCTGGCAGGCGACTCCTTTGGCAATGAGGCAATTGCACAACTGCTGAAGCGGATGGAGGACCAACGCGGTCAGTTCTCTGTCATTGTTGCCGGCTATGATAAAGAAATGAAGAGCTTCTTTGATTCCAACAGTGGATTGCGCAGTCGGTTTCAACACTACTTTCAGTTTGAAGATTACGTTCCAGCCGATTTGCACAGGATTGCGACCAAATTGTTGAAGGACAAAGGATATCAGATTTCTCCAGAAGGGGATCAAAAACTCAGGGATGTGCTTACTACAATTTATGAAAACCGCGATGCGGCGTTTGCTAACGGGCGCACGGTTCGCGAGCTGATTGAGACATCAATTATGAATTTGGCGGCACGTTTCGATGATGGATTCTCCGTTGAACAACTCTCGCTCGTTGAAGCGGATGATATTCCAGGAGAAAGCAAGGCCAAGCCAAAATCAAAAGAAGAAATACTGGCGGACTTGAATAAACTAATAGGACTCACATCTGTCAAAGGAGCTATCTCTGATCTAATCACGTTTCTTGATGTGCAGAGGAAAAAGCAAGATGCCGGCTTGAAGGCTGACCGCATACCACTGCATTCTGTTTTTCTAGGCAACCCCGGGACGGGCAAGACGACAGTTGCCCGAATCCTTGCGGACGTGTTTAAGTCCCTTGGTTACATCGAAAAAGGACACCTTGTCGAGGTCGATTCATCCGACTTGATCGGTGGATATGTCGGTCAATCTGAAGAGAAAACGAAGGCGATTCTCGACAAGGCAATGGGAGGAGTCCTCCTCATCGATGAGGCGTATGCGCTGGCAAAGAGTGAATTTGGCAAGCAAGCGATTAACATTATATTGAAACGAATGGAAGATGATCGGGATAAATTTGTCCTGATTGCCACGGGTTACGAAAAAGAAATGGAAGAGTTCTTTGCAACGAACACAGGATTGAAATCACGTTTCAGTCGCTATTTCACTTTTGCAGATTATGATCCCGGACAGTTATTGCAAATTGCGCAAGGCATAGCGTCGGATTCGCAATTAAACCTGACGGATGACGCCAAATCGGAAATTGCCGCAATCGTTCAAAGAGAATACACGAATCGGAAGGCAGGTTTCGGCAATGCGAGGTTCGTGCGTCAGTTACTAGACGAAATCAAGCTAGCTCAATCGAGCAGGATCATGTTACTTGAGAGAGCCGGGAATTTAGTGAGCTTGGACATGCTCCAGATTGTTGCTCCTGAAGATGTGCGAAGCACCGGATACTACTCCGATGCATCAAGCGGCACACCGAAGAGGCAACAGCAGAATGAGATCGAAAATGAGATATTCAAAATATGCCTCAAAATTCCGGCAGACCTTCAAACGCTCTTTTTAAGAAATATCCAGTCGATTTCCTATTACATCGCAATGAGCGACGGCAATTTTTCAGATGAAGAAGCCCAGTTTATCCGCGCGCTATTCCAAAACTTGAGCGCAAAAAGCTCGCTCTTTCAACCGATTGCGAATGAAATGATCGACCTTCCGACCACCAAACGGCTTTTGGAAGAGGCGTCAAAAGGCAACAACGGCAAAATGACGGTAAGCCTGCCAAATCCAGAGCGCGTGTCGCAGGATGACCTGATGCTATTCAAAACGGCTCTCTTTCGGACCGGGGTACTCGTAGCGGAGGCCGAAGGTGGTATCAACGAACAGGAAAAGAAAGCATTGGCCAATCTACGTAAGATGGTGGGACTTGCGAACAAGTAGGTAGGAGGATGCGACGCTGGGAGAATGCCTGTCTTGATACAGTTGTGGTGCATCGTTCTACGAGATTTCGCCTGGCAATACTTGCTGCTGGAGCGGAAGCTGGAGTTTGCGGCGAAGCGCGTTCTCATCAATCTGCGCGCTCTTCTCAGGCTCGAACATAAAAACGGAAAGGTGAAATGATGCAATGCTCAAATTGTCAATCGGAGAATGATGCGGACGCGAAGTACTGCGCGGCATGTGGCCAGGTTTTGAAGTTTGTTTGCCTACATTGCGGGACCGAGAGTAGTGGCAAGTTTTGCGGAAAGTGCGGAAAACCGTTACCAAATGCCGTCGCAACAGGGCAAACTGGCTCCAAGGAGAATCACGAGAACGCAGGAGAGAAACTGAGACAAGTAGGAACGTATGCGAAGCTTGTGTGTGAAGGTAGCAAGCCGGGATGTATATTTGCCGCACCTATGACTATCGCCAATTCATTCTCCATTTCTGAGGCCTTTCAAGGTGCAACGTTAGCCCGCGGAGAAGACTTCGAAATCTTTAAGGGCGTTGCGTCTGCCGGGAGTCTGTACCAAGTTCTCTATGACCACAATAGACCAGGCTTTCTAATTGTCCTCGAAGGATGCGACGCCCTCCTCAAGAATGAAGCAGCAATAAATATTCTCCAAGGTGTTCTCAAACCGGAGGACGCAGTAGCCGCGTTTTCAGCTCCTAAAATGCCGCAGGACAGGGATGGCGACACGATTCCAGCCAAATTCGAAATGGTGGCTGGAGTTATTTTTGTCTCGCAAAGCTCCCTTGATGAGTTGCCAGTTGTGCTTAAGTCAAGGGTATTGGAACCTTGAGGATTCTCGGGCGCTATGGCAAAGAACTCTAAAGCCTTTTTGAAAGCAATCCGCGCGCGAAAAGGGGCACGCGCCTACCAGGGAGCCGATCCGAGCCGCGCGGACTTGATATTCGTTGGTATCGAAGCAAATTGGCCCAAGGTCGCAGAACTGAGTTCCGCGCATCGCGATGCAATTATTGACTATCTTTCTGACGGCGCCGCGTTTTGGACAAGGCACGGGTTCCACCATCCATTGTTGTGCTGCGGCGGACGCGTGCCGGGGCGCCGGTTCCATACTCGCTTCGCAAAGATGCACTTGGATGCTAGCTACGCAAATCGCGTGGCGTTTGTGGAGCTTTTAGCGAAGCACACAACACGCGGAAGTTCTTGGGGGGCCGCGACCCTCATGCGGGCAGTCTCTAGTAAACAAAATGCGCCACATTTGAAGCAATTGCAAATCTGGCTCCAAGGGTCTGAGAAAATAGTCTTCCTCGGTAGCGCACTCTTGCGGGATTCTCGTATCCGCGAAAGTCTGGGTATCCAGAATCCGACCGGAAGAAACGTGATTGAACACACCCACCTCTCAAGGATTAGCAACAAGAACCTTGGGCAATTGCGAAAGAAGATTCTCAGGTTAGGCGGGTGATCCATGGAAAACTCTGAAGCTTTTCAAGAGCAATCGGATTCGAAGAAGTTTTCGAAGCATGGAGCAAGAGAATGTGCGAAATGTGGTTGGCGCGGTGATTCACGGTTCTGTCAGAATTGCGGGACTGAAATAATTGAAGAATTCTGCACAAATTGTGGTGCGCAACTGACCACTTCATTCTGCACTAGTTGCGGTGTAGCGCGCGAAACCCTTCAAGGGGGCAGCACTTCGTTTGCAGGCACTGAAGCTTTTGACTCAGAACAGGCAATTCATTCGGGTGAAGTGGAGCGAGGGAGTGAGAACGCGGCTCAATCCGCTGAAGACGATGCTGTTGCTGCCTTTGAGCGCGCATGCTTTGAGTTCGGAGAACAGATTTCCGGTACCTGGCATTGGCGGTATACGACGAGTCTTGGGACGCCCATGCTCTGTTTGCTCACCATTCGCGTTTTTGGCGGGGAAGCTGATGCTGACGCCTTCTTCCTTACTATCGGGGACGAAACACAGTTCCCTTCCAATTGTGTGCGGCGTGTGTTTTACGACCTGACGAAAGGTTCACCCATCCAGGTCGTGACAGAAGCGATCTCGTATTGCTCCCCGGCAGGCATTTCAACCGATGTGGTCGGTATGGTAATGTTATCTGACGGCTACACCGCATGGGAAAACGAAAAAGTCGGGGCAGCTAACGAGTACGAATACGATGATGAACTTGATATCCTGCAATGCACCGGCGCGGTATACGAGCGCATGCCAAGATCCAGAGTTACTACGATTATGCAGGGGTTGTTCTGATGAACGAAATTCAGGTCACGCTAACGGGCAACATGATTGCGTTCTGGGCCCTTGAGTTTGCTGGACTAGAATGCCAGAAAATACGAGATTACTGCGAAGAGCATGATGAAGCCATCGAAACTTTCTTTGGTGGCCCGAGTGAGGAGGAGTCAGTCCAAGCAGCGCTCGAAGATGACAATTGGGATCTTTTCAGTGCCGCTGCCGTGACAGACGATTTTGGGTCCGGCGGAAACGCTTTCATCGCGGATGAAGATCTTTCGATCATCGTGACCCACGCGTCAGATCGCATTGAAATTCCCTTCACGCATTTGCGCCAGGCGAACCGTAGAACAGTTTCTGCGGAAGATTGGAGCGCGTCGCGCGCCGGTCAACGGATTCTCTATATATTCGGATATCGCTCCGATTCACCTTCCGCGGCAGAGTTCTCATTGGGCCGCAGCGATATGTTTTCCATTGACAGGCTGGCGATCGCGGTGTGTGAAAATCAGATCATCGGAACATCATTCGTCGCAAGCATTTCTTATACCCATCCGGACGGCGCCGTGACCGTGGACGCAACGGGCAATGATTTTGACGGTGAGTATTTTCCGGCTGAATTTCTGCAGACTTAAGATGTTGCCGCCGACCCTTCGAGACTACCGATATCAAATTGACGAAGCCGTCAACCGTTCGCACCACGGTGGAATGAAATCTATCTCCCGAGCGGCAAAAATTCATCTTCTGAGTGCATGGGCCATCATGGCCAGCATCGCATGCGTCTCGCAAGAAATGCAAAATGCCCAAGAGATTTGCCAGAAAAGGGATCAAAGCCCGGTGCAATGTGCAGCACAAAATTTCAAGGAGGGTGTCGGAATGGAGGATTCAGGCTACTACGGTTCAGCAAAATCAGCTTTCCGGATAGCCATCAATCTGGATCCGGAGGGAAAGAACACGTGGCGTTATTATGCTGAACTTTGCGCGGTAAACTACCCATTGGGTAGGCGAGCGATTAAGCACGGCAAACAGTTCCAATGGGACGATCTCCACCGAGAAGTCGGATATGATCGGTGGTTAGAAGAAGCTCTAGCGGAATGTGACGCCGCGGTAGCCTGGGCGAAAGATGAGTATCCCGATGCTCTTGCCGCTCGCGGATCTTTGCGCCTCCTAGCCGAGAATAAGAGCGGCGCCTGCGAAGACTTCCGCAAAGCCAAATCAATTGGCGGAGGGGAAGAGCCAAGAATCTACACGCATGATCTTGTAACTGCTTGCGGATCTCCAACCTACTTTGCGTTTGGACCGCCTCAGGCCCTGCGCGTCGATCGTGACCATTTACAGATCATCTTACCGACATCGTTTGCTTCCACAGGAGGTATTCCGGCCGAAGTTAGGAAATTCTATCGCGGCAAAAAAGAGGAGACGGCTTATAATATTAGGTTTAGCCCCATTGAAAATCCGAAGGTTGCAGATCCGTACCTTCGATTCAACCTGCTCCTGCAGCTTGATGATCGTAGCTCCTGCACCGTAACACCGATCAGATTTTACAAATTGTGCGGAGAAGTAAGCGGCGCAGACGTACAAACGGACGAGTTGGCTTGCGTCGATCTTGACGTGCAGAAAGTTCTGCAAGATCCGCTATTGGTGCGGTTTGTCCAAGAAGCTGGCCAAGATTGCGTTGCTGCCAATAAAAGGCAAGCCGAGCAGGCCCTCCGCGCGCGGCAGGATCAAGCTTATCAGCAGGCTACGGATAGAGAGCGCCGGACCCGGTGTGCCCAAATTGCATATAATTTGCCCGGGGGCATGGTACCCAGCAGTAGGGGCCAAATTCCGCACGTTTGCGCAAAGGGCTGGCGTTATGGGTCGGCGGATTGGGTGAAATGCCGCGATGAACTGGAAAGTTGCTGGGACGTGCTTTCGCAGTGAAATGATCACGAAAATCTGGCCGCGTCGATCTACTAGAGGTACAGAATCGAAGCGCAAGGTCGTGGCTTACTGGCTTGGGAGATTGTAATTATGCGCAATAAGCGGTCACAAGATTCGGCGTCCGCCGTGCTTGCTGCATTTAAAATGCCGCGCGGGCGTAAAGTCACGCAACGAATATCCTCGGTGACCGCGGCGTTCGTGCAGGCCATTGTGCCGGTGATCAATCCGACAGCCACTCAAATTAGCGGGGCGCTACGGGTGCTAGGAATCAAAGCCAGCAAACTTACCTGTGCGTATTGCGGACGGACCGCCGATCAGTGGGACCATTTGTATGCGCTTGTAATGAATAAGAAGCCGACAGGTTACATTACGGAGATCAATAATCTTGTGCCAAGTTGCGGTGCATGCAACCAGCGGAAGCGCGGTACCAATTGGAAAGATTTCGTGAATCATCCGGGTAAGAATTTTCCAAAGACCTTTCGGGATGGCTTTCGAAAGCGTCTAGCAGCGCTGGAAAAGTATGCCCGGCTTCGCCGTCAAAAAATAGACTTCGAAAAGTGGGAGGGCGACCCAGCGTACAGTGATTATTGGAAACGGCATAGGGCCGTGATCAAGGCACTGCGGGCAGCTCAAACGACCGCCACCCATCTTCGAACCAAGCTTCTCGACACGGTCCCATCCAAAAGACGTCAATAGCGGGCCGCAGCCCGGCGGTTTGCACTACCTGCAGTCTGAAAAATATTCCTTGGCGATGGATGCGCCGCGCGGCCAGGATTCTGATCCGCGTTTGATTCGTGTTTGCCCTGTTATGCGAAGAAGTTCGGAGGCGTAAGAGTGCAGATAGCACGATCTCTTAGCATACTCGAGAGGGATGGAGCGTGCCAGCTCTTCCACACTTTTCGAACATATCTCCTGGGCGTTCTGCTCGATTTCTTTCAGAGTGAGTTCCTGCTTGCCTGAACGTTTGAATACTGCGTTCCACGGGGCGCCGAGTCCATAGAGAGGAAGGACTTTTTCCTCTCTGGACAAATTCATCGCAAAGTCAGAAAGCCGGGAGTTCAGAAAGATCCTGTCCCTGATTTCAGTTACGCATACTTCATGGCTTTCCTTCGTACCGGGCCGCAGACAGGCGGATGCATCTCCCAGTTTCTTCAAAGAATCGTTCATGCCGTCGGATGTTGAAACGGCGCGAACATTTTTGCCGATTCCCACTGCCATCTGCACGGTTGCTCCGCCAATTTCGAGAGTTGCGTGGGCTTTCGATCCGGTTGTTTCCGCTATGGAATACCAGGCGAGCCTGCCTTCTTCTTCCCCGGGGATCACTTTGAGTACTGCAGGGTATCCTTTTGTCAAAAGTGCACTCCCCGCCGCTCGCATAACAGTGGTTTGTCGATCCTGAGTCGCCCTTCTGAATCCTCCTGTGCCAAGAAGCACCGCACCTTTGATTCTGCTCGATTGAGGTTCCACCATTTGAAGAGCGGCATTCACAGTCTGTTCGGCGCGCTCTGGTCCGATGTCAGCCAGGCCGTTTTCCGCCGGCACATCTTTGCATGCGAAATCGGTATCCACTGCATGGCATTCGTTTCCCTCTGTGCGAATTCCGTACAGGCAAATACGCGTTCCGGAAGAGCCGGCGTCGATCACCACATGAAGGGGCAGTCCTCCGTCTTTTCGGGAAGGACCACAGGCCAGAAAAAACAGTGACGTAGTCAAAAGGAATCGGGTGCCGGCTGGTTGCATTGTCTGACAGAACGGCCGCCGTGCGCGCGCACAACATTTTTCTGGATGCGCCGGACAAAGGGTGATCGTGCATGGATCATGGCCCCGCGGCACAGAGTGTTCATCGCATTTTGCTTCACGTTCGCGGCGTTCTGCATTGCTGCCTGGTTTCTTCTCCCGGAATCCGGGTCCTGGTTGGAGACAGACGAATTTGTCTGGCGCGCAAAGACAGACCACCTTGCCCGGGGATTCTCCGCTCATACAGTCATCCTCGGGGACAGTCAGGCGATGAGCGGAATCCTGCCGCCCGCCGGTGTCTACAATCTCGCACTCCCTTCTCAGCAGCCTGAGGGAGTGGAGAGAATGGCGCGGGACGTGGGGCAGGTGCGAGGGCTCCGTAGAGTGATCATCAATGTTAGTCCTTTTTTTCTTTTCAAAAGCGAAGTGCTGCAGTCCTTTCTGAGTTACTATAGAAATACATACGATTGGTCTTTTGCGGACTTGAATCCTGATTTGATGACACTGTCCGGGAAGAACACAGGCGATTCAGTGTACAGGATGATTCGTTTTTTGCCTGTTCTTCGTTTGCGCGATCGAATGTCTCCGGCTCTTGCGTCGGCAGATCCGATTTCGTTTGTTGCTGGAAGGAAAGAGACAAACCTCAAGATAGAAAAGATACTGAATGACCAAAGAGGGTTCTGGGTCTGGAAGTCCACAGACCAGACATGCAATGCAGATATACCTCCACCCCCGCCCATGCTTCTTGCCTATGCGGATAGACCAGGCGCAGTAGAGTCATTGGAGCGCAGCGTTCAAGGCCTTCGCGCTCGCGGCCTTGAAGTGTTTCTGGTTTACATTCCTCTTTCAGACGTCTGGGCATCTCTCGCTCTTCGCGGAACAGATGATCGTGTGATCGCTGTTATGCGAAGGATGGAGAAGGTGGGTTCTGTTACCTTGCCCATCGCAGATAGAGCGCAATACAAAGGCTTGTTTAGAGACTGGACTCATTTGAATCGTTGTGGTGCAGAAAAATTTACTTCCTGGCTTTTTTCGCAATCACTGTTGCAGAATTGATTCTGGAAGCGCTCAGGACCTGAGCAAATTGAAAAGGTGTAAGATGGCAACTCGCGCCGAATACTCTCGGATGCGGTCCCGGTCAAAGGGCAAAAACAGTTTCGCATGCATGGACTTATCTTTGTAGGAGGCGGCAATGTGTACTGTGCCAACCGGCTTTGCGGCAGTTCCACCTTCCGGGCCCGCGATTCCTGTGATCGCAACGGACGCGTCTGCCGAATAGATTCTCCTTGCCCCCTCTGCCATCGCCATGGCGCATTCTTCGCTTACAGCTCCGTGCGTTTCTAAAATGGCGGATGATACACCTAGAATTTGCTCTTTGGCCGCATTTGCGTATACGACTGCTCCGCCCTGAAAATAAGCCGATGCTCCTGGTCTGTCTGTGAGGATCCTGGAAATCAAGCCGCCAGTGCAGGACTCTGCAAGCGCCACCTTGATTTTGTTTTCGATGCAGTAATCGTGCAACTTGTCTTCAACGGTTGCATCGAGTTTCGCATTTCCGAAAATATTCTCTGCTGCTTGATCGATCAAACCCAGAAACGATTTGTCTGTGGTTTCGAAAAATACTTTCGAGAAACCGGGTTGCGCCGTGATGCCCCAGATGAAATCGTCGGGAAGCGTTTCTGGTATGGACCTCTGTGTCTCTTTGTCTCCAAAGAGACGCGCCTGCACCTGGGATTCTCCGTGACCGTAGATAAAGAAACTCAACCTTTCGCGACTGTGAGAAACGAATCTGGACTTGATATAAGGAAAGAGAGTTCCATCGAACATGCCGCGCATTTCGGAAGGGACTCCTGGCATAGCCGCAATGAATGGTCCGTTTGTTCCTATTTCTACGATCATTCCGGGAGCGAGTCCCCTTTCGTTCTTGATTACAGTGCATCCTTCCACAACTCGTGTTTGTCTTCGCGCGGAAGAAAGTTGCAGTCGCCCAGGAAGGCGTTTGGCCGCGGCTTCGAGTCTGGAAAGAGCAAACGGGTCTTCTACGGCTGATTTTTCAGTGAGCTTGCAGAGTATGTCTACA
The DNA here is from genome assembly GCA_019694685.1 of Leptospirales bacterium. Classification (GTDB taxonomy): domain Bacteria; phylum Spirochaetota; class Leptospiria; order Leptospirales; family Leptonemataceae; genus JAEUSB01. The sequence goes on from JAIBBM010000050.1 coordinate 24,648, forward strand.
GTGTGATCATCTTCCGTTGGTCCAAGGCCTCCAGTGATGATGATTCCGCTCGTGTCGGTGCGCGCGATCAGGCGCGAAAGCTCTTCCAGGATGGAGGTCGGATTGTCTGGTAGAGTGATGATGCCGGAAACATCGAGTCCTGCTTCGCTCAGACTCTGCGCAATGAACGGCCCATTCGTATCGCGCGATCGACCGCTTGAAAGTTCAGTGCCGGTGGAAAAAATATAGAAAGGCATGGAAGAGCGGGCCCGGAGGCCCGCAGTGTTTTTTAGAGATTTACATCGTAGGAAGCGCCAATGAAGACGAATCCTTTCTTTTGTGTTTCCGCTGCTTCCCAGAACAGTTTGTCTGTGATGATTTCTCCGACCGTATTGAGCGTAGGCGAAATGGTAGCAACTGAGGTTCCAGTGATCAGGATGGGGAGATTGAAATATCCAGTGTATTTCGCAGTCTGGATTTCCTGGCGAAGGCCAGCCTGAATGTGGAGCTGAGGCATTACATCATACTGAACGCCAAGCATCCATCGTTTGATTTCCACTTCGTAGCCTGCATTGGCTCTTTCAATCTGAATGTATGGAACGGAGGCCACTACACCGACTGTGTTTCTCTTGTCTGTCATCGCGCCTGAAACATTTCCAAAGAAAGGTGTGCTCATGATGTACTCACCCAGAATGGAAAGTTCAGGTGTTACGTAGTACTGAACACCTGAACCTACGTAGGTTCCTTTCGCATTTGCGCGAAATGGGCTATCAAAGCTTTTTGCGTACGAACCCACTCCAATGGTAAGCTCATCGTAGTCATACTCTTGAAAGTGCCAGCGAGCTCCAAACTTGGGAGTCACAAGAAGCTTTTTGTCTAGAAGTGCGAGCTGGTATCCGGCTTCCGCTTCCCAGTCTGAGTTTTTGAAATTCTGAAGGTTGATGATCCCAATGCTTGGCCCGAGCGTGAGAGCGTTGAATTTATACGCAGGCGAATATCGGATGTAGTTGCCACCGATGATCAATGTTCCAGGTCCAATTCCATCCATCATGTACTGAACGCCCAGTGGATATATGGTGTAGGTTTCTTTGTTGGTCCATTCTAGATCGAGGCGGCCTACGCTTGCGCCTGCGATGAGGTCATCTTTGAGGAGACGATTCTCCTGTTCTGGCTGTAGCTCTCCTGGCCAGAAGCCAAGGTTGACGCGCACTTTGTCTGCGAAGGCAGGCATGGCGAGGAGCGCGCAGAAGATGGTTGCGATGATTCTTATCATGCCGCCATGAAAGACATAATCAGACATAGGGTCAACCTTTTCGATCGACACCGGAACGGGTACCTTGAGAGTTTACGGAGTGCGGGCCGCTCTTTGTACAATGTTTTTGTTTCTGATTCCTGCGGGGCTTATTTCCGCTCCTGCTCAGGAATGGATGGGCTTCCTCGACAAATCCCTGGCGGTTCCGGAAGGTCTGATGACCGGGCGACTGACCGTGTCGGGTAAGACCGGGCGCTCTCAGGTCTGGGACTTCAATCTATATAAGAAACACACGGATCTACTCTATCTGTTTTCCACAAAGAGGCGCGGTCTTGAGCTAAAGCTTCTTTATAAAAGCGGCGGAGAAGTATGCTGGATGTGGGACTTGTTGCGAGCTTCTCTCTTTAGAAAAAGAGATCTGGAGAAATTTGAACCAGTGCTGGGAAGTGGATTTTCTTTTATGGATTTGTCTGGAGCACTGTACGAATCTCAGTATGAACCGGTGGACCTGCGCGAAGCGTCGACTATGGTTCTCAAGATCAAACCTGTGCTTCCGTCCGGGTACACTGAAATTCTAGCTCAGATGGATAGAGAGAAAAAGCGCCCGCTACGAATTGATTTTCATGGTAAAGACAAGATTCTCATCAAGACCATGAGATTCACGTACGACTTGCCGCTTCTGGATCCACGTGCTCGAAAAAGAATTTCCATGGCCGCTCCTGCAGTGCAGGACGTGATCGATCTGGAAACAGGCAGAATTTCTAGAATTGAATTTTTCAGTCTGGACCGCGCTGTTTCCCCGGACGATTCACTTTTCATACCGGAGTTTTTGAATCGCTGATGATGATCGAACAAACGTTACGATTGCTTCTCGATGGTGTGGGCAGAAGCGATGAATATGAATTCTATCTCAATCGCTTTCGCACGTATGACGCGCCGTGCTTTTCTTTTCTGGTGCCTGATCTTGAGGCGGCAGTTCAGGCGCGCTCTTCTATTCTTGCGAGTCTTGATTTTTTAAGAAAGCTCGAACTTTATCCTGGCATCCTGTTCGCGGGTCTGTCGAGTTCTGACCCTCGCACTATTTCTTTTGGATCCTCGATTCAGGAGGACCTTCTTCTTTCGATTGAAATGGAAGGTCCCGGACTCATCGAATCAAGGATTCGCAGAGAGGCAGAGCTTGCACGCCGCGAAAAGAAGATCCCTGTTTTCTATTTGCGGATGCCCCTGGAAAAAGCAGTGCATGCCTGTGCACGAGTCACCAATCGCTTTCAATTCCTGAGAGTGCAGGGCCCCATTCAGACCGTGTCCGGTCCTGCTCCATACATTGATCCTCATCAGGCGCACGAGTTCGCATCGATTCAGGAATCTTCTTTTTCGCGTTTCGCTTCTGGCGTTCTTCTTCAGGATCCATCGCTTCACATTTCGCTTTGTTCACCTTACAGGCTGTTACAGGAAATATTTACTGTGAAGGGAGCCGGAACCATTTTCAGGCCACGTTCGATGGTTCACAGCTACACAAAACTGGAGAGCGTGGACCAGGAGCGTTTGATTGCGCTTCTCGAGTCAAGCTTCGGTAGACGATTGCGCGACCTGTCTTCTCTTCATCGCGCTTCGCATTTTTACATAGAAGAGAACTATCGCGGTGCGGTTCTGCTGGAACCAGCCGAGCCGGGCTGGTATCTTTCGAAATTTGCAGTCAGTACTCTCGCGCGTGGAGAAGGAATCGCGCAGGACCTGTGGACTGCAGTGCTCGACACGCATTCAAGCGTATTCTGGCGAGCGAAGAGAGGCAATCCAATCGAGAGATGGTACAGCCGTATTGCGGATGGTTTTCAGCGCAAAGGGATGTGGAATGTTTACTGGAAAAACCTGAGCCTGGATCGCATTGCTGACGTTATTCGATATTGCGAAAATCGTCCTGAGGATTTTGATCCGTCCTGATTTTTCTACTTTGACTCGCAGGGCCCCTTTGTTTTTTTGAATCTGCCAGGGAGCGAACGCATGGAAAAGAAACAGGTTGTAATCGTAGGCGGAGGATTCGGTGGGA
>JAIBBM010000051.1 GCA_019694685.1 Leptospirales bacterium
CCTTCGATGCGAAGAGGATTCATCGAGTTGGCCAGATAAAGCGTCTTGTTTGCAGTGACTTCTTTTACAATCTGCATGCATCCGTCAAAATCAGTTTCCAGACTCAGAACCAGACTTCCAGACGACACTGGCTGCACAAGTTGCGCATTGGACACTTTGCCTGCTGGAAGAAAAACAACCGTTGGGATTCCGGCGGAAGCAGCATACGCCGCGAGAGCAGCACTCGTGTCTCCCGTAGAAGCACAGGCAACTGCATGAATTGGAATTCCCTTTGCACGAAGAGAAACAACATGACTTACAAGCACAGTCATACCCAGATCCTTGAATGATCCTGTATGACTCACCCCACATTGCTTTACGGAAAGCGAACCAAGCCCCAGCTCACGCGCAAAGCGAGGAACACCCACCATCGGAGTAGCGCCTTCTCCTAGAGAAACGATCTCCGCATTTGAAATATGAGGAAGGACCCATTCCTTCTTTCCCCAGACCCCGGACTGAAAAGGATACTCAGAAGAGCGATAACGTTCCGTAAACAGGGTCTTCCATTCGGAAGCCGATCTGGAACGGATGGCGGCCATGTCGTGACGAACTTCGAGCAATCCTCCGCAATCACAGAGGTAGCGAACCTGGTGAATATCGTATGACGTATTGCATTCAATGCATGCAAGTGTGCAACTGAGCGTGCTCATTCTTCAACCTGTTGTCCCAGCTTTACACGGCCGAACGTATAGATACCTTTCTTATTGCGTGAATTCTTGTCGAGCGAAGGGAAAATCTTTTTCAAGGTCAAAAGAAACTTCATCCTTTCATCTCCGGCACGGGTGATGAAGTATTTTGCGGTGAGTTCAAACTCAACGTACTGATTGACCCGACCTTCACGAGCACTGGCAACCAGTCGAAAGCCGGCAGAATCGCCAATCAATTCGCTCGAATGAAGTCTTTCCATGCCCACGAAGTTTTCCATTTTCTTTGAGTGTGGAACTCGAATCTGCGCGGCTCCGGTTGCATTGATCTGGATTTCGTAGTCTTCCAGCTCTCTATCTTTTGTGAAGCGAAACACAATGTGGTCTTCGCGAATTCCGTTCATCCGCGTCTTGAGATCTGAGTCAATCTGCCCGATTGAAAGTTTCAGCGCTCGGAGAGATGGGTCCACAATGATCTCACGAACAGATCCTTCCTCTGGAGGGGGAGCTTCTCTGTCTGCACGAATGAGCATCGCCGGTCTAACAATCAGTAGGTAAAAAAGTACAACCAGGCCGACCAGGGCGAGCACGCCCGCGGTGGTCACGGCAAAATTCAGGGCAAAAGGAATGATGAGCAGAATCAATGGTTCTGCAGAGTCTCAGCTTTCAGAAATTCAAGTGCCCGCTTGCGTGCCTCTTCATCCGTGAGGCCTGGACGACGTTGTATCTTCCAGCGATAGCGAACGCGAAAATCACGAAGTGTGACCTGCCCTTTTGGAAATTGGAACTGAAATCTGGACACGTCTTCCTGGAAGAGTTTGGACGCCTGCCAGGTCTTTGGATTCTGACCAAGTACGTATTCGATGTGTTCGATTTCGCCTCTGTGAGGATGAAGACGCACAGATAGCAGACCCTGGAAATCCCAGTCTTTGAAATCGTAACGCGCGGCCAATTCCTGGAAAGTATTCAGTTGCTCTTTGTCGCCGGAGTCATCCTGCTTTTTTACCAGATCAGTATCCCCCGACATCTGACGCACAGTGTAAGAATCATTCAAGATGAGAACGCGAAATGTTTCACCGGCTGGATTTGGCTCTTTGAAAAACGGATCATCCGCCGGATTCACTTTCTGAGTCGTCTGGTTTACTGAAACCGGCTTCTGTGGAGAAGCGCACGCGACCAGTGTGACAAGGATCAGAACCGCTTTTTTTTGCATCGAATCAGCCTCCGTTTCTCATGCACAGTGAGCTGCTTGATCGCCGCTTCGCGCGAAAGCGCAGTGCTACGATCGAGGCCAGGTTCGACATGCACAATGCGCACAGGTTTCGATGTACGAAAGAAGCGCGCACCTTTTCCGGAACTGTGTTGTTCAAACCTGCGTTGAACATCGGTTGTAATGCCGGTGTACAGCGCCCCGCTCTGAGTCTCTATCATATAGACACTCCAGCTGCTCACAGAATGCATGGCGTGATTTTATTCGAGAATGGCGAGCATTTTTTCCGGATCCGACGTATCCTCTGTGCTCACGATCGAATGGACGAACTGCGCGTCTACAGGCGAACCTGGAAGCAAATGAAGTCTCTTGAAATCGGCCCGGATCTTCTTGATCAGAATCTCCGATTCCTCTTTTCCTCTCCCGGGGAGAATGATCGCGAAGCGACCCTGCCCGATGCGCGCCAGAAAGTCAGTATGAAAGAGATGAGCAGCGATGGATTTACCCACAACAGACAAGAACTGAGTCACCTGTGCGGAAGGATTCAAAGTAAGGATGCGTTTGATGTTCTTGATGCGAATTTCAGCAAGACTCAGGTGAGAGTGAAACTCGAATGATTTCTTTAGTTCCAGGCGAAGGCGATCTTCTAGAGGACTGAATGGATCACGGAACAGAGACTCACGTTCGCCAAGCATGATGGCGCCGCCAAAACAGGGGCCAATCAATTCAGCAAAAGAAACAGCCATCTCACGATCGAACTCTGTCCACTCCTGTGTGGTGGAGTGAATCGTGAAGAATCCAACGAGCCAGTTCTGGTAGATCAAGGGAACCACCCAGTAGTGCTTCATGATCCCCAGATCGTCGTTTGTGTAGCAGGCTGTGATCTCTCCGTTGGCGCGGAAGTCATTCACTTCAAATACGCGAGTGAAGTTCGATACCATGCCTGCCAGTTCACTTGTGGTCCTGAGTCTGAACTTCTCAATGGACTCAGGGCTGATGCGATTGCCCGCGAAAATGGAATACTCCTGCGTTGCAGGATTGAGGAGGACGAGCGAATAGCTGTCCACGTGGAAGTGTTCGGTTAGATTGCGAATGAGTACGTCATAGAGCTCATCTAGATTCCTCAGGCCTGAACATTCCCTGGCAGCTTCTAGAATTCTATTGTGAAAGAAATCTCTTCTCTTGAGCTGCTCTGTATCTCGGTCAAATTCCAGGCGCGCAAGAATTCTATCCACACCTGAACCGGCAATCCCGCCAAGAAGAGAAACAAACTCCAGATCATCCACGGAGTATTCTTCCGCAGAATAGGCAGCTCCGATCAAAACGATCCCGTACATATTGGTACCATTTTTCAGAGGTGCGATGATTTGCGCTTTAGAGCGATCGATGATGTCTCTTTCCATCTCGCTGAGCGCAATTGCTTCCGATACAGTGCGAAGCTGCTCTGCATAGATGATTCCTTCTTCGCGCAGACATGCATCATAGAGCGCCTGACCGGGCGCTAGAACCCATTCATCATCTCCTTCGTATCCCGAAAGTGCGACTGGAAATAATTTCTGACCGGGCTCCATTGTGCTTCGCGTTGCGAAAATCGTGAGAGTCTCCGGCCCCAGCTGTGCCATCACAGAGAACAAAATGGAATCCCAGAATTCTTCGAAATCATCAATCGCCGAGATTTCGCGAGCGATATCAAACAAAGACAGATAGTGATCAATCTTCTTCTGGCCCGCTATGTGAGCTTCAATAGGCGCGGTTGTAAATTCGTTGTCCGCATCAAAGAGGAAAGACGGTGCTTCTGTTTCTTCCGCAACGGGCGCATCCTCATCCCGGCCAAACTGTTTCTCCGCTTCTGCGCGAGCTTCTGCTTCGTATTGTTCAAACGGATCTTCTGGCTCGGTTGCGAGATCCTCCAGGTCCTCCTCTGAGGACTCATACTCCCCTGATGATTCGCTTGCGGCCGCTTCCGCCTCCGCAAGTACTTCATCGACTGCACCCGCATTTTCTGCGGCTGGTTCGCGGAAGAAATCATCATCATGTTCCGCGGATATCTCCGGTTGGAGCGTTTCCGCTTCTGCGGATGGTTCTGACTCAAGCTCAGCCCAGAGACCTGGAAGTGATTCAGGTGATGCTTCGTCTTCGGACTGTAAGGCGAGCGAGTCTTCGGCTGGAAATTCTCCGATAGATGCCTCGGTCGCTCCCGCTGCCGCCTGTCCGGGGGCACCTTCAGCTACATCCCCGTCCCAGTCCATAGCAGGCAGATCATTCAGGAAATCAGGAGAAATCTCATTGGACCAGTCCGCCTGAGCGGGTGCAGAATCAAACGGAGCCACAGGCAACTCTGCTTCAAAAGCAGGCTCGGTGGACGGAGAAACTTCTCCGCGTGCCTGCTCGGCACGTGATAGAAGTCCACGCGGTTTGGATCCGGCATCGGGCTTCCTCAGATCCGGCTCAACGCTTGCAGCCACTTCCGGTTCATCCAGAAATTCCGGAAGCGGAACATCATCAAAAGAAGGAGCAGGCGCAATCAAAGGTTCATCGTAAACGTTATGCGGCGTTGTGGCTGCAGGAATCGGAGGTGGCGAAGATGAAAAATCAAGCCCGGACGGCTCAGACAATTCCCCGCGTAATTTGGCTGCACGTGCAAAAAGGCCGCCGCGCTCGCGCAAAGAAAGGGCCCTTTTGAAAAGGCCAACCACACCAGTCTCCCGAACCGGGATCCTGTCTTTCTGCACAAAGTCCTTGAATTTTTTCGCGCGTTCTAAAAGACCCGGAACGCGTTTTTCTTCCGGCCTCTTGAAACGAAGTGCTCTGTCAAGTAGGCCCATGATGGATCATGTCAGGTTCAGGTCTTCCATGATCTTCTTGTAAAGATCGAAGTACTCGGATCGGCTGAACTCCCGAACAGTGTCTTCCGGCAGCTTGTCAAAAAGCTGATCGAGGTACGAAATCATTTTGCGAAGGTCATCTTTAGGAACGCTGGCCTCTGCGGCCACATGATCGAAGCGTTCTGGTTGCGGAGCGATGGCGGGCTTTTCTTCAGCAATCTCTCTGTCTTCGTATTCATCGAGAACAATCAGATTCGCGCGCGAATCCGCGTGCATGCCCGCCTGCTCTGCAGGGACTTCCTCATGCACATCTTCTAGAATAGAGTCGAGCTCTGCGTCAGAAAGAGCAACAGGGCCTTCGTCTTCTTCGTCCAGAAGAGATGGGGCTGCCATCTCTTCGTGCATTTCAGAGTCGAAGTGTTCGCCCATTTCAGGTGCTTCCACTTCTTCGTGCACGTCAGAAATAATATTGCCCAGTTCTTCTGCAGTAAGAGCGATCGGACCGTCCTCCTCATCCATGCTGAGCTCGGAAAGAGGTGGCGCATCTTTTGGTTCTCCGCGCGCCGATTCTAGATCGCCGGAGTCCAGGAGTATGTTATTTAGTTCATCGTCTGAAAGGGTGATGCTCTCATCTTCCGATTCATCCATGGCGGAGGCGCTGGCTGCCGGGGCTGAATCCAGATCAGAATGCATGTCTAGATCTGCGTGATCTGCATGATGATCTTCTCCTGGCATGTCCACAGATTCGCCCACATCGCCCAGAATGTTGCCGAGTTCTTCTTCAGAGAGAGAAACGGGGCCCTCATCTTCCAGGTCTGTGCGCATATCGCCAAAATCAGACTCAGGTTCCGCATGCGCTTCGCTGATGTCTGCGTCCAGATCGGATTGCATTTCGTCGGATTCGCCCTCGGATGAAAAGTCCAGATCTGTGTGCTCGGGTGGGTGTTCGCCTTCCTGAAAATCAGAAAATAGTTCGGAGTCTTTTGTGCCGACGATCCTCTCCAGCTCTTCTTCAGAAAGAGCGATCGGTTCTTCGTCTTCGTTTATCGGGTGCGGGGCGGCTTCGTGGAGCTCTGTGTCCATCGGCTCTGCTTCGGTCATGGAATCGTGAGGCGAATGCATCTCTTCGCCTGCATGCGTGTCTGCCGAGCCCAGTTCTCCCAGGTCGTCATCTGCCGTGAGCTCTGGCAGCTCCAGATCATCAAATCCGGAGTCCACGTCCGCCTCCCCGAGATTCAAATCATCGGGAAGCGCTAGATCGAGCTCTTCTAGTTCCAGTGGCTGGTTCTGTTTCTTGTCCATCGGCCAGGATTAATCCACAAACGAATATTCATTATATCATCGGCCAGGCAAGGCCGTAAACGGGAAAAAAGTGGAAAAGAATGGCGAGAAAAGGCGAAAGGCCGGGGCTTAGCCGCCGGCCAGCTTGATACGGGCGAGAGCAGAACGGGTGCGATCTTCCTTCATTTCCCGGTCTTCCTGGGAATGAACTTCCATCGCATGGGCAGCCGCGAGATTTTTCTTCTCTTTTTCCACGTTTATGTCTGCTACATAATCCGCGCCGCTGGCGAGAATGGTTACTTTGTTCTTCTCTATTTCGAGAAAGCCCGCATCCAGGACAAAGCTTTCCACGCTGCCATTGGGGAGCTTCAGAGTGCATGGACCAAAGCCAATCACAGCAAGCATGGGAGCGTGATCTGGAAAGACTCCGATCAGTCCGTCCCAGAGAGGCAGCTGGAGAGACGCCACGTCTCCCTCAAAGAGGGAATTGAATGGCGTCACCAGGCTGACGTGGAGCGACTTCATGAATTACCCCTGTGCCTTCGCGTTTGCTACAGCCTGTTCGATGGTTCCAGTCATGTAGAAAGCGGATTCTGGCAGATGATCATAGTTACCTGTCAGGAGTTCTTTGAAAGAACGAATCGTGTCGTCCAGTTTCACGTAGATTCCATCGCGGCCTGTGAACTGTGCTGCCACATGGAAAGGCTGGGAGAGGAAGCGTTCGATCTTGCGAGCGCGGCCCACAAGAATCTTGTCTTCTTCTGAGAGTTCGTCCATACCCAGAATCGCAATGATGTCCTGAAGATCCTTGTAACGCTGAAGAACACGCTGCACTTCGCGCGCAGTCTTATAATGCTCTTCGCCCACCACACCCGGCTGCAGAGCACGAGAAGTTGAATCGAGCGGATCCACAGCAGGATAAATTCCTTTTTCAGAAATCGCACGAGAAAGAACCGTAGTTGCATCCAGGTGAGTAAACGCAGTTGCAGGCGCCGGGTCAGTCAAGTCGTCAGCAGGAACATAAATCGCCTGAACAGACGTAATCGAACCGGTGCGAGTAGATGTAATTCTCTCTTGTAGAAGGCCCATCTCCGTAGCAAGAGTTGGCTGGTATCCTACAGCAGATGGCATACGACCCAGGAGTGCAGATACTTCAGAACCCGCTTGCGAGAAACGGAAGATGTTATCCACAAACAAGAGGCAGTCTGTTCCAGTACTATCTCTGAGGTGTTCTGCCATGGTCAGAGCTGTCAGAGCAACGCGAAGACGAGCACCTGGCGGCTCATTCATCTGGCCGTAGCAGAGAACTGTTTTGTGAAGAACGCCTGACTCAGTCATTTCGAGCCACAGGTCATTTCCTTCACGAGTTCTTTCACCTACACCTGCGAATACGGAGTAACCACCGTGCGCCTTGGCGATGTTATTGATGAGTTCCATGATCACGACGGTTTTGCCCACACCCGCACCGCCGAAGAGACCGGTCTTACCACCGCGAGTATACGGAGCAAGAAGGTCGATGACCTTGATTCCAGTTTCAAAGATCTCAGTGCGAGAATCGAGGTTTTGCAGATCAGGAGCTTTCTGGTGAATCGCGCGGCGTTCCGTCACCTGCACCGCTGGACCTTCGTCTACTGTTTCCCCGAGAACGTTGAAGATACGCCCCAGAGTTACCTGCCCTACTGGAACAGAAATGGGAGCGTCTGTGTTGCGAACTTCCTGTCCGCGCACCAGTCCGTCCGTGGAAGAAAGTGCAACCGCACGACAAACGTTTCCGCCCAGGTGCTGCTGGATTTCAGCGGTCAGAGTTTCTTTTTTTCCGTCCGGACCCGGCACATCGATTTCGAGTGCGGTATAGATATCCGGCAGTTCACCCGCATCGAATGAAATATCCAGAACCGAACCGATCACCTGAAGGATCTTTCCGCTTTTTGCTTTTGTCTTTGTTGCAGCTTGCTTGGCCATTTTTTCTTCCTCTTGACTTATGATTGCTTAACCGATCGCGTCTGCACCAGATACGATCTCTGCCAGTTCCTGTGTAATGCCCGCCTGACGTTTGCGGTTGTAAATGCGAGTCAGTGACTTGGTCATGGAACCTGCATTGTCCGTTGCGTTTTTCATAGCAATGCGACGCGCAATTTGTTCTGAAGTCACTGATTCTAGAATCTTGCGAAACACCGTAGCACGAATTACGTGAGGCAGAATTCGCTTCAAAATAAAGGCAGGTGCCGGTTCAAACAGAAACGTAGCACGATTGACTGGCTCTGTCAGTTTCTTTTTGGCAAGCTCCGCTTCATCTTCTTCTGTGTGAGCGCCGACTGGAAGAAGAACATCCAGACGCGGCTTTTGCAGGGCAGAGCTATAGTAGACAGTAGAAATGACTTCCACACGATCAAAATGCGCACCTGCAAAGCCAGAGATCAGTTCATCCGAAAGATGCTTTGCCTGGTCGTACTGGAAGGTATCGTCCACATCAGTAATGACTTTCTTCACGGGCACTTTCAGGAATTTGAAGTAGGAATTCCCTTTCTTACCAATTACAAAGAGCTGAACTTCTTTTCCCTGCTTCTGGTATTCCACCAGACGAGCACGCGCCATGCGAAGAACGCTCGCATTGTATCCGCCGCAGAGACCGCGGTTTGCAGTCACAACAAGCAGAGCCACGCGATGAGGATGTTCCACCTGACGCAGCAAAGGAAGAACGCCTGCACCTTCCCCCACGACGGATTCCATGGATTTCATAATCTCCACGATCTTCTCGTTGTAAGGGCGAGCAGCATTGACACGGTCTACCATGCGCTTTGCTTTCGCAGTTGAAACCATTTCCATGGTTCGCGTGATCTTGCGCGTATTCTTTACCGCGCCGATTCGCTTCTTAAGTACTTTCGCGCCAGCCATTCTCTTTCCCGATTAGTGCGGACGAATCTCAGCTGCCTGGTCTTTCAAGAAAGACGTGGCGTAGTCTGCGATGCAACGCTCGAGTGCTTTCTCGTCTTCCACAGCCTTCTTCTCACGAATGCCTTTCAGGAATTCGTTGTGAGCTTTTCTGAGATGGTCGATGAGACCTTTTTCAAATTCGCGAACGCGGTTCACTGGAATTTTGTCCATGAGACCTCTGGTAATCGCAAAAATAGAAGCTACCTGCTCTTCTACCGGCCACGGGCTGTTTTCTTCCTGCTTGAGGATTTCAAGGAGGCGATAACCGCGATCGAGCTGCGCTTGAGTCGCGGCATCCAGTTCTGTTCCAAGCTGTGCAAACGCTTCTAGATCGCGGAACTGAGCCAGGTCCAGTCTCATCTTACCTGCAACAGATCGCATTGCTTTGATCTGAGCGTTACCGCCCACCCGGCTGACTGAAATACCCGCATCCACAGCAGGTCTCTGGCCAGAGGCGAAGAGGTTTGGCAGAAGGTAGATCTGACCGTCTGTAATAGAAATCACGTTGGTAGGAATGTAAGCACTCACTTCCCCTTCCTGAGTTTCAATGATAGGAAGAGCTGTGAGAGAACCTCCGCCGTACTTGTCGCTCAGTTTAGCTGCGCGCTCGAGAAGACGGCTGTGGAGATAGAATACGTCTCCAGGGAACGCTTCGCGGCCTGGTGGACGACGAAGAAGCAGAGACATCTGGCGATACGCGTTTGCCTGTTTTGTAAGGTCATCGTAGATCACCAGAGTGGCTTTGCCCTTTTCATACATGAAGTATTCTGCCATGCTCGCTCCGGAGTAGGGAGCCAGGTACTGCAGAGGAGCCGGGTCAGAAGCTGTGGCCACAACGATGATCGTGTAGTCCATGCAACCCAGGGCCGTGAGTTTGTCTTTGATGGCCGCTACTTTAGAAGCTTTCTGACCAATCGCAACGTATACGCAAACTACATCTTTGCCTTTCTGGTTGATGATTGTGTCGATTGCGATGGCTGTTTTTCCAGTTCCGCGGTCTCCAATGATCAGTTCGCGCTGCCCGCGGCCGATTGGAATCATCGCGTCGATCGCCTTGATTCCAGTTTGCATTGGCTCTTTTACAGGCTGTCTGCGTGCAATGCCAGGTGCCAGGAATTCTACAGGGCGAGTCTTGGTTGTGTGAATTGGAAGAGAACGATCGTCTACAGGGCGGCCCATTGGGTCCACCATGCGGCCGAGCATGGATTCTCCGACTGGAACTTCCAGAACGCGGCCGAGTCTTTTTACCTGATGACCTTCGCGCAGCTGTGTGTATTCGCCGAGGATTACCACACCCACGGAACCTTCTTCGAGGTTGAATGCAAGACCGAGTGTTCCGTCTTCGAACTCGATCATTTCGTTGGCCATTACGTTTTCAAGGCCGTATACCCGGGCAATCCCGTCCCCTACAGAGAGAACGGTTCCGACTTCGGAAAGGTCCAGGCGAGATTGAAAGCTCTGGATTTCCTTCTTCAGTACGCTGGAGATTTCATCAGTTTTGATTTTAAGCATAATATTTTTCCCCGAGAATTCGTTTGCCCGTGAGGGCCTTTGCCATGCGGGCAAGACTGTCTTTAATACTTGAATCTTCCTTGAGATCGCCTGTGCGAACTACAAGGCCGCCGATTAGATCCGGCTTCTCATGCACTTCCAGCACTACATCCATATTGAGGCGCTTCTTGAGCGCTCCCTGGAGTTCTGCGCTATGCTCCGGTGTGAGAGCGACTGCAGAGAATACCTGAACGCGTTTGCGTTTCAGGTGATGATCGAGAAGAGTTTTCACCTGTTCTACAATGTCCGGGAACAGTTCAAAACGCCTGCGCACGCAGAGCACGCAGAGAAAAGAATACAGCGTATCTGAAACTTTCCCTTTGAGAGTTTTGGAAAGAAGACTGAGTTTCCCGTCTACTTCAATGATGGGCGATTTGAAAAAGGCCCAGACATCTGGATCCTTATGGAACAACTCATTGAGCTGGGCGATGTCTTCTTCCAGCTCAGTTACGGGGCCAGCATCCACGGCAGCTGCAAGAAGAGCTTCCGCGTACACTACCGCTACTTTTTCAAATCCTATCATCGAAGCATCCTGGAATCAGGTTCAGGACCGAAGCCCTTTGATGGCATCTTCAACAAACCGTTTGTGATCCTCAGCCTTCAAAGTCCGGCCGATGATCTGGGACGCAATGCCCACGGAAAGGGAAACGACTTCTTTATGCAGCTCTTCGAGGGCTTTATCCTTCGCAAGCTCAATGTCACGCACTCCGCGCTGGCGCATTGCCTCCGCTTCGTTTTTCGCAGACTCAAGAAGTTCTTCCTTGATGCGATTTGCGTCTTTGTGAGCTTCCTCGATGATTTCAGTCCCCTGCTCCTTAAGAGCATTGAGCTTCTGCAAGTAATCCTCAAGCTTCATTTCAGCTTCTTTGCGGACCGCTTCGGCCCGGTCCAGGTCAGACTGGATCTTACCCGCTCTTTCGTCCAGGGCCTGGATGATAGGCTGCCACGCAAAGCGGTGCAGCACACCCAGAACCAGGAGGAAAGTCAGGGTAGTCCAGATCGCAAGACCCGGATTTACAGAGAGAAGCGAAAGACCGCCCTCGGATGCAATGAAGAGAGTTGCAGACATGAACGTTATTACTTGGTCTGAGTAGCTGCAGGCTTGCCGCTTTCAGCCGGGCCAGCAAACGTATTCAGCATCTTTTCGTTGATCTGGTTTCCCATAAGGAAAGCGATCACAAGACCGAAGAGACCTGCACCTTCAATCAGCGCTGCCGCGATGATCATAGCAAGTTGGATGGAACCAACCGCTTCTGGCTGACGGGAGATGGCCTCAGTTGCAGAACCGCCGATGCGGCCAATGCCCACGCCAATGCCCAGTACAGCAAGGCCAGCGCCAAGTCCGACTCCAATAAAAGCTAAACCGATCATAGTTTTCTCCTCCTGATCACTGGCGAATCAACTTTGATTCGCTCTCTTGATTGCTCTTTCTAAATAAATTAAGAGAATCCATTTCAATGCCTGTGCATACTTGCACCGATAAACAACGCGGACAGCAAGGTAAAGACAAATGCTTGAAGAAACGCAACCAGTATTTCAAGCATATAGATCATGCCGGCGCCAGGCACACTTACAAACCCAAGCCAGTAGTTCTTGAACTGCATAATGAAGCCAAGAAGTACGATGATGATAACGTGACCCGCAGTCATGTTTGCCAGAAGACGAATGGTGAGTGCAAAACCCTTGGAAAGAGGGGAAATCACGAACTCAAGAGGCCACAGAAGCGGATAAAGCCAGATTGGAACGCCATTAGGAACAGACGTCCAGATGAACTGAATGCCCTGGTAACGGAAGCCAGTGATCCAGATCTGGATTGTGGTCATGATGGCAAGAACCATGGTGACTGCAACGTCCCCTGTAACGGTGATCCCTGGCCATACAGCGGTTACAGCAGAGGCAGTTGTTCCGTGATGAGGATGCACTCCGTGCAGAGCCATATCCAGCAGCTCTCCAAACGGAGGGAACAGACCGAGCATGTTTGAGAAAAGAATGAAGAAGAATGCAGTGAGCAGATACGGCTGAAAACCCGCAGAGTGATGATGCATGTTTGGCTCTGCGATATCATTGCGAACGAACTGAACCATTGCCTCAATTGAATTCTTGTATCTTCCCTTTGTAGCAAGAGGATTGCGCGCAATGGCCCTGGCTCCTGCGATGAAGATGACAAGCATCAGAGCAACTACAATGAACATCATCATCACACGACGAGTGATGTGCATGGGAAGGCCGCCTTCCCATTTGTATTTTCCGTCTTTGTCTTCGAAGACATAACGGCGAAACGGATCTTTCTCAAACGCTTCGCTTCCTTCGTAGACTTTTTTTCCGCAGAGCGGGTATTCGCCGATTTTAAGATTTCCGGGGACGCAAACGTTCCATTCGAAAATGGGCGCATCCATAAGATGATGAACTAGAATTTCTCCAAGATCAAACTTGTCCGCTTCAGATGTTGGCGATTCTGCATGAAGCGTTGCCGGGACGAATGCAATTGCCGCGGCGAAAGTGAGCACTCTTGTGATTTGGCGGATCATTTTCGGAGACTATATATTTGCCACCCAGCTTCCCACGCAACCGAAAAAAGAAGACTCGCAACTATCGATCCGGCAAATGAAATCAATGCAGAAGCAGGTACGATGGTCCCTGCAAACATATGCAACATCCCGTAAATGCCAACGGCCGCCATTCGAACAAAGACACCAACGAAGAAAATCGTCAGCGCCCTTTTGATGTTTGTTTTAGATACGATGATGCGAGCCGCGTCAAAAGCACCGCTCAAAACGAATCCAAACGCAGAATGAAGGCAGAGTGCAATCGCATGATCTGGATGGTTTTGAAAAATCCAGAATACAATTGCGCCATACAGAGCGAAGCTGATCGCAAATCGCATCAATCGTCCTTTTTCTTGCGCGTCATTTCTTCGAGAGATCGAGTCATCTCATCTAGCTTGCGAAGATGATCTTCTGGCTTCTCTGGCTTCTGAATTTTTTTCTGAGCGCGCATCTCAATCTCAATCGACTTCACGCGTCGGATCATATGCCAGAGACCGGCGGATACTCCAACAATCACAAGAGCAAACAGAATCAGTCCACGGCCTGCGAATCGTCCATCGAGGTAAATGCCTGCGGCAGTGAAGAATCCGGCAATTCCCAGAAATTCAAAGCCGATCCCGATCACTCCGCCCATGTTCTGCATGGAACCGAAATATCTGCAGCAACTAGCCTGGAAAGCCGATTCCAGACCTGTGGAGTCACTCAAGCTCAAACAAGTCGCCCATGGCTGGGTACTTTCAGACGGGAAGAAATATGCAACCGGGGCAACCCGATCCGAGACCTGGAAAGAGTGGGTGGAGAACCCCAGGCCGCTCCCGCGCCCGGGTTACTTTCTATTTCAGAAGATTGGCGATTCTAGTCCAGCGCACATCCATTCTGGGGATGCGATACACGACCGTCCGTCTGAGATAATCGATGATGGATTCTGAGTCCGCCTGTTCATCCAGGAGGGAACAGCGACGACGCTGTTTTTCCGGGGGAAATCCGGGGATCTTGTATCCATCGTCCAGGGCAGGAGGCACGGAAGAACGCAGGAAATCACGTGCAAATTCCTTGCAGATGTCATCCTTCCAGTTGATGCTGAAGTAGATGATCACCACCTTGCCCAGGATCTTCTCTCTCGCTATATAACCAATGTAACGCGAATCGCGCGAATCGTCTCGATTGTCTCCCATGGCCAGATACTGGTTAGGAGGAATGACGCAGCCTGTCGTTTCAATGTCTTCACACAGACTGTCGTTGGGAGACGTATACGAGCTTTCTATGGTCAGATGAGTGCCACCGGAGGGCAAATTTTCGCGAAAGGCAACAGGCATTCTTCCGCGCCAGTCAAAGTTAGGCAGCAGTTCGGGAGGGAGCACACCCACATTGTCTGAATCGAGAAGTAGCTTGCGGGCCTCTTCTGATCCAAGCTCGGTTGGGTGATAGTTCTTCCATTCTCCGGAATCCCCTTCCTTGTATTCTACAAACGCCAGCTGTGGTTCGTATCTATAAGAAGGGGATTTTCGGTCGCAGGAGAATTCACGAGGAACATTGGGGAGAGTCTCACCGTAGGCTTTATATAGATCGCAGGCCGGAACGCTACGAATGCGAATTCGATCTCCGGGCATTCCCATCACTCTTTTCACGTAATTCTTTCCCGGGTCTCCCGGAGGAATGAATGTGATGATGTCTCCGCGCGCAGGATCATCGATACGGATGAGTTCCACTTCTGTAAAAGGAATGCGCAAAGAATAACGCATTTTGTTTACGAAGAGGTAGTCCCCGATTTTCAGAGTGGGGATCATGGAACCGCTCGGGATGTTGTTTGCGTCTAGAACTGATTGCTTGAACGCGAAAACGAAGAACACAAGAACCGCCATTGAGACGGCGAATGACGTGGCGCTTTCTCCCCGCGATTTCACTGAGTCCTTCCTTTCCTCTGCCGGGCCAGGGGAAAGCATTATTTGCTAACCGGGCCAGGGAAATAGAAACGAATCTCCGCATCCGGATAAGCGGCGCGGAGGCGATCTTGAATCACTGGATAAGAAAGCCCCTGACGCGCCAGGCCTTTCAATGTTTCCGCCTGCTCCACCGTGAGCTTGTTCGATTCCAGCATCACCATACCGGCGCCAGATGCGAAGCGCAGAAACGCTCTGTCCATGTCCGGCTCTTCCTGTCTGGTCTGGTACACGAGGAGCTCTGGTGGAGAACTCCAGAATCGATCCAGATCCCAGAAGCGAACGCGAGCATCTCCGCAAATAAAATTGCGCAGATAAACCGGGCGCCTTTCTCCATCCTCCCCTACCCTCACATCCAGTTCTCCAGGCCAGAAGATGGCAAACCCCGCATAGACTCCGTCCAGTACAGAATCAAACGAAAGCGGCGAAGCGTCTAGCGGCGCACCAGGAGTGGAACAGGCAGGCTTGTACGCTCCGTGATAGGTACTCTTGTATTGCTTTGGCGGTAAAAACCCGTCGTAGAAGAGATACACAGAAAGATCCTGTCTGCGAAACAGTTTCTGGAAATCAGGATCCCCGGTTCTCCACTGCACCTGCAGAATCCGAAAAGAGGCCGCAAATTTGCCGAGCTCTGGAAACGATTCTTTGCAGGGCCCTCTTCTGCATGAATCAGCAAGCGCGAAATAGTCTGCTACGCTCATGTCCTCGCGCAAGATGAGTCTGGGTGCTCTGGACCTTGGAACTGCAGGTGCTACCAGATAGGTATACACTTTGTCTCGAACTTGAAAGGGAAACAGATAAGCCGAGTCATCCGCCAGAAAGAGTGCCTGGGGTTGAATGAGTCCCTGAATGCTCGCGCGAAGGCTGTCTGCATTGTCTTCTAGAACACCACGCGACAGGATCCGAACAGAGGGAAATTCACGCAACGTGCGAAACCATACATCGGATGTAAGAAGGCCGCGCGCTCCGCCTGGATTGTTCCCCGCGTGAAAGTAAAACTCTTCCAACCTCTTAAACTCTTCTAACAATAGAAGAGAAGACCATCGATCCTTTCTCGTTTCGAAATTCAAAACAGACTGCTCTATGAAGAAATCCTGTCCCGCATCTTCTGGCACCCAGTCTCTGATGGTATAGATGGCCCGGTGATACGGACGAGAAGCGAGCATCGTCTTGAGACGCTGGATAGAATAGATCTGAGGCGAAGCGGGCGCCATGGCCATCTGCGAAACCATTAGCCCCAGCAGTCGCGAATACTCTGCGGGCGGATCGCGCACGATTCCACCTGCCTTTGTAAAATTTACGACCGCAGGAAAGTATTGCTTACTATAATAGAGTGCCCAGCCGTCCAGAATCGTAGCGTAGTATTCTAGCTGAGACCAGTTCTGTGCCTGCGCTTCGTAGGTAACGTCTTCTGCCAGCTTATGAGCAAGCTCGGGCCTATCTTTCAACAGAATTTGCGCGAGCCGAATGCGCGAATAAAGTGCAACAGGCTCCCCGAGATCCGTCTTCCCTTTGGAGTCTTTGAGCATTTCCAGGGCGCGGGCGGCGCGTCCGCTGTCTCCAGCCAGATGAAGCACCATGGCCAATCGCAAACGCAATCCTTCTTTGGAATATGTGAAGCCAGTCCACGGATCCTTCCCGTGTAGACCGCTCAAATCAATGTTTCCTTCTATGATTTCAGTGAGGCTATCCACTGCCTGTTTGTATCTACCGGATAGAATCATCCAGTCCAGTCTGGCCATGCGAAGGTCAATGTTGCGAAGTGACGCGCGATTCTCCGTGTACCGAAGAGCGGACGCGAAATCGCCAGCAGTGGCCAGATAAAAAGGAATGCGAGCGCGCAAATCATTCGCCCATGCACTTTCAATTCCGCGAAGCATTCTCTCCTGGATGATGGCGGCTTCCAGTGGAAGGCGAAGCCTGCTGAGTTTTTCTGGAACGCCCTCCGCAATGCGATGGTACATGGCGGGCTTGATTGGATTCTTTAGCAGAAGAGGCGCGGCCATCGACTGCAGATCACGAATCTGTTGCACACTGACCTGAGGCAACAATGCAAGCTGCTCGATGTAGACGCGAAGCTTGATCGCTCTACAACTGTCATCCAGTTCCGAAAACTTACATGCGAGAGAAGAGAGATTGGCAGCAGGCATTTTTGCAAGCATGGCTGCATAGTATTCCAGAATCGGTCTTGAGATGGAATCTGCTCTGGATAGTTGTGACTGCAACTCATCTCGCACGATCCGATCATCTGCGCTTCTAAAGAAAGCACGTGCGACGATTGCATGGGCACGGAGATATGGATCCGATTCAGCGGAAAGAAGTTCAACAAATTCGCTTCTGCGGGTCGCATTGAATGTTCCATAGTCAACGAGACGAGGCGCCATCATCCTGCGATCACGAAGAGAAAGAGTTTTCCACTCCGATGCCTTCAGCTCAGCAAATAAGATCTTTTTGCCGCCGACAAACACATCCGGCTCCACAGCATGAAGAGCACTCGAAATAAGAAGGAACATCAAGACGACATAATATCGCACAGGACAGAATCAGCTCACGAGTCCGAACTGTAAAACGTTTTTGGTTTGACGAGGAAACAAGCGGGCACATCACAACAGCATGAAACAAATGTATCTGGTCTTCGCATTTCTCATCTCAGCCGCAGTATCCGCTCAAGCTACGCAGCCGGGAACGCCCGCATCCACTACTCCAGCGGCGTCACAGGAAGACCCTCATAACGCAGACAATTACCTCGAAAAGCAAACGGCCCTCAAAGGCATTGATCAGGCAAGATCAGAGCAGCAGAAGGATATTCGCAAGCTTTCTGTGATCGTTGCAAACTACGGTTCAGCGGTGGCAGGCTCAGATGCAGAACTAAAGAAAATTAAGGATCTCTATGAAGAGTCATCCGTTCTCTACTACCGCCAGCAGTATGTAAAGTCCCGCGAAATCTTAAACCAGGCAAAAACACAGACATCTGAACTCTACAAGAAGTTCGATGACATGTATGCAAAACAAACGGACGAACTCATGATTCAGTGCGCCAAAGGAGTAGCCAATCTCGAAACAACTCAAACTCCGGGTGGCGGAAACTCTCCTGAATGGTCCACAGTGTTGATTCTCAATCAATCTCGTCTGCGCACTGCTTTTGGTCATGTAGTCATTGCCCAGGACCTCAATCGTGAAAAACGCTATGATGATGCAATCGATCACTACAGACTTGCGAAATTGTTTGGAATTGGTTTGCTTCGCGGACTGGAAGAAGATCCCCAGAAAGCAAAAGCAATCGACGACAAATACAAGATAGATTTGCAGGACGCAACTGGCGGCAGAGCTGCCTCAGCTCCTTCTAAGTAAAATCCCTTGACGGCGCGCCCCGCGCCGTCTGTGTCAACTCAGTGCATCGCCCCATCGTCTTCTTTCTCGCATCCTTCTTTGCAGGATGCCTTCCACTCTTCGCTTTCCCGGATGAAATTCCAGTCGTCATGGACCCTGGGCACGGCGGTGCCATTGTCCCGCGCAAGGATGACAAATGGGACCCTGTTACGCGTCAGTATCTGGACTTCTATCTTTCCGGGATGATGTACAATCAGTATACGGAACAAGAAATCGTTCTGGATCTTTCAAAAAAAGTCCGCAAGTACCTGGAACTCACGCGATCGGACGATGGCTGGCTTGAGTTTGAAAAAATCTTACGACTGTTTTCGGATCAGAAAGATTTCGAGCGCGTCCGATTCAAAATCGACATGGCGCGCGAAGATGGATGGCAGAACCGCGGAAAGCCCGTAACAGATCCTGAAGTGAACGCTCCGTACCGAATGTATGACTACCCGAACCCGGCGCGTGATATGCGCATGGAGATGGGCCGAGTATCCTATATCAACAGCAAGCAGCCGTACCTCGTTCTTGCTCTTCATCTAAATCCGGCTGAAGGAACCAATCCAGGTGGAATGGGTGCTGTTCTTTCTCCCGGGTATCCAACGTTTGATCTATTGCGCAGAATTACACTGGGGCAAGCGCCGGCAGATGCATTTTACAAACTTCCCTGGGCAGACAAATGGCTGATCAGCGATCCAGGTTTCACTCAGTTTGAATCAGCAAAGGGAGATGCGTGGGTCTACTTTCACGGGTATAGAATGCTCAAGAACAATACCCCGTGGCTGGGCAAGAATCGCGGAATTCGCTGGAACATGATTACGTGGAAGTATTCAGATCCTCCGGGCTGGGAGAAGCTCGCAGCTAAAGCGGGACCAGGCCCATATGCTATCAAATACGCAGAATGGAAACCAGAAGGAAAGTTCTGGGATCGCGAAAGAAGCCCGATGGAACTGTGGAGACATGAAGGCGGCCCTCTTGGATACGGAGGAGACAATCACTACGCTAGCGATGAATTGCTTCGATTCGTTCAAATGGGTGTGCCCATCCAGGTTCCAGAAAGACGCGCCCCGGGGTCTATGGGAGAGATTGTTCCGCCTTTTGTGAGCACATATGGACTGCCTACTTTTTCCAATGCAATCATCGCTTATCTTGAAATCGGGCATCTCAACCGGGACAGAGACAGAACCATGGTGCTTCAAAATTCGGAAGAGCTGGCACGAAGCCTGGCGGCGGGCATCTACTCTCTCTTTCGCGGCCTATCTGTCAAAAAAACAGGCAAGGTAAGGCCTAAGGGCGCTCCTCTGAATTTTGCAAAGTATGAAAACGCTCCGGGCGGAAATTACTTTCGCGCAGTCACAGAATAATGCGCTGGCAATCAGCTGAGGTTACCGCGGCTGCACCCTCTCCGTGGAAAGATCTACCTGAATCTCCTATCTCTTTCCTGGTGGAAGTAAACGGTTCCAATATTGTAATGGTCCCAGGAATAAACGACGCACCCGCTTGCATTCTGACAGTCGAGGAAGTCAGACTCCCGTCCACCTGGACGCTGATTCGTCGAATAACGTCTATCCCAGCGACCGTCGTTGCCAGAATGGTTCAGCCATTTCTGCCCGTTGAGAATACAAATCAAACGTTATGCGACATTCTTGGCTGGAAAAGAGATTATCAGAACCTGACAGAAGCCGCGGACTTGCTCTCATTTGATTCTCAAACTATTCAGCTATCCTGCATGCACGATCTGCCTGTGCCTGTGCTCAGACTCTTTGCCAGAATCCAGGAAAAAACTCAATTGCTTCAAATATTCAAAACTCGCAGTGTACGAAAGAACCTTGTGCGCGAAATCATTCTGGATCTGTACGACCTGGAAGAGGGCGCCCGCACCCGTGTGATAAACGAATTACTCCGGTCCGCACAGAGCACAGATTCACTGGCTGGAGAAGATCTCCGGGATCTGGTGCGCAAGGAACGCCATCCAAAATCAGAACAAATCAGACAGCAGATCAAGGAAATCAAGAAATCGATGAATCTGCCTTCCGGCCTTCAGATAGAGGTCCCGGCGGATCTTGAAAACGGCCAGACAAAGATAACGCTATCATTTCGCCGCCAGGAAGAATTTCAAAAACTCCTGGGAGAGATGGACCAGGCATTCAGCGCGAAACTCTCTGAAATCCTAAAGCTGGTTTAGGACGAGCGGCGATGCGCCGCGAAGACCGTCAGCGTTTCTTAGCCTTCTTCGCTGCTTTCTTCGCGGGTTTAGATTTTGCGGCCGGTTTTTTCGCAGTCTTTTTGGCACTTTTCTTCGCAGGCTTTGCCGATTTCTTTGCTTTTCCAGTGGAGCTTTTTTTGACGGAAGCGGCAGGCTTCTTGCCGGCAGATTTTGGAGCCGGCTTTGCTTTTGCCTGCGGTTTGGGTTTTGCTTCGCGCACAAATCCAAGATGATGTGCCATATGAATGCGATGCAGGAAGTCCCAGTCTTCGCGCGTCAGGAGCCCGTAAAACGGATGCTCTGGATGCTCTCCCACGAATTTCTTGTACTCTTCGATCATGCGACGCAGTCTCTGGAGCGCCGCCTTTTCGTCCCCTTCCTCGCGCACCTTGGGAGTGGACGGGTTGGCAAGCCCCGGATCCATCTTACCCGCTTGCTTCAGTTTAAAGAAATTGGCCTTTCCGATGGTACGGCGCATGGACAGAGGCTGCATCCAGCTGAAATTGTTCATGCTGGATTCCAGATAATCCGCCAGGTGCGTCAGTATCTGATAATAGGACCACAAACCGGTTGTGTCCACCGCCTTGAAACGTTCTATAGTGGAAAGCTCCTCTAGAGCGTCATCCAGGCTGTTAAAAAAAAGGCTTCTCTGGGCCATAGCAATTCTTAAGGGCCCATTGGATAGAACTGCGTCCAGCCATATAGCATTTTTCTGGTTGAATAGAATGAAAACATCTTATATGTTCACCAGAAGACGGCCATGCAACTGAAAGATCCGCTATACGGGCTCAGAATTCAGGCCGATTACCGAAAACTCCGCGCCACAGTGGAGAAAAATACGAGAAATCCGGACCTCGATCTGCTGAAGAGGGCCTTCCAATTTGCAAACAGGGCACACAGAGAGCAAAGAAGACTCTCCGGAGAGCCTTACATCATCCACCCGCTCGCAGTCGGCGTGCTTCTCGCCGAACAGGGACTGGACAATGCAACCATTTGCGCGGGGCTACTCCATGACGTAGTAGAAGACACTGCTTTTGGAGAGGAGACCATTCAGTCTGAATTCGGCTCTGAGATCCACGCCCTGGTAAAAGCAGTTACTAAAATTTCTAATGTAAAGAAGGATCGGGCGCGGGCCATGGGAATGGCAGGGCCGGAAATCAAAAGGCTCAAAGAAAGGGAAGCTGCGGAAAATATTCGCCTCATGCTTCTGGCAACCGCGCGAGACGTTCGAGTCATCCTGATCAAGCTTGCAGACAAACTTCACAACATGCGCACACTGCAGTTTCAGAAACCTGAAAAAGTTGAACGCATTGCAAATGAGGTCATGCAGATCTATGCACCAATCGCCGGACGACTTGGTATGTTCCGAGTCAAATCGGAGCTCGAAGATCTCGCATTCATGCGACTCAACCCGGAAGGGTATCGGGTCATTCTAGAAGGACTCAAACAAAGCCGTGGGGATCTCGAGGATTTCCTCGAAACCGTCCGCAAAATTCTCAAACGCCGACTGAGCGAAATCAAAATCGAAGCGCGCATAGACGGACGTGCGAAACACATGTACTCCATTCATCAAAAGATGATGAATCAAGACAAGACTCTCGGTCAGATTTATGATTTGCGCGGCATTCGCATCATCGTAGAAGAAATCAGAGATTGTTACGGTGCGCTGGGCATCGTTCATACACTCTGGACTCCCATTCATGGTAGATTCAAAGACTACGTGGCCACACCGAAAGTAAACGGATACCAGAGTCTGCATACAACCGTACTTGGTCCGGATGGACGTCCCCTGGAGATTCAAATTCGCACGCGCGATATGGACGAAAGAGCGGAATACGGAATCGCGGCGCACTGGTTGTACAAGAGTGGAATAGACGGAGCAGAGAGACATCGCTGGTTGCAGCGCTTGACCGGCCTCACGGAATATGTGGGAGACACAGGCGAATTCATAGAAGATCTCAAGCAAGAACTCGATGCAGAGGAAGTGTACGTGTTCACTCCGAAGGGTGACATCATCGATCTACCGGTTGGTTCGACTGTGCTTGATTTTGCATTTCGCATCCACACACACGTTGGTCTCAGATGCAAGGGCGCGCGAGTCAATGATCGCATGGTTCCTCTTCGCACTGAACTAAAGAGTGGAGATCGCGTAGA
Source organism: Leptospirales bacterium (assembly GCA_019694685.1). Lineage (GTDB taxonomy): Bacteria > Spirochaetota > Leptospiria > Leptospirales > Leptonemataceae > JAEUSB01. The sequence continues at coordinate 22,703 of JAIBBM010000051.1, forward strand.
AGTACTCACGGACAAAAACGCAACCCCTTCTCCGAACTGGCTCAGATACCTTCAGTCTCCGCGAGCTTCGCAAAAGCTGCGGGCATACCTGCGCAAACAGCAAGATGATGAAGACGTGCAGCCGCCTGAAACTCCAACGGAAGGAACAAACGATTCGAACAATGTTGCGGAACTGCGAATTCGGCGCGCGAAAACAACCGACCCGAGACGCGTTCCCATTGAAGTGGCAGGAGAGAACGACATCCCTGTCCGCTACGCAGGGTGCTGCACACCCGTTCCCGGAGATAGAATCGTCGGATTCATCACTCGTGGTCGCGGAGTCACAGTACATCGAGTGGACTGCCCGAACCTTGCAGGAGAATCGCTGGAAAAAGACAGACTCATCCAGGTACGCTGGGAAGGACTCACTGAAAAATATCCGGTTCAAATCGATATTCATGCACGGGATAGACAGGGCCTGTACCTGGACCTGGTGGGTGAAATCACAAAAACTCATACGAACATACTGAAGGCGGAAGCAGATCTACCCCGCTCACAGGGAGATCTCATGCGCGCGCGCTTCCTCATAGAAGTGGAACACGTGGATCATTTACGCGACATCATAGATAGCGTAATGTCCGTGCCAGGTGTTGTGTCTGTCGAAAGAATGCAGGACGCGAAAAAGCAGCCTCACTGAGGCTTTGGTTCGCCTGGTTTCGTGTCCGCAGGCGGAGCTTCTTTCAAGTATTCAAATCCTGGAACCTGCGAAAGATCCGGCGTAAGTATAATTTCAATCCTTCGATTTTGCGCGCGTCCTTCCGGCTGATCGTTAGACGCAATCGGACGAGTGTCCGCGAAACTCGCGGCGCTCACCCGGTCAGGATTCACTCCAGCCGCAATCATGACGTTGACCACACTGACCGCTCGCGCAGACCCCAGCTCCCAGTTGTCTCCGTAAGGAAAGCCAGGCACAGGGTTGATCTGCACATTGTCCGTGTGACCTTCTACCTGGAATCGCTTGTCCTTCATGGTGGCGCACACTTTTGCGACGTCAGAGACAGCGGCCTTACCTTTATCTGAGAGCTCTGCAGAGCCGGTTGAGAACAGTACATCCGCGGACAGCACGACCACGACTCTTCCGTCTACAAGCTTCAGCTTCAGATTTCCAGCGTCCGCGAGAGCTTTGAACTGAGTGCGAGATACTTCAATGTCCGCACTTCGCGCTCTGGCCTTTGTTTCCGTTTCCTGCACTTTCTTTGCGAGAGCCGCTTTTTCCTCTGAAAGCCTGCTGATCTCAGCGTTCTTTGCTTTCATGTCATTTTCATAAGTAGATGAAGAAACGCACGATACCACCAGAAGCGGCGCAAGTAGAAACAGTCGCATGCCCTGATATGTCCCGAGGAACGAGGCTTTCAACTGTTTTTCCCCGCAGGTCGCCTGATCATATCTCGATTCGCGCTTCCCGGCGCCACCATTGGATACACGTTCTCATTTTCATCAATGGGAAGATGAATCAACGCAGGCCCTGGTTCTCTCAAAATGCTGGAGATGGGCCGGTCACTGGCAGAATATCCTGGAATTCCGAAACTTCTCGCAAGAGATACGAAATCAACCGCACGTTCGAACCTGGAAGATGAGTACCTCTGGCCGTAGAACATCTGCTGTTGCTGACGCACCATCCCCAGGTTCGCGTTGTCAAAAACTACAACCTTCACGTCCAGATTCAAATCCGCAAGAAGAGCAAGCTCCTGTACGTTAAGTAAAATGGAACCATCACCGGAAATACACACTGCTCTCTTTCCTGTTCCAAGTGCAGCACCTATCGCAGCCGGAAGACCAAAGCCCATGGTTCCAAGGCCGCCTGACGTTAAAAATGTGCGCGGCTCTCTGATTCTGCATACCTGAGCAGCCCACATCTGGTGCTGACCCACGTCGGTAGTGATCACATCATGGTCGGAAATCGAATCAGAAATCTCGCGCAAGTAGGAAAGAGCTTCTGAATTTCCGTCATGGTTTTCAGATGGATGGTCGCGGCGAAGGTCATCGCACAGTGCAGTCCATTCTCTGCGCTCATGGAAAGGCAGAATGTTTCGAAGGGCAGACAAAAACGTTCTGGCATCCGCCTGAATGGCCAGATCCGGCTTTCTGAGTTTGCCCAGTTCAGTTCTGTCAATGTCCACGTGAATCACCTTCGCGTCCGGACAAAACTCGGAAAGCTTTCCTGTGGCTCGATCATCGAATCTAGAACCAACCGCAATCAACAAGTCGCATTCTTCCAAAAGGAGATTGGTGTATGGCTCTCCGTGCATTCCGAGCATTCCGAAAAATCTGGGATGGGATGTGGGAATCGATCCAATGCCCATGAGAGTCGTCACAACTGGAATCGCATTTCTTTCTGCGATTTGAATCAGGATTTCAGATGCATTCGAATGAATGATGCCTCCACCGGCGTAAAGTACGGGCCGTCGCGAAGCCTGGATCATCCTGGCCGCTTCCTCCACGGAAGCGCTGGAAAGTGTTCCTCGCGATGGTTCCATGATCGCATAACGTCCGGCCGCCACTTCCCTCTGAACGTCCTTGGGAACATCAATCAGAACGGGTCCTGGCCTCCCGCTTCGCGCAGCTGCAAAAGCCGCAGGAAGAATGTCATAGAGAGACTGTGCATCGCGCGCAAAGAACGCTTCCTTTACCCCTGGTCTTGCAATCCCGATCGTATCCACTTCTTGAAATGCATCTGTTCCGATTAAATCTCGCGGCACCTGACCTGTGATGGCAATGATGGGAATCGAATCTAGCTTCGCATCTGCGAGGGAAGTGATCAGATTGGTGGCACCCGGGCCGGAAGTAGCAAAGCACACACCCACTTTGCCTGTGGCCCTGGCATAGCCCTGCGCAATGAACCCCGCTCCCTGCTCGTGCCTTGCCAGAATTGACACGATGGAGCTAGAATGCAGCGCATCGTAGAGTGGAAGATTGGCTCCTCCAGGCATTCCGGCTACAAAAGGCACGGATTCTTGTTCCAGATAGTCGAGGATGATTCTTGCTCCGCTCTTCA
>JAIBBM010000105.1 GCA_019694685.1 Leptospirales bacterium
AGAAATCGCAGAAGAAATGGGCAAGCTCGAAGAATACATGAACCAGCTGTCTGCACAGGGAAAAGTTCATATAGAGAAGGAAGTCTTCCCCAATGTTACGGTCACCATTCGCAATGTTTCCCAGACCTTTTCGGATACATATCGGGCCGTGACTCTGACGTTCGAAAACGGGGTTGTAAAATTCAACAAACTTGAAAAAGCTGAAGAGAAAGCGGCGCCTGCGCGCGGCGGCAGAAGAAAATGAGGCTCCTGGACTTACAGGTATCGTATCAGGCACTTCCGGAACAGGCTCGCCTGCAGGGGATGGAGCATGCGGCCGGAGCGTATCGCCAGGTGGCTGCCATGGCGCTTGCGCGTCAGGAGAATCTGGAGCGTCCTGAAAAGGTAATCCAGGCAGCGTCGACGACGAGTGCTTCTATGGCTGCCATTGATCCGCGCGAAAAGCGCATGCAATCGCAACAGCAGCCATCAAAATCTTCGCGGGAAGTAGAAACGTTCATTTATAACGAACGCGGAATCAAACGTAAACCTCCGACTCCAGTCGGTTCAAAACTCGATTTGTTTATTTAAGAATGGAATTCCTGGTCTTCGCATTGCTCAATCTGGTTACGGGCCTTGTTCTTTATGTGCTCTTTTCCCTTCGCATGCAAGCGTGGCAAAATAAGATTCGCGCCGCCCATCCTTTGCAGAAAGACGTAGAAGAAAATATTCGTCAGGGTCTTCAGGCCATGAACGCTTATCTCGAAGAGATGCAGGAGATTCGTGCGAATTTCTATCAGCTCGTTCGCCATGCGGAAGATCTCAAAAAAGAAGAGACTCGCAAGCCAAGAAAGAAAAAGCGCGAAGAGCCGGAACTTAAGTCACTTCTTCCGGAAGAAGAAGAGCAAGAAGATCATGTAAGCAGAATTCTAGATAAGATTGGACCAGATACTGTCGATTTGACGCGTCCTGCCGCTTCGCAACCTCGTAGTCAGCCTCTCGTTCAGGAGCCAGAACCGTCTGCTGGAATTCTTCAGGGCATTGGAAGATTTGCGGCCTCCATCTTCGGTGTAAAAACGGATCCATTTGCTGCATCCATCGGGAAGGCAACTCCTGCAGAGGAAGCGCTGTCTATCGATGTACCCCAACCTACAATTCGCCCTCCTGTATCGCTTAACGTGGAACCTGCGCGAGAAAGCGTTGGCCTTCCTTCCGCGTCGGATGCTACCCCCGCCTCCGCTCCGATCACTCAGGACCCGAATGCGTGGATCAGAAGTCTTCTTGCCGGTGGAATGAAAGCTGCAGACGTAAGCCGTGTAACGGGTCGTAGCCTGGCAGAAATCGACCTGATCGGGTCTTTGCCTTCCATGCCCCCTGAACCTCGCAGAAAAAAATTAGGCGACTGACGTGGCTGACATTCCGGATCTCACGTCTGAGCAATTTCGCAAATTCGCAGACCTGATCAGACGTGAAGCCTCGATCACTTTGCGGGAACAGAAAATCGTCTTACTATCGAACCGTCTGCGCAGGCGCGCCCTGGCAACAGGCTGCGCGAATTTCGATGAGTACTTTGCTTTTGTTACGTCTAAGCCAGAGGAGCGAAGACCATTCCTCGAAGCGATCACTACAAATGAGTCCTACTTCTGGCGGAGCACGGCCAGCTTTGATCTCATGAAAAAAGTCGCGCTTCCGCAGCTCCTCAAAGCATACCCAAAAGCTCCCATTCAGATCTGGTCCGCCGGATGTTCCACGGGAGAAGAGCCTTACAACATTGCCATGGAAGTAACAGAAGCGATGAAATCGCTCGGCGTGTTTCCCTACCAGGTGATTGCCACAGACATCTCGGCCAGAGTGGTTGATTTTGCGAAAGTGGGCCGCTATTCGGGACGCAAAATCGAAAAAATTCCGCCGTTGCTTTTGTATCGCTATTTTCGCGCGGACCCGGAATCGAAGGGTCAGTTTCTGGTAAGAGACGATCTTCGCACGAAGATCGACTTTCGCGTAGAAAACCTTTTTGAATCCACACCCAGGAATATTCATTGTATCTTTTGTAGAAACGTAATGATCTATTTTCAGAAGGCGGACCAGGAGATTCTGATTCGCCGCTTCTATGATGCTCTCGTACCTGGCGGCTTTTTGCTCGTAGGCCACTCCGAATCGCTCCATGTTCTTCAGGCTGATTTCACTCCGGTCCATTGTCCGGATGGCGTGATCTACCGTAAGTGAAACTTGACAGCGCCAGGCCTTCTTCAAGTATCATCTATGGACCGGGCGGGGCATGCGGTGGTCATCTCTTCCGTATCGGGAGGAGGAAAGACCTCCCTCATTCATTTGCTCACGCGAATGTACCCGCACCTGGAAACAGTCATCACCGCTACCAGTAGACCCATTCGAGAAGGGGAAATTAACGGAGTGCACTACTTCTTCTACTCGCGTGATGAGTTTGAAGCAAGAATTGCTCGCGGAGAGTTCCTGGAACACGCGACTGTGCACGGAAATCACTACGGAGTCCCACTCGACCAGGTGCGCGGCAAAATGGATCAGGGGAAAAGCGTCATTCTAAACATTGATGTGCAGGGAGCGCGAAGAGTTAAGGAGATTCTGGGAGACAGAGTGATTACATTTTTCCTTCTTCCACCCAATCGTCCGGAATGGGAACGCAGACTTCGTGGACGCGGAACGGACAGCGAACAGGTCATCCAGCATCGCCTCGCGGAAGGCTTGCGCGAACTTGAAGAAGCGCGCGGATATGACTACAGAATCATCAACGATGTACTTGAGCGCGCCGCCGGAGAAATCAGTGTAATCTTGAAAGAGAGAGAAGTTCTGCACTGAAACCGGTCATTCCTGTACTCTTTGGTCCTACAGGTTCTGGCAAGACAGCCGCTCTATGTCGCCTGACGGATGTGTACGGAGATAAATTCGAAGTCATCGCATGCGATTCGAGGCAACTCTACCGCGGTCTTGAAATCACTTCTGCTGCACCAACGTCGGATGAACTGGCTATCATTCCGCACCATTTGATTTCAATTCTGGATCCGAACGAAGAGACTACAGCGTTTCGCTTTCGCAGGCTTGCGGCAGAGGCGGTTACAGATATTCTCTCTAGAGGCCATGTTCCAGTGTTGTCTGTCGGGACTGGTTTCTATTTCAAAGCCGTGCGCACTCGCACACAGGTCTCCACTCCAGACGCTTCCGTGCGAGAGGCCATTCAATCAATGACACCGTCCCAGCGATTGTCGGAACTTTCTTTGAAACGCCCGGACCTTCTTCAAAAGGGCGGCGGACGCATTCATGAGAATGACGATTACAGGATAGGCAGGGCGCTTGAGAATCTGGTCCCAGGACGTGAGGACCTTCTTCCAGAATTCCCTTGCGAATTTCTTTCCTTCTATCTGGATATTTCTGTGTCCGATTTGAACGAACGACTTCGTCTGCGCGTTTTGAAGATGATCGAACTGGGTCTGGTGGAAGAATTGCGCGGTGTGTTTGATCGCTTTGGAAAATGCCCGGGGCTTTCCCTGATAGGATTTGATCTGGTGCAGTTGCTGCTTACAGGAGAATTGAGTGCCAATGATTTTGCAGAGCGTCTGTGGATCGAGCACAGGCAATATGCGAAGAGGCAACGTACGTGGTTCAGGCGAGAGAAGATAGAAGCACGTGGCTCCTGGGCCGATTTTGTGTCCTGGGTCGGATTATTCGTTGACCCGCGGCGTTAAGATCGCAACCTGTATTTCGGAGAACCGCCGTGGCCAACAAAAACAATATACAGGATCTTGTGCTGAATTCCGCGCGCAAGGAAAAGATGGAGATCACCGTCTACCTGACCAATGGCGTTCCACTGAAAGGCAGAGTCGTTAGTTTTGACAACTTTACTGTAGTCATCGAACAGGATTCCAAGCAGAGCCTCGTATACAAACATGCAATCTCTACCATTGTTCTCTCCAAGCCGTTGAACCTGGACTTCTCGGAGGATGGCGCAGTTAAAGGATGATTTCGCGTTTCTTCCGCGTTTTTTTCTGGGCCATTCTGCTCTCTTCGATCTTCAGCTGGATCTATCTTGGCATTGTTTCTGCGACCGCGCGTCAGGCCATCATTGTACTGCACCGCAAGCGCGGAATGCCGGATCTGGTTGCTCCAGGTGAAAGTCAGTTCTTTCCAGGTAGAATCTTTCCAGGCCGCGTTGAGATTCATCCAGTGGACATTGGCCCTCGCATGCTCGTTGTGGACTACAAGAAAGGCCTTTACCAGACCGAGATGCTCGGTCTCGATGATTCGTTTTACATAAGATTTAAGTTCCGTTTCCGTTATACTCTCCAGCCTGAGAAACTTCCAGATTTGTTTTTGAAAATGGAAGGTCTGGACTGGAAAGCCCTGGAACCGTATCTTCAACTTCGCCTCTCAGAGATGCTCACAAAGAGACTTCTTGTGATCTTTCCTGCAGATAACGATCTGGGCCAGGTGCCGCGTCGTCTGAACGATTACTTCAATGGCCCGGCTCTCGAAGAAATGAAATCAATCCTTGGACCGGAAGGGATTGAAATTCAGAATCTGGTAGTTGAGAATATTTATGTTCCTGATGCTGGACGTTATACGGCGATTCTTGGTGGCGGTCAGGGAATCTTGAATCAGAAACTGGAACGCATTCGCAAAAGAGATGAAGCTCTCGCGCGTCGCGACGCCGAATCTTTGACGGATGAAGCAACATATGCCCGACTGGAAACAATCGGCAAATTGCTGATTCGTTACCCGGGTCTTAAAGATTACCTGGCAGTGGATCGCCTCGGTAGCGATGTGAAAGTGATGGTCATGCCATACGAAAGATGGTTCAATTCCGGGCGCCCAACCGCAGACAGCCTGCTTGACAAAGAAGAACCTGCGGCCACTCAGAATGGGAAACGCGGGCCCAGATTCGAAAATCTAACTCCACCTTGATCTCTGAAAATCTCCCGGAAGTTTGCTATGCTTGGATTTAAAAAGAAACCAAAACACGATCACTCAAAACCAATTGTAATCATCATGGCAGGAGGAAAGGGCGAACGTTTCTGGCCCAGGTCCACAAAAGCCATTCCAAAGCAGCTTCAAAAAGTGTATTCCAATCGGACATTGCTAGA
>JAIBBM010000052.1 GCA_019694685.1 Leptospirales bacterium
ACGATCATGGCAGAAGTTAAATCCGACGACATCAAGAAACTGCGCGAAATGACCGGCGCAGGCATGATGGACTGCAAGTCTGCTCTGGCTGAAAACGCCGGCGATATCGAAAAAGCAAGCGAAGCTCTTCGCAAGAAAGGTCTCGCGAAAGCAGCCAAAAGAATGGATCGCGACACTGGATCCGGCCGTGTGTTTTCCTACATTCACGGAGAAGGCAAGATTGGCGTATTGCTGCAGCTGAATTGCGAAACTGATTTCGTTGCAAAGAATGAAGAATTCGAGCAACTCGGGAAAGATCTTTGCATGCAGGTCGCAGCGGCAAGCCCTCTTGCGATCAAAGCAGAAGACCTCGATCCTAAAATCATCGAGAAAGAAACAGAAGTATATCGCGAACAGCTGATTCAGGAAAAGAAGAAGCCAGAGCAAATCGAAAAGATTCTGCCAGGCAAGATCAAGAAGTTTCAGCAGGATGTCTGCCTTCTCGATCAATTCTTCATCAAAGACAACAAGCAGACTGTTGCAGAATTGATTAAGTCATTCATTGGGAAATTCGGAGAGAACATTACAATCTCCCGGTTTACCCGTTACGAAGCGGGCTGATAAAGGAGGCTCACGTGAATCCGAATTTTCCATTCCGTCGGGTTCTACTGAAGCTTTCGGGTGAAGCCTTTACAACGGAGGGAAAACTCGGTATTGAGTTTTCCCGCGTTCGTCACATCGCAGAACAAATCAAAGCAGTGCACCGCATGGGTGCAGAAATCGCAGTGGTCGTTGGCGCCGGAAATATCTTTCGCGGGCAGGCGGCTGCAGAAAGTGGAATGGATCGTGCGCAGGCAGATTACATGGGAATGCTGGCCACCGTGCTCAACGCTCTATCTTTGCAGGACGCATGCGAAAAGGTGGGCGTCATCACTCGCCTTCAATCAGCCATTGAAATGAAATCCATCTGCGAAGGATACATTCGCAGAAAGGCAATGAGGCATCTCGAAAAGAATCGGATTGTGATTTTCGCGGGCGGAACAGGGAATCCCTATTTTACAACCGACACGACAGCCGCACTGCGGGCGGTCGAAGTAGGCTGTCAGGTGATTCTAAAAGCAACGAAAGTAGATGGCGTATATGATTCCGATCCAAAGAAGAATCCTGACGCAAAACGTTTTTCGCGCGTTTCCTACATGGAATCCATCCAGCGCAGACTCAAGATCATGGATTCCACCGCTCTGGCTCTCTGTATGGACAACAACACCCCCATTCTGGTTTTCGATATTTTTGAACCGGACAGCTTGAAGAATCTCGTAGACGGCAAGAAGATCGGAACACTTATATCTTCCGAGGAGGGCCTCGAGTATGCCTGACAAACCAGTTGATTCCGCCGCAGTTCTTGCAGAACTGAAAGCCAAAATGCAAAAGAGCCTGGACTCTCTTGTAAAAGATCTAGCCGGGATTCGTTCTACGCGCGCAAACGCGGCCATGCTCGACGGGGTGCACGTGGAATACTACGGCTCCTCAGTTCCGCTCAACCAGGTAGCCAGCCTTTCTGTTCCAGAAGCGCGGATGCTCGTAATCACTCCATTTGACAAAAGTGCCCTGGGTGAAATTGAAAAAGCAATTTTGAAATCAGATGTGGGAATCACTCCTTCCAACGACGGCTCTCTGATTCGCCTCATTCTTCCTGAACTTTCTATGGAGAGACGCCAGGAACTGGTCAAGCAGGTCAAGGTTCGTCTGGAAGAATGTCGCGTTTCCATTCGCAATCTTCGTCGTGACGGAAACGAAGAGATCAAGAAGATTGCAGGCAAGTCCCAGGATGAAACGAAATCCCTTCAAGATGACGTGCAAAAGCTAACAGATAGTTTCATTCACAAAGCAGAAGACGCCGCGGCTCAAAAAGAGAAGGGCATTCTGACGGTCTAACGTGTCCCAGGAAAACACCAATCCGCGGCATGTAGCCATCATACTCGATGGAAACGGCCGCTGGGCAAAGAAGCGCGGTCTGTCGCGCTCCGAAGGCCACCGCGCCGGAGGAGAAGCTCTAGACCGTTTGCTCGATGATGCTCTTGAAATTGGCATTCCATTCATATCACTCTATGCATTCAGTACTGAAAACTGGAAGCGACCTCGAGCGGAAATCCAGGCAATCTGGAAGTTGATGCGCGAATTCTTCACCGATCGTCTGCAAAGGTGCATTGAAAAAGGAATTCGCGTGCATGCTTCCGGAGACCTGTCCAGGTTACCGGCCGCAAATAGAAAATTGATTCTGCATGTGATCGAAAAGACGGCGAAGAACAAAGCACTGACGGCCAACTTTTGCGTGAACTATGGCTCCATGGATGAGATCAGTCACGCCGCCACTGAGATCGTGCGCGAAAGGTTGTCTCTTGCGAAGAAAGGGAAGAAGGCGGACGCAGCCGTGAGCGCGAAAGAAATCGAAAAACATCTATACACTCATCCGATCCCGCCTGTTGACTTGCTGGTTCGACCCGGAGGAGAAAGTCGCCTCAGCAATTTCTTACTATGGCAATGTGCGTACGCAGAGTTATATTTCACGGACGTTCTATGGCCTGATTTTGGCCGCCGGGACTTGCAAGCGGCACTGAAGTGGTTCAGATCCAGGCCTCGCAAATTCGGTGGACTTCTGGCGAAGGAAGACTAAACAAGTTCATGGGTGAAACGTCCAAACGCATCATATCCGGAGTCACGCTCGGAGCCGCTATCATACTTGCGTTGAACCTTCCGGACTTTCTCTACGCTGTTCTCATCCTCGGTTTGATTCTCGCGGCGTCTTTGCTTGGAGTAGTGGAGTTCTACGGGCTCAGTGATCGCGGTCTGGACGGAAGACCGGTGAAAGGCGTGGGGATTTTCTTTGCCGTATTACTCATATTTACATACTATCTGCAGTACCTGGGAATTCGCGCCACAAACGGACATCCCGCTCCTTCGTTTTTAACTCCAGACATTGCATACGTGGCCAATCATTCTGTTCCGTTTGTATTGATGTTGCTCGTAATTGTGGCCATGTCTGCGCATTTGATCTTTCGTCCTCTGGACGGAACAGTCTACGGCGTAACCACAACGATCTTTGGCGTGATCTATCCGTGCATGACCCTATGCCATGCGTTTCTCATCCTCGCAGAGGAAAGGGGTTTGTTCTTTTTCGTAGTAGTGGCTCTGGCAACCATCGGAACGGACACAGGGGCGTATTTTGCGGGCCGTTACTTTGGAAAACACAATGCAGGTCTGAAGGTGAGTCCGCGCAAAACGATTGAAGGTTACGTTGGCGGTTTTGTTTTCTCCATTCTTTTGATGCTCGGGTTTCTTTACTGTTGGAAGAGATTTGCTTACGAAATCCACATGGGTTACGTAGAAATGGCGCTCTTCACTGCGGTGCTGTCTGTGATTTCTGTATTTGGGGATCTGGTGGAAAGTGCCATCAAGCGTGACTCAAAAAAGAAAGATTCAGCTGCCTTGATTCCAGGTCACGGCGGAATGCTCGACCGAGGGGACTCTCTCTATTTCACAATTCCCATTGGTTACTTCTATTTGTACATTCGTGGCATCGCTGGCCTGACTCTTTGATCCAGCATGGCGTTCTTTGAATATTCGGCGCAGATCTCGGCACCGGCCCGTGCGAAACGTACGCGAAAGCTCATCTTGCTCGGCGCATCCGGGTCGATCGGAAGTAGCACTCTTTCCATTTTACCAGAAAGCGGAATAGAACTCGTTGCCGTGAGCGTTCACGGCAAAGCAGACAGACTTGCAGAGATCATTTCAAAATTTCCAACCATCCGTTATGCGGCCATCACAGATCCAGAAATGGCCCAGGGATTGGCCAGGCTTTCTGCGTCGTTTCCTTCCGTTCAGTTCTTTTCGGGAAGCAGCGGCCTCGTAGAACTCGTACGATTGGGCGCACAGGCCGGAGCAGATACTGTTTTGACTGCAGTGATGGGTTCTGCTGGAATTGCGCCCACACTCGAAGCCATTCAGATCGGGCTCAAGATCGCGCTTGCAAACAAAGAAACACTCGTCACTGCAGGACCGGTCATTGAAAACGCACTGGCTCTTTCGCGTGCTTGCATCGTGCCCGTAGACTCCGAACACAATGCCCTATTTCAGCTGTTGCTTGGAGTAGAACCAGAGCATCTTCGTCGCGCGATTCTGACTGCATCCGGCGGTCCTTTTCTGAGCAAGAGTAGAGCGGACGTAGAGAAAGTGAGTCGTGATGAAGTTTTAAATCATCCTACCTGGAGCATGGGGCCAAAGATTACAGTAGATTCTGCCGGTCTCATCAACAAGGGCCTCGAGATCATAGAGGCGCATCATCTATTCGGAATTCCATACTCGCAGCTCGACGTCTTGATTCATCCGGTCAGCCATGTGCATGCGATGGTGGAGACACCAGATGGTTACCGAATGATGGCAAGCAGGCCCACCATGGTGTTTCCGATCGCGCATGCTCTGTATTATCCAGATCCGGTTCCTGAGCTTGGAATCGCCACCAGGCCAGAATCGTGGCCGCCACTTGAGTTTCGCACTGTGGACACAGAGCAGTTTCCTGGATTTTGCCTCTGCATGGAGGCCGCTCGAGCGGGCGGAACTGCCCCCGCAGTTCTCAACGCTTCCAATGAAGTGGCGGCCGGTTTGTTTCTATCTGGTTTAATTCAATTTACGGCTATCCCTCATCTCATCGAGCTGGCACTGGATCGCATCCCGGTACAGAAAGGAACGGAAACGGGCCTCTATCTGGAAGCGGATGCCCGGGCCAGAGCGCTGACATCAGAGATGGCAAGGGAACTGTAAAAGAGGCTGTATGATCGCACTCATTCTTGGCGGAGCTCTCATGCTCGGCATCTGTGTCTTTATTCACGAACTGGGTCACTACACCATGGGCCGACTCGTGGGAGTGAAGGCAGAAATTTTCTCCATTGGTTATGGCCGCGGCATCTGGAAAAAGAAAATAGGAGATACTACCTGGCAGGTGACCGCGATCCCGATTGGCGGATATGTGAAATTCTACGGAGATGATATCTCCGGCAACGATAAGACTCCAGGTGGACTTTTCTCTGTTCCTCCTCTCACGCGAATCATTCCAGTGCTGGGCGGACCGCTCTTCAATTTGATTCTTGGTTTTGGTATCTTTCTTCTACTTCACACGATCTCCGGTCCTATCGCGCCGCGCGTTGATTTCTGGGAAGAAACCATGCAGGACAGTCCAGCCTACAGGGCCGGCCTTCGGTCAGGAGATTCCATCACTGCGATCAACGGAGAAGCGGTGCATGACTTTCACGATTTGCAGAAACTGGTGCTTCTATCAGGCGGTGCCGATCTGACTGTGGATGCAGATAGAAACGGAAGCAAAGTTCAGGTCAAGGTCAAGCCAGAAGTAGACACGGCAGGCCGCGCTCTCATTGGTCTTCGCGCACCCGGAGAAAGAAATCTTAAAGTAAATTATCCGTCTCGCCTGGTGTGGGCGTACAAGCTCCAGTCCTTCCTGGGCCATACTGAACTCCCGGCTGGACTCAGGGCGTACCCTTATTTGAACAACGGAGATGTCATTCTTTCCGTGCAGGGAAGAAATGTAAAATCCGCAACAGAACTCCAGGATTTGCTCGGAGAATTTCACGGACAGCCTGTGCAGATTCGTGTGAAGAGACAAACGTTGTCGTGGCTAGCTCCGTGGTTTACAGAAGAAACCACCGTAACAGTCCCATCGCAGGCAGAATACAGAATTGAACTGCACAATCTTGTCGACTTGAAGTACGGAACTCCCGTGGCAGATCAGGTATTGCTCAGCAATGTGGAAGCACACCAGCGTGCACTCAGCATTCTTTCTATAGACGGAAAACCTCCTGGTTCTTACGAAAAAATGTACGAAGCTCTGGCAACAGAACGTGCCATCACTCTGACACTAAAGGATCGCAACTATTCTGCGAAGGCGCACGCCGCAAAAATTGGCCTTCTTGGATTTAGACCGGATTCGCGCATTGAAACCACGTATCTTCCGGGGCATGGTTCCGTTAGCGAAGTGATTTCGCACGCCTTTGGTGATACTGCGAAGAACGTCATGGTGTATCCTGCATTTTTTGGAAGCCTGATTTCGGGCAGACTTTCTTTCATCGATAACGCAATGGGGCCTGTCGGGATGTTTGCTGCGGCCGGAGTAGTGCTTGAATCAGGAATTCAGGACTACCTGGGTATGTTTGCTGCGATTTCTATTGCGCTTTTCATCATGAACCTTTTGCCGTTCCCTGTTGTTGACGGCGGCCACGTAGTATTCTTTCTGTACGAAGCTGTCCGCGGTAAACCCGTAACGCCTGGAATTATGGAAGGAATCTACCGCGGTGGTCTTGCAGTTCTTGTCTTCATGGGACTGTGGATCATGTACCGCGACATACTCTTCATATCTGGACTCTAGAATGCGCGCAAGTTCTCTTTTGATTCACACTCTCCGGGAGCCCCCGGCGGATGCGGTACTCGCGTCACACAAGATGATGCTACGCGCCGGCCTGGTCAGCAAGCTCGGTAGTGGTCTTTACAACATGCTTCCCATGGGCCTGCGAGTCTTTCGCAAGATTGAAAACATCATTCGCGAAGAGATGAATGCCGCGGGCGGTCAAGAGTTTGTAATGCCCATCCTGATTCCGGCCGAACTGTGGGAAACATCCGGCAGATGGAATGCCATGGGCAAGGAAATGTTTCGAATCAAAGACAGACACGAAACATGGAACGTTCTTGGACCCACACACGAAGAGTCCTTCACGGATGCGATGAAAGGGATTTTGAAATCCTATCGAGATCTTCCCGTAAATGTGTACCAGATTCACACCAAGTTTCGCGATGAAATTCGTCCGCGGTTTGGTGTTATGCGATCGCGCGAATTTGTAATGAAGGATGCGTATTCGTTCCACAAGGACGAAGAGTGTCTGGGTCGAACGTATCAGGTGATGCGCAAAGCATATCGCAATATATTCGGCAGGCTTGGCCTTGAGACCATTCCCGTAGAAGCAGATACTGGAACCATGGGCGGATCGAGATCCGAAGAGTTCATGGTTCCTTCTGAAGTAGGGGAAGAGACGCTTTTGATTTCGGCCGGGAAGAAATACTTCAGCAATCAGGAGAAGACTCCGTTTGTTGCGGGAAAAGTGGAGAAGCCACCGGCACTTGTAAAATCAGCGAAGAAGCATCATACTCCGAATGCTAAGTCCATAGAAGATGTCGCCCGGTTTCTCGGTGTGTCGTCCGTTCATCTGGCAAAAGCTCTGATCTATCGCGTGGGCGAATCCTATGTTCTTGTCTTCATTCGCGGAGATCGCGCTGTCAATGACGTGAAGTTGAAGAATGCCCTGGGTGGAGAGGAGTTTCGCGCTGCCACAGAAGACGAAGTGCGGTCCCTTGGTTTTGTTCCAGGTTTCATTGGCCCGGGTCATGTGCCAGAAGGAATGCGCATCATTCAGGATTCGTCCATTGAGTCGGGTCGTCCTTATGTAGTGGGAGCAAATGAAGTAGATCATCATAGAAGCGGTCACGTTTTCGAAGCAAATCCAGACGCGCGCGATGTGGCACTCGCAGTAGAAGGGGATCGTTCGCCTATGGGCGATGGAGTACTGCATGCGATCAAAGGCATTGAGGTAGGTCATATCTTCCAGCTTGGAACGAAGTACACAAAAGCATTTGGTGTGTCCGTTCTAGACGAATCAGGCAGGCCTCTCACTCCTATCATGGGTTGTTACGGAATTGGCGTTCAAAGAACCATGGCTGCCATCATTGAGCAGAACCATGACGAGAAGGGAATTGCCTGGCCGGTGAGTGCCTGTCCTTTTGAAGTGGTGCTTGTAAGCATCACAAAGGGAGAAGAAGAAGAGCAAAAGGTAGCGGCGCTCTACCAGAAGTTACAGAAAGCGGGCCTCGATGTTTTGTGGGACGACAGGGACCTCAGACCAGGCGTGAAATTCGCAGATGCAGAACTCATTGGATATCCTGTTCGCGTTACAGTCGGTAAAACTTTTTTTGAGTCAGGAAAACTAGAGATTCAATTGCGTAAGACGGGCGAAAAAGTAGAAACCACGCCTGCTGAAATGGTCAAAACCATTCGCAATCTTACCAGATCGCTCAAGCGAAAGCACCCGCCAAAAAAGAGATGAAGTGCAGGGCATGACGCCAACGCTGGCTCATGGGTTCTGAAAAAAGCGGTTTTTTTGGAGAATTCGGTGGAAGGTACAGCCCCGAGGTTCTCATGCCTGCGATCCTGGAACTGGAAGAAGTCTACTTCAAGGTTCGCAGTAAGAAGCGTTTTCAGAAAAAGTGGGAACAGCTGCAAAGAGACTACATTGGCAGACCATCTCGTCTAACGTATGCAGCCAGGCTCAGCGACGAATGGGGCGCACAAATCTATCTCAAGCGCGAAGACCTCAATCACACCGGAGCGCATAAGATCAACAACGCCATCGGCCAGGCATTGCTCGCTCTCGAAATGGGAAAGGAACGGATCATTGCTGAAACCGGAGCCGGACAGCATGGGGTGGCCACGGCTACAGCAGCCGCTCATTTCGGATTGAAATGCACCGTTTACATGGGCAGCGAAGATGTGCGCCGTCAGAAATTGAATTGTTATCGCATGAAACTTCTGGGTGCGGAAGTGATTCCTGTAACAAGCGGAACGTCTACTCTCAAAGATGCAACCAATGAAGCAATGAGAGACTGGGCGAGAAACGTTCGCAACACTCATTACATCATTGGCTCTGCCATTGGCCCTCATCCGTTTCCAATCATTGTAGCAGACTTCCAATCAGTCATTGGAAAAGAGTCTCGCAAGCAAATGAAGAAAGGCCCTGGTCTTCCTCATGCAGTCATCGCATGCGTGGGTGGCGGATCCAATGCAATTGGAATCTTTCACGGATTTTTGAAAGACGATGTAGATCTCTACGGAGTGGAAGCAGGCGGCAGAAGCGATGATCCTGGTGAAAACTCGGCGAGCATTACCTTTGGCGAAGTGGGCTATTTCCACGGCACAAAGTCTCTTTTCATACAGAAAGAGGGCGGACAAATCCAGGGTGTGCACAGCGTATCTGCGGGGCTGGATTATCCAGGAGTCGGACCAGAACATGCGTATCTGGCAAAGACGGGTAGAGTGAAGTACGTGCGCGTCCGAGACGATCGCGCTCTGGAATGCTTTCAGGAAGTATCCAGGCTCGAAGGAATCATACCGGCACTCGAGAGCGCCCATGCACTCGCTTTCGCGCGGGAACTGGCGCGCGACGCGGGAAAGAAAGCGCGCATCCTCGTGAACCTTTCCGGCCGTGGTGACAAGGACGTAGCAGAAGCGGCTTCTATTCTGGGTATGGAATGATGGATAAACTCAAAGAGTACATATTGAAGAAGAGAGCCCAGGGGCCTCTCTACATGCCGTATCTGACTGCAGGGGATCCTGATTTTGCCTCCACGGTTCGCTTCGCCTGCGGGATGATTGATGCAGGTGCAGATCTCATCGAGCTTGGAATTCCTTTTTCAGACCCTACGGCAGATGGCCCCGTCATTCAGGCAGCCATGGTGCGCGCGATGGAGAATGCAGACTTCTCTTTTGAACGCATCTTCCAGTGCGCCAGAGAAATCCACGAGGCGCGTCCGGATGTCCCCATCGTATTTCTGAGCTACATGAATCCGGTGTTTCGTGGCTTCGCACACAAGAGCGACAGACCTCTTGAAGCATTCCTGGCAGAGGCCGCCCGCGCCGGAATTCAGGGAATTGTAATTCCGGACCTGCCTGCAGACCAGCCAGAGGCGAACGAGTTTTTCCGAGTTTCCGAAAGGTTCCAGATCGCCCAGATCTTCATGTCTGCACCCAATACTTCTCCAGATAGACTGAATGATTTGCGCAAACACGGCCGCGGCTTCATTTATCACGTCACGAGCTACGGCGTCACTGGCGAAAGATCCGAACTGCCGCCCGAGGTAAAAACGCAAATGAAAGCGGTCCGCGAAAGCACGGGACTTCCTGTATTCGCGGGTTTTGGTTTCAGTCGCCCTGACCAGGCAGACACGGTTAAGGCAGTGGCGGACGGAGTGATTGTGGGCAGCCTCCACCATCGCCTGATTCAGGAAAAAGGGCCGGGTGCACTGGAGGCGATCTGTGAGTCGACGGCTGCATTCGTGAAGGCTCTCCGGGGCTAAAAATACGTGTTGAAAGGTTGGCGGAGGTCCAAAATCGTCTCCTATGCGTAAAATTGCCCTGGGGCTTCTGGTTGCGGCTGCAGCACTCTTTCTGCTTCTACCGCTGGTTCTTTTTCTTTCGCTCACTTTCAATCGGTCTACGGTTCTGGTAGGTTCCTTCTTCGCGGAAACATACCTGACCATCATTCCAGGACTGGCCACACTTGGATTGGCTCTCTACTATTTTGAGCGATTGTTTCCTCAGGATAAATCCAAAGTACTGAGAAGATTCGATTACATCTCACTTGCTGTATTCGGAACGTCCGCAATCGCGTTCGTCATCACTTACGCAAGCAGCGCTTCCTCTGTTTTTCATAGAGTAAAATCCATTCTACCTGAACCACTCTCTGCACTCGGTCCGGATCTTTATACTTTCTGTCTCTGGTTCAGTTTCTTCTGGCTGATCATTGGTGCTATTTACACTTTCCAGGGTCTCGCTCGCGCAGGTGTGGATCGCGGAAACCTGGGCGGTTTGATCATCGCCATCATGACTTCGTTTTTCTTTGCATTGTCTCTTGCGAAGTTTCCGCTTTTCAAAAGTCTTGAAAATACAGCACTTGTAAACCGTTATGCGTTCTTGCGCAGTCCAAGTGGCACTCTTGCTCCTGGAGGAGCGGCCGCCTACTGTCAGGCACCTTACGATGACAAAGGCGAAAAGGTAGTGGCCATGGCTCCACCTCCGCCAGGCGTTCGCGACGACATTCGAATTGTTGGTATTTCTAACGAAACGATTGAAAAAGTGAATTTCAAATGGCCTCTGGACTGGAACATTTACGCAGACCTTGCTTCCACTCTCGGAGGCGCAGAAAACGGAATCATCCTGTTTGACATTAGCTTCGTAGACGAAAAAGGACTCTACGGCGGTGACGCCTGTGGTGTGATTCTGGATTGTAGACCGCTGAGTGCAGATAGACCTCCGCGTAGACAGGTAGACATCCTTGCGGAAAGTTTTTCAAAATCAAAAGCCGCTATCATAAGTGACTACCCTCTTGAAACGTCCGACCAGTTCCTGAAACCAATTCGTCAGAACCCCGTTTCCAGTGACCGATACAATCGTCGCGTGGAAATGATGTACGCCCAGAATAGACTGACCAACGTAAAAAATGGGCAGCTTGCAGAGCCCGGTCTTTCCTTTCCAAACCCCGCGGTCGAACCAATCGGCAAAGCACAGAAAGGCGCGGGCTACGCGAACATTTTGAAGAACGAAGAATCCGGTATGAACTGGCAGATGCCTCTGGTTCAGAGAGTGGTGAATCTGGATAAGTTTCGCGCGCCGGGCTACGACTCCAATCGCGACGACATCTTCCTTCCTGGCATTGACTTGATTGTCGCGGCTCTTTATTATGGGATTGATTTGAAGAAAGATGTGGCAGTAGACTATGCAGCTGGCACCATCACTCTAAGCAATATTCCAGAGAAATACAAAGAGAAAGTAAATCTGGCAACGTTTGAAAACGAGAAGCTGGACATCATGGCGCGCCCGAATGCATCGCGCACGATTGTAATTCCAATCGACAGACGCGGACAGATGCACATCAGTTTCCGCGGCGGACAGTACTGCTTTCCTTTCCAGGAAATTCTTGAAGTAAACAAGATGACTCCGGCAGAGGGAGCCGCGAACTTCAAAGACAAGATCGTACTTGTGGCCATGTACTACGCCACCGGTGTAGGAACAGCGCAGGATATTCACCTTTCCCCTTACGGTGACATGGCGGGCATTGAGCACCACGCATACGCCATCAACACGATTCTAAACCAGGATTTCATCTACGAAGTTCCGCCTGTCGTGAATCTTCTGATTCTTCTTGCGGTAGGCTTGATCATGGGCTTTTACCAGCCTCGAGTGGCCACATGGCTCGCGTTTGTTTTTGCCATCGTAATTGCGGCTGTTTATTCGGTAATGACTCTGTTTATCACCTTCCAGGTGTTCAACGTTCTGCACGTGTTTCCGACCGTGATCATTTTGCAGTTTGTGCAACTGGTTGGTTTCATTGGATTTAGGGTGCTGACGGAAGAAGAAAACGTGAAATTCATTCGAAACACATTCTCCAAGTTCGTATCGCAGGATGTTGTGGAAGAACTTCTCTCGAACCCTGAGGCGATCGCACTGGGTGGATCCAAGAAAGAAATCAGCGTGTTTTTCTCAGACGTTCGCGGGTTTACAACGATCTCAGAAGCACTTGGTCCAGAAGAACTCGTGAATCTGCTCAATGAATACTTGAGCGAAATGACAGAGCTCATCATTGAATATCGCGGCACCATTGATAAGTACATGGGAGATGCGATCATGGCATTCTGGGGCGCTCCTGCGAAAAATGACGATCATGCCTATTACGCATGCGTTGCATCCCTGGCGCAGTATCATGCTCTCCAATCTCTGCAGAAGAGATGGTCGGAGCGAAACATTCCGGTTCTGGACATTGGAATTGGAATCAACACAGGTATGGCGGTCGTAGGGAACATGGGCTCGAGCCGTCGTATGGACTACACTCTAATGGGAGACACTGTGAACCTGGGATCGCGCCTTGAGGGTGCGACCAAGAACTATGGTGTAAAAATCATTATTTCTGAATTCACATACGAACGAGTGAAGGATCGCGTATATGCGCGTGAGCTGGATCTTGTGCGGGTGAAGGGAAAGCTGGAACCTGTTCGCATCTATGAACTGATGGCACTCAAGAACGATGCAGATGTAGAGGCTCTGAAGACTTCGAACGCACATAAGGACACAGCCGCCTGATGGATCTTCTTTCGAAGATCAATAGTCCGGCGGATCTGAGAAAGGTCGCGCCGGAGGACTTGCCCCGTGTTTGCGATGAAGTGCGAGAGTATCTCATCGATACTCTTGCGTCCGTTGGTGGGCATTTTGCTTCCAATCTGGGAGTGGTGGAACTGACGGTTGCCCTGCATTACGTTCTCAATACCCCTGAAGACAAACTGATCTGGGATGTTGGGCATCAGATTTATCCGCATAAGATACTAACCGGAAGGCGAGAACAACTTCGCAGCGTGCGCCGTCGCGGAGGTCTATCTGGTTTTCCCAAAAGAGAAGAATCCGTCTACGATTTGTACAACACAGGACATGCGGGTACTTCCATTTCGCAGGCACTCGGAGAGGCCATGGCCCGCGATAGACTGGGGCTGAATCATCAGTGTGTGTGCGTGATTGGAGATGCATCGGTGGCCAGCGGCATGGCATTCGAGGCGCTCAACCATGGCGGACATGTGCAGACGGACTGCATTGTCATTCTCAATGACAATGACATGTCTATATCCAAGAATGTGGGCGCACTCAACCAGTATCTCAATCGTCTCATAACATCTCCCACTTACAACAAGGGAAAGCGCATCTGGTATTCTATCCTGATGTGGCTGCCTTTGATCGGACCGCTCGTTCAAATCTTTTCGCGCAAGATAGAAAGAACGTTCAAAGACTTCTTAACTCCAGGCAGCCTATTTTCTGATTTTGGATTTCGCTACATTGGACCTGTGGACGGACACAATGTTGCAGAACTTGTAGAAGTGCTCGAGAAAGCAAAGGAGCTCAAGGGCCCTGTTCTAATTCACGCCTATACTCAAAAAGGAAAGGGATACGTTCACGCGGAGAGAGATCCAATCGTATATCATAGCGTATCTAGATTCAATCGCGAAGACGGAACCATGCAGGGTTCGAAAGCCCGTGGTAAAATTTCATTTTCCGAGATCGTTGGTGAGACGTTATGCGAAATCATTGAACACAATGAGAAAGTAGTGGTGATCACTCCAGCCATGATTGAAGGCTCCGGCCTCAGATCTGTTGCGGATCGTTTCCCGAATCGCGTATTTGATGTGGGAATTGCAGAGCAACATTCCATGGCTTTTGCCGGAGGGCTCGCCTCGGGTGGAGCCGTTCCCTATCTATGCATTTATTCTACATTCATGAGTCGCGCCTATGATCAGTTGATTGAGGATGTGGCTCTCATGAATTTCCCGGTGAAGTTGATTGTGGATAGAGCGGGTTGTGTTGGACCGGACGGAGAAACGCACCAGGGTCTGTATGATCTTGGAGTGCTTCTCAGTGTGCCAAATGTGCGTGTGTATGCGCCGGCTACGGGCGGAGAACTCAAAGCATTCTTGAAATTTGTAGAAAAAGATTCCCAGGGACCCATCGCCGTTCGATTCCCCAAGGACTCAGCAGATCGGGAGTCTTTGCTTCCTGCCAATCTCCCGGACGTGACTCGAATTCGCCCTGAAATCCATCAGGGAGGAAAGGATCTTTGTATTCTGGCAGTTGGCATTATGTGGGAGACAGCTCTTGGAGTTCAGAAGGAACTGAGAGCTCACGGAATCTATGCGACTGTGCTAGGCATTCGCTGGATTCGTCCTCTGGACATAGAGTTCATTCAAAATACAATTCACGATTGCGAATACATGGTCATCCTGGAAGACTCTGCCATCAACAGCAGCGCTGCATCTCACATTAGGTGGAGTCTGAATTCTGCGAGCAATGCTAAGCATTTGCATACTTTTGCATTTCCAGTGGAAGCAATTGTTCACGGCACTCGTGAAGAGATCATGCACGATCACGGCCTGAGCAAAGAAGCGATCACAGGTGCCTTGCTTGCGCGTCCCGAATTCGCAAATCGCAGGATACCTCTAGCAAGGCAGGCCTGATGTTCAGTGGCTGGGAGAATCTCGGCGAATACCTGGACAGCTACACCTATCGCCAGTCTCAGGAAAAGTTTTCAGACTCTATCCAGCGTGCCCTCGCAGATCAAGCGGTCTTGATCGGCGAAGCAGGGACCGGCACAGGCAAGACGATCGCCTATCTCATTCCTCTTTTGCTCTATGCTGTGGAAACGGAAACTCGTGTTGCCGTATCCACGGACACAAAATCACTCCAGACACAGCTCCTAACAAAGGACATACCTCTTGTAGAAAGCATACTTGGCCTATCTCCCGGAGCTGAGCTTTGCCTTGGCGCGTCCAACTATATCTGCAAACGAAAAATGAAGACTGCAGTGGACCAGGGCGGTCTGCTTCTTGCGGGCTCTGAGCTTGATTCTTTGATTGCATGGGAAGAAGAGACGTTAAGCGGCATTCGGTCCGACTATCCTGGCAGCGTGGGAGAGTCTGTATGGGGAGCAGTCACGCGCGAGACGGACAATTGTCTTGGGAGAAGGTGCCCGAATTATCAGGAGTCTTATTACTTTGTGGCCAGAGAGAAGTGGAAGAAAGCCCGCATCCTTGTGGTCAATCACGCTCTCCTTGCATCGCATATGGCCCTCGAGGGAAAGCTACTCCCCGAGTTCAGTGCGGTGGTCGTAGACGAAGCGCACAAATTCCCGGACGCGGCCCTGGACGCGATGAAGCAAAGACTCATACTCGGAGAACTTTCGCATCTCATTCGATCAAGCAAGAGAAGGGCGGATAGAATTCTACAAACGATCGAATCGTATCGTCAGGAAGTAGAAGGGAAATACAGAAACGCACAGAGAATTCGAACCCCCGCGGGCACTTCGAGCGGACACAGATTGATTGAACAAATCGAAAGAATTGAAGAAGAGCTCAGAGAGGAGATGCAAGAAAAGGAAAACCCGGACAACGAAGGAGATCTCAAGGCGCAGATGCTGCTCGGGAGACTTGGAGATGCGCGGCGGGTCATGGAGAGATTTGAAGAAGGTCCGGACACGGATCACGTTCACTGGGTAACCGTAGAGGGACAAAAGGGTGTAATCATGCACCGCAGTCCTCTCGATGCTCAGTCTTTCATTCGCTCTGAGCTTTTAGAAAAGCATTCGTCTGTTATTTTTACTTCCGCAACTCTCGGAGCATCTGGCAAGAAGCCCTTTTCATATTTCGCACGCGAAACAGGCTGTGATCGCGCTGAGAAAGAAGTGCGGTACGCGCGCGTGGGTTCACCTTTTGATTACGAAAAGCGAACTCTCCTCTTTCTTCCGCCGGACATAGTGGAACCTTCTGACGAAGATCGATTCCCGCAGGATTGCGCCTACTGGATCGACAGGATGGTAGGGCTCACCGGCGGCGGAGCATTCATTCTGTTTACATCTCGTCTTATGCTTTCGCGCGTTCATGCTCTCCTCGAAGCGAAAGAAAGTGGAATCTCCTACATCAGCCAGGTGAGCCTTGGTCCGCCCGCCGCTTTGAGAGCGTTTCATGAAAATCCGGACTCTGTCTTACTTGGCCTTTCCAGTTTCTGGCAGGGAATTGATGTTCCAGGAGATGCCCTCAGGCTCGTTGTGATTGTAAGGCTTCCCTTCCAGGTGCCAGACGATCCCGTGCTGTCTGCTAGAACTGAAAAGTTGCAGAATGCGGGCAGAAGTCCTTTTTCAGAAATCCAGCTACCGCATGCAGTTTTGACCGTGAAGCAGGGCTTTGGGCGACTCATGAGAAGAGAAAGTGATCGAGGCATTGTATCGATTCTGGATGCTAGATTGAGAACGAAGTCCTATGGAAAAGATGTGCTGGCGGCTCTGCCCAGGGCGCGACTGGTCTCCAGTTTCGAGGATCTCCAGAAATCCTATCAGGAGCTTTTCTCTGACATTCAGAACGTGGCTGAAATTCCTGGCAGGCCGATATTAAATAGATGAAACGCGTTTTGTTCGCAATCCTTCTCTTTAGCTCGGCGGCTTTGCTTGCCGTGGAAGCTAGCTACGGGATTCGCAAAGACCACCTGCAAAAGACTCTCGGCGAAGGAGTCTATGTGGACTGGACTGCGGGATACATTTCTGTTTCCGCAGATCACAAAATCGAAGACGTGCGTGCGGGTGGTGGTCTCACGCGGGTGCGCGATGACGCAACCCAGAAAGCAAGAGAGAAAGCCCTTTCTCGCCTGATGCAGATTGTTTCCACTCTTCCAATCCATGGTCATGATACAATCGAAAGCAAGCTGGAATCAGATGAATCCTTGCAGAATAGAATGGGAATGCTCGCCTCACTGCCTTTTGAAAAGGCCAGGCGAGTCGGCGACGGAAGCGTGAGTGTAGAATTGATCCTACCATTTTACGGTCGTCGTGGACTTCTTTCTCGCGTGTACTCAGGCGAAGAATCTGAAATGGCAGAGCTCGTTCATGAAAACCCGGAGGATCCGATCACCGGAATCGTGGTGGATGCGACAGAAGCATCTTCGGATCCAGTACTCGAACCACGTATTCTTACAGACCAGGGACGATTGATTTACGGTCCAGGCATTGCCCGTCGTGGTTGCTACATATCCAGAGGCATGGCAGCGTATTACACATCGAGAGAAGCGGCACGAAAAGATAAGAGAGTTGGCGAGAATCCGTATCTGGTATATGCTCGCGGTCGAAAGACTCCGGGCGATTTATTCATTTCCTCTCAGGACTCCGTGCGCATCCTTGGCTCAAAATCTGGCCGGGACGCTTTGAGAAAGTGCGCGGTCACAATCGTAGTAAGTAAATAATGAACCCAGCTCGCGTACAGCAGATCCTTGGCTCGTTTGATAAGATTCGCATACTCGTTCTCGGTGATTTCATGATAGACGAGTATCGCTATGGAAGAGCGGAACGACTCTCCCCGGAAGCGCCGGTCCCTGTGATTCTGGAAACAGGAGTGCGTCAGCTTCCTGGTGGCGCTGGAAATGTTGTAAAGAACTTAGAATCTTTAAAAATCAAGAACACAGCTCTGGGCGTCTGTGGACAGGACCAGGAAGCGGAAGTGATGAGAGGTCTGCTATCAGGATGTGAAGAGCTCAGTTTGATCGCAGACAGAAGCAGGCCCACTACAAAGAAAATGAGGATTGTTGCTGGAACTCAACAAATTTGCAGACTCGATCAAGAAGATGCATCCAGTGTGCCGCGCGAAGTGGAAGATGAAATCGTTTCGCGTGCGGATAGGATGATTCCTTCCTGCGATGCAGTCATCATTTCAGATTATGATAAGGGAGTGGTCACGGAGAGAGTGATCGAATCCTGCATCCGTTCGTCTCACGAAAAAGTTTTTATCAGTGTAGATCCTCAAGTGAGTCGATTTGGTTTTTATCATGGAGTAGGAGTACTCACTCCGAATCATCATGAGGCAGGCAGGTTCATTGGAATGCGTCTGGAAACGGACGCGGAAGTGGAAAAAGGTGGGCGGCTCATCATGCAAAAACTTTCCCCACGAATGCTACTCATCACTCGCGGCGAAAAAGGAATGAGCCTCTTTGAGGGGGATTCCGTGCGTCATTTCCCAACCAGAGCTCGCGAAGTGTTCGATGTAACAGGGGCCGGGGACACTGTAATTACTGTTTTTACGGCAGTGATAGCAGCTGGAGGCACTCCGGAAGAGGCAGTTTTTTTAAGCAATCAGGCCGCAGGATTGGTTGTAGCCAGACTGGGCGCTGCAACTGTAACCCGAGAGGAGATCCTTTTCGGGCATGAACACCCTGAGCGCTCTTGACAAAATCCGGGCGAAGGTATTCGCAGACCGTCACGCTCTCAAGCGTGAACTGGACCAGCATCACTCCGGGCGCACCACAGTTTTAACAAACGGCTGTTTCGATCTCATCCATCGCGGCCATATTCTAACTCTGACGGGCGCCAGATCGCAGGGAGATCTTCTCATCGTCGCGCTCAACACAGATGAATCCGTGCGAAAATTGAAAGGACCAACACGTCCTGTGACTTCACAGGAGGACCGCGCATTTGTGATGGCAGCCCTTGCATGCGTGGATTACGTTACGTTCTTTGGAGAAGAAACACCTGTAGAGACGATTCGAAT
This sequence comes from Leptospirales bacterium, assembly GCA_019694685.1. GTDB lineage: Bacteria > Spirochaetota > Leptospiria > Leptospirales > Leptonemataceae > JAEUSB01. Next base: position 18,925 of record JAIBBM010000052.1, read on the forward strand.
TCTCGCACCGCGTGTACACGTCAAAGGTGGAGACTACAAACCAGAAGACTTACCGGAGAGAGAAATCGTTCTTTCCCTGGGAGGCAGGCTTGTGGTACTTCCATTTGAGCAGGGATACTCTACTACAGCAATACTGGAAAAATCAAAATGATCCGAATTCCTAGAACCATATTCATCACCGGCGGAGTGAGCTCATCTCTGGGCAAGGGCGTGACGGTGGCCGCTCTGGGCTGTCTCCTGGAAAGCAGAGGTTATCGCGTTGCCTTGCAGAAGATGGATCCTTACCTGAACATTGATGCGGGGACCATGAGTCCTTTTCAACACGGGGAAGTGTATGTGACAGACGATGGTGCAGAGACAGATCTGGACCTTGGATACTATGAGCGATTCACTGCAAACGTAAAGCTCACTCGCGCGAACTCCGTTACCACAGGTCAAATCTACAACGCAGTCATCCAGAGAGAAAGGCGCGGAGATTATCTGGGAAGAACCGTTCAGGTGATTCCTCACATCACAAATGAAATCAAAAATCGCGTCGTGGAACTCACGCGCGAAGAGGATGCGGACTTTGTGATCGTAGAGATTGGCGGAACGGTAGGCGACATTGAATCCGTACCGTTTCTGGAATCCATTCGTCAGATGAGACGCGAACGTGGGCGAGAAGGGGTTTGTTTCATTCATCTCACCCTCGTGCCAACGATCACTGTTGCGGGAGAGGCGAAGACCAAACCAACTCAGCACAGTGTAAAGGAACTCATGACGTTTGGTATCCAGCCAGACCTTCTGGTTTGTCGGGCGCAGAAACCTCTCTCCGACGATCTAAAAGAAAAGCTTGCTATGTTCTGTAACGTGCCGGAGGGCGCGATCGTTTCTGCCTGCGACATTGCCACGAGTATATACGAAATCCCTGAAATGTACAAGCAGGGTGGCCTGGATCTGGGAGTACTTCGCCATTTTGGAATGAAGCCAGGCAAGCTCAACTTCAAGAAATGGGCGCAGATTCTACACGTAATCAATCATCCTCGCAAAACTGTGCGCATTGCAGTTTGCGGCAAATACATCGCGCTGCAGGATGCTTATAGATCTGTATACGAGTCTTTGATGCATGCAGGAATTGCAAATCAGGTCACCGTCGAGTTCGTTAAGATTGATCCAGAGGATCTGGAAAGAACCAGATCTACGGCGGCACTCAAGGGAGTGCACGGAATTCTGGTGCCGGGCGGATTTGGAAGCCGCGGTATTGAAGGGAAGCTCATGTCCATTCACTACGCGCGCACAAAGAAGATTCCATTCTTTGGAATCTGCCTGGGCATGCAATGCGCTACCATTGAGTTTGCGCGAAATGTTCTAGGGCTACACGGTGCAAGTTCCACTGAATTCGATCCAAAGACGCATCATCCTGTGATTTCGCTTCTGGAAGAACAGCAGGGAATTGAACAAAAGGGCGGAACCATGCGACTGGGTGCCTATCCCTGCGTGATTAAGGAGGGGACTCTCGCCGCCAGAGAGTATAAGACGACTCGAATTCGGGAGCGTCATCGTCATCGCTTTGAGTTTACTTTAAGATACAAAGAGGCAATGGAAAAGCATGGCCTAACTTTTTCCGGAACCAGTCCGGACGGCCAGCTGATGGAAATCATCGAATTGAAATCGCATCCGTGGTTTGTGGGTGTGCAGTTTCATCCTGAATTTCAATCTAAACCAATCGCGTGCCACCCTCTGTTTGCAGGTTTTGTGGCAGCCGCCTCCAAGCTGGCGAGGTAGTTATGTTGATCAAGGAAAGAGAATTCCTGGCAGGCAAGAAAATTGGAGGGCGAGAGCCTTTCTTCCTGATTGCAGGCCCCTGCGTCATCGAAAGCAGAGACATGCTCAAAAGAGTGTGCGAAACCATGAAGAAGCTTTCGGAGGAACTTGGGATTCTTTATATTTTCAAGAGCAGCTTTGACAAAGCAAACAGATCATCGCATGATTCAAAACGTGGGCCTGGAATTGAAGAAGGGCTCCGCGATCTGGAAAACATTCGCAAGGAATTCGGTGTTCCAGTGCTCACAGATGTGCATGAGCGCGAACAGGTCAAGGCAGTCTCTCAGGTTGTAGATGTGCTTCAGATTCCTGCTTTTCTTTCGAGGCAAACAGACCTTTTGCAGGTGTGCGCGGAAAGTGGAAAGTGGGTGAACGTTAAGAAGGGACAGTTCATGGCACCGCAGGATGCAGCGAAGATTGCGGACAAAATCAAATCCTGCGGATCAGACAAGTACCTTGTGACGGAACGCGGGGTTTCTTTCGGGTATAACAATCTAGTGTTCGATCCGCGCAGTCCTGAAATCATTCACGAGATGGGTATTCCATTTGTATTCGATGGGACTCACAGTACGCAACTTCCCGGAGCCGGAAAGGAGAGTGGAGGGGATCGTAGATTTGCACCTGTGCTTATGCGCGCTGCAGTTGCTTCAGGACTCGAGGGAATTTTCATGGAAGTGCATCCAGATCCTCCGAGCGCGTGGTCCGACTCTTCCAATCAGTATTACCTGGATCAGGCGCCTGAATTGCTGCGTGGTCTTTACAAAATCGACAGACTCGTCAAGACGCAGATCTTCGCCGGCTGATATGAACCGATTTCTCCTTCTGATTCTGCTTCTCGCAGCCTGTCAAAAGGATCCGCTTCAGGATGACTCACTGGAGAAAGGTGCAAGCATTCGGCTCAAGAATTTTTCCCGCAAGTCTTTCAGTATAGATGGCAAAGAGGAATGGGACCTTCAGGCAAAAGAGGCATATATCTTTCGCTCCGGGGACAAAGAATCGCGCATCGTGGCCTATGGGCTCGATTTCAAACAGTTTGACAAAGGCAGACGAACCGGTTTGATTCAAGCAGAAAGGGGAGAAATCGACTATAAAAAGAAAGTTCTCAACCTGGCCGGCACAGTAAGCTTTACGGATGATAAAAGAACGGTGCAATCGGAAGAGCTGAAGTACACTATGGAAGATAAGATTCTCGAAAGTACCGCAAGCGTGCTTCTAGTAGAAGGAGCCTCGACCACGCACTGCAGAAAAGGAATCTCAGTGAATCGTTCTACCAATGTTCAGGTTTGCAAATCTCCTGCAGTGACTCGCGTTTCCAGGCCGGGCGATAAGCAAGGTTTCGAAGATCTATGAAACGCGTCGCCATCATCGTTGCATTCCTCATCAGCCTTTCTGCATCTGCATGCCGCGCTGGATTCATTCGACAGAACCCGCCAGTGACCGAGGAACAGACCAATCCTCAGAAAATTGACCCACAGACAGAGGAAAAGCCTGAGCCCCAGGTAGAGCCAAAAATAGAAAACGTCAACAACCCGGAAAATATCATCGAAGAGAAGACTCAGGATTCTTCCGGAAGGTTGGTACGAGTTCAAATCTACGGAGACGAACTGATTCGCGAAGAAGTGGAAGTCAACGGCATTCCCGTCAAAAGAACAACGTTACGCGGCAATGCTGTAGTGCTCCACAACGGAGTGAGGATACAGGCCCCTCTCATCGTAATTGAAGGTGGTGTTAGAGGCGCTTGCACGGGCGGTGTGGTCATTGCAGATCCGGCAAACGGGATGTCCATTTACGCAGAAAGAGGAGACTACGACAGGCAGGCACAGACAGTGATCCTATCCGGGTTTCCCAGAATGGTGAGTGAAGGCAAAGGAAGAAAACCGGCAGTGCTGACTTCCGGCCGGATGGTGCGCAAGATGGCGGACAGTGTTTCTGTTCTAGAAGGGGACGTGCGCATTGCCACAGAAGGCTGGACCATTGTAGGAGAGAATGCAGTTTTCGCAGACAAGGATAAGAAGATCGATCTACCCGGAGATCCTATGATCTTTGGGAATGGTCAGTTCATCACTGGAAATACTCTCAGTTATTTTACAGAGGAGCGCAAGCTCGTACTGCACGGAGATATTGTAAATATCCGGCGCGAAGATAGGTCCATTGTCGCAGACAAGAAACCGCCCACTCTCGAGCAATACGTGCGAAGCGGAGAGAGGGACAACGGAGGTCTCGATATTTCTGGGCCGGGCACTCTGACCGCAGACGAAATCACCCACGATTTCAAGGACAAAGAAAACGTAAAAACGATTGTGCGAGGCAACGTGTTATTCACCCGCGAAGGCCTTCGCATTGCCGCACCTTCTCTTGAGTCCATCGGTAGTTCTGCCACTCATTTGATAGCACGGGAGGGTGTGGATTCCACGGATCACAAGCAGAATCTTCATATCACAGCAGGCAAAATGGTCTACGAGCGCGCCAGCCGTATGCTCAAACTCGAGCAGGATCCCAAGATAGAATTTCTGAAGAAAGACAGTGTGGAAGTGACGGGATCCCTTTCCGGCGCCCTGATTGAGCGAAATTTTGAAACAAAACAAACGATTGCACGCGGAAACGTTCGACTGGTGCAGAGTGATGTGACTGCGGTGGGCCAAAAGGCGGTTTTTCAGGAAGATACCGGTGCTGTGGTGATCGAAGGAGAGCCTGGAATCGAGCAGGAGAAGGGAATCATTCGTTGCGAAAAAATCGTTTACTATCCAGAGAAGAAGCGCCTTTTACTCATGAATCGGATCAGGGGATCTCTTGCAAAAGACTAGCGTGCAGCGCAGACCAAAACAATCGGAAGAACCAGTGCGTCGCTTTCGCATGGAGGATCTTTCCAAGGCATACAACAAGCGAAGAGTTGTAGATGGCGTGAGTTTCGAAATCTGCACACGCGAAATCGTAGGACTCCTCGGCCCGAACGGGGCGGGAAAGACAACTTCATTTTATATGGCTGTGGGTCTCGTGGCACCGGACAGCGGAAAAATTTACATCGACAATAAAGACGTAACCACTATGCCCATGTACCTGCGAGCGCGCGAAGGGATTGGATACCTGGCGCAGGAAGCTTCTGTGTTTCGAAAATTGACAGTGGCAGAAAATATTGAATCTGTGTTAGAAACTATGAACCTCACCCGATCCGAGATCGTGGAAAGAAGGGATCGACTCATTGATGAGCTTCACTTGAACAAGGTCACCAATCAGAATGGGTACACTCTTTCAGGTGGAGAAAGGCGCAGGTGCGAAATCGCACGAGCTCTGGCCACGGAGCCTGACTTCATTTTGCTCGACGAGCCTTTTGCTGGCGTGGACCCGATTGCAGTCAAAGACATCCAGCAGCTCATCGGTCATTTGCGCGAGCGGGGTCTTGGAATCTTGATTACGGATCACAACGTGCGCGAAACATTGAAGATTACAGACAGAGCATACATTATGTATGCCGGTGAAATTTTGAAATCTGGAACTGCGAAGGAACTAGTGAACGATCCGAAAATTCGCCAGATCTATCTGGGCGAGGACTTCACACTTTAAACCTATGGCTCTTTCGCAGAATTTAGTTCAAAAGCAGACGCAAAAACTGATCATCACTCAGGATCTGCGTCAGTCGATTGAACTGCTTCCCCTGTCCAATCTCGAATTGTCTGAGAAGATTGAAAAGGAAGTCCTCGAGAATCCAATGCTTGAGATCGCAGAGGATTTTGAAAAGCCAGAGAACCCGGCAGAGGGACCGGCGCCAGAAAATCAAAGAACGGAAGGCGCAGAAGAAGACATCGGCGAATCGTTTCCTGATTTTGCAGTGCGCGAAGAGTATGCCCCGGTGGAGGGCAGCGTGTCAGGCGCGGAAAGATCAGAAAAGAAGCATCAGTTTTTACAGAATCAGGTGCGCACAGAGGAAACACTTGCAGATCATCTGCTATGGCAGGTTCGACTCCTGGACCTGGATGAAGATGAAATTCAGGCGGCGGAAATCATCGTATCGAGCATTGACGAAAAGGGATATTTGACACAGAGTCTCGAAGAACTTGCCTCCGCGACAAACCTGCCAATCGATCTTGCCAGACGCGCCCTGGAACAGGTGCGCAGATGTGATCCTGTGGGATGTGGCGCGCGCACTGTTCCGGAATGCTTGATCAGCCAGATTCAAATCCTCTATCCAGCAGAAACAACTGCCATTATCATACTGAGAGATCATTTCGATAGCCTGGAAAAACTGGATTTTAAAAAGATTGAAAAGGCAGGCCTTCCAGAGGCGGACATAGACAGCGCTCTGAAAGTGATCCGCGGCCTTGAACCTTATCCAGGCACTCTATTTTCGCCTCCTCGCCATGACTACATCGTGCCGGATATGTCCGTTCAAGAAGTGGACGGAACTTTCGAAGTGTTCGTTCAGGACGAATGGATTCCAGAACTGAAGATCAACGATCGTTACAAAAACCTGATGCGCAAAGAGACAAGGGTTTCAGGAGAAGATCGGGAGTATCTTCAGTCCAGACTGAATTCTGCCGCATGGTTGATCAAGAGCATCAAACAGAGACGTGAAACCATGATTCAGGTCATGCGTTCGATCATTCGCCACCAGAAAGCTTTCTTTGAGCAAGGGCCAGGCCACCTCCGACCACTCACCCTGCGCGAAATCGCAGCTGACGTGGAACTTCACGAATCCACTATTTCAAGAATCACTACAAACAAGTATGTTCAAACCCGCTGGGGAATCTTTGAATTGAAGCACTTCTTTTCAAGTTCGCTGCGAAATTCAGAGGGTGGGGATGATCATTCGGCGCGAAACATCAAGGATCGAA
>JAIBBM010000106.1 GCA_019694685.1 Leptospirales bacterium
ATCCCCGCTGAGAGTGTGTATCATGGCCATGGCACTTGTGAAATCATGCCCGCGGAAAAAGAGAGCAGAAGAACTCCAAAGAGTAAACATCACAACCCAGAGAGCTGCCTTCGCCGGGAAAGAAAATTCCCTCTTTCCTATTCCAAGCAATCTCTCGATAGTCATGAGCGCGCCAATGTAGACGCCCCAGAAAAAGAACATGTAGCTATGACCGTGCCAGAGTCCGGCCAGAATCATGGTGATCAAAACATTCAAATGACTTCGCAGTGGACTCGTGCGAGATCCACCGAGCGGGAAAAAGATATAATCCCGCAACCACATAGACAGTGTGATGTGCCACTTGCGCCAGAGATCGGCGAACGTGTAAGAAAAGTAAGGGGCGCGAAAGTTCTCAGGAATTTCGTAACCCAGCATCTTGGCCAGACCACGGGCTATGTCTGTATAGCCTGAAAAATCTGCATAAATCTGAAGTGCAAAACCAAAGAGCGCCGCCACCGCACCCACAGTCGTGAACTTCGCGGGATTGGAATAAACAGGATCAATGATGGAACTGATTCCGTCTGCGATGACTACCTTCTTCAAAAGGCCAAACAGGATCAGGTAGATTCCAGCCGTGGACTGGGTGCGATCAAATCTCTCCGTGCCGATTTGCGGAAAGTAATCTCTGTGCCTTAAGATGGGACCTGCAATCAGATGCGGGAAGAAGAAGCTGTATTGTAAGAAATTCTGAAAACCAATCTCCTCGTCTATATCCCCGCGCCACGCATCCACTAGAATCGCAATCAACTGAAAGGTGTAAAAGCTGATGGCCAGAGGAAAACCGAAATGGAGCGCCTCGCCTGCATGCGAAAATGCAGCCAGCCCTGTAACTCCACCCAGCCACTGCAAGGTGGTGGCTACATACTTAAAGAAAACAAGATTCGCGATGTTCAGCGCAAGTCCAACGTAGAACCAGGACTTGCTGTGCTTCTCGCGCACGCGCAAGTAGCAATAGTAGCTGATCAGAACTACAGCTGTGAAATGAAAGAGATAGAGAAAATCCCACCAGGCATAAAAGGCCATGGAAGAAAGAATGAGCCACCTGCGACGCCATTCGCCTTGCAGCTGCCAGTAGACTGCATAGAATACGAAGAAGAAAACTAAGAAATCGAAAGAATTAAAAAGCATCCCTAGTCCAGCCGGCGAATCTGGATGCTCGTAAACCGTTCGCTGCCAGCGGCAACATCCGAGACCACGACAATTTCATCTCCGGTCAAAACACGATTGCGAGCCCTGAGCTTCTCAAACGCGGCACGGATATTCTTTTCAGGATCGTTTGAGAAGTCCATAAGAAAAGGCACCACACCTCGAGCGAGCCAGAGCTTTCGCCTGGAGCTGGACATATTCGTAAAAGCGTAAATGATAGAGGTACTTGGTCTGAAACTCGCCACCTGTTCTGCGAGGATTCCACGACGAGTCATCACAACAATGGCGGGGCTTTTCAGCGAATCGGCGAGCTTGCACGCGCTTCTTGCAAGCTGCTCGCGAAAGCTACCTGCAGGCCGGGCCAGTGCAAACCCAATTCCTGGTTCTTTCTCAAGTCTTCGCGCAATTTGATCCAGCACTTCGATGCATTTCACGGGATATTTTCCAACCGCCGTTTCTCCAGAAAGCATCAGCGCGTCCGCCTGCTCGAAGACTACATTGGCAACATCCGTTGCCTCTGCGCGAGTAGGCATTGGATTTTGTATCATGCTCTCAAGCAAATGCGTTGCGACGATCACTGGCTTGCCCGCGTCACAACATTTGCGCACCATCATTCGCTGTATGACTGGAAGCTCCGCGATTTCCACTTCAACTCCCAGATCGCCACGGGCCACCATGATTCCGTCGGACTCGGCAAGTATGCTATCAAAATTCGCAACGCCCTCTTCGTTTTCAATCTTGGAAATGATTCTGGTGTGACCGCCGCTCGATTCAACCATCGCACGCGCTTCTGTAACCGCATCCGCGCTTCGCACAAATGAGAGAGCAATAAAATCGAGATCTTCCTGCAGAGCCATTTCAATGTCGCGCTTGTCTTTCTCCGCGAGAGATGGCAGGTTCACCCTCACCCCGGGAAGATTGATATGCTTGCGAGAACCAAGTGTGCCGCCTTCGAGCACAACACAGCGAAGGCCGGTAAGAGATTTCTCGAGAACCTGCAGGTTGATCAGGCCATTGTCGACCGTGATGCGATCTCCCGCTTTCAGCTGGTCCACCATACCTTTATAGTTTACAAAAACACTTCTCTCTTCCGGATTCTCTTCTGGCAAAATGTTAAAGGTAAAGATCTCCCCCACGGCCAGGTTGATATTCTTCTTAAGTTCACCCGTGCGAATCTCCGGTCCCTGCAAATCCATCAGTATGGCGATGGGGTGATTCAATTTTCGATTCAGGTTCTTAATTCTGCGGATGATTTCTCTATGCTTCTCGCGTGTGCCATGAGACATATTGATGCGCGCCACGTTCATTCCTGCGCGAGCCAGCTTCTCAAGCATCGTTGTTGCTTCGGAGGCCGGGCCAATCGTGCAGATAATTTTGGTCAGGCGAAAATCGCGTCTGACCGGAACGATTTGCAATGGCAGAGAAACAACATCCTCAGCGATCACTTTTTCGACATGCTTTCGCCCTGTCTTTTTTGCTTTTTTCTGTGCCATTGATTTAGTCCGTGGGGAACGTTGATTACATTTTCGGCAAAATGCGGTTTAGAAAATCTTCGAGCGCTGTCGCGATGTCAAATTTCTCCTGATTTGGCATCATCGCTTTTCTCTGTTCGTCTGCATCATGCTTGGCCTTCGCAAGCATTGCCTTCCCTTTTGCCTTTACATATCTACGCGAAATGAGAATGGGCCAGAGGTATTCGGGCTTCTCGTGCATGATGCGGAACGAAAGGATTTCAGTCCTTCCGTACTTCTTCAGGAAGTTGATGATTGTTTCTTCGTTGAAGATAGGATATTTTTCAATCAAGAAATTACGATTTGGGAGCATGTTCTTGTCCCAGGCATGATCGAGCTCTGTAACCATTCCGCGCACTGTCTCCTGGATCTTTTCATCCATGACCACGTTCTTGTGCACCAGATCTTCTTCTGTAGTGACAGTTTCCTCTTCGCGCGGCTTAGCCGGAGCTGCTTCTGGCTTACCGTCTTCTCCTTTCAGCTTTTTGGCCGCCAGCTCACGCTTGCTCTTATCCGCTTCCTGTTTACGAATGCGAAGACTTGCTTCTTGCTGCTCACGATCCACTTTCTGTTTGATCTTTTTGATTTCTTCCGGCTTGAGCTTAGCGTTTCCAAAAAGAGCACGCCATACTCTCACGAGCCAGGGCAAATGCTCCATATAGGTGCGCTGCTCTAAGTCATGGAATGCACGCACCTCATCTCCGGTAAGAAAATCTTCCACAGACATAGCAGAAAGAATTCTCACTTCCACCGGATCTCCGGTCTGATCAAATGCATCGCGCGCATTCTTGACTGCGTCTTTCACGCGTTGCTTGTGAAGTACAAAGTGTCCCATGCGAGAACCAACGGGGACTTCAGCCTGCAGCACTGAGCCTGAACGAAGAAGCTGATTGCGAACTTCTTCCGGATATCTTTCGAATTTTCGAAGCTCCACCACACGCGGCAGCTTTCCAATTTCATCAGATAGTTTCTGAAGTTCTTCCTTCTTCTTGCGCTCTCTTTCTTCTTCCGTACGTTTTTCAAGAAGACCGCAGAGAAGAACCAGTTCCTGAAATGCCTGCTTGTAGCCCGGACGCATTCCCTCTACTCGCCCAGGATCGTAACCGTTGAGATAACTGCCGAGCTCTCTTGGGTCCGGTCTGTCCGAAAATTTGCCGGATTCACCCAGAGACGAAAGTAGAATGTCCGCGAGAATGAAAAAGCGATTCCAGAGTTCATCGCTTACGTTGTAGAGCAGAATGCGCGGCTTGAGTTCGGGAAGAGCGACGAATAGCTTTTCTTCCACAAGCTTTCTGTAAATGGGAATTACGTAATGAGTGTGATACTTCTTTCGAACGTTTGGATCTGGATCCTGAAAGAAGAGACGAGAGATCTCTGATCCTGCCTGCAGTTCCGCCAGCTTGCCGGATTCTACATAGGTTCGAATCAATTTTTCAAAATCGTCATATTGAAGAGGACGTCTGTAAGCCAGGTACTTCTTGATAGAGGCAAGACTCTTGTCGCGATACGCATCCGTATAGCGACGAGCAGATCCCGCATCCTGCTTCGTTGGACGCGCGAAAACGACCATGGGCACGAGGCCTTCTGTAGACAGGTCAATGTAAGGAATCGCCTCAACAAATTTTTCCTTTGACGACCCGCGGCCCTGGAGTTCAAGAAGATAGATGTTGAGTCTGTCCTGGACGATCTCAACATCTTTGGCGATTTGATCGGATGAAGGCAGGATGTTCGTGGACGAAAAGCGGCCAGTCCAGTCCAGAATGGTCTGGAATACTTTGAAGATTCCTTTGAACTTGAAGTCACCGCGAGCCTCTAGTGCCTGGACGAACTCCGTAGATTGCTGGAGATCCAGAACCTCAAAAGGCTGGCCGGTGGCGCTGTCTGCCTGCTGCTTGGTCACCGCCATTGGATGAGCCGAGAATGCAAGAAACCACTCCCCTGACAAGCAGAACAAAACTACCTTCCGCGGCTGAAAAGTCGGACTATGTCCGAACAAATTTTGACGCCATTGCCCGCAATTACGACCGGTTCAACGATTGGATCAGCTTTGGCATGCACAGACTCTGGAAAAAGCGAATGGTCCAGGAAACAGGCCTTACCGGAAAAAAGGCTCGTGTACTCGATCTATGCTGCGGAAGCGGGGACATCAGCCTGGCGTTCGCACGAATCCTGGCAGACGGTTCAGAAATCACGAGTCTGGACTTCAGCCGCGAAATGCTAAACGTCCTTTCGCACAGGCTTTTAACTTTTCCATCGCGCGGTGTGCAAATTCGGCCGCTGGAAGGCGATGCGATGAAGCTCAACTATTCGAGCGAATTCGATGCCGCAAGCATGAGCTTTGGACTTCGAAATGTTAC
>JAIBBM010000053.1 GCA_019694685.1 Leptospirales bacterium
TCTGCGCCGCAGTAAGGACAATGATCTTCCACGCCGCCGTAGATCAAGTTGCCACAAATTCTACATCTACGAACGCTTCCGGCCGGCAGGTTCTGGTTTGTCTTCACGGCTGTTACCTTGCCGTTTTCTACTACAAGCTCTGTGACTTCATTGTGAAAGAGCACTCTGCCGCCCTTCATTTCTAGATGTTTTACCAGAGGCCCTATGACCGTTTCATCTGGCGGCCATTTGTAATAGTCCACTCTGGTTTCGCTCGGTGTGGCGCCCAGGCGAATGAGGTTGGCAATTCCCAGAGCGGAGCATTCTTTCGTGCTCATGAAAAGCGCCATATCCGACATTGCTTCGTAGTAGTAGCGAATGAACTGATCGTGTACGCCCAGTTTCTTGGCCCAGTCGTAGAAGGTCATACTGTCGAGGTACATTCTCTGGCTTTCGCTTTTGAAGTTGAAGCCTGAGAGTTTCATCGTGGCGCGAAATGCGTTGAATAGATCTGGGGCAGGCTTTTTTAGATCCTTTTCATCCGGCACGTAAATTCCGTTGTTCATCATTTCGATTCGATCGAACGGAATGGGCCACTTGACAGGCTTGATTTTGTTGCGCACTCCTTGCGCGTCTATGAAGCTATAGAAGGATTCCTTTTCTCCCAGAGGGTTGAGTGGGATCTGATGCCTTCCCAGGAATTCGCGAAGATTTTTATAGAAGCCCCAGACTCCGTGCAGCCCGTGTTCGCGCGAGTAGCCGTCCGGGAAGTATTTCTGAGCGAACTTCTTGTCTTTCCAGGACTTGAGTTTTCCGCCTGCATGACCGCTTTTTTCAAGTACAGTTACCTGGAAGCCGCGATCGGCGAGTTCACAGGCAGCCTGGATCCCCGCGAGTCCTCCACCCAGAATGAGGACTGTCTTTCCGTTTGACTGAACATTCGCATGATTCTCAGGTATGTTGGGAAATGCCTGCTTGTATTCCGAATGTCCGAAGAAGTTGTAGGCTGTTCCACCTACAATTCCGGCCGCGGCGCTCTTGCCGGTCCAGGACAGTGTTTTTTTGAGGAATTCTTTTCGCGAAAACTCGTTCATACTGATTGCTTGCCATACGCTGTGCGCCATTTTTTCTTGCAATTATGAAAACCCGATTCTGGGTTCTGATGATTCTCATCATCGGCTCACTTGCCGCAATGGTCATCTTTACCGGCGGAAGCAAGAATACATCCGTAATGCTCGCAGATGCAAGCCACGTCGTAGATCAGCCATCGAAGTATCAGGAACATGAACTGAGAGTGCGCGGATTTGTGAAGCCGGGTACGATCCTTCGCTATGGAGACAAAGCTGATTTCGTCATGACTCTAGACGGTCGCGATTTGAAGGTGCACTTCGATGGCGGGACTCAACTCCCAGACACTTTCACAGATGCAGCTCCGGTTCGTGCAGACGGCCGTCTTGCGCCAGATACGGCGGGCCTACTTGTGGCAAACAAGGTGGAAGCGAAATGCGCATCCAAGTATGAAGCAGACTACGCGAAGAAGGGCGATTTTACGAGTGCTCGCTTTCAGCGCATGGCCGCGGACGAAAAAGTGCCGGGCGGAGATCACCCGAAGTGAATCTGAATCAAATCGGTGCGGCGTTCCTACTTCTCTCTGCCGCTCTAGTAACGTTTTCTATTTTCATGTCTTTGCTCGGCATGAGCATCCGGCAAATTCGTTCTCTCATACGATTTCTACCTTTTGAGCTTGCAGACGACTTTCGCAAGTTGCGCGGAAGGCGCAGGCTGTCGCATCGCATGTCTCACGCCGTTGTGTCTGTCTGGATGGTAGTGCGTCGCAGGCTGATTGCTCTTCTTGGTTTTAGAAGTGCCTCGGTTGCGCTGGATCTTGCTCGATCTGCTCTCTACGTGAACGCTGCGGCTGCATCCTTTGCCATGTTCACCCTGATGGTGCTGATGGTGCAGGGGGACCTCACCAATCACTATGTAGTTACACATTCCTCTGCGGATCTGCACATCTTCTACCTCATCACTGGCGCCTGGGCCGGTTCGAGCGGAAGCCTTTTGTTCTGGTATTTCATTCTGACTTCTCTCAGCGCCGTTGCGGTTTATCAGAGCAGAATTCTGCGCAATCGCATGCCGTTTCTCTTTCTGGTTCTTGCTGGATTGCAGTTCATCTTCGTGTTCATGGGACTCTACTTCAGCGACGCGCAACCCTTTAGAGTTTTCCCGCAGCCAATGAAAGCGGGTCAGGGTCTCAATCCTCTTCTGCAGCACTGGGGCATGATCATTCATCCTCCCATTCTATATGTTGGGTACGTAAGCTCCGCGATTCCTTTCGCGATCGCCATGTCTGTTCTTGTTTCGCGTAACACTCGTAATGCGTTCTATCCACTTCTTCGCAGATGGACGATCTTCTCCTGGTTTTTTCTGGGCACGGGGATTCTGCTGGGTTCGAAGTGGGCCTACGAAGAACTGGGATGGGGTGGCTACTGGGCCTGGGATCCAGTGGAGAACGCGAGCCTCATGCCTTTCCTTCTCATGACAGCATTTCTTCACACTGCGATCGTATCAGAACAGCGCGGTCTTTTGAAATTCTGGACCATGCTTTTGATTCTTCTCGCGTACCACTTTAGCATGCTGGGCACGTGGATCACTCGAAGCGGAGTGCTCCAGGGCCCGCATAGCTTTTCTGAGTCGAGCATTGGCAAACCCCTCATCATTTACATTGGAGTGAGTTTCTACTTCTATTTGCGATATATCATCATGGAAAGGAAGAGGCTTCGACCAGATGAGGAGCTGCAGACCATCACGTCTAAAGAAGGAAGCATGCTTCTCAACAACTTCCTGATGTTGTTGAGTGTGTTTGTGATTCTAATCGGGGTTTTTTCTCCGCTCATTCCGCTGGATTGCAGATTCGATGACGGTTTCTCCTGCAGCAAAGCAGAGTGGAAGCTGACCGCCTACAATCGCATCATGATTCCTGTGGGTGTGCTCACTCTGTTCTTGATGGGGGCCTCTCCGCTCTTTGCGTGGAAGAAAAGCGCGGATCAGGTGTACGTGAAGAACCTCAGGATCCCGTTGATCCTTGGTGTGGTGGTTACAATCGCCTTTGCTCTGTTATACGGAAAAATGTTCAAGCCGTCCGGTGAGGATAGCGCCTGGGGATCGTCTCTCGTGGCGGAAGTCTTTTCTATTCTTACCGTTGGAATTGCAGTTTTTACGATAGCCGGCATTGTGCAGGAATATTCTCGCGGGATACGTTCCAGGCGTGTCAGGCTGGGTGAAAACTCCGTTCAGGCGTTCTTGCATTTGATCGGACGAAACAAGCGAAGATACGGCGGTTATCTGGTGCATCTTTCTGTGGTGTTTTTGTTCCTGGGATATGCGGGCGGATCGTTTAAGAAAACAGTCAAAATGGATTTCATGTATTATAGAATGCCGCAGTACCCAGGCAGTTCGGAAGTGCACTATTACAGCGGAGATAAATCATACGTAGACAATTACGAAGTGGAAGCTGGAGATTTGTTTTTTGCCCCATACTTTCTGGCCAATGCGGACCAGAACAATCCTCTTCATTTTGTCGTGACTCATGAGGCTCACTACCAGTTGCGCGAAAAAGGGGACAGAGCCGTTCTTGTGGAGAGGCCAGAAGGGATGACTCCTCACGCCTTCGCAAATCGCGCGCCTGCCACGAATGAAAGGATCATGAAGCTCCTTACCGGTTTTATTCCGGGCGGGCATATGAAGACAGAAAGGCATTTTCATCCGCAGATTTATCCCGTGACTGGAGAAATTCAGCGCAGTGAAGATGGAAGAGCGAATCGCATTCCAACCAGTAAGCCAGACATGCGTTCTTCTTTCGCAGAAGACATCTACATCCAGCTTGGATCCATTCAGGACGCGAGACGCAAAACCAATCCGGACTTTGCGCACATCTATGAATTTTACTACTTTGAATTTCAGAAAAGTCCAGAGGCATACCAGCAACTCTTCCCGCCTGTGATTGTGGCCACTCTAGAAGTGTGGGTGAATCCGCTCGTGAAATTGATCTGGCTCGGTTCTGTAATGTTTTTCCTTTCTGGTTTGATTCTGGTTCTGCCGTACGGGGAACGCAAATGAGCATTCTGCTCACGATCGCTCTGGTTGGTTGCATCCTCGCCCTCTTCTTCCCTCTTCTCCGGTCAAGATCGGCACCGGAGTACTACGTAGGAGCTCCTCAGGATGAGAGAATCGCGGAAACCCGCGCGCAACTCCAGAGTGTACTTGCGGAATTGAGGCAGGATTTTGATGCGGGCAAACTCTCAGAAGAAGAGTTTTCCCAGATGGCAACTCCTCTCGCAAACAGGTTGGATTCGCTGGCCAGCATTCCAGCACCTTCGCGCAAGAAGGCGATTTCATCAAATAGACAAAGTTGCGCTGTGTGCGGGTATCTGGGAGCGCCATTTGAGATGTGTCCGCAGTGTGGCACAGAGGTGAAGCAATGATTCGCCAGACTACTCTGGGCGTCTTGCTTGCCTTCGGAATGATTCTGTTGCCGTTAGGCGCCATTCAATCTCAGCCAATGCAGATGCCCGGACAGCAAGGCCCTATGGCTCGAGGTCCGGTTGTGATTCAAGGATCTGTGACCAATGGAACGACTGGCGTTGCGGTTGCTGCAGATGAAATTGCTCTATTGCGGCCCGGTCAGGGCATGCAGGTTCTAGAAACCATCAAGCCATCTTCCAGTGTTTTTAAGTTTGCTCCTGTGGAAGCAGGAAACGGCCCTCTTCTTGTGCGTGCTACGTTTCAGGGTGAAAACTACATCCAGGTGATTCCTCCCACGGCAAGAGCAACCGGTTCTTTTCAGAAGGTTATGGTCTATGAGACTGGCGCGAAGCCGTCAGACATTATGGTGACGTCCGGCATGCAGGTAATCAAGAAGAAGGAGACTTTGCACATTTCGCGCGTGTATGCTCTTGAGAATCGCTCGAATCCGCCGAGAAGTTATCGGGGAAACGATCTTAAAATTTTTATACCGTCAGGCGCCACAGATGTCCAGAATCAGCTGCAACATCAAGGTTCTATGCCATTGCCCAATGTGCTCGGTGTAGACGGTGTTCTTTCGCGTTCTCTTCGTCCGGGAAGCGCAGAACTCACCATTGAGTACGACGTAGAGGGAACTGTTCTGGAGGAACGTCCTCATCAACTCGCAGGAAGTCCCGCGGTTCATCCATTCATCGTGCTTCTTCATCAGCCTGCAGATGCGAAGCCTGTCTTTCAAGGTGGGGAAGCAGACCAGGTAGAAATTCCCGATCTGGGTCCGGCTCTTCGCGTGCGATTTACGGCAGACTCTATGAAGATGGATTTCTCTGCCGGCGGGTACGTCGTGGACAATCCAATGAAAGCGGATTCGAATGCGATCTTTGACGAAAGGTGGAAGATGACCGCCGCATTCATTCTGACCGTACTCATTTTATTTCTCGGCGCCTCCCTTGTGTCTTCCTCCGGGTTTCGCCTGGTTAAGAAGAATGACGTTTGAAGTTGTTGATCTGCATCGCAGTTATGGATCACGCGCCATCCTTCGCGGCGTAAATTTTATACTCAATCAAGGCGAGCTCGTTTGCCTGATGGGAGAAAATGGAGCCGGCAAGACCACGTTCATCGACACGGTTCTAAGCAGAGTGGCTCCGGTTCGCGGGGAAATTCGATTCCATGATCAGGTTCTTACCACTACAGAAGATAGACTGCATTTCATTTCTCGCACGGCAGTTCTAGGTCACGATGCCGGTGTGTTCCCAGATCTTTCTGCAGAGGAGAATCTGCGTTTTTTTGAACGAGCGTATCATGGTTCATTGACGGGGGAAGGCAAAGAACGAATCAGCGAGCTTTTGTCGCGTGCTGGTCTCTATTCCAGACGGCATGATTTTGTTCGTACGTTTTCTCGCGGAATGAGGCAGAAGATCGGAATATGCCGCGCGGTCCTTCATTTTCCCGAGGTTGTATTTCTGGACGAGCCAATCACTGCCCTTGATTCAGCGGGAGTGGATTTCTTTTTTGAAATACTGTCTGATATCAGACGGACTGCGGGGGTCTTTGTTGTGACCCACGACCCTTCTGTATTTCGCGGTGAGGCGGATGGATTCATTCTTCTCGCGCAGGGAGTATTTTCCCCGCGCGCGAAGAGCGATCTGAATTTGAAAGCCTACCAGCGTGCGTGACGTTATGCGGCGAATGATCTCCTAGATGGAAGTCTGCGTCGTGTTAGTGCCCGGGATGGGAGCGCCTGTATCTTCGCCAAGCAGCTGATAGATGGCGGCTCCGTGCATGGTGAATGCGAGGGGCACAGTGAACAAAATACCAACGCAGCAACCCAGAATACCAAGCCCTGCGATCACACCAGTAATGAATCCGAAACCCATCAGCGGCCACTGAAATGGCCGCGTAACGGCAAGGCTTTGCCTGATTGCTTCCATGGGTGGAATTCCGCGTTCAATGATCAAAGGATAGGTCAGCATGAGCCTTGCACCAATGTACAATGAAACAGGCAGGTTCAGAAGAGAGATTAGATTGGTCCCAAGTTTTGCTACTGAAAAGGTCTGCTGTTGCTTTTGAAATTGTTGCATGATTTCTTTGAATGCTTCGCCTCCCGAAGCATCTTGAATCTGGCTCCAATCTACGCCCTGGAGCAAAACCGCGTAGTATGGAATCGTGAAAATCATCGCGATCAGTTGCGTTACAATCGTGATCAGAAGCCATGCGCCGAGTACTGCACCGAATGCGCGAAATGGGCGAAACATATCTCCCAGTTCTGGTTTCCCGCGAACCATCAGCAGTCCCATGATTGCAGAAGAAGCGGCCAGGTGAGGCAATGCAAACAGAATGCCAAAACATGAAAGCACTGCGAGAACACTCAGCAGTGCCAGCACGATTGTATATGCTACTCCAAGACCGATCTGGCCTTTAAAGGACTGCCAGCCCAGATTGAGCGCGCGATCGAGATCGAATTTTGCTCCGTCTACTCCGGAAGGCGGAGGAGTCAGCGACGGTGATTGGTAAACGTTATCCATGAGCAAGCGGGGAGTCCGGGCCAGGAGTTGCAAGCAAATCCTGTTCAAGTGGTCTATTTGGCTTGACCCAACCCGATTTCAGTGCAACAGGAGGACATCATGCGGCCGTGGCTCTGGTGTTTTGTGATCGGCATGGCCGTGTTTCAGCCGGCCTTTGCACAAACCGCATCGATTGAAAACAGCCGTGACCTGGTCAGCCTCATGGGTGATTGGAAGTTCTTTCCGGGTGATCGCACAGAGTTCGCGGGAGCCACCTTTGATGACTCTGCCTGGCTGAGCATGAGGTTGCCACAGAACTGGCATCGTGCAGGCATCAAATACGACGGGATTGCATGGTTTCGCAGAAAGATTTTCGTCGGTGAAGGGATGCGTGACCATACCATCGGAATTGTCCTACCCTTGCGCGAAGGCTGGCATGAAGTATATGTGAACGGACGTCGCATAGACGATGGTGCCTCTCTCGAAATGTCCGCGCCGGGTGCGCACCCGACTAGATCGTTTCCCGTAGTAATTCCATCCTCTTTTATTTTGTTCGGACAGGAAAACACAATCGCAATTCGATCGCGAAGCTATGGTGGCGTAGGTGGTTTTATTTCGCGTACTATGTACGCGGGTGCTATGGCTGCAGTGGAGAGACGTTATTCGCTTTCTGTCATGTGGAATACGGTTCTTGTGACACTCTTCTTCCTCACAGGATTTACTCATTTCATAACATTCTTAAGCAGGAGAAAGGAGGAATACTACCTCTATTTCGCAATATTCTCCATTTCGATCGGGTTCATTGTAGCTTCGATTGACAATCTAACTCATTTTGTGTCGGATTCCTTCCTGCTTCAGCACTCAAGCGTTCACCTGCCTTTGATCTTTGCGCCTTCTGTACTTGTATTGTTTGCGCACAGTCTATTTGGCCGAGGGCGTCGAGCCGTTACCATTTTCTCTTTCGTATGGTCCGGACTCTTGCTTCTCGCATTCTTTTATTCGGTTTCTGGTCCAGTTGGATACGGACGTTACATTCGGTACCTGTTTCCATGGATTCTATGCAGTTGCGCTCTGGTGATTCTGTACTGCGGAACCATCGCAGTCATGAGTATTCAGGAAGGCGTTTTTACCGGTCGCATCATTGGACTGGGATTTCTACTATTTGCAGTAGCTGTGGCCAATGACATTCTGTCTTATCTCACCATCATCCATACTCCCAACATAGTGGAAGAGGGATTTTTTTGCTTCGTAGTGGGGATGTCCGCTTCTCTGTCTCTCAAATATGCCAGGTTACAGGATAGCCTTCATAACTTGAACAGGCGCCTGCACGACAATATTCGCGCGCTTCAATCCGCGAGATCCAGTATCGAAGATTCAGAAAAGAAGTATCGCGAACTTGTCGAAAGCACAAACGAAATCATTTTTTCCCTGGATGCAGGCGGCAGCATTACCATGATCAATCAAGCGGTCGGCCAGCACCTGGGCATCCCCGCCCAGGAACTGATCGGCCAGGATTTCCAGGCTCTGGTGTACTATGCTGGAACTGACAGTAAGAATTCCCTCGCAAGGCACACAGTGCGTCAGAAGCTACGCGAGTTGCTGGATACGCGCAAGGAAGTTTTATTTCGCACTGATTTCTTTACGCGTACTAGAGAACCGAGGGAGCTGATTGTTCGCCTGCAATATGTTCCACATAACAATAGTTATACGATATCCGGAACAGCCTCCGTGGAGTCGGCAGACGAGCTGCGCGCCGTGTGTATCTCAGAAAGGCAGGTATACGTGTTCGGGAATTATGTGTATATTTCTGATGCCATCAGTCAGAGGGTCTTTCTGGGCATGCTGAAGTACACGGATCATGATTCAGCATACGCTGTAAAGGTTTGTCTCCGTGAAATGATCATCAACTCCATTGAACACGGAAATCTGGGGATTACCTTCGAGGAAAAGACAGAAGCGCAAAATGAAGGGACTTACTTCAGTCTTCTTTTGTCCAGGCAAACAGACCCTGTGTATGGTCAACGTAACGTCAGGCTGGTCTATTCCCTGAACGAAAAGCGCGCACTTTTTAGAATCACGGATCAGGGGGACGGTTTTGACCACCAGAGCGTTCTTGATCGTGATATCAAGAGCCCCGAGTTCTTTAGTCTCATGCACGGTCGTGGAATCGCCATGGCGCGTTTGGAATTTGACACGATTCGCTACAACGAAAAGGGAAACAGCGTTCTCCTGATTCGCACATTTTCAAAGCATCCTTCCATGAAAAATGTTTGAACCCTGCCGTAGCGGGTCCGATCTAATGCCTGTAGAAATCTCCTACGAGGAAACTCCATGAAACAAAGTTATTTAGCTGTCCTGGCAATTGCAGCCATGCTCTCTGCGCCTCTTTTTGCAGACGAGCCGCACAAAGGTGCATGTAAGAAAGACGTTCAAACATATTGCAAAGACGTTCAACCGGGCGAAGGTAGAATCATGAATTGCCTGGCGGAAAATAAGGACAAAGTATCTGCCGAATGTAAGAAGAACATTGGTAATTTTGTAAATGGTTTTAAGCAAGCATGCGGAGCGGATGAGGAAAAGTTCTGCGCAAAAGTGGAACGCGGTCAAGGTCGTCGTCTGAAATGCCTCAATGAAAACAGCGCGAACTTGAGTCCTTCATGTAAGGCAAAGTTAGACGAATTCAAAGCGAGTCATCAGGCAAAGCACGAAGAACGCAAAGCATTCATGGATGCATGCAAAGCGGATGCGAAAGCTCAGTGCAAAGATGTGAAACCCGGTCAAGGAAGGATCATCAGCTGCCTTCGCGAGAAAGAGAGCAGTCTGAGTTCAGCCTGCAAGGCGGAACTTGCTAAGGTTCCCGCTTCTGTTCAGTAGAAGAACCAGAAAGAACCAGACGGAAGGCCAGCCCATCGGGCTGGTCTCTCAATACAAACGATAGGCGGCAATCCATTCCTCAAACGATTCGCTATCTCGAATCCAGGTTTTCTCAAACGTCTCATAGTCCCAGTTGTTGATTACGCCCATTCTAAACGAGTCACTTCCCCACAACCGATCTGTTCCATACGAATTGCCGGACCACACGAACGTCAATTTCCCGGGATGCAGTCTGTAGACTGCTCGCATCAATTCGTAACCGGTCCGAATTGGATCGAAGTCCAGAGAGGTTGGATGGATTTGTACTCCGTAGCAATGCACACCGGTATACAGAGAACTCGAGGGCGTGAACGCCACGTTTGAAAATTGCACTCCGGGCAATTTCAGAGATCGCATAGCCGTCGCTAGTTCTGGACCATGCATCCACGGAGCTCCTACATAAATGAAGGGCCGCGTAGTTCCGCGTCCCAGGCTTACGTTAGTTCCTTCAAAAAACACGACTCCCGCATAGACCAGCGCGCTTTCGAATGACGGGATGTTAGGCGATGGATTGATCCAGGAATTGCTGGCTGCCGCGTCTGCGTCCGCGCGCACGTAGCCCTGCACTCGGATCACGGATAGCTTCAGATTTGGAAGAAGTTCGTGCGCTACAAAATGTCCGTATTCTCCCACAGTCATAGAATAGAGAAATGGAACTGGTGCATATCCAACAAAGCTACGAAGCTCTTCGCGCGGATACGGGCCTCGCGCGCGTATGAATCCAAATGGATTTGGTCGGTCCAGAATCAATACGGGAGTTCCAGCCTCCGCCGCTGCCTCAAGCAAGTAACTCAAAGTAGTAATGTATGTATAGCATCGAACCGGAAGATTCTGTATGTCCACCACCAGGTAATCAAGCCCGAGCAATAGAGAACTCGGTGGCTTTTTCTGGCTGCTATAGAGACTGAAGATTCGAAGTCCTGTGCGAGAATCTGTGCGGACTCCTTCGCTTCCTGCCGCGTCTTCTGCCGCGAAGATGCCGTGCTCCGGCTCGAACAGAATTTCAGGCCTGATTCCGTTTGCAAGGAACAGATCGATTCCGGGTTCCAGAGCGCGATTGAGCCCGGTTGAATTGGTAAGCAGCGCGAATCTTTTCTCGCGCAGAAGTGCAAAGTCCGATTCTGCCAGTACGTCCAGACCAGTGTAGATGGATCTTCCGGATCTGCCTGGAAGGGGGCGTGCAGCGTTTTGTCCTTCCGGATTGTATCTCAGTGAATACGTCTTAATGCGACCGCCATCTTCCAGTTCTACCTTTAAGGCTTCTGGATGGCCGTTTTTCGGGCGAAACAAAAAACAGGATGCCAGGACCGGCAGCAGGCATACCCAGGTTTTTCGCATTGTGCCTTGTGTTGACGGTGCACATCGAGTTGCAATTCTGATTTATGCGCGAATTTCCCGTTGCTGTCGGGCATCGCCTTTCCGAGGCGGAGGAGCTTCTGCTGCGATACTGGCTGGAAAGTTATGCGGAAGGCAGATGGCGCAGCGATTCCCAGATGCCATCCTCTCCACCCGCGGACCTGTCCACCCTTCGCTTTCTTCCGAGGGCAGACATCAGATCCGTAGAAGAGATTCTTTCCTGGTTCCTGCCCGTGGTTGTTTTTGCAGGCAAAGCGTCCGACCCCATGCCTTTCATTTCTGCCGGTGCGGTTGCAGTCATATCATTGGACGATCGCAATCCACTGATTCTTCCTCCGGCTGAGCTTCCGCCTAGATCTTCGGTTGCATTTGTGATTTCAGACGATCCCATGTTTCGTCTTCGCATGCGGCAGATTCTTCGTTTCGCAGGCCGCGAACCCAGGATGGATTTTTCGGCAACGGAAGACATTGCACAGGTTCTGACTCATATACAGGAATGGCCGGAGATCATAGTCGTGGATTTGGATTCAAGTCGAGTGGATGTAGTTGAATTTATTTACCGTACGGAAAAGATTTTGAGAGAACGACCGGCTATGCGAACCAGGAATCAGATGATGATTGTAAAGGATTTTGCGAAGCCAGGGCTTGATCCGGTGAAACTACGTCCTGTTCTTTCTCCGCATGCAAAGAGGATTTTTCATCCGCTGGAGGCAATGCTTGCCATTCTTGAATCGATGGTGTTCTATAGTGGAGAAGTGGAACCACTCGCGGATGAGCATCCAAGATCGCTTCGCGAAATGCTGTACGGTGACGATTTTGCACCGCCCGGAAGACTGTCGGAATCATTTCTGGCCGGGCTCAAATCAAGAGGGACCGCATTGTCCAGATCGTCTCAGTTTATTCTGTTTGCCCAGCATCTCAAAGATAGGCTTATAGAAACAGGTTCCGGCAGCCTGGCAATGAAATGATATGCTCAGCGAATCCCAGATCATAGAGCTTTTTCAAAAAGACTCGTATCTGTTGGACGATTGTGCCGCAATTCCGACTAACGGTGAAATCAACCTTGTTTCAACAGATAGCCTGAGCGAAGGTACTCATTTCAGAAGGGACTGGTCTTCTCCGGAAGATCTCGCCATCAAACTCCTTCACGTCAATATTTCGGATCTGCATTCGAGCGGTGCAAAGCCTTCCTGGTGTTTCCTGAATCTGGGGTTGCCGTCGATCGAAGACGATTTCATCCGCCGCTTCGCGCGTGCCTTTCGCGAGGAGAGGATGGCCTGCGGGATTGATTTGCTCGGGGGAGATACATTCCGATCGTCTGAGCTTCAGCTGCAACTGACCATGGGTGGCTACGCCAAACGGCACGTTATGCGGTCTGGCGGTAGGCCGGGGGACGTTTTGTATGTTACCGGGACGTTTGGTCTGTCGCTTGCCGGATATCTTCATCTGAGCGGTCAGGTGGATGCGGGTGGGATGGCGTCTCTGGCTGTCGGGCGCCACCTCAGGCCCAGGTCTCACCCGTATGTGGACTTGACTCATGTGCACGCCGCCATGGATGTTTCGGATGGAATCGCACAGGATAGCGCCAGGCTTGCAAAAGCGTCCAGGGTTCGCCTGGAGATTGATCTGGAGAAGATTCCCGTTGCAGCCGGGCTAAAAATCACCGCGGAAGAGGCTGTTGTGAGCGGGGAAGAGCTGGAGCTTTTGTTCCTGGCGGACGCGAATTTCAGCGATTTTTTGGCCGTTCCCATTGGGGTGGCACGTTCAGGCGAAGGCTGCGTATTCATGCGGCAAGGCGATCCAGTCGAAATCGAAACCGGGTTTTCTCATTTTCATGCGGTTGACTCCTCTGACTGATCCGTAAAGAAGGGATGTGGTCAAAGACGTTCACAAAGAACTTTCCATCTTCTCGGAATACCTCAAGCAGATGGGGCTAAAGATTACCAATCAAAGGCTATTGGTAGCGGAGTCTATTTTCAGACATCCATCTCACTTCACGGTAGACTCGCTCGCGGAGTCTCTGAAGGACAGAAGAGACGAGATTTCGCGCGCCACCATTTACAGAATCGTTTCTATTCTTGTAGAATCCGGTCAACTCACAGAGCATAATTTCGCACAGGGTGTGCGATACTACGAACACATTCCCAGACATGAGCACCATGATCACATTGTGTGTCAGGATTGCGGTAGAATTGAAGAATTCCTGGTTCCGGAAATTGAAAAAGTGCAACAGCAGATTGCTGAACAACATGGATTCGCTCTGGAAGCTCATGCTCTGAATCTGTACGGCAGATGTGCAGAACTCAAGACGAAGGGCTCCTGTGCTCGTCGTCTTGAAAAAACTCCGCAGTAGAAGATGGCCTCACAAGCAGAAGCGCGCATGCGCAAACTGGAGGCGGAAATTCGTCGCCACCAGAATTTGTACTACGTCCAGCATAAACCTCTCATCTCAGATAGACAGTTTGATCGGTTGCTCGAAGAGCTCAGTTCTCTCGAAAAAGAAAATCCCGGACTTGCTTCGCCTGATTCACCCACTCGCCTGGTTGGAAGTGATCTGGATAACTCTTTCCCGAAGTTCAAGCATACAATTCCAGTACTCTCTCTGGCGAATACCTATTCAACAGAGGAAGCAGTTGCGTGGGCAGAGAAGACCTGCGAGAAAAAGGAAACCATTCTCATCGAATGGAAAGTCGATGGTGCCACACTTGTTCTTTACTATGAGAAGGGAAAGCTTGAACGCGCGGTTACCCGTGGAACGGGGCAGGTGGGAGATGTGGTCACTGAGAATGCACGCACGATTCGCAGCATCCCGGACCGCCTGAGCGAAGCGATTGATCTGACTGTACGCGGAGAAGCGTACATGAACTTCGATGAATTTGATGCATTCAACGAGCAGCAGGGAAATATCTACGCCAATCCACGCAATCTCGTATCTGGTTCTTTGAAGCATAAGAAGTCCCGCGAAACTGCTCTTCGACCCATTCGCTGGGTTGCCTTTGAAGCATACTTCGCGAAAGATGAAAAACTAAAAACGGATTCATCGCAACTGGATCGTCTTTCCCAACTGGGGCTTCCAGTGTTCGAATCCCATACAGTGTCTTCTTCTGGTCTCGCGGCAAAAATAGAATTGTTAAGTAAAAAAGTTAAAAAGCTAAACTTTCCCGTGGATGGTCTTGTTCTGAAAGTAGACGACCTGAACCTGCGTCGTGATCTGGGATATACTTCTGCTTCCCCCAGATGGGCCACAGCTCTTAAGTTTGAACCCGAGCTTGCACAGACAACCGTAGAAGAGATTGAAGTATTCACGGGTAGAACCGGGAGGGTGACTCCCAGGGCCAGGCTGGTTCCTGTAAAGCTGGCAGGCACAACTGTTACGTATGCTACGCTTCACAATGCGGACTACATTGAAAAACTCGGAGTGCGTGTTGGTTCCACGGTCAAGATTTCCAAGCGCGGCGAAATCATTCCTGCAGTCGAAGAAGTTGTAGATCAGGGCAAAGGCCCACCTTTCTCTTTTCCTAAAAAATGTCCCTCCTGCGGCTCAAAGCTCGTACGCGGTGAGGAAGCGGCAGACTGGCTTTGTCCAAACGAAGAATGCGACGAAAAGCTAATGAACGCAATCGTCTTTTTCTGTCAGAGAAAGCAAATGGATATTGCGGGACTTGGAGAGCGTAACGTTGAGATTCTATTTCGCAAAGGATTTGTGAAGACAATCCCCGACTTATACCGGTTAGGCGAACGCAAAGAAGAACTCGAGGCCATGGAAGGGTTTGGATCCAAATCAGTGCAAATCATTTTAGAGGGAATCGAAGCATCTAAGAAGCAGGAATACCGCAGGGTGCTTTATTCACTGGGGTTGCGCGAAATAGGTCCAAGTGTCACAGACATTCTCCTGGACCATGGGCTTCATAGCATTGACGATCTTATAAACGCAGCGCGCGCAAAAGGTGCCGTAGAAGCTTTGCAGGAAATTCATGGGATCGGCCCAAGCACTGCGGAGGCGATTGTAGAGCAGCTGAACGACAAACGAGTTCTTGCCATGATCGATTCTCTAAGACAGGCAGGGCTTCAATTCTCGCAGAAAATCGAGAAATCAAATCTACAGCAAATTTTTGAAGGGCAGACGTGGTGCGTGACTGGCAGCTTTGAGAATTTCAAGCCACGCGATCTTGCCATGGCAGAAGTGAAGAAGAGAGGCGGGAAAGTAGTTTCCGGTGTTTCAAAGAAAACTTCGCATCTACTGGCCGGAGAAGGCGCGGGGAGCAAGTTAGAGCAAGCAGAGAAGTTCGGCACTACGATTGTCAGCGAAGAAGAGTTCCTGCGTTTGATCGGCTGATGGCCGCTATTTCCCTTTCTTCTTCTTTTTCCAGTAGTTGAGCGGGGCCTCATACACGACGCCGGTCAGATCTCCTACCTTTTCTTGCATGTACTGCTCCGCGTCGCGTACACCCTTGTTGTACGCAAACGGAGCGATTTCTTCCATGAAGTATTTGAGTAAGAATCCGGCCCGCATTTCGCTGAGTTCCACTTCAAGCTCTTCGCGCATATATTGAATGATGGAAGGAAGAATGGACTGCGTGTCCTCTTTGCTCAGTTCGATAGCCATAGGGTTCTCCTTGTAACGTTAAGCGCCCTTTGGCACCAGAAAACTCAAATGATGTCCGGCATGATTGCAGTGCAAGGTTTTCCACTGATCGTTGGTCACTTCTCCGAAAAGAGCAGATGGGTGGAGCTTCGCCGTGTTTTGATCCAACCTTTGCAGAAGTGCAATTGCTTCTGCCACCGCTTCTCTGTCATCCGGCTCTGCGGCGAATACAGATTGAGGCGCGGTTTGTCCTCCTGGCTTGCGAATGGTTTCCTTCAGCGAGCTTTTGAGGATCATTCTTCCCAGAGTGGCGCGGATGATCCAGGGAAGTTGCACTGTGAATCCATCCAGGGAGCCCTTCCAGTAGAAACTGAGGTGTCTGCAAATCTGTCCCAGATTCCATTTGCCTGTCATTTCATATCCTGACTGCTGCAAGCGCTGGATGTCCTGGATGATGTCTTTGTAATTGGTAAAGCGAAGCTCCGTTCTTCTGGTGGCCATGTTAGTTTCCTTTCTTCATTCTTTCGCGCACGATGCCAGTGTGATGCTCGTTGTGAAACAAACCAAAGTTGATCATTTCGCGGATAGCAAGCATCCCGAGGATGGGATGCGGTAGGCGAAGTTGATCCAGTTCTTCTTCTGAAAAACGATCGAGTGATTTCGCAAGTGATTCTGTTGCCCTGCTAAACGATTCGATGAGCTTTGCTTTCTTCAGCGCATTTCCAGACCCACCCTTATTTACAGGAGAAAACAATCCTGCTCCAGCACCCTGTCCGAGTTTGCGAAGATAGAGCTCCTTGAGCTGGACTGCTGTCCGGGGTGGCTTCTTGCTTTTCCCAAAGATGACGCGAATAATACCCTTTGGAGTGTACATTCCAACGAGAACTCCCTGCGCTGCTTTTTTTAAATGACGTACGTTGCCTGCTGCAGACCATCCCTTCGCCGGTCGTACAAAAAAGACGTTATCCGGAATCGATGAGTAGAATTCTTTCAATTGCGACGCCTGGGTTCTCATCGCGGAGGCGATTTCTTGTTTTGTCTTAGGATCCACTTTACACCACCAGATTCACGAGTTTGTTCTTCACTACGATGACTTTGCGAGGTTCTTTTCCTTCCATGGCTCGCAAAACCGCTTCGTCTGCAAGTGCGGCAGTTTTCATTTGATCGTCTGATGATCCGGTCGCCATCTTTGCTTTGCCGCGCACTTTCCCATTCACTTGAAACACGATTTCGATTTCGTCTTCCTGCGTTTTCGTCAGATCAAATCCAGGCCAGGCGGAGTGTGCAATGGACTCGTTGTGACCAAGCTTACTCCAGAGTTCTTCTGCGATGTGAGGCGCAAAAGGAGAAAGGAGAAGTAGAAATTTTTCGGCAGCATCGCGTCCGATTTTTTTCTCAGCAGTGGTTTCATTTACGAACACCATGAGAGCAGACACTGCAGTATTGAAAGACATCTTCTCTATGTCTTCTGTCACTTTGCGAATGGTCTGGTGAAGAAGCCTCTCTACTTTTACGCGCCTGTCTCCTTCTGGTTCCACAAGCAGAACTTCATCCAGAGGCGAATGCGCACTCGATCTTGCATTTTCTCCGTCTTCGTCTGAGTCTCCCGCACTACGTGCCGTGTAGAGTCTCCATACTCGCGACAGAAAACGATACACTCCACCGATTGCTTTGGTGGACCACGGTTTGCTCATCTCCAGCGGTCCAAGAAACATTTCGTAGAGGCGGAATGAATCTGCTCCAAACTCAACGAGAACGTCGTCCGGATTTACAACATTGCCTAGAGACTTGGACATTTTTTGTCCGTCTTCGCCCAGGATCAGTCCTTGATGGACGAGTTTGTGAAATGGTTCTATGGAATGAACATGCCCCAGATCAAAGAGCACCTTGTGCCAGAACCTCGCGTAGAGCAAATGAAGAACCGCGTGTTCAGCGCCACCCACATACAGATCGACTCCTGTTTCTCCCATCCAGTATTTCTCTTCCTGTTCGGAAACAAGAGCTTTCTTATTGCGAGGCTCAATGAACCTCAGGTAATACCAGGAGCTTCCCGCCCATTGAGGCATTGTGTTTGTTTCGCGACGAAGTTTGCCCAATTTTTCATCTTCGTGCTCTACCCAGTCTTTTAGCTTCGCCAGAGGCGATTCTCCCGTCTCTGCGGGCTGGAAATCTTCGCAATCAGGAAGGCGAAGCGGAAGGTTCTTTTCCTTTTCTCCTA
This sequence comes from Leptospirales bacterium, assembly GCA_019694685.1. GTDB lineage: Bacteria > Spirochaetota > Leptospiria > Leptospirales > Leptonemataceae > JAEUSB01. Next base: position 18,077 of record JAIBBM010000053.1, read on the forward strand.
CATATCTTCCATCTTTTGTAAACGACACAGGCACAGGTTCTCCCCAGTATCTCTGTCTTGAAAAAAGCCAGTCGCGCAATTTGTAATTCACACGACTTTCTCCGAGGCCATCTGCCTGGATTCGTTCGATCATTTTCAGTGTTGCTTCTTTGGAGGGAAGTCCGGATATGAAATCGGAGTTCACACTCTTTCCCTCTCCTGTGAATGCTTCTTCCGCGGGTGCCTTTCCGCTCACGGGTTCCACTACAATCTTCACAGGTAGATTGAACTTTCGCGCGAATGCGAAGTCTCTTTCATCGTGAGCTGGAACTGCCATGATAGCGCCCGTGCCGTATCCCATGAGTACATAGTCTGCGATCCAGATGGGGATGGACTCTTTTGTGTAAGGGTGAATCGCATAACCACCCGTAAACACACCTGTCTTCTCTTCTTTTTCTCCTTTGAGTTGTCGCTCAAGGTCTGACTTTTTTCTGGCTTCTTCTCTGTACGATTCTACAGCGCTCTTCTGGGCCGGGATGGTCACCTCTTCTACCAGAGGATGTTCCGGGGATAGAACCATGTAAGAGATGCCGAATAACGTGTCGGGTCTGGTTGTGAATACTTCAATGAAGTGGTTGCTATCTTTGACCGCGAATTTGATAGAAGCCCCTGTGGATTTCCCGATCCAGTTTTTTTGCAGTTCCAGAGTTCCGGTAGGCCATTCCACAGTACTCAGATCGCCTAACAGACGTTCTGCGTATGCGGTGATTCGCAGCATCCACTGACGCATGGGTCTGCGTTCTACGGTATAGCCTTTGCTGACCCATTCATCTACTTCTTCGTTTGCAAGCACGGTGCCAAGGCCGGGACACCAGTTCACAGGCATCTCTGCGATGTAGGCCAGTCGTTTCGAATTGATGAATGCCTCTTTCTCCGCCTCTTTTCCTTTCTTTTTCAGTTCTGCAGGAATGGGAAGTTCTTTGATGGGACGTGCTTTGCCCGCATCTGTGTCATACCAGGAATTGAAAATCTGCAGAAAGATCCATTGTGTCCATTTGTAATAGTTTGGATCCGTTGTGTTGATTTCGCGATCCCAATCGTATGAAAAACCCAGAGCCTTCAGTTGCCTGCGAAAGTTCGTGATGTTTTGCTCCGTAGTAATGGATGGATGAATCTTTGTTTTCATCGCATAACGTTCCGCTGGCAAACCAAATGCGTCCCAGCCCATTGGATGCAGAACGTTGAATCCTCTCATTCGCTTAAAGCGCGCCACAATGTCCGTCGCAGTGTATCCTTCCGGATGACCAACGTGAAGCCCTGCACCCGAAGGGTAGGGGAACATGTCCAGGATGTAGAATTTAGGACGAGTTCTGTCCTCTGGAGTCTTGAAAATGGAATGCTTTTCCCAGTGATTTTGCCAGCGGGATTCGATTTCCTGGAAAGGGTACGACATACGGCCAGAAAATGGAAAAAGGCCCCTGGATCGAGTTTTTTCCGGTGGGCCGTTTCGGGCAGGCCGACAATCAAAACAGTATGGTGCGCGGTCTCGTTTGCGTCTTTATGCTCGTCTTTTCGGGTGCTTTGCACGCGGAAGGAGGAGAGCTGATCTACGCATTTCGCAACTACACTCGCCCGGATCCAATCAAGATGCTCCTCGTGGGAGAAATCCAGAGTAAGATCAAAGCGCCTCGCATTACGGAACAGCAATCTCCCTTCTCCGGCTACGACACTCGCCTGGACCAGGTCACGATCAAGGTGCGAAACCCGACCGGACTCAAGGTTGGGCAAAAATTGTATATAATTGATAAGAATCCGCACCACGAGAAATTCAGGAACGGCCTGATTGTGGGCGAAATCACAGTACAGTCTGTACTGAAAACAAGCTTCTACGGCTGGGTTGTAACGGGCACCGGAATTCTACTTCGCGTCAGAGAAGGTCTATTTGTAGCGCGCACTCAGGAATCCGAAAACCTGGTGCACGCCTTTGATTTGAAAAAGAAGGGCGATTTCTACGCAGATAGCGGCGCATTCGACAAAGCAGTGGCTACGTATCAGGCGTCGCTTGTGGCGGATCCAGGACTTCCGGAAGCACACGCAGCCCTGGGAACTCTTTTTTATCAAGAATCAAAGAAAGGAAGTCATGAATTTCCTTCGCGATCTCTGTCCGAGTTCGAGCAGGCATGGAAGGTGCGCGAAAACTTTCGATATAGATACGACGAAATGGCTTTCTATAGAAACTACATGGAAGCCCTGCATTCTGCCTACAACGTGCGCAGGCTCGAGGCAGCCAGAGGGGATCGTGCGATTCAATATCTGGAAAGAATGAGAGAGGCCTCAGAATCCGCGCGACGCATTCTTCCTGAAGATCCGGATGTGTTGATCAATCAGATCCGCTATCACCTGGCAAGATTGGAACTGAGCCGTGGCGGCGGAAAAGAAGATCGCAAGAAGTATGACGAATCATTGAAAACTGCGGGGACTCTGCTTGAGAAACTCGATCCAATGATGCGAGATCCAAAGACCTATTTAAAGAAGCTTGAGAAATATCGCGTCGGAGAAAGAACTGTAGCACTTCTGACTGCAGGAGAAGGCGAATACCATAGAGTGGCCGTTCTTTATTACGGTGCTTTGCTTAGAGACATTCGCAACTCCCCTGTCATTGAGGATGCGGATCGTCGCGAAAAATGCAAGCAACGAATCGAATACCATGCAACAAAGTTTCTCTTGCACAACGCCCAAAGCGATCCGGAAGTCCAACGCTTCTTAAGCGAAGCCAAGGGTCTCTAATGCTTTCGCGCACAACTTCGTGATGAGTTTCTATAAAGAGGAATCGAGGGACGGAGAAGCTCGTACGGGGAAGCTTTCATTTCCTTCTGATGCTGGTGGCACAATCGAGGTAGAAACGCCTTGCTTCATGCCTGTGGGAACACGCGCGAGCGTTAAGGGACTCTGGCAGGAAGACCTGGAAGAGATTGGCTATCGCTTGATTCTCGGAAATACGTATCATCTGTATCTTCGCCCTGGTTCATCGCAGATTCGGGAACTCGGTGGGCTGGGTCGTTTCATGTCCTGGTCCGGCGCACTTTTGACGGATAGCGGTGGATACCAGATGTTCAGCCTTTCTGATCGCATGCAGCTGGATGATGACGGTGTGAATTTCAAAAGTCATCTGGACGGAAGCGAACATCGCTTCACTCCAGAATCTGCCATAGACATTCAGACAGACTTGCGTTCGCACATCATGATGGTTCTGGACGATTGTCCGCCGGCGGACGCGGACGAATCGCGCATCCAGGCTTCTCTGGTTCGTACTCATAGCTGGGCTAGACGATCTATAGACCATCACAACAAACTCTGCGAAGACGGCCGCATTGACCCGAATCGTAGCAGAATGTTCGGGATTGTCCAGGGAGGGACATCGCAGTCCGCCCGAGCGCAGTCTCTTCAGGCGATCGGGGAACTTCCTTTCAGCGGAGTCGCTGTGGGCGGGCTTTCCGTAGGAGAGTCGCGAGAGTCTTTTTACGATGTTTTGAATTTTCTTGGCGGTCGTATGGACCCGGCTCGCCCGAGATACTTAATGGGTGTTGGAACAGTTCCCGATTTCATAGAAGCAGTGCGAAATGGCTTCGACATGTTCGATTGTGTTTTGCCAACGCGAAATGCCAGAAATGGTCAGGGCCTCACGTCACAGGGGAAGCTTCGCATTCGCAATCAGTCATACAAAAATGACGAAACCCCCCTCGATCCTGCATGTAAATGCCGTGTTTGCAGGCGATATTCGCGCGCGTACATACGGCATTTGTTCATGTCAGACGAAATGCTGGGCCCCCAGCTTATGTCGTTTCACAATCTGGCCTTTTTTTACACATTCATGGAAGAGATGAGAGGGTCGATTCGAGCCGGTCGGTTTGCCACTTTTTATCTTCAATGGAAGGAATGGGACAAAAATGGTCCAGATGAGTGACTGAAACTTCTTTGCTCATTTTTCCCCTTTGCGCTTGAATTTTTTATGTTGACAGGGATCGTGGAAAGTCCGGTATCTTTCGAGGATTCCGGACAAATAGAGGAGCCTGTCTCAACCATATGGAAATAACAAGAAGAGCTAGCGGTGACATTGTCATTCTGGACGTCAACGGGGAGATCGATCTCTATAATGCCCCGGAAATCAAAGAACTCATCAACAAACTCATCGAAGAGCAGAAGTACAACGTCATCATCAACCTGGACCGTGTCTCTTACATTGACTCGTCTGGCATTGGTGCTCTGATCTCCAGTCTTTCCAACCTGAAGAAATATCAGGGCGGGCTCAAGATCATCAATGTTTCGGGCTCCGTTCGTAAGGTGTTCGAACTGACGAAGCTTACGTCATTCTTCGAGATCTACGACTCCGAAGCTGACGCAGTCGCGGCGTTCAAGTGATGCCGCGCGCTCTTCGGGCGCATTCACTCAAGGAGAGAACCTATGCACTCCAAAATTAATCCCGCTTTGATTCTTCTGGCTGGTGTGGGCTTGCTGTACTGCAACAAGCCTGTTCCGGTGCAGGAGTTAGCACAGGCACGTGATGAAATTGCAATGGCAGAAGAGGAGCACGCTCCGGAATATTCTGCTTCTAACTTCCAGGGCGCGCGTGATGCGTTGCTTGCTTCTCACCAGAAGCTTGGGTCGGAAGAATATGACAACGCAAAGCAAAAGGCAATTGATTCATTCAATCAGGCTCGCGCTGCTCGCGTAGAGGCTTCTCCCAAATATACAGAAGCAACTCGCGCTACGGCAGAAAAGACTATCGCTCAGGCAGACCAGGCTTATGCGGAAGAGCTTGCAAAAGATGATTTCTCCGCCGCAAAGAAGCTGTACGGAGAAGGAACTACTGCGCAGGGTCAGGCAAAGGCAGCCACAGGCGATGCTCAGCTCGACACATATCGTCAGGCGTACCGCAAATTCGAAGCAGCCAACTCTGCAGGGGATAAGGCGCGCACGACTGCTCTGGCTCAAAAAGGTCAGATGATGCAGTCTCTCGCGGGCGTGCAGGCAATTCTAGATAAAGCGGAAAGATACGGCGCAAAAGATCTGGCTCCACAGGAATTCCAGTCTGCCACTTCTGATCTCGCAGGAGCTCGCAGTGACTTTGATGGCAATCAGCTGAAAACTGGTTCTATCAAGCTCAAACAAGCAGAGGAGCAGGCAGGTCTTGCACTTTCTAAATCTATAGAGCAGTACGCAGCCAAGCGCAAAGCAGAAGCAACCGTTGCTGTGAATGGCGCTGAAAAAGAAATCGATGGTATTCCAGCAGGCAAAGAGGAAGTTAAAACCCTGCGCGATTATGCATCTGCAGCTCGCGAAGCTCTGAACTCCGCGACCACAAACTACGGAAATCAAAAATACGAAGACAGCATCAAAGATTCAGATGAAGCAATCCGTCTTGCTGGGATCATTCGTGAACAAGCTCTCGCGGCGAAAGGCAAATACAACGTAGCAGATCGCAATACGAATATCACAGACAACAAGAATCTGGGCAAACTTCCTGCTGGATGGCAGCTCTACGAAGTGCAGAAAAAGAAACCGGAGGATTGCCTCTCATGCATTTCGCAGCGTCCGCAGATCTATGGTCAGACCAGACTCTGGACTCGCATTTACCAGGCAAACAAGCAGGTCATCAAGAACCCGAATCTGATTTACCCCGGCCAGAAACTCTTCATTCCGCCAAAGACTGGAGAAATTCCTGCTCTCAATCGTGATGAAATTCTCACTCCGGCAAAGCAGCAGCCAGCTCAGCCGCAGCCAATGGAAAACAAAACAGAAACTGCGCCTCAGGAAAACATGAAGTAATTCAACCTTCTTGTTTTGTAGGCAAAAGCCCCGGAAATCCGGGGCTTTTTTGTTTGCCTGGTTCCAGGCAAACGGTATGGTTCGGCATGCGTAAGATTCAGGTAGTCTCTCTTCTGCCTCTGGCCATCGCGTCCACTCTGGCTGCTGCATTTCCAAAGTTCAGCAAGGATGACTTTTCCAACCCATCCGGTGAAAGCGCATTTGGCATAGTTCGATCTATTGAACTGGATGACTTTGCTGTTGCATCGGTTCGGTACTTGCCGGACGGACAGAGAGTGATTGTCGGTTCATCGGACGGTAGAGTGGCCCTGGTGGATCTTGCCAGCGCTCGCGCTCAGTGGGCGGTATCTCCGATTGCCAATTTTCGAGATTGGATTTCTGTCCTGGATGTAGATCCAACCGGTCAGAAGTTCGTCTTCATTGTTTCAGGCGATCAAGGCGACGCGTACATGACTCTCTACATCGCGTCTACCCAGGACGGTCGCATTCTTAAGAAAATCTCAGGCGAAAAATCAAATCTGTATCAGAAGCATTTCGACTATGAAATTGATCTGCGTTATCCGGGTCCAGACGGAGAGAAGAAGCGTCTGGAAGAGGACAATCTGGCTGCGTACTGGCTTATGGTTCCGTATGCTGCACGCTTCACTTCGAAGGGTGGATTGATCACTTCCTGGAAGAACAGCGCGGACACTCACGCGATGTACGATCGTTCATTTCGTTTGTTTGACTCCAATTTTCGAAAAGTCTGGGAATACCAGGTGAAAGCAGATGAGAAGACGTGGGATCCGCTTGAGCCTGCAGGATTCAAGAATGGTCTTCCGGTTCCTCCGATTGTGGAAATGACGGATGGATCGTTTTTGTTTGGGACTCCGCACGCGCGGGTGCAGCAGATTACGGATGCTCTTGCAAAATCAAATATGAAAAAACCAAACCTGGTGGATCAGGCTTTCGCCCCAGTATTTGCAAATCCAAAGAGCATTCATTCTGAATTTGAAGATACTGCAATGCCCGTGTCAGATCTCGCAGTGGGAGCAGACGGAAAAGTTTACGTTTCAGCAGGAGATGGCGGTCAAAGACAGATCTATGCTTTCGATGGAAAAACCAGACGAGAAATTTTTCATTCGCATGAGTTTGATGCATCGCATGTGCAGATCAGTCCGAATGGAAAGCTTCTCGCAACCGGTTACCTCACAGGCGCTGGATCGCGCGTTCATATCATAGACCTGGAGCGCGGAAAGCTGCTCTACATGGGTCCTCGCTTTGGAAGCATGAATACAGGTTCTGTGGTCTGGAATCCGAAATTTGAGCAGGCCGCTGTTGCCAGTGGTTCCATTTTGCTTCTATCGCGCAGAGAGAAGCAGACTGTGCGAGTGGGTACATCCTGGACCAGGACTGGAATCTTCGCGCGCCCAGGGGTATCCATCTGCGGATTCGGAAATGGCGCCGTAGAAATCACAACGGACCCAAAGGAAGGTGGGTATAGTTTCAGCGAATCC
>JAIBBM010000107.1 GCA_019694685.1 Leptospirales bacterium
CAGAGAAGAGCGGTCATGTTCGTTTGCGCGAAATAGAAATGCCAGGAGAGATCAGACTCCATTTCGATGTGGATGATGTTCTCAAACTCGAAACCGTCGATTTTTCCACAGGGCACATCGATTTTCCCGGGACAGTCATAGTTACTGGAGTCGTCGCGGATGGATTTGACATTGTTGCTTCTGGAGATGTGATCCTTGAAAAAACGATTGGAGCCGTGCACGTGCGAGCCGGCGGTTCCATCTTCTTATCTGAAGGAGTCATTGGCAGAGGAGCTGCCAGCCTTCAGGCGGGCGGACAGATCCTTTCGCGTTTTGTTCAGTCTGCGGCACTTCATGCAGGCGGGTCCATTGTGATTGAGGATGCTGTCTTGCATTCGAGGCTTGTATCGGGTAAAGACATTTCCGTGGAACAGGGCAAAGGTGAAATCCTGGGTGGAGAAGCAATCTGTTCTGGAATCTTTCGCGCAAATAGAATCGGGTCCAGACTGGAAACACCCACCAGAATCGTTCTTGGGCTGGATCCGGATACGCTCGAGAAATTGCGGGCCCTGGATCGAGATATCTACGAAAAGAAAAGAATCCTCGACCGGGTGGAAAGCCATCTCAAGCAACTGGAAGAAGCTCGCCAGAGAAGAAAGGAAGTGGATCTGGACACAGAATCCAAACTCCTCGAACTCCGTGAAAAACAATCGAGCATTGTAAATGCGCTCGAAAAACAGAGACGCAAGCTCCAGGATCGAATCGCTCCCAATCCAAAATCCGCGCTGCATACCCTGGAAGCTCATCCGGGCGTGGAAGTATACTTCGGAGTGGGAATCGCACCCTATCGCATTTTTGGAAGACCCGTTCGCAATTTGAAACTCACTCTCGCGGACGGAAAAATCCACGCAGGAAAAATATAATGGCTCGTTCTCTTCAATTCATTGGTGGCACAGGAACTGTCACCGGATCCAAGTACTTGATTACTACAAAGAACAACAGGATACTCGTGGATTGTGGCCTGTTTCAGGGCCTCAAGGTACTTCGCGAAAGAAACCGGAAGCCTCTTCCACTATCTCCGCGCAGCATCAGTCATGTTGTTCTCACCCACGCGCACCTGGATCATAGCGGGTATGTACCTCTTCTTGTAAAGAAGGGCTACAGCGGGGAGATTTTGTCCACGCGTGCCACCAAAGCGTTATGCGGCATTCTACTTCCAGATTCCGGTCGTCTTCAGGAAGAGGATGCTCACTACGCAAACAAGCATCAGTTCACAAAACATGAGCCTGCTCTTCCATTGTATACGGAGAAAGATGCTCGTCATTGCTTGAAGTATTTTCGAACTGTAGAGTATCATCAGAATATAAAACTAAGTAAAAACATATCATTTGAATACTTTCGTGCGGGACACATCCCCGGCTCATGCATTGTAAAATTCAATCTGGGCGGAGAAACTGTGGTATTTTCGGGAGATCTTGGTCGCCCCATCAACAATCTTCTGCCACAGCCAGATCGTGTAACAGATGCGGACGTGCTGGTTCTCGAATCCACCTACGGGGATCGCGTTCATGACAGAGAAGACCCCGAAGTATTGCTCGAGCGCTTGATCAATAAGACCGTACAGCGTAAAGGTAGAATCTTAATCCCGGCTTTCGCAGTGGGACGCACTCAGGAAATTCTTCACTTTGTCATTCGCCTCAAAAAACAAAATCGAATTCCCCAGATCCCGATTTACGTGGATAGCCCCATGGCAACAGAAGCAACCCGGGTGTTTTTGTCTTTTTCCGAGGAAAATCGCCTGACGGCTGAAGAAGCCGCTGATATGCGCGCGCATGCACGGTTTGTGGATACAACAGAAGAATCAAGAGCCCTCAACGACAGCAAAGAGTCTGCTATCATCATTTCTGCAAGCGGAATGGCTACGGGTGGTCGCGTACTGCATCATCTAGAACACATGGCTGATGTTCCCGAGAATATGGTTATTTTCGCCGGATTCCAGGCAGCAGGTACGCGAGGAGCCGATATGGTGGCCGGTGCGCGTCAAATCAAGGTTCATGGTAGAATGATTTCAGTTCGCGCTGAGATTCAATGCCTGGATGTTCTGTCTGCTCACGCGGATGCAGATGAAATCATGCAGTGGCTCGGGGGCTTTCGTAAGCCACCTCGTCATACGTTCATTACTCATGGTGAACCTCAATCAAGCGAAGCGCTTCGCAAGCGGATTCAATCTGAACTTGGGTGGAGTGCTTCTGTTCCCGATTATCTGGAAACGGTTTCCCTTGATCGGCTGTGAAGAAAACTTCAAAATCGTATCAGCTGTTTTTTGAAGGAGACGATTACTACTCCGCTCTCAGGCGCGACATCGCATCTGCTTCGCGTTGCGTGCTTATGGAATCGTACATTTTTGAAGACGACGAGATCGGGCTTGAGATCATCGAGTCTCTGATCGCCGCGGCAAGAAGAGGAGTGCTTGTGCGAATCATCGCAGACGGTGTGGGCTCTTACAGCCTTCATCAGGATGCGATACGCCGCATGCGCGCTGAAAAAATTGAACTGAGCATCTTTCGGCCTCTGGGATGGTTCGGGATGCTCTCTATTCGCAATCATCGCCGCAGTCATCGCAAGCTTGTAGTGATCGATGGAAATATCTGCTATGCTGGCGGTATGAACATTGTGCGAGATCACAGCAGGCGTGCCGTGGGGCACGAAAGCTGGCGGGACTCGATGATTCGGCTCGTGGGTCGAATCGCCATGGATGCAGAACTTTCTTTTGATAGAATGTGGCGCTTTGTTTCGGGTAGAAAGCTTGTGTTTCCGAGATCGCGACCAGCCGGAGTGGTATATTCGTCCGCCGATTTGCAGCTCATTGAAAACACCCCACGCTTTCGCCTGGCATTTCGAAGAGCGTATCGCGATTCTCTTGCGTCCGCGCAAAACAGAATCTGGATTGAGTCTGCTTATTTCATTCCGACTTTATCTTTCCTGCGCCTTCTCAAGAGAAAGGCGCGCGCGGGAGTGGATGTGCGCTTACTGGTAAGTGAAAAGAGCGACGTAAAAGCTGCCTTCTATGCGAGCCGATTTGTTTTTTCGGGTCTGCTGAAAGCAGGCGTGCGCATTTATGAAGTTCGCGCCCGATTTGTTCATTCTAAAGCCCTGGTCGTGGATGATCGAATCTCTATTGTTGGATCTGCGAACCTGGATCACAGAAGCTTTTTGCATGATCTGGAATTGAGCATTCGGTCCACAAGGCCTGACATAAATCATGATCTTGCTCATCAGTTTTCTGTCGATGCATCCCGGGCAAGGTTGATTGATGGAGTAGAGTGGGGGAAGCGGCCTTTCACCGTCAAGTTGCTTGAGAGATGGTTCTTTCTATTCAAATTCTACCTGTGAGGGGATTATGAAATTCGTAAAAGCAGAAGAAGCAGTCAGTGTGATTCAATCGGGGAATCGTATTTTTGTACATGGCGTCGCCGCCACTCCTCATCGCTTGATAGATGGAATGATGGCCAGAGCCTCCGAACTGCGCGACGTAGAACTGGTGCACATACACACAGAGGGAGGTGCTCCCTATGCGAAGCCGGAGTTTGCGTCCAGTTTCAAAACCAATGTCTTTTTTGTCGGGGGGAATATTCGAGAAGCGGTTCAGAATCATAGAGCGGATTACGTTCCGGTCTTTCTCAGCGAGATCCCCGCACTTTTCAGAAAAAAGATCCTGCCCATTGACGTGGCCATGATTCATGTTTCTCCTCCAGACAATCATGGATACTGTTCCCTGGGGGTTTCTGTAGACATCGCACGCGCCGCGGTTCAGTGCGCGGGTAAAATCATCGCACAGGTGAATCCTGCCATGCCCAGAACTCACGGCGAAAGCATGGTGCACGTCAGCCAGATCCATGCTTTGATAGATGCGAATGATGCGCTCCCTGAAGTAGCCCCTACAGAACCAGACGAGATCGAACTGGCCATTGGCAAACATGTGGCGGGTCTCGTGGAAGACGGAGCCACTCTTCAAATGGGAATCGGTGCCATTCCAAACGCAGTGCTCTCCTGTCTGACCGGTCACAAGAAACTGGGAATTCATACTGAAATGTTTTCAGACGGAGTCATCCCTCTCGTCGAGAAAGGAGTGATTACGGGGGAAATGAAAGTGAAGCATCCAGGGAAAATCGTTTCCGGGTTTGTAATGGGCACTCGCAAGCTCTACGATTTCATCGATGACAATCCGTTTGTGTCCATGCTGGACATTGCCTATGTCAATGACACTGCAGTGATTCGACGTAATCCTAAAGTAACAGCGATCAACAGTGCCATCGAAGTGGATCTTACAGGTCAAATTTGTGCCGATTCGATTGGTCATCGTCAGTTTTCGGGAGTAGGAGGCCAGATGGACTTTGTTCGGGGCGCTTCTCTCTCAGAAGGCGGAAAGCCGATCATCGCACTTCCGAGCCAGACATCCAAAGGAGAATCCAGGCTCGTCAGTTGTCTGAAGCCTGGCGCGGGTGTCGTGACCACTCGTGCGCATGTGCACTACGTGATTACAGAGTTTGGCGTGGCTGATTTATATGGAAAAAACCTTCGCCAGAGGGCGCGCGCGCTCATTGGAATTGCTCATCCATCGCACCGTGATCGCCTGACGGAAGAAGCCCGTAAGGTGCTGGGCATTTAAAAAATATAGATCAAAGCCAGGAATTTGAAAGACGATTCCTGGCTTTGTAGTTTTCGTGGCTTCAAATGTCCCGCGCAATGAATACACTGGTCCTGGTCCTCGTGGTCGTAGTATTCATTTCTGCGTCGTAAGGACACGATCCCGTCGGCGCAGCCGGCGGGATGAAACAAATCCGCCGGCAGTCCCTCGGAAAAGGAGACTGTGTGAAGAGCGGAGCAAGAATCATCCTCGACTATCTGGAACAAGAATCCGTGCCTTTTGTAGCCGGAATGCCTGGAGGAGCCAATCTTCCACTCTACGATGCGCTGCATTCTAGCTCCATCGTGTCAAT
>JAIBBM010000010.1 GCA_019694685.1 Leptospirales bacterium
ATCCTCGAAAAATCAAAGAGAGTTGTTATGGTCCCGGCCACCTTCCAGTGGGACGATGTGGGATCCTGGCTTTCTTTGCCGCGGATCCTGAAGGCAGACGATGCCGGAAACATCAATGTTTCGGAACGTGGAGTGATCACTGCCAATGATGCGGAGCGAAACATCGTTCTGGCGGATAAGAAGCTCATCGCACTTCTCGGAGTCAAAGACCTCATCGTGGTAGAAACAGACGATGTTCTCTTTGTAGCGGACGAAAAGTCGATTGGACGCATAAAAGAACTGCTCCAGCATATGAATCAGAATTCTAGTTTACAGAAACACCTGTAGCGGCAAAAGGGGATAGAATGCCTTCCGGAAGAAAAAGGAAGCGGATCAAAATCCGCACCCACAAGCGTAAGAAAAAACGCAAAGCAAGCCGTCATAAGAAGAAAATCCGCTGAGTGAACGGATTCTGAGAATCGTCCGACAATAATAACGGATGCTTCTCAGAAATCCCGGAACCCCGCCCATTGACACGGCCAACTCCAACCGAATCCTGCTGAGCATGGTCGGCGTAAGCCTGCTCCTGATCTTCATGGATGTTCAGGCTGGAAAACAAATCAAAGACAGAGTAGAAGCGCTCCCGGACCAAATATCCAATCGGGTGGCTCCTGAAGTCAGGTCTCAGGTTGCGTCGATCCCGTCGCGCGCCGCGGCCCTGGAGCAGCCTGTAAAGCAATCTGCCTCCGCGATTTTTGAAGGGGTTCAGAACCGCGTTCAATCTCACGCCCCTGCGGTGCAAAAAATCGATGCGAGCAGTCTGGATTCTGTGCCCGAAAGTGTTATGCCTTCTGCTTCGCCTGATTCGCGTCTCAAAGTGACGGGAGGCGGCTGGGATCTCTACTTCGTTGCCTACAGCGACCGCGAATCCGTGATCAAGAAAGTCCATCGCACATGGCCACAAAGCCAGGTGGGCGTGCGAGCTCTGCTACAGTATCTACAAAAGGGTCCTTCTCCAAGAGAGCGAGGTTTGCTCAATCCATTTGACTCATCCGTGCGATTGATGTCGCACAATCTAAGCGAAGGTGTACTGACTCTAGAGTTTGATCCAAGCCTGCTTCGCATGGGCGCTCATGTGATTCGAGACCGCATGGATCAGGTGCTGTTCACTATGACGCAGTTCCCGGAAGTGCAGGGCGTGCGATTTGTGGTTCCTGGCGAAGACAGACCTTGTCTGAATAAGGTATTGAAGAAGCCTTCGCGCAAAGTCATGTCTTATCCTTGATCGCGTAGAGCACCATCGCGGAAGTCATTGCAAAATCTCCGAGCGCGATTTTGCTCATCGCGTGATAGCTGCTCATTCTGATCCATTTCAAATAGTCAGAAGGCTTTTGAAACGATCCGCGGGATTTGAGGATCTTGGGCAACAAACCGAATTCGACTCCGGGAAAAAAAACAACGCGAGAGAATCCATGGCGGCGAAGTAGTTCCGTTAGGTTGTTTCGCGAAAAGTAAAAAAGGTGACCTGGCAAATAGTAGTGATATGAGTCCTTCTCTTTGACTGCCTGTTGTCCGGCAAAGTTAGCGGTCTGGACTACGAGCAATCCGTTTGGACGGATGATTTGTGAAAGACTCTCGATCGCAGAGACTGGATCCTCCAGGTGTTCGATCACTTCAATCATGGTGACCACATCAAATGAGCCTCGTGGAAATAGATGGTCCGTGATTCTGCCCTGTTTTGCGTCGAGTCCGCGCTTTCTCGCTTCTGCCACGGCGTGTTTTGAGATATCGAGACCCTTCGCGCTGTATCCTGAAGCCCTGGCCTCGAGTGCAAGGCCGCCATATGCGCACCCTACATCGAGAAAATCTGCAGGCGCCGGGACGAATTCTGCGATACGCTTCAGGCGAGCTCGCCAGACGTAGGCTTCGTATTTTTCATTTTTGCGTTCGTCTTTGTAGCTGTATTCGCTCTTGCCACTGTAATAGTCTTCGTCGTACATCTGATCGATCTGTGGCAAAACGCTTTGCCTTTCGAGACCGCAACGGCTGCAACGAACAATGTCAAATTCAGGACGGAAGCGCTTGATCGTATAACGGTAGATCATAGGCCCTCCACATAGAGGGCACAGTAGTTGCTGGCTAGTTGCTTGCATCGAAGATCCAGTGGCAGACGCGATATTTGCTTCCAACCGGGATTCTTTCTACATAACCCAGCGAAACGTCTGCGAAATAGTCCTTCAACAGATCCATTGCTTCCGGACGAGTGTACGTTTTGAGATTCGCCCCGTCCATGTCAGGATTGTTTTTGAAATGGGTATCGCGATGAGATCGGAGTGTGCCCAGGAATCTTCCGCCCTGCTTTAGAATTCGCATCACTTCTTTGAGCATGCTTGCAATCATTTCGTCCGGATTGTAGTGAAGCACACCCCAGGCGATCACAGTATCCAGGCTCTCTTCTGGCAGAGGAATCTCGAAATGATTCTTCTTGAGCATACGCGCATCCAGTGGATGAAAGAGGGCATAGCGAAACCTTTTTCTGCACAGTTCTAGAGCGGTTTCGCTTACATCTGTGGCGTGAATGGCGCTGTATCCACAATCTCGCAAGAGGGAGATATGTCTGCCGCTTCCGCAGCCAAGATCTAATCCGCTCTGTCCCGGATGCTTCTTCAGAAGACGCACCAGGTTTTCATCTGGATAATCCTGAACGGATCTGCTTCTGCCGTAGTGTCTATCCCAGGCGCTGCGATTGGGAAGCACATCCGGAACGGAAATGGGTGGCACGTTAAGCGCTTTTGTATTCAATGTTTGTTTCCTGTGCGGCTTTGTCCGCGAGTGTGATGAGGGTTTCGATTTCAGATGTTCCTCCCCTGAGCCCGATGGCGGCCAGTCTATGAAGATTGCCATGTTTGAGATCTGTTCTCGTGCCGGGTGCTATGAGCTTTTTTTCAAAGGCAAACTCTTTGCATGACTTGAGCCATTTGGGGAATTCAAGTCCAATGAGTTGTCCTTCTGCCGGCATCAGGTAGCGAATGACCGCCGCCCGATCTGCTAGATTTAGTTCAGGCATGGAGTCTTCTGTCAAAAGTCGAATGAACCATTTGAAATAGTCCGTGCCTGTGGCTGTGCTGAATGCAAAATCGGCCAGAAATTCGCCGCCTGTTTCGGGTGCCGATTCTACCAGATAGATGCTTTCATCTTCCGTTACAATGAATTCGCTTACGAGAGGAGAGGTGCGAAGGCCGGAAACTTCCACAATCTTCGCACAAATCTGATCGATCTTCTCTTTTGTCTGAGATGAGATCAATGCCGGATAACGGTGCATGATTTCTGCAAAATGGGGAGGGGATTGAGATATCCGTTTTGAAGTGAGAAGTAGAGTACGGTAGCTGCCGCGATGACTTGCACCGAGTACAGTAACTTCCGTTCCGCTTACGAGCTCTTCAATCAACCAGCCTTCTTCCTGCCTGCCTGCGAATCTGATTCTATCTTTGCGTGTTTCCAGGATTTCGATTCCGAGTTTGCCGTGTCCTGCGACCGGCCGCGCAATGAGTCGCATGTCTTTCTTGATGCGCGCGATCTGCGAAGCCTGGAATCTTCTCGGAACCAGAATGCCTGCCTCTTCTAGAATGGATTTATACGCGCTCTTGTTCTGAAAGAATCGGACTGCTTGAACTCCGGGCCCCTGGAGGCCCAGGTGATCGGACAGAGCCGCGCTGGAAATGAGCGCCTTTCCATAGGATCGAGCAACGATGGCCACAGGATCTCCGGCAATCGCCTCGAGCTTTCTGCGAATCGAGGCCGGTCGAAGGATGCTTCTCTGGATCCTCTCATGAGCATACTCGAACCCGGGCGCATCCAGGTTTTTGTCTACCGCCACGACCATGTAGCCCATGGCTCTGGCGGCCTCAATCAGCGGGATCTGGTGAACGCCCGCGCCCAGAGATACAAATAAGTCCTGCATCTAATTAAGCTTCGGCGCGGAGACATAAAAATGTAGGCAAAATGATTCAGATCGGGCGTAGAATGCCGATTTCTTAGCTATGCTTCGCGGACTTTACACCGGTTCATCCGGTATGATCATGAACCAGTACAAGCTGGATGTCATTTCAAACAATCTGGCAAACGTGGATAAGACAGGCTTCAAGGCGGATGAAGCGATCTTCAAATCGTTTCCCGAGATGGTGCTCCATCGCACACGCGAAGACGGTCTCGGATATACTCCGGCGGGCAGTTTCGATCTGGCTCCAACGGTTGGCAAACTGGGTCTTGGTTCTGAATTCAACGAAAGCTTCACGCGATTCGAGCAGGGTGCAGCCAAACAGACAGGCAACCCTATGGATTTCATGATTGATGATCGTGGCAATGAGAGACCTTCCTTCTTTGTGGTTCGCACGGATAAAGGCGATCGGCTGACTCGCGGTGGTTCTTTTATTCTGGATCGAGAAGGCTTCCTGGTAAATCCGGATGGGCATCCTTTGATGGGTGAGAACGGGCCGATTAAAGTTGCAAAATTTAACTTTTTAGTAAAAGAAAACGGAGAGGTCTGGATCAATCAAGCTGTTGGAAACGAGCCTGGCGCTGGAGCCAATGAAACTTCGAATCAATGGCAGAACCCTGTTCTCCTGGACAAAATCAAAGTGCGCACTGTTGAGTTTCCTCGCGAGCTGAAGAAAGAAGGGAACGGTTTCTATGAGGACACGCCTGAATCCGGCCCGATGGTTGTCCCTCAAGAACGCAATGATCCAACTCTATTGCAGGGCTTCGTAGAAGCGTCTAACGTGAACCTGGTTTCACAAATGGTGCAGATGATTGAAGTACAGCGTCAGTATGAGGCAAACCAGAAATCAGTGACCACGCATGATCAATTGCTGGGTCGCTTGATCAATGAAGTGGCTCGTTAGCGATTTGCTTCGGTTTTTATCTTGACGACTCCGCGGTCCTGACCGCCATTCTTCATCGGAATGAAGAAGAGTTTTCTTGTTTGCGCTGTCTGGGTCCTGGCCTTGAGTCTCGAAGGCGGATGCATTCAATCGCCTTCCCCGAGCGCGAACCCGGATGCTGTCATCTTGCTTCTGTTCGGTTCGGTGGCCACAGTGCGTCCAGTGCAGGCCACGTGCAACAGAACTAACTTTCAGTGCTTTGAATACAATACTGGTTTTACCGGGAGCCAAATGACTGCAGACTGCGCGAGTATGTTTCTTGGAGTACTGAGCGCGTCGGGATGCCCGACTTCCAGTCGCCTGGGGAGTTGCTACATTACAAACCGCGGATATGCTACCAATGCGTTTGGAACAACAGCAGCGTTGCGCTTTGAGACTCCGGCGTGGGCATTCGGGACTGCGCAGGGGACCTGTAGTGCGTATGGCGGCACGTTCGCACAGAATTGATCTTTCTGATTTATTTGCCGAGGAGCATTCTTTCTCAGGAAATCAGTCCGCGCGCGCGTCCTTTCTCAATGGCTCCTGATTTGCTTCGGACTTCGAGTTTACGGTACGTGTTTTCTGTATAGTTTTTCAGAGTATTGATGGATATTCCCAGCTTATGCGCGGCTTCCGCGTAGGTAAGTCCCATGCTCAAGAGCTGCAACACACGGCGTTCCTGTTGCGTCAAGAGTCCGTCTGCCCTCGTCGATGGTGGTGCGAAATGACCCAGAAGTGCTCTTGCCATTCGCGCGGTGATCGGTGCTCCGCCCAGATGAACACTTCGGATTTCAGCGAGTAACAGTTCGGGGGAAGTGTCTTTTAAAAGAAATCCGTTTGCGCCGGCTTCCATGGCATGAATCAAGCGCGTTTCATCTTCAAATGCGGTGAAGATAAGCACCTTCATATCGCGAAGTGCCTCGCTGGATTTCAGACGACGAAGAACAGACAATGCGTTTTGATCCGGAAGCTCAAAATCTAGCAAGAGCACGTCTGCCGCTTTATGAACGTCGCGAAAGAAATCTGCTCCTGTGGAATAAGCTCCTAGAAGTTGGAAATCCGAATTCGAGGCGAACATCTCTGCGAGAGTCCTGGTGATGTTTGGATCATCTTCGAGTATCAGGATTCGAATCGCCATACCTATTCTTAATGCAGGACGCCCCTCGCGTCAAGGGGGAGAAATGCCCCCGCTTCCGAAATATGGAGCACTACCGCCGTGCCTTTGCCCGACCGTGAAACAATGCGAAGGTGCGCGCCAATCGTTTGCGCTCGTTCGCGTACTCCAGTCATCCCGTTGCCCGGCTTATTCACATCAAACCCCTGGCCATTGTCAGCAACAATGAGTGTTACTTTATCGTGTCTGCGTTTCAGGCGAATGATAAGGGTGGTTGCATTCGCATGCCTCAAACAATTAGTAATGCTCTCAAGAAAAATGCGATGCAGATGAAATGCGCTGACCACTGGAAGCGCCACTTCATCGATAGAAGCTTCCACACGCACTCCTGGCATTTCAATTTCTCTTAGAAAAGAGCGAATCTGCGACGAAAGATCAAAGTCTGGATCGAGTGCGTTGATATGAACCAGATCTCTCAACCGTGAAAGCATTCTGCTCAATCTCGGCAGGATGCTGTCGTGCTCGTGATCTTTCCGTAATTCGAAAATGAGTGCGGAAAGATCTGATCCAATTACATCGTGCAGTTCCCGGTTGATTCGGTGTTTTTCTTCTCTCAGCGCCTGCTCATTTCGCATGCGAAGCTCATCCTTCGCTGCCATCGTTTTGCGAAGAGCGTTGCGAAGAGTCTGGAATCGATCAGAGAGCGCCACTGAAAACAAAACGCTACTCAGCAGGATCGCCAGAGGCAGGCCAGCGGCAAAGATATGGAGAGAGAATGGGCCCGTCTTTATGAAGGTCAAAAATCGGCTAATGACGAACGTAAATGCGAATGCAAGAAGTGGAAGAAACGCTACAAAAAAGAATCTCGCTGGCCCAAAACCGGCCCGGTGACGAATGATCGCGAGCCAGAACACCAACACACAAACGGCAACTGCAAAGTAAGACGAATAGCGGATCGACACACGCAGTGGTATGACAAAGGACAGAAGTGCGAACAACGCAAGTCCAGCGATGAAATACCGAATCACACTTCTGGGTAAGCCCTTGCCGATGTGAAGAAAGTCAGCGCTGAAGAGTATGATCGCGACGCTGGTCAACATTCCCAGGGGCGCCGTTAGAGAAAGATCCAGCATCGGGTAACCGCTTAGAAACCACTCATACGTATACCCG
This sequence comes from Leptospirales bacterium, assembly GCA_019694685.1. GTDB lineage: Bacteria > Spirochaetota > Leptospiria > Leptospirales > Leptonemataceae > JAEUSB01. The sequence goes on from JAIBBM010000010.1 coordinate 7,183, forward strand.
GATCCGTTGAGCACGAGTAATACCGTGAGGATTTGAAAGACTCCGTAGGAAAGATAGCTACGATCACGAATGGCCGCGAAGAGCACGAGATTGAAGATTGCCAGAGAGAACTGACCGCCCATGGCCAGGCCAATCAACATATCAGAAGTGAGCTGATTGTTACGCAACTCTTCTTCTGACTGAATCGATGGTGCGAATCGAACAGGTGTGATTCCTTTTACGCGAAGATAAACCGTGGCTGCGTTCTTCGTGCGAGGAAGGCGAAAGGCGATGTCAGTTGTTCTTACATCGCGTTTCCCGATCATTCCCGACTGCATTTGTCTGACGAGAGACCCGTCTGTTGCGACGTAGATAGAGGCATCGTACATTCTGAAATTGAACATACTCAGAAAATATACCTGATCTTCTGGAACTCCCGCGCAATCATATGAAAAGCGGAACCACCAGACGCTGTCTGTGAAGCCATGATGGACGGTCTTTGAACCAACATTGTGAAATGTCTGGCTCTGTACATCTGCGAAAGCCAGGGAGCCGCTCGTATCTTCGAATTCCTCCAGACGTTCTCCAATGTAGGTGCGTCCCACGAGCGAGTTCAGGCGAATGGGGTTTGCAGCTTCTATCCCCGAACAGAGGAAACAGAGAAGAATCGAATATCGCGCGATGAAAGCGCGAGAGGTTCCGTTCAAATGGCCCTCGCCATAGGCGAGAGTGTTTTTTGCTGTGATTCTGTCACTCGTTTCGCAGGATGCAGGGGACATTCTCCCCCTTGCGTGCGATGAGCCCATGTGTTACAGTACAAACTGAAGTCGATGAGTGATTGGAGCGATGAAGCCGAACCTCTGGCGTCAGATCTGGCGGCGCAGATCCTCGAAGGTACCAAGGAAGGCATCATCATCACGGACGCGGAGAGTCGCATCGTCTGGGTGAATCCCGCATTTACAAGCATCACTCAATACACTGCATCTGAGTGTCTCGGTAGAAGACCTTCCATACTGGCATCCGGTTCGCACGGTCGTGAATTCTACGAAGACATGTGGAGAGAGCTGAGCGCGACTGGCGCCTGGACTGGAGAGATCTGGAATAGGAAGAAGGACGGCACGATTTATCCGGAATGGCTCTCCATCACGCGCGTGAGTTTTCGCGGTGAAGACCGTTATGTTGGAATCTTTTCCGACATTTCGCGGCGCAAAGCAGCGGAGGCTCGCATTCAATATCTGGCTCATTTTGATGCTCTCACTGGCTTGCCGAATCGTCATTTCCTGGTAGATCGAGCCAATCAAGTCATGTCTCTCTGCCGCAGGCGTCGTCTTCCTCTTTCTTTGATGCTTCTTGATCTGGATTATTTTAAGACCATCAACGATAAGTTAGGACATAGCACAGGCGATGAAGCACTCAAAGCCGTCGCGTCTAGAATTCAATCCATCATTCGCCATGAAGATACGGTGGCTCGACTTGGTGGCGATGAATACGTCATTTTGCTTCCGGAAACAAATCAAGACGGTGCGTTTCATGTGGCCAGCAAGATATTGAAAATGGTCACGGAACCATTGCGAACCGGCTCCGAGCTTGTGCACCTGTCGTTGTCTATTGGAGTTGCTGTCTTTCCCGAACATGGGGCCTCGTTCGAGATTCTATGTCAGAATGCGGATGCAGCCATGTATGAAGCAAAGCGAGCAGGTGGGAATAAGTTTAGATTCTTTACTTTACGATGACCAGGGGGAAATCTTTCCCCTTTCGCTTGATCATAAAGCACCTGGGTCGTTCTGTAACCTCGGTTCGAATCTTCCTTAGAACCACGCGAAATCGTGTTGTACTCGACGAGACAGCAAAACCCATGACGATTGTTGTCCTCTGACGCAACGTTAAGTCCTTGCGAGAACAAAAGAGAGAACCCCTCTGGTCGTATCCACGTCTCAGAGGAAAAGCGATGATCCGCGCCAGTGCCTTCTTTCTTTTGTTTTTTGCGACATCTCTCTATACGCAGCCTTCACAGAATCGTCTGGAGGCCCTTTATCCGGGTATTTCTTCGCAGATAGATCGAATTGGGAAACTGGAGCCTGATCTGGCGAGTCCCTCCAATCGCAGTGCTCTCGCGGATTATTTACAGTCGAACGATCCGGAATTACGCAAGGGAATGAAACTGATTCTGGAATCGGAGCTCCAGTCTACCATGACTCGAATCTCAAGCAAGCTTGTAGTAGATGGATCCGATCAGGACTGGAAAGATGTGCCGTTCGTTGTGACGGACCCGGCCGGAGACAATGCAGCCGACATCCTGGAGCAGAGGGTCTTCCTCGATGAATCAGGAAACTTGTTCATCATGATGAAACCTTCCCTGAAGGCCGGGGCCATCCCACCGGAGTACATTTTTCAACCTCTCATTTACGCCAATGGAGACCGCGGCTCCTTCTTGAAGATTTATTTCGCAAAGGGCAGAGCACGAATAAGCGAGCGGACGGGAGATAAACCAGAAGATCTGGAGATTCCTGGTGTAGAGGCAGCGGTCGGCACAGTTTATGAAGTTAAGGTTCCTCTCGATGCGTGGATGCGAAGCAAGGGCGGCGTGGGTTCTCTCGACGTGTGGACCGGATATTTTGACCGCGATAAGTATGATTCTGTTTCACAGTCGATTCCGATTCTTCAGACGAACTACGCCTTACTGCTGTTACTCGATCTGATTGCACGAGGTGCTGTTGCAGGTCACGATCCAATCACGGTGGCTCTCGCATACGCGAATAGCACGTTATACGCCATGGGAGATCTGGACACGAGAGCTCAAATTCGCAAAGACGGACGTGAGCATTTCCAGTTGTATCGTAAGGTGTCCGCCTGGCAGAAATCCAATTCGCTTCCTTTTGAGCTGGAAAACTTGCCTGTTATACCCAAGATGATCTGGAGCGCACGTTACAATCGTCTGCACCATTTTGGACTGATGCGTGAAGCAATTGGTCTTCTGGGCAAGAAACGCCTAACAAAGGACATCTACCTCGAGTTTGTGGACAGGCCTGAGGTCCTTGAGAAGATCCATGACGAAATTGTTGCGCGTGACCTGCCTCTTTCGCGCGATATTACAGTGCTTGCATCGAACATAGAAGATCTTGGGTCTTCCCTGTGCGAAACTCGCTTTGCGCTCTGGAAATACGAGGACCTCTACAAGAGGGGAAAGATGAGCAAAGAGGATTACGATCGCATCCAGGCAGAGGCAAAAAACAATTATGAAATCGAATATATGGGAAAGAAGAGGAACTGGGAAGAGTTTAGATGGAATAATTATCAATTCCAGAATCGTTGTTTTCGCGGTTCCAAAATTTTAGGCGATTGCGGCACTTACACTCAGGCTATGACTGCGATCTATCGCATGGCCGGTTTGAGCTCCCTGGTCAACCAGCGTGTCAATCAGGAGGCCACATTCTCGTACCCCTCCACGCACAATTTCCCCGCATACTACCATCCTTTCCTTCGCAGATGGGTTTACATCCAGGTTCCAGATCTATCCAATGCCGCCTATCGTCCGGATCGAAAAATGTCATTGCATCTGGATTTGCCTGTCATGAACAGTCTCGTCTTTGCAGATGGGAAGGCCATGTTTGGGGGAATATCTACAACCGAACAGCATATCAATTTTCTATCTATGGGCTACGATGCACAGAAACTGGAACAATTTTTCATCTCTCGAGATCCATCCTTTCTTCTTCTCGATCGAGCAAGTGCGCCTGACGGTAAAATCATGGACTCAGATTCAGATGGGCTTCCAGATTTGCTCGAATTGCAATTGGGCACTTCTCCCTCCATGGCAGACACGGACGGAGATGGAATGAGTGATGGATGGGAAATCAATCGCGGACTGGATCCGCTTAGAAAAGATTCTGCTGTGGATGCCATCGACGGGATGCTGAGTCCGTGGGAGCAATCTGGTATGGTGAGCACAACGGATCCCTCGGGGGATGGCCCTGATGCGAGCACAGACATTATCTGGGCCGGCGCGAAAATGGATGAATCCAACAATCTACACCTCGCCGTAAAAGCGGTAGACTTGCCGTCTTCCAAGACGATCTTTCAGCCCCTTCTGGTGATCAATGAAGACTCTGAGTGGAGCATCAAAGGACTGCACTCTGGTCACTATAAAGATCTTACTCTTCGCAAGGGAGAGAGTCGCACTAAGATCCGCGCTGCGGGCTTTGAAGCTCAGAGTGGATCGGTTTATGAAATGATGATACCGCTTTCCGACGTTCAGCCTCGAACTAATTTTCGCCGCGTGCGCATTCACTTTTATTTGTTCGCGGGACAGAAACATGATTCTGTTGTGCTGGATTTGCGAAAGGATGAATCTGGAAGATGGGCAGCCGCTACTTCGCGGATGATGCCGGATGCGGAAAGCCGGGAGAGGCCTTCTGTTCCCACTTGCATGAGTGCGTCAGAGGATTCATGTATAGAATCATTGCACAGGCAATGAGTTTTTTTGATTGCATAACTTTCTGGTTGGGTATCCTCAGTGCCGGTATTTCCTCTGGGCGTGCGCAATCACACACTTTGGTTCGGCAGGACCAGGCGAGCCTTCGCGTGGTTATGCGTTCTGGCACTCGTTTCATGCTTTGCCGGCTGCTCTTCGCCTTCCGGTCCCGCTGCGGCGGCGGGCAGGATCGACCTATCATCCACTGATTTGACGCGGGCCACTCCTCTGGACGGGGAGTGGAGATTCATCTGGCAGAAGTTCGTGGATCCGGCCTCGCAGGCAGAAGAAGGCTGGAGTTTTCAAAAAGTTCCCGGCTTCTGGAATTCTGTTCCAGGGCTCCAGGCGGAGGGTTTTGCTACCTATCGGTTGGACGTCCAGTTGCCTCCGGGACAGCGCCTCTATGGATTGCGCATTGTCGACATGGAATCTTCATACAGGCTATTTGCCGGCACTCGCGAGATAGCGGCTAATGGAGTGCCCGGCATTTCTCGGGAGACAGAAATTCCAGAATGGAAACCAGCGGTTGGACTATTTGAGGCGGATGGAAACGTTCGTTTGACTCTCTACGTCTCCAATTTTCACCACAGGCTGGGAGGGATCTGGCCAAGGAATCAAGATAGGGAACGCTGAAACAATCCTCAGTGCGCAGAGAAAATCTCTGGCATTGGATCTGGCTGTAACTGGCTCACTCATCATCATCGCAGTGTATCACGCTTTGATTTTTTCCGTGCGTCGAACCGAGCGCGGCTTCATTCTACTGCCGATTTTTTGTCTGATCATGGCGCTTCGCACTCTCGTCATCAGTGAACGTTTCATTGCAGTTATGTTTCCGGGTATTCCCTGGGATCTGCTGGTTCGCCTGGATTATCTAAGCGTTTCCCTTGGACTCATTTCAGCGCATGCTTATTTGAAGGTGGTCTTTGCGCGCTACTATCATCGTTTTGTTTTTGTATTACTTCTTGCTGTTTTTGGACCCTGTGCTGCCGCCGAGGCGTTTCTCCCGGTGCGATGGTTTACTCATCTCTTACCTGTTCACAATTTATTCCTGCTATTGTTCAGTCTTTATTTTCTGGTCATCGCCTTTCAGGCTGTGAGGGAGCGAATGCCCGGGGCGGCTGCTATCTGGTTCGGATGGTTGGTCGCAATTTCGGCTAACGTGAACGATTCTCTCTATATCATGAGCGCAATTGATTCTGCTTATCTTTCTGCCATTGGCCTACAAGCGTTCATACTTACTCAGTCCTACTATCTGGCACGACGATATTCTGAAGCCTTCGCGCTCAGTGCGGAGTTGGCCAGGCGTATGCAAAGTCTTCTGGGCTTGACCCGGGAATTCAACCGCGCGGCGGATCGTGGAACAGCTGTTCGTCGGGCGTTGCGAGAGATCAGCGACATTCTGGAAAAGCCAGACCTTCAGGCGTTCATTCCTGTGAGAGATTCACCTCTGATGCGAAAGATCTCAGCGGACAGACCGGATGAATTCGCTGATCTCCCCTGGTCCACAAAGGCGGAATCCATCACATCACAGGTTCAGGAAGACGGTCGCGTGCTCATTCCCTTGCGTGGCGGAGGAGAGCTACTGTGCTTGATTGATTTGCCGGGGTTTGAGGACGCTAGAACGCAATACGTGCAGGGGATTCTTGATTCTCTGTCTCTCGTTCTAGATAACATGCGAAGAGTGGAAAGCGTAGCGCTCGCCTCGATTGGACAGGCGGCCGCTGAAATCGTTCATGACATCAACCATCACTGTCAGGTGATCAAGGCGCACGCTTCCTCTGGCCAGCATTCAGTGGAAAGGCTTCGTTTGATTGAAAATGAAACCGGGCTTATGACGAACCTCGCCCTGGACATTCTAGACTTCGCCAGAGAGAATGTGATCGTAAATCCTATGGCCGTGTCACTGGAAAGTGTAAAGGATGCGTTCAATCAGGACATTGGATCTGCCTTCATGAATACCGATATGCGGCATTCGATTGTAGTGAACGCTGCAGGAGACATTCGCATTGACCTGGAGCGATTCCGAAGAGTGTGTCTGAATCTTGCACGAAATGCAATGGAGGCATGCAATGGATCCGGATTGTTTCGCGTTGAAATCGAAATCGGCTCGGATACAGTGATCATGGTTTTCGAAGACGATGGCCCAGGAATTGATCCTGCCATGCAAGAGAAGTTGTTTGAACCGTTTGCAAGTGGCGGCCGCGGGACAGGGCTTGGCCTGGCAGTGGTCAGGAGGATTGTTTCCGCGCACGGTGGTGACATTCGAGTTTATTCGACTCCCGGAAAAGGATGTCGTTTTGTAGTGATGGTTCCTTTGAATTTCGGTTGACCAGGTACAGAAAGCGGGGAGCCAGAAAGAGTTGAAAAGAAGAATTCTTATTGTAGATGATCATCCAGTTGTACTCGCCGGTATCCAGCGCGCATTGATGGATCGGAAAATGGAAGTGCACTGCACGCGGTCTTTGAAAGATGCCCGATCAATCCTGGGAAGCGCAGAAACATTTGATCTAGTGTTGCTCGACATTCATCTAGAAGATGGTCTTGCGTTTGATCTGGCATTGGAGCTGAGAAAATCAGCTCGCGACTTGCTGGTTGCGTTTTTGACTTCTTCGCGCGACTGGAATCATCTCGTGAAAGCCAGGCAGACTGGCGCGCGCGGTTTTCTTCTCAAAGATGCGGAACTTGATTCGATTGCAGAAAGCATTGAACGCATCCTCTCCGGGGAGACGGTCTTTCCAGGAATAGAGTCTCCTCAGAGCATATCTGCGGAAACTGCGGCAGCAGTTCACAGTCTGACGGAAAGAGAACGAGAAGTAATGCGATATACATCGCAGGGACTCTTGAATCGTGAAATTGCAGATCGCATGAACGTAAGTCTGCGCACCGTTGAATCGCATCGGTCAAAAGCAGCAGAAAAGCTCGGCGCCAGGGGCACCATCCAGCTGGCTTCCATTCTGGCCGAGCTCAAGCACCTTCTTTGAAATTTCTTTAAAGATTCCTGGTAGAACCCGCATTTTTTAGATCATCTTTGCGGTTCCTTCTGCTGACAAAGGCGTGTTTCCGTGCGATCCTTTGCACGGAGATACGAACATGAAACTGATTCACACCATTGCGATCTTGATGTCCCTTTTGCTCACTGCTTGCAACTCAGACAATGGATCGAGCAACGATTCGTCTCTGTTGCTTCTCGGCCTTGCGGCCGCAACCAGGACTGCGTCGAGCACCACCGCTCAGACTTGCGCACAAAGCGCGGCTAACCCTGTGTCCAGTGTTTCTGAAATCGGCGGAGTCTGTGCGACGCCCACGCTCGTGCAGGTGGGGGATGGCACGGTGCGCGATACTGCGAACAACATTCTCTGGATTCAGTGCGCGATGGATGACGACGGATCTCCGGGAGCCGTACATGAAACAAGTCCGATGGCTTGCCAGACCATTGGCGCTTCGCAGGTGTTTACAGCGTCCATAGGTCAAGGCCTCTGTGCGAGTCTCACGTATGCGGGCCGCACCGGCTGGAAGTTGCCTGACATGCGTCAACTCGGTGCCCATTTTAAGAATCAAGCGGCTGCGCCTCACGTAGTGGATTCGGCGCTAACAGTGCTCACTCTGAGTGACGTGACTGCTTACAACTATGTCACAACCACAACTGGAACGGGTAGTCAGGTTGGCATGGTTGAGTTTAGGAACAACTCTGGTTCTGGCGGTGGAATGAAGTTCGCGGCATCCGGAACCACGGGTATTGTAACCTGTATGATCAAGCTGTAACGCGAAGGATTTTTGGCGTTCGCACCGAAATTCCCTGGTCGAGGATGATTTTTGTCCAGGCTTTTGCTAGATTGAGTCTCAGAAAGAACATGGAACGTGCGCCGGGGAGGGCGCTGAGATCGCCTAACGGGTTTTTGAGTCGACCGAGCATCCTGTTTTCGATTACTGGAACGCGGCGGTCGAATCATGGTATTGGAGAAGGGACTTCGCGAACGTCTAAAGAGACTCACTCGCCCGTTTCATCGCGAAGTAGAAACTGCTTTCTATCCAGCAAGACTTCTTTCTGGAGCATTGACGGCGCCACAGTACCGTGACTATTTGCAGACGCTTCATTCCGTCCATGTTGCGTGGGAGAATTCCTGGGCCTCTTTTTCAGAATGGTCACTACTCGGCATCCCGCGTATAGAACAGCGGTTTCGCGCCAGTCATGCCAGAGAGGACTTGTCGATTCTAGGTGCAAGCCCTCTGGTCACTTCCGTTGCCTGGAGTCCGTCTACATTTGCACATGCGATCGGTTCCGCCTACGTGCTTGAAGGTTCCACCCTGGGTGGTGCGATTCTAGGAAAAAAAATCCCTCAGATCTTCGAGGGCAAGCCTGAAGCAGCCTGTGTGAATTACTTTGCGGGGCGAGGAGAATCGGCTGTACCCTTATGGGCGGAGTTCTGCGGATTGCTGGATCGCGTGGATCAAGAGAGACCGGATCTTGTCCCATCCATAATATCAGGTGCGTGTATGGCATTTCTTTCAATGGAGAAAGAGCTCGATGTTGACAAAACTGGATCTATCTCAATGTGAAAAAGAAGCCATTCACATCCCGAATCTCGTGCAGCCACACGGGTTCGCGCTGGTCATCGAAAAGTCCAGCCTGAACGTCACGCGTTCGAGCGCGAATTTCGATTCTACATCCATTGGTCCTGCGTCCCAGCTTGTGGGCAGAAGCTTGCAGAGTATTTTGCCGCCAGCAGCGCTGGCTGCGATTTCGCAAAAACTAGATTTTTCGCAGAGAAAAAGGCACGTTCTCTATGGCCTTGCGATTCCTTCCATTTCTGTCTCCAGTCTGAACGTCGCGGTCTGCGACGCGCATCGCGAAATCATTCTGGAATTCTTGCCAGGAGAAGCAGACGGAGGGGAAGAGTTCGTAGAGCTTCAGCTCAATGATATGATTCCGCGCGTGATGATGGCGCAGAGTTCGGAGGATTTTTTTCAGAGAGCGGCCATTGAATTGCGTTCACTGACCGGTTATGATCGAGTCATGGTCTACAGGTTCGATGAAGATTTCAATGGTCAGGTGATCGCAGAATCGCACGAGCAGGGAATGGAATCTTATTTGGGCTTGCACTATCCCGCTAGCGACATTCCTGTGCAGGCGCGTGAGCTGTATCGAAAGAACATGATTCGCACGATCGTAGATGTGAGCTATGAGCCAGTTGGGATTGTTTCGCGCGATCCTGCGCCGCTCGACATGAGTTATAGTTACCTGCGAAGCGTTTCCCCCATTCATCTGGAGTACCTGAAGAACATGGGTGTGGCCGCCACACTGACAGTCTCCATCATTGTCGACAATGCGCTCTGGGGACTTGTCAGTTGTCATCATCGCACACCGTATTTGCCTCACATGAAGCGCGTTGGCCTTGCGGAAGTTTTCGGCAATATATTTGGCGGGATGATTCAGATGCGTGAAGAGAGTGAACGCGATCGTGTGAGCGGTCGTATGCTTTCGCGTCTGGATACTGTCATGGACATTGTCATGAGCCAGGATAAGAACCAGGACGTGATGGATCTTATTGATCAAAGAAGCTTTCTGTTTCAGTCCATTTTTCCATCGGATGGATTTCTGGTGCGGACCGATTCGCAGATCGTCAGACGCCAATTCGATCTAGATGATAAGTTGCTCACCGGACTACTCGATAGACTTGCCCCGCTCATGCGGGGATCCATCTTCTATACGGATCATCTGGCGGCGGTATTGCCTGATCTTCCAGCAAAAACTCTACGAGAGTGCGCGGGGGTTATGGCTCTTCAACTCGACACCAGGCCACCAAGTCTGTGGCTCTGGCGGAGGAGCGAAAAGACCCAGACCATCACATGGGGCGGGGATCCAAATCAAAAAGTGATTTTAAATCAGCAGGGTGTCATCTCGCCGCGAAAATCATTCGAGAAATACAATCAGATCGTGACCGGCCAATCCACGCGCTGGAATTCGGCCGAACGCGATCTTCCTCGGTACCTTACTGCACAGATCTATCGATTGTTTGAGTTTTTCGAATCAAGCCATCAGCTGGAGAATCAAAAGAAGCAGATCCAGTTCATGGAGGAAGAGAAGGCCAAGCATTATCAGGAATTGATCGAGATGCTCGTCGGTGTCATTGAGCAGCGCGACGCGTACACGGCCGGTCATACTCGTCGCGTCGCAGATTATTGCGTTGCGATTGCGCAAAAGATGGGCCTTGATGAGGCCAGTGTTTCTACTCTGCGCGAAGCGGCTATTCTTCATGACATAGGAAAGGTGATCATCCCTGATTCTATTCTCCTCAAGCCCGGGCGACTCTCCTTCAAGGAATATGAACTCATCAAAGCACACTTGAGCGTCGGGTATCAGATTTTGTCGCGCATTGATTATTACAAACCGCTGGCGGAAATCATCAAACACCATCACGAGAAATTCGACGGGACAGGTTATCCCGAAGGTAAGAAAGGAGACGAAATTCCCCTTCTTTCGCACATCATGATCGTTGCGGACGCATTTGACGCGATGACCACTAACAGAATCTATCAACCGCGCAAAACAACAGATGATGCAGTGGCGGAACTTACCACATATCGAGGCAGATGGTATCATCCGGAAGTTGTGGATGCAGCGGTTGCGGTTGCTCGCGAAATGGAAACAAGCGGCACCACTCCTTCGCAATTGCCTCTGACGCAAATGGAGAAAGAACGATTCGCTTACTTCTTTCGTGACCAGTTGACGGGCGTATACAACGGAACCTACCTCTGGATGGTGGTGAATAATCTCATTCCAGATCAACATTGCAATTTTTGTCTCATGATTGAGCTTCGCGGAATGTCAGAGCACAACGCGCGATTTGGCTGGCACGAAGGAAATACCGTTATTCGGCGTTTCGCAGAGGCTCTTGTGAAGATGGTGCGCGAGGAGCAACTGTTTCGCGTTTTCGGGGATGATTTTGTTGTTTGTTTTGACGATCAGCCCGCGCGAGAAGCGTTCCTCAGGGCCTGGCAGCCCCTCATGATTGAATCTGTCACAGCCACCTGTCGCGTGGTGGAGCGAACTGCATTTCTTGAGATTCTTTAATTACATTCCAGACTCAAACCCAGTTTCGCCCGCCACTTCTCTCAGATCCGCGTCGTAGTCATACTGCAATGTTTCCGTGCTATGAGGCTTGAGAGTGACAAGCCAAACAAGAGTTTTCTCCGGGGTGGCATCCGGTTCGCGCGTGAAGTGGTAGATGGATCTGTGATCTACACCTGTGACCCGGTCTGACACAAGGCGCAGCACTTTTGTTTGGTCTGAATTGTTTGTGATCCTGTACGTGAGCTTGTGATTGAAAGGCAGAGGCTTTTTGGATGGAGTCTCCGTTATTTTGATATCGCGAAATGTTGTGATGGAATCGTCGATCCCGGCATCGAGGGAGAAGAGCTCACCGGGTGGAACCGGCTCATCAATGGAACCGGATTCGATGCTGATCTGGTGCGATTCTACTGCGAAGCCGGTCTGAGAAAGGTCAACAGAAAATGGATTCCTGGTCTGCATCAGCACATGCACTACGTCTTTGCTCCCATAGGTGCGCCATTCACGAAGCAGAGAGTAGCTTACGTTTTTACTCTCGAGATTGTAGGCTACATTTCGACCGGGAGCCAGTTCAGTCAGGCTCAAGTTGAATGTGTGGCCTGTGATTTTCTCAAGGCTCACTGCGTTATTGAGTACGAGTGTGACGCTGCAGTTCTTGAATGTTTCTGTAGCGTTCATCGTGATGGCAGCTTCGAGTCTTAGATTCACATTCTTCGCGTCCAGGATAGAGGCGGTTAGCCTGGGGGCCCATTTGATTTCGGGCAGTCCATAGCTGAATTTCACTTCCCCTGTTCGGGCGGCTGGAATTCCAACCTGCAAATATTTTTGAACTACGTTCGGATCTTTGCCAGGTTCGGAAATCATCTGAGTCGTAAACCATTTGAGCGGCTGATCATTTTGAACAATCGCGATTCCTTGCGCTGTGGCCGGTAAACGAATCTTCAAGATGTCCGAACTCGGTGCCGCGGCCGTTCCCGAAACCACGCTTCCCCCCGCGCTATAGATGGTGATGTTTTTTGCGGATGGAATCACTTCCGCCACTTTTACGGGGAGGGCCACGCACGTGAGGAATCCGCAGGTGGCTAGAGGCAATAGAAGGCGCTTGCGCATAACGTGATTTCGCGATCACGCGAGATCCGAGTCAACAAATTCTGACTGTTTTGATCGTTCGCATTGTGATATATTGAATTGACTGCTGTAGTCCAGGTTCGGCCATCTCATGGATGGCTACGAACTATGTGCGCTTTCGCTTTCGCTCTTCGGTGGACTGGGGGCTTCTGGGTGAGGAGGGCAGGATCGCGCCCCTTCGCGCAGGTGACCTGAGCACTCGCGCCTTTCTTGATTTTCTCAGACGCAAGAAGAGACCCGCGCCACGGTTTACGACTACCGTGAGGGAAGTAGCTATTCTTTCCCCCATTTCTGCTCCTGCTCAAATCATCTGCCAGGGAGCCAACTACAGGCAGCATATGATCGAGTCCGGACTCAATCCCGATCAAAAAAGATACAACATGTTTTTCACCAAGTCGGATGCGTCTCTTTCTCCACCGATCGGCAACGTGATTCGCCCTTCCCATGTTCGTTTGCTCGATTACGAGCTTGAGCTCGGGCTTGTGTTCGGTAGATCGATAGATCACCCGATCGAGGTGAATGCTCAGAATCTTTCTAGATATGTAGCGGCGATCTTTATGGCGAATGACGTATCCGCCAGAGACATTCAATTGCCCCAGATGCAGTGGTACAAGGGAAAATCGTACAGAACTTTTTTGCCGGCCGGTCCCGTCCTTGCGGTGCTTTCGCAAGCTGACTTTGCGAAGCTGGATTTGCTGGAGCTCCTTCTTTCCGTCAACGGAGAGATTCGCCAGAAAGACCGGGCATCCAATCTGGTTTTCAAGCCAGCAGAGACGATCACTGAGCTGTCTCAGTTCTGCAACGTATCTCCGGGGGACGTGCTTTTAACAGGTACTCCATCTGGTTGCGCTCTTCGCGTGCCCGGCCAATGGCAGCAGAGAATAGCGAGTTTACTCTCTGAACCGAAAAAGTGGGAATTGTTCCTGCGTGGGCAATTGAAGAGACGCGAGTATCTAAAGCCAGGGGATCAGGTAGAGTCGAGCATTCGCACTACAGATGGATCGATCGATCTGGGTGTGCAGAGATGGAAGGTCGTCCAGGACCAGCTGTGAGACCGCCTGTGACGGCGGTTCTCCTCAGCAGTAAACCTCAATACTAAAGAATCTGAAGTATTTCAGACGCAGGTGCTCTCTGAGACTTGAAGTGATTTGCAGGCTCGGACGGATCTGCCTTCCCAATAGACATGCCAACTACCAGAGTATACTCCGCTCCCACTCCTGTATGCTTTCGCACTATGTCCGGCCATGCAGCGAGTGCAGCCTGCAGGATGCTTTCGTATCCGTGTGAGCGCACAACCAGTGTTAGGTGACCAAAGAACACTCCCAGATCAAGAATCGTCCACTCTCTAAGACCGGCAGGAATGAAGGCAAACAGCATGACCGGAGCGCCAAAGCCATTGAAATTGCGAAGAGTTTGCTTCTCGCGTGCTTCTTTGTCCTTTCTGTCTATTCCAAGTTGCGCGAAGAACGCCACAGCAAGATCCATCATCCGGCGGCGAATGCTTGAGGGATAGCCTGTCTCATAGGGGATTTCAGCGGCAGGCTCGGCTCCGCTTCTGGCGCGTTCTATTAGATCACGACACAGTGCCTCCTTCTTCTCTCCAGTCAGAGCAACGATCTTATAGCTCTGCGCATTCTTCCAGCTAGGCGCTCGCTCTGCCAGCTCTATCATCTTTTCGATTTCTGTTCTGTCTATGCCATCGGGCAGAAAGCCGCGGCAACTGTATCTTTCCTCAATGAGGGATTCCAGGCTTTTAGTGCTTGCCATTGTTTGGGTCATATTCTCTCCTGTACCAACCGGTCGGTCCACGATGGGGACGTGTTCTGAATCTGGCAAGAAGAAAGTTGTGCGGGTGAGAGGGAAGGGAGAGATGCGCAGGTGAGCGAAGTGCAGAAGGACAGCAGGCAGAAGCTGATCGATTCGGCCGTGGAGCTATTCTATAGGGACGGCTATCGCACTGGGCTTTCGGATATATTGCGAACGGCAGGGCTCAACAAGTCTACTTTCTATCACTATTTCGAATCCAAAGAGGCGCTCGTGCTGGAGGCTCTTACCCTGAGGAGCGAATCGGAGCACAAATTCCTGAGAGATCTGGCCGCCAAGAAAAAGGATCTGGGAACTTTCCTCAGTAGTTGGGTCCAAACTGTGACCAGGGCTGCCCGGTCTGGAAAGTTTGTTGGATGTCCCCTGGCCGCGTTCGCTTATCAGCTTTCCGAGGCAGAGGCGAAAGTGTACGGGGACAGGCTCGCTCTCACGACTCATCGTTGGCTCGGAGATGTAGTCCAGCTGATTGAATCTTTGAAGAAGGCAGGCAGCCTTTCGGCCACTCTGGATGCGGAGGCTCTGGGAATGCGAATCCTGACTGCTTATGAGGGAGCTGTGACCATGTGGAGACTGACCAGATCGGACCACCACTGGACTCATTTGAAGCAGGAGTTCGCTCGGATCGCACGCGATGCCGTGGAGACATAATCGGTTTAACGTGAAACGGCGAATAACGTTGGAATTTCGCATTTCAGTCTTATGTCTCTTATGATTTCATTTTTTGACACAGTGTCATTGAAAAAGAATTGATGATCCGGATAGGGGATGCTAGAAGTGGGCATCCGATCCGTTGGATCGTGTGGGGGGAAAATTTGAAAAGAATCCTGGGCATTCTTGCGCTCTTTGCGCTGGTCACACCAGCCTTCGCGCAAACATCATTGTCATCGCTCTTTCAGAAGCCAGGAGCCATTGGAGACTCTCTGTCTCAAGGTTTCTTCGGTGTAACTGTAGAGCAAAAAACTCAAGACTGGGCCTATCCAGTTCTCGTTTCTAAGCAGGCAGGCTCCAATCTGTCTTACAACGTTCTGAAAGGTCCTTATGTAAACCTGGAAGACGTTTTGAAAGGGGATTGCGGTCCCATCTGCATCGCATCTGCGATCATAGGTGGAAACGGAAGCACTGTCGCTCTCCCGACTCATGCCGGGATCACAGGAGCAGACTACACAGACGCTCTCTATAAAAGCGGTCAGTGCCAGGACATCCGTGCTACCAAGCAGGTAAAAGAATGGTACTGGGCCACCTGGTACTGGTACACATATCGCTGGATCACAGTGGCGGATTGCCAGGAACCAGACAAGTTCTTCCGCTTTGGTCTGCGCGATGCAGGCACTCAAATCCAGATTATGGAAAAAGTGCGTCCTACATTCGCATTCGCGGCAGTGGGCGCTAACCACGTACTCTGTACTGCCCTCGGGACAAGCCTTGCTTGTCTGGACGAGCCACGCTTCAAGCGCGACGTTGCAGAATCATTTAGACGCCTCAAGGCGATGGGTTCTCTGAAAGGTGGAGTGATTTTCTCTGTTCCAGACGTGACTACAATTGCGTACCTCGAAAGATGGAATGATCCTTCCGGCCGCGCGAATTACTCCGGTCTCAAACCTTTCTATCGCGGAACTGTTTCCAGTCCGGATCAGGTTCTTGACGCAGGAGAAATCGCGACTGTTCAGAAGTTCCTTGCTATGGAAAACACAGAGCTTCGCAATCAGGCAACTGGTGCGAATTTCGCATTCACGGATGCGAAGGCTCTCTTCGACGACATCAAAGCAAATGGTCGGGTGCTCAAAAGCTCAAGCGGCTACTCTCCAGGAAACGGACAGGCCATGTGGCCACTTCCTGGTAGACCAGGTCTCTTTGGTCTAGATGGAGTTCATCCAAATCGTTACGGTCATTCCATTATGGCAAACGAGTTGATTCTCGCGATCAACAAGCAATACGGAGTGGCAATTCCTAAAGTGGATGAATACTCTGCATGGTACTACGATTCTCTCAATCGCAGCCCTGTGGATCTCAAGAACTTCCTTACGAATTCTATCTTCGGTCAGGTGATTACCTGGATCGTAGACACATTCATGTGATCTGAAAATTGATCACAGAAAAACCCGGGGCCAACGCTCCGGGTTTTTTTTCGCTCTTGTCAACAAAGCACTGTTCCTTCCAATGAGGTAATATGAATCGCAACGCAATCATTGCACTCGTGGCTCTCGTAGGAGTCATCCTTGTCGCAGTCATCATCTATATGGCTACAGGCCGCGGAAATCAACAGGCCGGAACTCCTGGTGGGCCAGGCGGAGAGACTGTATTTAAAGATCTTTATCCTGACGCGCCCAACCCTGCAGAAGATCCAGAACTCGCAGAACAGATTAAGAATCTGTGGCCGGATGTTGCGAAAGCAAAACCGGATCGTGACGCGATTCGCCGCGAATGGCAGGACTTTGCAAAAAAATATCCCAACAATATCTACATACCGGATGAGTTCAAAGGAACGTTAAGCGAAGTTGAAGCACAGGATCGCAGAAAGACTCTCGATACAGTGACTGCAGTGGAAACTAAATTCGCAAATATGCGAGCGGAAGCAAAGAAAGCGAATCCAGGTCAGGACGGACCACCCGCACCTCCGAATTCCAATGTAGCGCCAGCAGAGCAAAGAGTGTATTTCGATTATAAGATCCGCGAAATTGAATCGCGCATTCAGCTTGTAGAGTACATGCTTTCCAATGGCAGCCCGGATGCGGCGCAGAAGGCTTCCGCGCAAAAAGAAATGGCACAGTGGAGCAAGGAGCTTGAGAATTATAAGAAGCTCAAGCAATCCATTCCAAACTGATGTGCGCAACCACAGTGTTTCGCTTCAGAGTTGCACTGATCGTCTTCGCATTGGCTGGGGCCTGTGGACCTCCCAGGCCCATCGATCTGCCTGAAAACAAGGAACCGCCGGTGCCACCACTGAGCGAAGTGATGGCCGGCCTCAAATCCGCGGTCTGGTCTGAGAGATCGGAGGCGGTTTTGGCCGCAGGCCACGGGCATTACAAAGAAACGATTCCGCTCTTGCTTTCTTTGCTCAGCTCGGATCCGAATCCGGCCGTCCGCTCTACAGCCGCTCTCGTTCTCGCAGATCTGGGAGAACAGCGTGCCGCGGCTCCCATCGCACAACTTCTTGCTTCCAGCTCAGAAGCCAATGCAGAATCGCTCATAGAAGCTCTGGCTCGACTCAAGAATCCAGTCGGAGCGTATGCAGTACTACCGTATTTGAAATCCAGTTCGAACCAGACAAGACTCGTGGCCGTTTCTGCTCTGGGCGAGATGAATGCGAGAAGTGCTTCCGGTGAAATCCTCGCGATGGCAATGCAGAACCAGGACAGAGAGGTGGCGAGAACTTATGCGATGGTTCTGGGTAAACTCGGTGCGGTGCAATCAGAATCCTATTTGCTTTCCATTCTTCGCAGTTCAAAAGACGATCCTGCATCCGCGGCCGCGATCAACGCGCTCGGTAGCATCAAGAGCGTGCAGGCGATTCCTGATCTGGTGAAAGTAATGGGAAGTTCGTACGCGAAGGGCAGAGAAAACGCAGTGCCTGCTTTGATCGCGATAGGTTCCCCGCTGGCCATTCCTGGATGTTTTCTTCTTTTAGAAAATGACTCGAGTGAAATCCGTTATGCGGCATCTGAAGTGATCTATTCGATTCCATCCCCGTCTACTGCTCCGCAGGCTCTGGCGCTCCTCAAAAAGAAATCCAGAAGCGCCGGGCCGGCAAGTATGATCCTCGGACACATTCACTACAAAGCGGCGCGCGAAACCATCGAACAAGTTCTTCAGGATAAATCCATGAGTGATCGCGAGAACATTGCGAAGTCACTTGGATGGATGGGAGAATCTGCCAGTTCGACTGTTCTCATTTCTGTTTTGAAAGAGAAAGACGGGGAAGGGCGATACGGTGCTGCGTGGTCCCTCGGAGTGCTTCGCACTCCAGATGGACTGGGACCTCTCCTCGAAGCGGCTGATTCAGGGGATCGCAAACTCAGACAAGTTGCGATCGAAGCGATCGGTTCGTATGGATCGTCTGATTCTCTCCCTGTTCTTTCGAAGTTGCTCAAAGATTCTGTGCTCAGCATTTACGCTGTAGACGCGATTTCGAATATAAAAGGAGAAGAAGCGCGCAAGTTATTGACCGATCATGCAAAAAATCAAACGGGCGGCACGCGAAAAGCGGCCATCATGGCTCTGGGTAGAAGAAAGGAAGAGGCATCTGTACCTTTCTTGATACAGATGCTTCGGGAAGACGGAACCGGCGAAATTCAGCAATCCTGCATGAATGCACTCACCGAAATCACGGGGGAAAGGTTCCGCACTCGAGGCAACTGGTTCGACTGGTTCGAAAAAAGGCAGTAGAAAAGAATTGGCAGAAGCAAGGGTTATTTGATTCCTTAATTAAAGCATGCCTTCTGAGTTTTCCATCACAACTGCGATTGAGGAACAGATTCCCATCCTTCACATTGCAGGGGAAATCACGTCCGAATCAGAAGAAGAGCTTCTGGGCGCCTATGATCGAATCCCGGGCGAACGAAAGAACCGGGTCATTTTGCACTTCTCTGAGACCAGATACATCAATTCTTCCGGGATCGCCATTCTCATAGGGGTTATCAATCGAGCCAACGAGGTCAAAGGCAGGGTAGAGTTTGCAGGCCTGAGTCCCCATTTTCGCAAGGTGATGGACATTGTCGGATTGACTGACTTTGTCAAAGTGTATGATTCTCTGCAGGATGCGCTGCAGGCCAGTTCCGCCAACCAGAGCTAACGGCGCCCATTCCTTCCAGACGCGCTCGTTCGTGAGCATTGCCTAACGCTTTTGTCCAGATCGGCCGATTCTCCGTTTATGCGGTCCTTATGCCCCGGAGCGGCAATTCTTGCTTTGTTGATCCTGGCCTATCCTTCTTTTGCCTCTCCCGTGTCGCGCTACGTGGACTCTTTTTATCCCTCCAAACCAACAGGAGAGCTGCGCCTGAACTACTACTATGACCGGACGGGCAAATGGGTAAAATTTTCAGACTGGATTCCTTATAGAAAGCAAAGGATCCAGCCGCGATTCTTTGAAGACTTTTACCAGATCTACGGCCTGCCTCCGGCTTACAATACGGGGGAAGTGAAAGAGAGTATTTATTATCTGGCAGCCGCCCTGGGCACTCAGTTTCGTCATCCATCGAGAGCCCTCTGTACCATCCGAACGGAAGAAGAATACCACAAGTACAGAAACCTTATGTATATGCAGACGAATCTGCTGATCATGCGAATGTTTCTTCGTCTGGGTTCTCTCTATGACAAGAGGCATTTGTATTTTCATGACCTCGACGTTGCGGATGATCTAAGTGTTTCTTTTCGAATTGCAAAAGCATACTACGAGCAGGCGAAACCATTCTGGGAGCTCGCGCGAAAGCACGCGACTGTGGCCAGCCAGTACAGGTTTGATCTAGACCTTCCTGGAATTGAGTCAGAGCGCTATCGCATCATGACAGGCGAGACGAATTTTGACCGAATCATTGAGCGTCACATCGCAGACGTGGATGCCAAAATTCAGGCAACAGATACATTCCTGGCCCGCGAAGGAGGATCTCCGCGCCCGGTCAAGGCAGCCATGCAGAAAGACATCGAATCCATGTATGATTCTGAGTTCACTCCGGATCCGCTCGGACCACCTGTGCTTCAGCCGCATTGGAATGACAAAGATCCCGAGCCATGAAAAGAATCTAAATCATGAGACGCGCGGCAGTCATTGCGATTTTCTTTTTTCGGACGTTAGGCGCTCAAACGATTGCTGATTTCGAAGAAGAGTACAGGTTGATGACAGAGCGCGAAGGGTTTCGCGGAAATCCAGTCGCCATTGAGCGCGACTGGGCCAAGGCGGAGAGTGTACCCGATCCATTTCCGGAAACTCCCTACGTTTCGCAGATGGAGAGGGAGGAAGCACAGCTTCGTCGGGCATATAGTTTTTATGAAAGCGCGCGTGAGATTGCCTCAGAATTGAGGCAGCAACTAGATGCAAAGCCTGGCCGAAGCATCCGAGATCCGCTGTGGTGGAAAGAACTGGACGAAAGTGCTGCTGAAAGTCGCAGGCAGAGAGCACTCCGGCAGAGATTCGCCATTGATCTAGCGGAAAGATATCACAGAGTTTTCGAATCCTTGCAGGAGTTGGATCGCACCGCATTCAGACAGGACAAACGAGTCATCTCTCTCAAGAGAATGGCTTATAGACAATACATCATACTCCAGTCTGCAGTTGGTAACTACATTCCCGCCATTGAAGTGCTCGATGAGTATGCGCGTCTGGAAGGAGCACAAACAGAGTGGCCTTTGCACTATTACTACTATGTCTGTCTCGCAGGTGTCTTTCGCGATCTCAAAAGAAGTTCAGCTGTAAGAGAGGAAGTGCTCAGGTCCGTTCGTCTTCGCAAGAACATTCACTGGCGTCGCGCCGTGGAACTTAAGTTTACAAAGGATTCTGCTGAGTTTGATGAAGTGAGCAGGCGGATACGCAGTGATTTGCGTGATCCGCCCAGATCTCCGATTCGTCCTTATTCTAGCGGACGTTCTCTTTGACGTAGAGCTTGCGAACTACTATCCAGGTCACACCCAGTGCGACGAGCGCCAGGGCCGTGAACTGGGCCTGAGTCGGCCCATACCAGTGCCAGTTTTCAAAGTAATACGCGGGCGGGTTGGAGCTGATGAAGTTGTGATGGGGCAGTGGCTTTCCTTCGTAAACCGGAGGAGGCAGCACTGCCCACACAGCATTGTTGATGCGCAGAAACTCGACCAGGAATCGCGCTACTCCATTGTAGCACAGAAAGATAGCAGTTTGCAGTCCAGGTCTAAAAGGCTGGTATCGCGCCCAGAGCATATAGAAGGCAAACAGGCCTGTGGACAGGAACGCTTCCATCACAGGAGTGTTCCAGACTCTTACCCCGGCTGAACTCATGGCAGCCCCGGGGCCGTAGACCATGGTCAACAGGGGAATGTCATAGGAAGACCCGTATCCGTAACATCCGTCCCCGCTTACCATACAACCGAGTCTTCCAATTGCATAACCAATGGCAAGCGATGGCATCAGTGCATCTCCGTATCTCCAAACGTTTTCTTTGCCGAAGCTGCGACGCAGATAGATATAGATCAGCAGAAATGTAAGAGCAAGACCTCCGTAGAATACCAGGCCGCCGCGGCTGAAGAGCGCTTCCCATAGACCCATGGCCTGTCCCGGATATTTTTCTCCCATGCCGTTCTTAAAGAATAGTATGTAGTACAATGTATTGGACCAGGATTCGTCTACAATCCAGATTCTACTCCACACTTCGAAAACAAATCCAATCTTGGATCCAACGATTGCCCCGAAAACAGCAAGCAGGATGCTCCAGTCTGCTGCCTCCTCGCGCAGGCCTCGCCGCTTGAGTTCTCGCGGGGCAAGATACGACGCAGTCAAAAACGCAATCATGAGTAGAATGCTAAATGTGGAAATGGAATCGATTGTGGTTCCGGGGATGGTAAAGGGGAGTTTAAACTCGCTCAGCATGAATTCCTCCGCGCAATGCTTCGATTGCGGAAATTGTTTTTGGGATCATTTCGCTCAATACAAGAGGGTTGTTTCCACGAACGACTACATCATCTTCGATTCTGATTCCGATTCCTCTGAAGGCAGGTGGCGTTTGTTCGTCGTCAGGGAAGTAAAGACCTGGTTCCACAGTGCAAACCATGCCGTCTTCGAGTTTGCGCGGAACTCCATCTTTCACATAGGAACCCACATCGTGCACATCCATGCCCAGCCAGTGTCCCGTGCGATGCATGTAGTAGCGGATGTATTTCTTGTTTTCCACGTTTTCGTCCAGCGTCCCAGACAGCACTCCAAGATCAATCAATCCCTGTGTCAGGTCCCGCACTGCCGCGTTGTGGATTTCGTCCAGAGTGGCTCCTGGAATTGTTTTCTCAATGGCGCGCAGCTGTGCTGCCAGAACAATTTCGTATGCATCCTTTTGAGGCCCGTTGAATCGATCTGCAACCGGAAATGTGCGTGTAACGTCGCTGTTGAGGCAATGTTTTTCAGCGCCCGCGTCCACGAGGATGAGATCGTTGGATTCAATTCGACGATTGTTCTCTATATGGTGAAGAACGCATGCATTCTTCCCGGACGCAACGATGGACGGATAACCCTCCACAGCATTGTGCCTGCGAAAGGAATCGAGTATGATTCCTTCGAGCTCATACTCGTGCATGCCAGCTTTTGCGGAGCGCATGAGTGCAATGTGAGCGTCTGATGCGATCTGTGCGCATTCTCTCAGTAGTTCTATTTCTTCCTGGCTCTTGATCATCCTCATTTCATGAAGGAGAGACGCTGCATGCAGAATCTGACCCGGCCCGAATTCACCTGTGCGTCCTCTTCGCATGAGTTGATCGCACGTGCTCATGATGAGCAAGTCGAGTTCAGGATTTCGTCCATACATGTAGTAGAGGCGGTCTTTTTTGCGAAGAAGATCGGGAATGTCTTTTTTGAAATCGGTGATGTCGCGCGCTTCATCTACTGCAAGAGCTTCCACAGCGCGATCTACTCCGAGCATCGGACCGTTCCATGTCTCTCTTTCCGGGTCGCGTTTGCGTAGATATAGAATTGCGTTTTCTTTTGTCAGTACGAGTGCAGATTGCTCTTCGCCAAATCCAGTGAGGTAGTAGAAATCTGAATCCTGCCTGAAGCGATGGTGCACGTCGTTGGAGCGAATGAGAGAAGGCGCGCTCTGGAAGATGGCCACGTCTCCTGGTTCCATATTTCTCTGGAACGATTTGCGCCTGGCGATATACATTTCCATATCAATGTTCATCCTTTGTGCTGGCCCTCGTTAGATCAAGAAAGGAATCATACAGCCGATGGGAACCAACGAATATGTTCCAGGGATCAAGAAGAGGCAATAATTTGTCGGTCGCTCCCGCAGGCAATGCTTCTGGCAGAGGTCGAAACGCCTCTCCTGTAAGTGCAGTGATCTTATGAAATCCTGCGGATTGAATCGCCGCCAGGCATGCATCTGGATCGCGATCCGGCAAAACTGCGTAGAAGATGCGCGTCGAATCTGTTCCCGGAAAATCGGGAAAGCCGCGCAGAGAAGATAGAGCGGTATGGATTGCATCCGGGTTGTGTGCATTGTCAAAGAAAACTGCTCTCTGGTTTAGATTCCTTCTCTCGAGTCTGCCCGGGGGATCACGCAGAGGCGATGAGATGCTCGACAGGGTACGGCTGGAATCTTCCGCTATTTTTTTTGCACAGAATATCGCAAACCTTTGATTGAATGCGAGGTAAGAATTTGGAAGATACGGTTCATCGAAGAAAAGAACGGGAACAGGAGACATTTCTTCCACGGTCTTTCTCGAAAGATGAGGCTGATTGGCGCACAGAACGAACCTCGCGTTTTTCGTGCAGATTCCCAGTTTTTCTGCGAGTATTTCTTCGTGTGAATTGCCAAGCAATTCTGTATGATCCAGGCCTATGGAAGTAAGTACTACGTATTGTGCGCGAAAGATCCTGGTCGCATCGAGTCTACCGCCCAGACCCGCTTCAAAAATCTGAACCGGAATGTTCTTTTCGTGGAAGAGGAAGCCTGCGAGAATCGTAAGCAATTCGAAGTAGCTGTAATTGGAAAGATCGTGCTGCTTTTCGAGACGCAATAGTGCCGCATCGCATTCTGTTTCTGATATGCTCTCCAGGTTGACTCGAATTCTTTCGTAAACAGAATGAAGGTGAGGGCTGGTATAAAGACCCGTCTGGCTCTCAAACAGTTGCGCCAGATAATAGGAAGTGGATCCTTTCCCGTTCGTTCCTACCACAGACACAATCGTTCTATCTTCGCCCTGCATGGATAGAGCGGCGTCTGTCAACCGTGCAAGGTTTGCTGCAAACTGTTCTGCTGTGAATCGCCTGCTTTTTTCTGGATTGATTCGGATGGCGAGCTCGCGTTCGAGCTTCATCTGCGAGTCCCGTTTCGAAGGTGAGAGAGGAGCAGTCGTTCCATCAATGACTCGGGCGCAGATTGTCCCGTGAACAGTTCAAACTGTCTAACAGCCTGGTAGAGTAGCATTTTGTATCCATAAACAATTGTGGATCCTCTTCTTTCTGCCAGTTCGATCAATGGTGTGCGCATGGGAACATAGATGACATCAAATACTAAATGATTTTTAGTAATCCAGTCCGGATCAAAACCGAGTTCCGGAAGAACCTTACTTCCTTTTTCCGCATTCATTCCCGACGGAGTCGTCTGGATCACAGCGTCGATTTGTTCAGGAGCGATCTGTGAGAGTGGTGCAGAATCGATCAAGGAGCGATGACGCGCGTGCGCTTGTCTTAAGTCTTCTGCGAAGCGTGCCGCCTTTTTTAGATTTCTTCCGGTGATCGTGATGGAGCGCGGAGAAGATTCGAGGAGCAGAGCATGGGCGATCGCAAGTGCGGTGCCGCCGTAACCGAGGATGAGATACCTTTTGCCCACGCCTTTGTGTTTTTCTTGCATGGCCCGAACCGCACCAGGTCCATCTGTATTGTGCGCGCTTACAATTCCATTTTCGATGATCCAGGTATTGGCCGCCCCGCACAACTTCGTAAGAGGATCTTTCTGGTCCGCCGCTTTCGCAGCCCAGATTTTGTGCGGGATGGTAATGGACAGCCCCCGAATTCCCATCGAAACCACTGCCTTCTTGAGAAATGCTCCTGTTTGCGTTGTGTGGAAGGGCACGTATGCTGCATCGATCTTCTTGAATTGAAAGGCTGCGTTGTGAATGAGCGGGCTGAGAGAATGCGCGACAGGATTGCCCAGGATTCCGTAGACCCTGGTTTTGCCGCTGGCCGCTACTGGGTGTTCAGGCATTTTTTTTGAGTGGAGCCGCCCGCTCTGTTGTAAAGAGCTATTTCCCCCGCAGGCATGGATAAATCATGGTAAGCTCAGCCGGCAAAATAGCCGATCTGTTTATTGTTACAACATGTCCTTTCTAGATCTGATACTCCAACTTGTAGTCTACACCGCATCTGGGATCGCTGCGTCTTACTATTTCTATAATTGGAAACGCAAAGACCTTCTGGGCGGCTTCTGGGGTGGAACTGTCATTGGACTCGTGGGTGCCGTTCTCATCAGCTGGGTGACCAGCCGGGATGCGTGGTTCATTCGTCTGGTGAGCTGGCTTATGATTCCCAAATTCGGGGATGGATTTCAGATTCCGGTTAACCTCATCGCCTCCGTTCTGGGCGGTCTTCTCTTTGTGGCGATTCTCAACAGAATCAATCACAACAAAGATCGTCGTTTCTAGCTCTCGCATCCCTGCGTGCGGGCTATCTTTGCGCTTTCTGGCTATTATCATTTTTTCAAAACGCCCGATGATAGTATCAGGTACCAATTATGCCATCGCCTCCCATGCCAGGACTCGGAACAGGAGCGGATACTCAAAAAGTAATCCAGCAGCTCATTGAAGTAGAACGCAGACCGCTCAAGCGCATCATTCTCGACAACGAATCCTCAGGCCAGTCCATCAAGATCTGGGAAGAAGCCAGGAGACGTTCCAGAAACCTTCAGGATAAATCGCAGGTGCTCTATAGCTTCTCTGGCGCATTCGCAACCAAGGCGATTGTATCGAGCGATCCAGGTGCAGTCACAGGGCAGGCTTCGCCAGACATGGATGATCAATCCATGCAGATAGAAGTAAGCAAGCTTGCCACTCATCATCGCATTCATTCCGCGCCTGTCAGCGCAGAGAAAGATCTGCCTGCGGGTACCTTCACTATCAAAGTCGGGGAGAAGAGTCTTGAGTACGATTTCCCCGGTGGCAAGCTCACCGCTCTTGTGCGGCTCATCAAGAGCAAAGCCGCTGGAACGATAGACGTGAACATGATTCGCAAGGACAGCGAAACTTCCATCGTGGTTTTGCGCAGTCTGACGAGCGGAACCAAAGGGAAAATGGAATTCGTAGATGCAGGCGTGCTTGCGACTCTGGGTCTTCCCCCTGGAGCGGGTGGTGCCTCTGAAGTGGAAGCTCCTCAGGATGCAGTGTTGAAGTTGCACGGAGTAGAAGTGACCAGGACTTCTAACGAGAACATTACAGATGTCCTGGAAGGTGCAAGTCTCACACTGCGCAAAGTGACTACCGGGCCAGTTACGCTGACCGTGCAGGCAAATACGTCTGTGATTGAAAAGCAAATCGCAGACTGGATCACCGCTTATAATGAACTGATGCAATTCTTGCGCGAGAATTCAAAGACAGTGAGTCGCGAAGAATTCGAACGCAATCGTCCTGAGGGGGACGATGTCGGAGAAGGTCTTCGTCGTCTCAAAGCAAGCTCTGGACTCTTTACTACAGACTCAAACGTACGCCAGCTCATGTTCGGATTGCAAGGTATTGTAGCTGCCAGCTATCCAAACAGCAGACCAAATGGAGTGCGGGTTCTTGCAGACATAGGAATTAGTTCTACTGCAATTTCCAGAGGAGAGGCGGATCCGGCAGCCGGTCTTTTGATGCTAGATGCTGACAAATTGCGCTCTGCTCTTTCGCAGGACGCCGCCGCAGTCAAAGACATCTTCGCGTCCGATACAAATGAGGATTCCGTGATAGACAACGGAGCAGCATTTCGCATGCAGCAGATGCTTGCGCCCTACACCAGAATGTCGGGCGGGCTCATCACTACTAGAATTGATCTGATAAAATCTCAGATCTCCGATAATAAAGAAAAGATCCGTAGAAAGGAAATGGAACTGGTTGGCAAAGAAGCAGAGCTCAGGCGCAGGTTTGGTCGCATGGATAGCGCGATCCGCGAAAGCAAAAACATGAGCCAGTCTCTGGGCAAACTCGGTGAGGGGCAATGATGCAGATTTACGTAAACAACACTGAACTCGAAGCTCAGCTTACAGATGAGCAAAATTTGCTCCAGGTATACGATGCAGTCAGTGACTGGACCAGAGCCAATCATCGCTACATTCTAGGAATCCAGGTGGATCAGAAGATCATGGCGCCGGATCACCTGGAAGAAATCAACACTGCTTCTGTGGATCGAGTGGACTTCCGAATCGGTGACGAAATTGAAATGATGGCGGAGAGTGTAGCGGAGATGGATCGCTACATTGATCGAATCGGGAATTCTCTGTTTGATCGCACTCATTTAACCGCAGAAGAAATTCAGAATCTTAAAGACGGGGTTCGTTGGATTTCTGAAATCATTGCTTCTTCTTGCGCCATCATGCATCTGAATTCGGACGAAATCATGTGTCCGGTTGTGGGCGAAGATGGGGCAGAGACAAAGACCGTTCACGAACTTCTCGCTGCTCTTGCGACCAGTGCAGAAGAGCTGAAGACAGACGGCCCGGATTCGGTTCTAGTATTTCTCTCTATCCTGCGTGACCTGAGATTCTTTGTGATCAAACTAAAGATGCAACTTCTTGCGCTCAATGCAACGGAAGCAGAGCTCGTCTCTTCTCTCGAAGAGTTCGAATCAAGAATCCCCGTGCTCATGGAAGAACTCGTTCAAGTGACCACTCAGTTTCAATCGGGCCAGGATTTCCAGGCTCTGGAAAGCCTCGATGCAGTCGTAGAAAAGCTCAACACGTATCTTTCTGCCATGCTCGCAGTAGAGTATCGTCTGGCGCGCGACGGCTCGCTCCCCGCTCAAAAAGGTGGAGAAGGAATGACCTTCCAGCAGGTTTCCGAGGATCTGACCGGCATCCTGAAAGACATCTCCAGCGCCATGGTGGATTCGGACATCGTGGCTGTAGGAGACATCCTGGAATATGAGCTGACCGCTCGTCTTTCTCAAATGCCGCCCTTTCTTAAGCAGCTTCGCGAAATCCTGGTTGCACGCTCCTGACGCGCGCGTCACAGAGGCAGAGTGCCCAGTGTACTCGACCTCGTCGGCGCTTTTTATCGGTTAGGCACTCGTTACCTCCCGGTAGTGGATCCAGTGAAGGCGGAAGTCATTGGCGTGCTCTCGCGCGATCACATCACTGCTATTTCTGCAGATCCTGAAAGGGCGCGCCGCGAATTCGAGACCATTCCTTCTGAGATGTATCTGGAGCAACCTCTTTCGCCTGCAGTCATGCAGGATGTAGGTGCACATCACACTGTGTTTGTTCTTTTTCCAGATCTTACGGAGAGCAAACAAGAAGCATCGGGCGTGCTTGCCATGCTCAGTCACTATAGAAAGAAGATGCCGGTCACCGCGCATGCAAAAGACGACACAGACGCTTCTCATCCAGAAGACGTGAAGCTCTGGCTCTCTAGAATCTTGCTCGCTTCTGTTCCGCTTCCTCTGTTTGCCATTGATCTGCACGGCAAGACTCTCTTTTACAACGGCGATTTCGAAAAGCAAATCCTTTCAGGACCACCCTTCGGTAGATCTCTTGCGCGCGCGGAGAAGTATTTTCTCGAGCTTTCGCGCAGCACTCTCGCGCATGCGGTTGCGGAAGGTCTCAATACACTTCGTGCAACCGGTCAGATTTCGCGCGGAGATTCGTTTACAATGATTAGCCTGCAGGATGCGGGCAAAGTGATTGGCTATTTGTTCGCTCTTGCGTCTGACAAAAGCGTGGAAGAAACCCTGGCCGCTCGAATCCGCGCCGGGACAAGCATAGATAACGCCCTCGACAAGATCGAAAAAAACCTCCTGGTAGATTTCCTCGCAGAATCAGGTTACAACATCAGCAAAACAGCACAATTGATGAAAACAAGGCGCACCACATTGCAGAGCAGGATGAAGAGGTTGAACATTCCTCTCAAGGCTGCGAAACAACCAAAGGGGACAAAGCCTGTAAAGGCAGCGAAGACCACCCGATCTGAGAGAAAAAAGCACGGTGCGCGAAAAAAAGTTTTGCGCTCCGCGAAGGGTTCTCGAAGATCCAGACAATGAAGCGTAATCAGCTGATCATCCTCGGATCCATTTTAGTACTTCTCATCGTTGCTGTAGCATTCTTTCTCATTCGAGATGACAGCAAGAATCGTGACGCAGAAAGAGACTTGCTCTCTTCGCACAAGGATCCTACGATCAGCCCGGTTGGCCCGGAAGGCATTCCTATTGTAAATGAAGATCCACGCGAAGTGCTGGAGCGCTACGTGAAATGGGCTCAGTATCCGCCTACGTCTCGTCCTCTGCACGCAGGTATGGTGGATCTCACGGATCCTTACAACATGGATCGTCCGCCAGTCGGAGTGGTTGCAAAGCCTGCACAACAGTGTACTTCTGTAGATGGAATTCCAAGATGTGAAAAGCCAGCGGTGTTCTCAGATGTTCAGTGTAAGATGACCCCACAGGCCAGCATCTCTGTAGGGAAGGGTGATTTCAAGATCACTCTGAAATGCTTCAATAAAGAAGGCGTGAATCAGCCGTTAAACGGCGTTGTTCCCAAAGTCTATCGCAATCTATTCCGCAAAGACTATCCATCTCTGCCTCCGGTTTCATTCGGAGATCGCGGCACAGATGGAGACGAAAAAGCAGGGGACCATGAATGGACGTTCATCGTTCGTCCTACTCAGCAAGATTGGGGCGATATGTTTCTCGAAGTGGATTTCGAAGTCGCTGGTTTCAAACACAATCAGCGCACCAGCTGGTTCAGTACACCTCACACTGTGGCAGAGTTCAGAGACGGAATTCAGGACTCCGTTCGCAACGGTCATCTGATTGTTTCTGTGCCAGTTGTAATTACAAAGAAAGGCTACTACAGCTTTGATGCGAACCTTCAGGGAACCACGGGGGATAAAGCGTTTGCCGCTACCTCTTCTGTAGAAGGAGATTTTGAGGCGGGAGCCCGCACGATTGATTTTCAATTCTGGGGAAAAGTTCTCCGCGATTCCGGAGTGGATGGTCCCTACGTCGTTCGCGAGATCAGAGGACGTCGCAACAATTCTCCAGTGACTCCTTCCATGGTGCGCAAAGCCCTGGCAGAAAATCGGGAGATTTCAGGAAACCATACAGAACCGCTCTGGGAATACATGAACATGGCTCCTAATTATACGACGAAGAGCTACTCCGCAGATGACTTCTCCAAGGAAGAATGGAACTCAGAAGAGAAGAATCAGAGAATTGAGTTCTTAAAGAAGCAAGTGGAGCAGGAATAACTCGAGTCTGAAAAAGTAGTTGTCACGGCCAGAGTGCCGTGGCATTCTGAGCATTGTTAGATAGGGGGATATCTAAGATGAGAAAACTCGTACTTCTGGGAGCATTGCTCCTGGCAGGCAGCGCAGAAGCTGCCACTTATAGACTCTTTGTTCACGGTAGATCCGGGGACAATCACTGTCAGCCAATCACAAGCACTGCCAGCGCCACAAACGACCACAACAACTACTGGGGTGGAACAGTCACTGGTCTGGCCAACGTTCGTTATGTTGGTTTTGATGGGACTCAAAATGGCGGAGCATACAGCTGGAATTCCTGCGGAGCGCAGAAGCAGTTGAATGACGCGGTTCGCATTTTCTGCACAGGCGGAAACACATGCGAAATCTACACTCACTCTACAGGCGGCCTGGTCGCTGCTGCTTATTTTGGTTTGAACAATCCGTCTGGACTCAGCATCAGCAGAATTCAACTGCTGGCGTCTGCAGCAGGTGGATCTGAACTAGCGGACATTTCTACGACTTACCTTTCCTGGCTGGGCATCAAGACTCTCGGCGGTCAGCTCGATCAGTCTGTGAGCACACGCGGTGCAAGAAATGGTTTTAACCACAACAACGCAGGTGGTCGTACATTCTACACCACTTCCGGCGAAGGTTCTGACTACTGGAATCTCACCAGTCCTTTCCTTCCAGGAAAAGATGACGGCGTACTTGCCAATCACAGCCTCTGCAGCGTGAACTCAGTAACAGATGTCGGAGTTTCCTGTACTCGGGGAAGTGCAGCTATGAGCGAAAGCTATCGTTGTGGATTCCTGTGGCTGAGCACTTGCCATAAATCTTACGGCCGCTGGACACCATACTACACTGTATACACCGGTGGCAGCAATCACTCACACGGAGATGCAAAAGCGGATTACAATCGTCGCTGATTGGATCTTTGATTGTAAGTCTGGAAAGCCGGCCTGGTGCCGGCTTTTTTTGTTTCTACCTTGTGTCACTCTCTAACGGTCTGTTTTTCTAGAGGGGCTTTTTTCATTTCGTAAATAGGCCTTTTTGGGCTTCTGGTCGAATGGCCGAAGAGTTTCACTACCCGGCTCCGATTGACGTAGGTGAGGCGCCTACGCCTGGCAAATCCATTCTGGTGGAGCTTCCGAATCCTCCGTCTGGTTATGCAAAGGATGAAGCATTCGTCTTCACCCTCGAAGACGGACAGGTAGTAGGATATTTCAATCGGTGTTCGCATGTGCAGGTTCCACTGGACATGGGCGACGGAGATTTTTTGGATAGAAGCGGTTTCATTATGTGCAGAGTCCACGGTGCCCGGTATGACCTGGTCACAGGAGACGCTTTGCTTGGCCCTGCCGTGAGAGGGCTGACAAGACTGGAACTGGCACTTCGTGACGGGCGTATTATCGTAACTGGATGGAAGAAAGGAAGACAGGCATGAAGGAAAAGGCAGCTGTATTTTACGATGTGGACGGCACACTCGTTCACACCAATATTTTGCACGTGTATGTATACTATGCAATGAGGTTGCCCAAGATTTCTGAAAAGGCGCGAAAAGTACTGCTGATGCTCCTTTTTACGCCGCTCTATATGCTCATCGATCAGATGAGTAGAACAGTTTTTAATAAACTCTTCTATAGAAACTACAAAGGAATGCCGGAAGAAAGGCTTCGCATTCTGGGCAAGGAACTTGTGCGCGAAGGGCTTATGCCAAACGTGTATCGCGATGCAATGGAAAGAATCAAGAAAGCTAAAAAAATGAAACTAACTCAGGTTCTGGTTACAGGCTCTCTTGATTTTGCAATGAAGCAATTTGCAAAAGAGCTTGGGATAGACCATGTCATTGCAAATCAGCTGGAAATGAAGGCAGGAATTGCCACAGGAGTGCTCGTGCCTCCGATTCTTGCCGGGCGCGAAAAACTCAAAGCAATGAAGGATTTTGCCGCGCGCGAAAATGTGGATCTGTCGCGCTCCTATGCGTTTGCGGACTCCAAATATGATCTCGAAATGCTAGAAGCAGTCGGATATCCGGTTGCGGTAAACCCGGACGCGGGGCTGCGCAAGATCGCAGAATCCCGCGGATGGCCAATCGTAAGTTTTACTTAGTTTTTTAAGCAGGAAGAACATGGCAGAAAAAACACCCGCAGCTGAACTACCTATAGAAGAACATGTAAAAGTAGTGCATTCGCGTCTACTCCGCGAGAAGCCGGCACCTTACGTACCCAAAGGTGAAGACGATCCTGAAGTAGTCACCATTCGGCCGGGTGCGGCAAAGAGGGCGATGTTCTCCGGAGAGGATATTGTAGAAATCGATCTACCCGTAGGTTCACGCGTCATTTATCCCAAAGCCCCGATCCGCGGTCTTCCAGATCCAGACGAAGCGATTCGCCATGCCTTGATGCATCCCGAAAAGATGAATCCTCTTCCTCATTATTTGAAACCAGGGATGAAAGTGACCATCTGCATCGATGATATTTCTCTCCCCCTACCGCCCATGGAACGCCCGGATATGCGAGAGAGAATTCTCCATATCGTTCTTGAGTATCTGGACAACGCTGGCGTAACAGATGTTCATTTGATCGTGGCCACTGCGTTTCATCGTCGCATGACGGATGGAGAGATTCGTAGAATGGTGGGCCCTGAGATCTTCAAACGCTTTCATCCGGATCGTCTCTACAATCATGACGCGGAAAACAAAGAAGGAATGAAATGGCTGGGCCACGCTGAAAAAGGAGAAGCGGTAGAAATCAATCGACGCGCTGCGGAAAGTGACCTGATCATTTACGTGAACATCAATTTTGTGCCAATGAACGGAGGACACAAGTCCGTTGCGACGGGTCTTGCCGGTTATAAAACTCTGCGCGAACATCATGATCCGGAAGTAATCGCGAATTGCAATTCCTATATGGATCCGGACGGTTCTGAACTGGCTCGCTCCAACAAAAGAGTAGGGTCGTTCATCGAGGCAAGAATCCCGATCTTTCATATTGAATCTGCTCTCAACAACAGAATGTTCAAGGGTCCTCTTCAATTTCTTTCGAAGAACGAAGACGACTTCAACGCAGTGGAAAAGAGGGCCATGACTGCTCTCAAGCAGAGTCTCAAAAGGATGACTCCGGACATTAAGCGAAAGATATTTCAGAGAGTGTATGCTCCTTATGAGCCGATCGCGGTTTATGCGGGTCAGGTGGATTCAGTGCACGACCGCATTTTACGTGCGAGTCGCAGGCAGTACACTGTGCGAATTCGCGGGCAGGCGGATGTGCTCATCATGGGAATTCCATTTGTGAGTCCGTACTCAGTGAACTCGATTCTCAATCCACTCCTTGTTCAGGTGATGGCGCTGGGGTATCTCTATCATCTTTATGAAGGAGGAGTTCCACTTCTGCGTGACGGAGGTACTCTGATCCTCTTTCATCCATGCAGAGACGAATTCGATCCAAAGCATCATCCGAGTTACATTGAATTCTTCCATAGAATTCTGCCCGAAGGTACAGACTCGCTCACACTGCAGAAGAAGTACGAAAGAGAATTCGCCACGAATCCAGACTACATCAAGATGTATCGCGAAGGCAATGCGTATCACGGAGTTCATCCGTTCTATATGTGGTACTGGGGAGAGACAGGGCGTAGAAAGGTAGGGCAGGTGATTGCAGTCGGAGCAGAAGACAAGCACGTCCCTGAAAGAATGGGATGGCAGAATGCAACTACATTCGAAGCGGCGCTCGAAATGGCAAAAAAGTCCGTTGGTCCAAATCCAAATATTGTAATGCTGCACCAGCCACCAGTGGTTGTTGCGCGACTGGTCTAAGGTATGGCAAAGAAGAAAACCACAGTTGAGTCTCATGATTTTTCCGTTCTGGAAACTTTGAGAGGAAAGACGTTATTCGTCATTGGTGGCACAGGCTTCCTGGGTCGCGTTATGTTGTACTACTTTGTGAAGTACGTTCCAGACGTGAAGCTTGTCCTTCTGGTGCGACCAACGCACGGACGTACTGGCCAGGACAGGCTGGAGAAGGAAGTCTTGAATTCGCCTGTTTTTACAACCAATCCGGAAGACAAAGACTTGCGCAAGCGCGCTCTGGCAATGATTGAAGTTGTGGATGGGGACGCCACTCGTCCTGGTCTTGGAATTCCTTCTGAAAAATCAGCAAAGATTGCAGAACGAATTGATGCAGTGTTGAATACTGCGGGCAATGTTGAATTTAATCCTCCACTGGATCTGAGTCTGAGCGCCAATACGCTGGCCACCATGCAGGCTCTAGAGTTTGCAGAAAGCACGCGAGGAAAAAAGTACGTTCACATATCTACCTGTTATGTGGCAGACCGCACGGTGCATCGCGACTACGCTCCTGAAATTCCTGTTGCATCCACCATTGTAACTTCCCGCGGCAACGAAATCAGAATCGATGTGCAAAAAGAGATCGAAGCATCTCGCGCGAAAATAGAAGAACTAAAAGCAGAGTTCGATGGGGAACCAAGGATGGCTGAGTTTCGCGAACGGGCCGCCAGAGAGCTCAAGAAGATGGGCCGCGCAGACGGCGATCGAATGGTAGACAAGATAGCCAAAAACATTCGCACATTTGAACTCCGCGAAGCACTCACGCGAGCAGGCAAGGAGCGCGCAGAGAGAATCAATCGTCCTAACGTCTACACATACACAAAGACTCTGGCAGAGCTTCTGGTTCTCGCAAAAACGGAAGTAGAGTCAGTGATTGTTCGTCCGTCCATCGTAGAGGCGTCCGTTCGCACACCGTTTGTCGGCTGGAATGAGGGCATTCAAGGTTCTGCTCCGATCATTTTCATGATGCACCGCGGACACAGAATGATTCCTTCTCTATCGAAGAATCCAGGTGAAAGAGAAGATGCTGTGCTCGATTTGATTCCGGTCGATTTCGTTGCAGCGGGAACCATTCTAGCGCTAAGTGCACTTCTTCGTGGCAAGGCGCGTCAGGTGTATCAACTCGCGGCGGGACCCATTCGCACGCCCATGACCATCACTCGCTGTCTTCATATATCGCAGACTACGCTGCGTGACTTGATTCGTGAAGAAGACACCGGTCTTAAAAGATGGGCACGGTTGAATATGCAGGCCGTCACTGTTTCACGCGATACGTTCGAGAAGTTCTCGAGTCCGCGCACTTTGAAAGTTCTGGAGAAACTAAAGAGCAGAACAGAAGAGATGGAAGAGAAAGCGTCCGGTCCGGCGCAGAGAATTCTTTCGTCGGTCTCACGAAACATCAACAAGTTTTACAACGTGAGCATGCTGAAGAACAGGATGTTTCAGGAATTCATGCCGTTCATCAATCATGGATTTCCTATCTTTCAGAATCGAAACGCAATTGAACTGTGTCAGGAATTGCCGGCGGAAGAGCGAAGTATTTTTCAGTTCAATCCGCACGAGCTCGATTACATCGAATATTTTTCAGAGATTCATATCCCGGGTGTAGTAAAGTTTGTTTTTCCGGTTCTGGAAAAGAGATTTCAGGCGGCACTCAAAGCAGGAGGCGATTCGAGCGACAAAGGAGTGTTCGAAGCGTTTCGTTCTCTGTTCACTGGCGGAGACTTCCGCGAAAAGTTCGAGCGTTTGAAGGATGCCGCCACCTCCGGCAGCTCGAAGAAAGCGGAATCAAAGGCGTCCGAGTCGAGTTCGAAAACACAGAAGGAAAAGACTCATTATCTTGCTGTGCATGCTCCCAGGTTTGAGGCCGGGCATCTCAAAGATTGGAAAGATGAGAATCTCCATTCCTTCGCAGACCATGTTGAATTGATCACGGGCGTTCGCATTGGAGTGCCAGAACTCAGGGAGCTTCGCACTCCCGCGAGACTGGAGTCCTACGTAGAAAAAGTGCTCGCAGAAAAGCCACCGGCACCAGGCAAACCATTTCGCTTCAAGCTACCCAAAGATGGATTGAATATCCCGGGATGGGCTGCCGATCCGACGAGAGGTTTCCTGTATCGCCTTCAGATGTGGTTCTATAAGAATGTGCTCCACACTACAATTCGTGGTCAGAAAAATATTCCGTGGAACAATCATCACGTCATCGTTGTATCCAATCATTCGAGTCATCTGGACTACGGTCTCGTTCAGTATTCGCTCGGAAAATTTGGACAGCACATGGGAATTCTCGCCGCTCGCGATTATTTCTACACGAATTTCTGGAAGTCCACATTCTTTACCCACTTGATGACTACGATTCCTGTGGAAAGAGAAGCGCAGGGTGGTTACGGCCAGGCATTGAAGCATGCGATTTCATTTCTAAATAAGGGCGGCCCGCTCTTGATTTTTCCAGAAGGAACCAGGTCCGACGACGGACAAATTCAGCCATTCAAACACGGCCTTGGTTACCTGGTGCATCATACCAGGGCCGACGTTCTTCCGGTTCAGATTTCTGGAACACACAAAGCTCTTCCCAAAGGCGCGACTCTCCTTCGCGGAAGAAAAGTGTCCGTGCAAATTGGAAATGTCATTTCGTATGAGGATCTGGAAGAAGATACAAAAGGACTTTCTCCCACCAAGACATACGACGTGATCGCAAAGAAAATCGAAAGAGCAGTCCGTTCAGGAACTCATTGATATTCCTGAGCGACTGAATCGAATCAAGGCATCGCGCGAATGAAATCGATCGTGTCTCGCAGCGTTTCGCGCGCGGGGCGCGTATTGAATCCGAGCTCTTCTTTCGCGCGCGTCGCATCCACGTACCAGTAAAGGGAGGCCATCTTCATAGATTCTGCGTCTGGCAGAAAGGATGGCTCTCCGAGAAGTTTCACTATGCTGGACCCTATGTCTAGAATCGATTTATTGAGCTGCTTTGTGGGAGCGCGAACTCCGGACACTTCTTCCATTTCGCGCACAAACCTGGCCATGCTCCAGTTCTCTGCAGTCAGCAGGTAAGTGCGAGGGAGAGGGGCGATTTTTCGCACAGCCGCTTCTACGAATGCAGCCGCCGTGTCTCTTGCGTCCACGAAGGAGATCCCGCCCGCCGGGATGACAGGAAACTTTTTATCAAGGAACGCTTTTACATCTCCGGTGGAACTGAGACGATGATCCCCTGGGCCAAGTAGAAGGGAAGGTCGCAGACAAACGAGCTCTAGATCGCTCGATTTTGCAAAGTCCATCGCGAGTTTCTCTTGATAGATCTTACTTCTGTAGTACGCGAATTCAGATGCAACTGCCATCGCATACGGGCTGTTATCGTCTGCGGTTCTCTCATCTTCAAAGATTCCAACCGTGCCAGATGTGGATGCGAGCACCACTCTGCGCACTCCAGCTTTTTTTGCTCCCTCAAGAATGGCGCGAGTCCCTTCAATATGAAGCCTCATCATTTTCTCTGCATCCGCCTTCTGGCGACTGACCATTCCTGCCAGGTGAAATAGAACATCAGCACCTTTTAAAAAGGCGGCAATCCCCGCCGGATCAGGTTCGAGAAGATCTCCTTCAAAGTGTTCTACGGATGGTGGAACAATGGTCCGCGAGAGTGCGCGCACGGTTGCTCCCCTCGAAAGAGAAGCTTCCACAAGATGTCTGCCTAGAAACCCGGTTGCTCCGGTAACAGCCCAGATCATCGCGCGTGTGCCTCTGCTGCTCCGTGCTTGTATACCAGGTTGCCGCCCAGTCTCGCAGTCTGGATGGTGCTTGCGAGAACGGCAAGGGCGATGAGTCCGCATGCGATCTTCGCGGCCTCCCTAAATCTGGTTTTGCCAGCAAACGACAGTGCGAGCGCTGCCAGAGCAAAAAAGAACGCTTTTTGCGCTGAGCCTTCGTGTTCTTCGAGCGGAGAGCTGATGGAAGGGCGATTCTTCTCTACGATGGCGCGATCGACAGACCCGCTGGCCATGGCGCCATAGAGGGAAGCGCAAAGGCACAACGAGTAGAGTGTAAACCAGCTCCACTGGATGCGGTCACGAATGCAAAGCCAGGCGAAAGGAACATAGAACAGCGCGAAGGCAATGGGCACATGAACGATGAAGGGATGCAATAGAGAAGGCATTGGATCGTTTTTTCCGTTGACATGCCTGGAATGCCAGATATTTTACAAGGCAAGATGAAGAATGTTCCGGGTCTATTGATTCTAGTATTGCTTGCATCCTTTTGCAAGACAGCAGTGCCGGCAGGTGAAAAAACTTCAGATCAATACATCGCGGATCTAAGCTCCGGAGATATGTCTCTTCAAATCACCGCAGCGCGAAAGCTCGGTGAACGCAAAGAGGAGCAAGCAATTCCTGCTCTAGTGTCATTGCTGGACTCAAATCCCGCTCCGGAAGTGGCATGGAATGTAGCTGCCTCTCTGGGTGCGATTGGCAAACCAGGTCCGGCCACCGCAGCTCTGCAGAGATCTGCAAACTCTCCTTCCCCTTCCGTCAAATATGCGAGCATTGCTGCGCTGACCAATTTGCATGACAAGGATCAGAAAGCGCAAAATGTGCAGGCTGCTTCTCAGATGCGAGACTCCACGCGTGATGATCTTCTCAAAGATCTTGCAGACAAAGCCGCGACTCTGATGGCCAGGTAAGTTGCTTTCGCGGGACGAAATCACCCGCTATTCTAGAAATATACTCCTGCCCGAGGTGCGTAAATCGGGTCAGGAGAAACTCAAATCATCGAGTGTGCTCGTAGTCGGTGCCGGTGGAATTGGGTCTCCCGTACTCACGTATCTGGCTGCGTCTGGAATTGGCAGGATTCGCTGCGTGGACTCTGATCATCTCGATCTTACAAATTTACAAAGACAGGTACTGTATCGCACGGGCGGTGTAGGAAGCCCGAAGATTGATCTGGCGCGAGAACAGATCCATTCATTGAACCCAAATCTGGAATTGGATTTTAGAATGGAACGATTCTCAGACAAGAATGCAAAGGACCTGGTCACCGGGATGGATCTTGTGATTGAGACCTCTGATAATTTTCCCACCAAGTTCCTCGTCAGCGACGTGTGCGTAGAAAATCGGATCGACTATATTGCAGGTGGTATCCTTCGATTTGATGGACAGGTTCTCTGTGTGCGGCCCGGCCAGAGTGCCTGCTATCGATGCATTTTTGAGAACATGCCAGAAGAAGGGAGCGTGCCGAATTGCGCGGCGGCCGGTGTGATTGGAGCGGTGGCCGGTGTCATAGGGAGCATCATGGCCGGGGAGGCGGTGAAGATTTTGCTTGGCCGGGATGAGTCATTCGGCCTTCTTCAGCAGTACAATTTGCTGGAAAGTCGCTTTCGCAGCCTGCGAATCACAAGAAGGTCAGAATGCACCTGTGGCAGAAAATCCCTCCCGAAATAAAAAAGTCTGGCATTTTCTGACGGTCGTATGGGATAGCCCATAGCCTATGTGGGACAGAGACGACGAAGATCTTGAGGAAGACCTTGACTGGGACGAAGACGTAGAAGATGATGAAGACAGCGAGCACGCAAGCTTCGTTTGCGAAGACTGCGACTATCGCTGGGACGAATCTCAGGAAGAGGATATGGACACAGGAATGCATGTTTGCCCGATGTGCGGCAGCGTGAATGTGACCCAGCTATAGCGTGCTTCCACTCCGGCTTACATTCATGTTGATCGGGGCTTTGATTCTGGCCCTGTTGGCCTTCGGGAATCCGGAGCCGGTTCCGATTCGATTTCTGTTCTGGACGGACGAAATCGCGCTCTACAAGCTACTTTTATCCGCTGTGCTTTTTGGAATCATACTGGCAGTTTTATACATTGGCCATGTGCGATATTTGCGGCGTCACCTCGGTGATCGCTTTCGTCGCTGATGTTTCGCGTCCAGAAAGGGACTCTCAAGGGCAAAAGCATTTCCATGCCGCCCGAATCCAGGGGCCATAGTTGCTTCACTCCTGGACTGGTCAAAGAGGCACTTTTTCAGCTCGTGGAAAACAGACTGGAGACTGAGCCTTCGGACTATGCTTTCTTTGATTTGTGCGCGGGCTCAGGCCAGATCGCCATTGAGGCTCTCAGCCGCGGGTATCATCCAGTCCACGCAGCGGAACTGGATCAGGGTAGATTCGAGTTCCTGATCCGGCAGGTTCGCGCTCAGAAATACGACATTCGCCTCCACAGAAAAGATTTCCGCAAGATGAGCCCTTTTATCGAAGGCCGTTCCGTGGTCTTTCTGGACCTCCCGTATACGTTCTGGACCCCATTGCCTGCTTTGATCACCGATTTCCTTGGATCTCTTCGTGAACCTGCCCCCGGCGGCCATAGAATCATCGTGATCCAGGGCCCCGCAGCATGGCCCGACTGGGAACCACACCCGTACGGCGGCACAGTCCTGTCCTTATCCGAGCAAAAAATGGTCTGACGCGGAATCGTAAAAAATTTGACCGCAAACGCGTCTCAAAAAACATGCTCCGAAAACATATCTAGCGCAAATTTGCGCGAGGAACCCGTCTTTTCCCATGGATATCATAGCACTTATAATCATTGCACTTTACTCGATAGACATCGCTCTGTTGTTCTTTTTCGGGATACACTCTTACATCATGGTGTATCTCTATCGGAAGAATGAAAAATACTGCGTGTCCGGCCAGGATGTGCACATGGATCCAATTGATATTTCAAAAACTCCTGAGTCAGAAATTCCAGTCGTTACCGTACAACTTCCTGTTTTCAATGAATTCTATGTCGTAGACCGCCTCATCGAAGCTACGACACAAATGGTATGGCCAAAATCCAAACTGGAAATCCAGGTACTGGACGACTCAACAGACGAAAGCAAGGACAAAGCAGCCACTCTGGTGGAAATGTATCGTTCGCGTGGTTTTGACATTCATCACATCCATCGCACCAATCGTCAGGGCCACAAAGCAGGCGCACTCAAAGAAGGACTCGAAGTGGCTCGCGGAGAATTCGTTGCTATCTTTGACGCAGACTTCCTTCCAGCATCTGACTTCCTTGTGAAAACAGTTCCTTACTTCCAGGAGCCAGGGATCGGCATGGTCCAGACTCGCTGGGGACACATCAATGACGACTATTCCGTTCTGACCAAAGCACAATCATTTGGGATCGACGGTCACTTCATGATCGAACAGGTTGCGCGCAATTGCAACAATCTCTGGATGAACTTCAACGGAACCGGTGGCATCTGGCGTCGTCAGTGCATCGTAGATGCGGGCAACTGGCAGTCAGATACTCTCACAGAAGACTTTGATCTTTCCTATCGCGCAGAACTCGCAGGCTGGAGCTTCCGTTATTTCAAAGATATTGTAAATCCTGCAGAACTTCCGGCAACCATGTCTGCTTTCAAGTCGCAACAGTTTCGCTGGTGCAAGGGTTCCATCCAGACTGCAGTCAAACTCATTCCAACGATCCTTCGCTCTAAATTTTCGCGCAAGATCAAGTCGGAAGCAATCGTTCATTTGCTCAACTACTCTGTTCATCCTCTCATGATGATCAACATCTTGCTCTGTCTTCCTCTTCTGCTCATGGATGTGTGGACAGGATTTAGCATTTATGATCTTTCTCTGGCTGTTCTTTTTGGTGCGGCCACTCTGATGAGCCTGGGAACGTTTGGTCCGGTTGTTTTCTACATCTATTCTCAGCGTGAACTTTATCCAGATTGGAAAAAGAGAATCTGGTGGATGCCTGTTTTGATGATGATTGGAACTGGAATCGCAGTTGTTTGCGGTCGTGCGTTCCTGGAAGCGATTCTTGGAATTCAGTCTACTTTCAAACGTACTCCAAAGTACCGTATTGAGAACAAATCAGATAAGCTGATTGAGCGCATGAAATACAAGCTGCCTCTAGATAAGACTGTATTCATTGAGTTCTTCATGGGCTTCTACTGCGTCGCCTGTATCTACTTCTCCATCGTGAAGAACAAGCCATTCGTAGTTCCATTCATGTTGATCTATGCCGCCGGCTTCTTCTATGTGGCTCTCTCCTCTCTCTCCGAGTCTTTCGTTCGCGTGAAGCGTCCTGCGATCGACTCGGCAGCTGATGCTAGAGCCTGATCGCTGGCCTACTTTAGAATTTTCCCTTACGGGAATGTCTCTCCTCTCGGGAGGAGAGTGCTTTGTTTCTCCTTTTCCATGTAGCTTTCCATCTTCTCGCGTAAATTTGCTCGAGCAAGCAGAGCTGGATCTATGCAGAGGCCGCAAAGTGGACTCTCTGAACTGGCTCGTACCAAACGGAGCGGAATCCTTCTTTGACTTTGTATTTGAGCAGGCACAGAAGGGTCTTCGCGTTCGAGGCGATTCTGCAGCGCCTATCGAAGCAATTCACTCCGGCGGTAAATCCTGGGCGGAGAGGTTTCCTATTCTCCATGTATCTGAGCATTCCACAATTCCATCACGCGAAAGTGCGCGGCCCGTCAGTCGTTTCATCTATTTGAACCCGGAAGGGGAGGCACTGCCCTTCGCGCGGCGCGAAGCAGAATCGTTTTGTAATCTGTTCCCGGATGCCCGGGCAGCCTTTCGCACTCTGGGGGAAGGTGAATTCAACGAGGCCATGGCAGATGCTACGCATATTTACTACTTTGGACATGCCATGATGGTGGATGGAAGTCCCGCGATACCCGCCCGGGATGCCTGGATTCCTTTGTTGAGCCGGAGCATGGGAGACGTATCTCGCAAGACCGTGTTTTTGGGTGCCTGTCTCCGCCAGGCTGGCATGACTCTTCGCATTCCTGGGGGTAGATTCATCTATCCAATCACAAGGATTGCAGATCGCCCTAACTCCTTCCTCGAGCGAATTGCCGGGTCCAGTCATCTTTTGCAGGGCTTCCATTCTGCCTGCATTCGCGACGCAGAGGA
Organism: Leptospirales bacterium; assembly: GCA_019694685.1. Classification (GTDB taxonomy): domain Bacteria; phylum Spirochaetota; class Leptospiria; order Leptospirales; family Leptonemataceae; genus JAEUSB01. The sequence continues at coordinate 50,489 of JAIBBM010000010.1, forward strand.
AGGGGACATTCGTCGTTTTGTTTACCGCGTGAAAGGCTCCATTTGGCTTTGACAAATCAGGCGCATGTCGCAGGTTTCGGTGGCCGGGGGGAATTTATGGATGCAGCCGTGCGCCTCAGAGCGCCCAACCAGCAGAAGAGAAAGAAGGCCAGAGCGCAGGTCAACCTGCCTGCGGACTTTCAAATCCTGGGACATCACGAATTCCTGCCATGTTCCCTTGCGGATATTGGATCTGGCGGCCTGGCTCTGATCACTCGTTCTTCTCTTTACATTGGAGATAAGTTGAAGGTGCGATTCAAGATCGCCGAGTCTCCGTTTGAAGGGCAGTGTGTGGTCGTGCGAGTCGTAGGAAAGGCAGTGGGAGTGCAGTTCGAGAATCTCAGCCCGGCAGACGAAGACAGGCTGCAGGACTTTATCCACAAGGTCTTCCTGGAGAGAGAACGCAAAAAGCCTTGACCCTGAGGCTTCCTCGCGAAAGCTGGCCTTTGAAGAAGGCAGGCATCCGTGGAAAAAGTCTACTGCGCCAATTGCGCACATTGCATCGTTGTAAGACAGTATGAAGCCGAGCAGGATAAGTACATCCTCCGTGTTCGTTGCGACAAGAAGAAGTGGTCCAAGCGTTCCGGCGAAGAAAAGCTCTACAAGTATTTCACAGTTGCCCGCCGTATGCAGCCAAACTGCGAGTATTACAGAGACATGGGAGACCTGCTTCCATACATCAAGAACCTCAAAAAGGAACTCCCGATCAAAGACGAGATCTACTCTGTCAAAAAGTCCGCTCGTCCTTGAGTTCGCACCTATGGTGTGACCATGGAACTGAAAGACATCATACCGCCAGACCGCATCTTTTACATAGAGCGGTCTTTTAAATCAAAAGAAGAACTACTCTCGCACCTTCTTGAGCAGCTGCTCAAGAAGGATGGACTCGAAGCGCACAAAGACCAGGTATTGAAAGTACTCCTGGAAAGAGAGTCTTCTATGTCCACGGGCATAGGCCAGGGCATCGCCATTCCTCATTGTTCCACTGACTTCGAAAAAGATCTGTCTGCAGTTCTAGCAGTTCTCAAGAAGCCAATCGAGTTTCAAGCAGTGGATGAGCAGCCTGTTCAAATCGTAATTCTTCTGGTTCTGCCTAAAGATAGATTCGAGAAGCACATCAAGACGCTTGCGGCGATTGCCCGTCAGTTCAATGATTCTGTGTTTCGTAAGAAAGTGGCGGGTGCGGCTTCTGTAGACGAAGTGCAGGCTGCCGTTGCGGCTGCAACGGCATCAGCTTAAAAGTTAGATCCTGTCAATCACTCCATCGATCATACCGTACTCAGTTGCTTCCTTCGCAGTGAGGTAGTAGTCGCGGTCTGTATCTTCTTCTACTTGCTCAAGAGCTTTGCCCGTTGCGTTTGCAATGATGCGGTTGATTTCATCGCGAGTCTTCTTGATTTCTTCTGCGTGAATCTTGATGTCGATGGCCGGCGCTACAATTTGGCCTGAAATGAGAGGCTGGTGAATCATCACTCTGGCGTGTGGAAAACCAAACCGTTTGCCTTTCTTTCCTGCGCAGAGGAGGAGTGCGCCCATACTTGCTGCCAGACCCATACAGATCGTGGAAACATCGGAAGTGATCATATTCATTGTATCTAGAATTGCCATTCCAGAGGTGATCACTCCCCCCGGGCTATTGATGTAGAATTGAATGTCTTTGCCTGGTGCCTGGGATTCAAGATAGAGCAGGCGCTCTACAATGTGGCGCGCTGATTCATCTTCTACTGCGCCCCAGAGGAAGATTTTGCGCTGATCGAGAAATCTCTTGTCCAGTTCGTTTTGAAGGCCTGCAAATTCTTCCATAGGATTTTTGTTCATAAGTTCAGAGGTGGTTCCTGGTGTGTTGTGTCAAAAGCTTTTTCGTCCAACAGGCAGCATGCGAAGGAGCACCATGCCAGAGGCACTGAGCAGTGACATCACAAGAAAGAAAACGGTTTCAGGATCGGCAAGTGTTCGTTCCATCTTCGCGGAAAACATTGCGGGATCTGACTGAGTGTTTGTTTCGAAGGTGAGAATGGTAGCTCCGGGCGCCGAGCTTCTTGCGGCCGGAGTTTCTTCTATCTTCGCATACTCCTCTTCTAGCGTTCTGTTTTCGGTTTCTAATTCTTCGATTTGGCCTCGGATTGCGTGAAGGCGGTCCTGCAGTTTCTGGCGGGTGAAATATCCTGCTTCCCCAAAAAGAAAGACGTGAAGCAGGAATGTGATGACTACCATCCCGCCCAGGGCGGCCAGCTGGACCTTGAGTCTGCTCATGGAATCAAGATCGGCTGACCGGGCGGGTTGCTGAACTAGACTGCGTTTCCCGGGATGCTGAAGAATGCCTTCTTCCCGGGGTAGTTGGCCTGTTTTTCGAGGTGTTCTTCAATGCGTAGAAGCTCGTTGTACTTGGCCACTCTATCTGTGCGGCTGAGCGATCCAGTCTTGATCTGGGACGCCCCCGTGGCCACCGCAATGTGCGAAATGGTCGCATCCTCTGTCTCACCGGACCGGTGGCTGATGATGGCAGTGTAGCCTGCGCGGCGAGCCATGTCTATGGCAGCAAGTGTCTCTGTGAGACTTCCAATCTGGTTTACTTTTACCAGAATCGAGTTCGCAATTCCTTCGCGGATGGCCCGGGAGAGCTTTTCCGTATTCGTAACGAGAAGATCGTCTCCCACGAGTTGAACTTTCTTGCCCAGCTTTTGAGTGAGTTTGCTCCAGCCGGCCCAATCGTTTTCGTCCAGACCGTCTTCGATTGTGATGAGAGGATACTTTCCGATTAAGGATTCGTAGTACTCAATCAGCTGGTCCGGGCTTTTTTCTTTCTGCGCTTCCGCTTCGAGTATGTATTTGCCGTCTTTGCAGAATTCGGAGGCAGCGCAGTCGAGACCGAGGAACACATTCACTCCTGGTTTGTAGCCTGCCTTTTCAATCGCAGTCATGATCAGGTCCATGGCGTCCTGGTTGGATGCGACCATGGGTGCGAATCCACCTTCGTCTCCGACCGAAGTGGCGAGCCCTTTGTCGTGCAGCACTTTCTTGAGTGCATGAAAGATTTCCGCGCCGGCCCTCAGAGCCTCCTTGAAAGAAGGAAATTCGCGCGGAATGATCATGAATTCCTGAAAATCAGCATTGTTGTCTGCGTGCGCGCCGCCATTGATGATGTTCATCATGGGGACTGGCAGAGTGGAAACGCTTGGCCCACCGAGATACCGATAGAGTGGAATCTTAAGGTTTGTTGCTGCCGCTTTGGCCGCTGCCAGAGATACTCCCAGAATTGCGTTTGCTCCCAGTCTCCCTTTGTTGGGAGTTCCGTCCAGGTCGATCATGGTGCGATCGAGTGCCGCCTGTTCAAAAACCACACGGCCTTTGAGGGCAGGCGCGATTTCTTTATGAATGTTGTCTACGGCTCTGGATACGCCTTTGCCAAGATAGCGATTGGAATCACCGTCGCGCAATTCTACTGCTTCGTATTGGCCTGTGGACGCTCCGGACGGCACAGCGGCGCGGCCAAGAGTGCCATCTGCGAGAATGACGTCTACTTCGACCGTGGGGTTGCCCCGGGAATCAAGGATTTCCCGTGCATGGATGGTATGGATGGTTGCCTGGCTTTCTTTGCTTACGATTTGTTTCACAATCAAATGGGAAGAGCCCGCGCGCGCCGGTAAAGCATTCTTCGTAAAAAAAATCAATCATGCGAATGGCTTTCAATTTTTTTGATTGAAAACCTGCCGCTGGCTCGTCCAGTGCAATGGTGTCCGCGCAGCTCACACTGGAATCACTCAACACCGTAGAAACAAGCGTTGAGACATGGATTGATTTTTGTACAGTCAGTCTACAATCTGATTTTTATCGCCTCACTCTCCAGAAAACAGGAAGCATTGAAAGAGCCGCGGCCCTTACACTTCTCAATAATTACATCAGCACGTTTTCTCCGAGCGAAAGAGAGCGTCTTGAGCGAGACGCTGAGTTCTTCTACGGTTACGCGCGCGGATTTATTGAAGAGCTGGCTCCTTTTCGCTACAACAAAAGCGGCTACGATCCTGGAGTTCGTTCTGCGTTCATGTCCAAGATCAAGGCTCTTTTACGCGCGCAGAAAAATCCGGATGGATCTTACAAAGACAAAGAAAGATACATTTTCGTTGAAACAATTGTTCGAATTTGCTCATCTCTCGACTTCATCATCAAAGTGCACGATGACTACAAAGAGTTTCTCTTCCGAGAGCTTCCACAGTTTCGCACAGCTCCCAATCTGAAATAATCTTCGCGCCGCGCCTGCGATTCCAGCAGCTTTAGATAATTCTGAAAGACTTCAGTGAGTTGTACATCACTTCGATAGTCACCAGCAAAATGCCTGCCAGAGGAATGGCGATGATCATTCCAACCACTCCAAACAATCGTTCGCAAGTGATGAGTGCGAGGATCGCAATCAATGGATGTAGTTCTGCGCTTCGCGCGAGTATGACCGGCTGAGTAAAAACGTTGTCGAACAGGTGGGCGCAGGCAAATACAACGAGCACCAGCATCACAACGTTTCCACCCTGCTGCAGAGCGATGATGAGTGCGGGTATGATTCCGATGACCGGTCCAGCGTACGGGATGAAATTGAGCGAACCGGCCACCACGCCCATGGTGAATCCGTAATCCAGTCCAATCCACATAAATCCAACGGAGAAAATAGAAACGTTGATCAAGAGCTGCACCGCGAGTCCGCGCAAATAGCCGGTGATTTGCTTCTTTACTCTGTGCGCTACAAGCAGGCTCATTTCAAAGTAACGATTCGGGACGATCCGAATGATGCGAAGATAGATTTCCTCTCCCTGGAGAAGGAAGATGAAAGTGATGATGGGCGTGATGATCAGGTTTGTAACAATGCTGCCGAGGTTTTCTTTCATGGTCTGGCCCTGTTGCTTAGACCATTCTTCTATGAATCCTGTGATGGTATCCATGCGCAGCCGCTCGATTCGAATGAATCTAGGCAGTTTTTCTGCAAGCATTGCGTTTGTGTCAGTGAAAAACACATTCGCCTTCTTTTGAATGTCAGGCCAGCGCGAAACAATGTCGCGCACCTGGTCTTGAATGAGCGGTACTATGTTATAAACGGTAAAGTAAAGAGCGGCGATGAAGAGCAAAAAGACGATCACGGTTGCAAGTATGCGTGGTAGTCCGGCTCCTTCGAGTAGATCCACCAGAGGATTGAGCATCAGCGTAATCAGAAATGCAATGGCAATGGGGACACTGACTTCTTTTGCACCGTAGAGCGTGATGAAAAGAAAGAAGATGGTGATGGCAAAAAACAGAAGCTGCACGATGCGCGCAGACAGGTCAAGGGAATCCTGTTGCTTCTGCTCTTCCATTACTTATCCTGCCAGATTTTCTTTCTCAGTTTCTGGTTGGAGTTTTCGCTCATTTGAGAATCTAGCTTCTCGAGTTCCATGTTTGCATGAATCAGTCTTTGTCCAATGAGCTTTGCCATGTTCAGCATAACCTGACCGCCCAGTCTAGGCTTGCGGTCCAGAATGCTCATGAGGTCTGGTCTGAAAAATCCAATGATTCGCGCGTGGTTCTTTGCCGCAGCAGATGCAGTGCGAGGTAGTTCTTCCAGTAGTGCGAGTTCGCCAAAAAAATCTCCCGATTCGAGAGTGGCCAGATGTTTCTCGCGTTTGCCATCGCGGTGATAGATGTCAATGACTCCATCCAGAATCACGTACATTCCAACGCCAGGTTCTCCTTCGCGAAAGATGTGTTCGCCCGCCGCGTAATCGCGCAGATGGCAGAGGCTTCGAATTTCTTTGAGACCTCTGTCCGAGATATCTCTGAACATGGGTGCGCTCTTCAGGCGCACTTCCACTGCGTCTTCCGCTGAAAAGGGGCTCAATCTGGACCAGAAAGGGGACATCTAGAATAAAGATCGGTCCTCGTAGATTCATGTCGGATGCGGAATGTTGTTTTTTTGTGGACTCCAGACAAAATTCTAAAAACTCGTCCATAAACCTCACGGGATGTAGCGCAGGGGTAGCGCATCTGCTTTGGGAGCAGAGGGTCGTTGGTTCAAATCCAATCATCCCGATTGTAGGTGCCGGTAGCTCAGTTGGATAGAGCAACTGCCTTCTAAGCAGTGGGTCGGGGGTTCAACTCCCTCCCGGCGCACCAGATACGGCGGATGTAGCTCAGTTGGTAGAGCATCAGATTGTGGCTCTGAGGGTCGCGGGTTCGAGCCCCGTCATTCGCCCATCCCTTTCATCGCTTCGCGCGCTTTCCTTTTTTCTTTTTGCGAAGATAGACCATTCCGAATCGCTATCGCTTGACACTCTGACTGCCCGCCAGTTTTATGTCCGCCAGACCGGAATCTGAGGCGAGCGTGGTGGAATTGGTAGACACGCCAGACTTAGGATCTGGTGCCGCAAGGTGTGGGGGTTCAAGTCCCTTCGCTCGCAGAAAAAACGCGGGAATAGCTCAGCGGTAGAGCACCTCCTTGCCAAGGAGGGGGTCGCGGGTTCAAATCCCGTTTCCCGCTTATTTTTACAAACAAGATTGAAGAGGCGCGACCCTGGAATACAAGACAAAACGCCTTGAAAACGCATCCGTGCAGATTGTTCTGAAGAACACGCCGGAGGAAGTGCAGCAGGCTTACGCCACTGCATATGAAAAAGCTGCAAAGAAAGTCCGCGTGCCCGGATTCAGACCGGGCAAAGTTCCAATGGAAGTTCTGGAACGTGAGCTGGGCGATGCTGTTGCAGGAGACGCGGCGCAGATTCTGGTTGCGAGTAGCATGGAAAAGCTACTCGGGGAAATCAAACCTCCTCCGATCAGTGTTCCTTCTTTTGAAGTAGAGCAGTTCGATCGTAAGCAGGGAGCCACATACCGAGGTACGTTTGATACGTATCCGGAAGTGAAGCTGGGCAAGTACAAGAAGATCAAAGCATCTCAAGATACCGTGGAAGTCCTCGAAGAGGACATCATGGCGGAAATAGAGAAGCTTCGCAAAGATCATTCGATCATGCACACAAGAGACGATGGCGCTCTAGCCGGGGATGTTTTGACCATCGAGCTGGACATCCGCGAATCTGGCGGAAAAAAGAAACTCTATCATAACAAAGACTACAAGATGGTTCTTTCAGAACCTTCTCCTTTTCCTGGCCTTGTGGAACAACTGCTGGGTGCAAAATCTGGAGAATCAAAATCATACGACCAGCAGATGGAAGAAAGTTTTCCTGATCCAAAGTTTGCAGGAAAGCTGGTGTCTGTTACCGCGAACATTTCTACTGTTCAATATCCAGTGTTGCCTGAACTCAATGACGATCTGGCAAAAGAAGTGAGTGAGTTTGATACTCTCGGTGCGCTAAAAAACAATATCCGCGAAACCCTGACGAAGCAAGCAGACAACATACTCAAAGATCGTTGCATGAAGACAATCCTCGACCTCATTGCGAAGGATTCGAAGACGGAAATGCCTCAGACCCTGGTGGACGCTGAAATCGAAGAAAGAGTCAAGCAGATCGCGCGCAGCATTGGCCGCAAAGACCTCACTCTGGAGCAACTCGCGGAAATGATGGGCAAGCCTGCACCAGAACTCAGAAAAGAACTCAACGAAGCCTCTGTTGGATCTGTGAAGAAACGGCTGGTTCTGGAAGAGATCGCAAAGAAAGAAGAAGTCAAAGTAGAAGAAGCTGATATACTGGAGTATGCAGAAGAGCGATTCGGCACCCTGACAGATGACCTCAAGAAGACCTTATTGTCCAATGAGAAGTTTCTCGATGAAATTGAGGGGGCTGTCCTCTTCCGTAAGACGTTTGACTGGATTCACCGAAATGCCGACATTAAACCAGGCGAGAAAGTGAAGCTGTCTACCCTGATGCAGGCAACCGGCACCGGCGCTTGACATCCAGGACGTTTCTGATTTCCCTGATCCAACTGAGAGGTATCTTCCATGGCCTTTATGCCCATTATCAGCGAGCAAACCCCTAGAGGGGAGCGTCAATACGACGTATATTCCCGCTTGCTCAAAGACAGGATCGTCTTTCTAGGCTATCCCATCGACGACGTGTATGCGAACATCGTGATTGCCCAGCTTCTGTTTCTGGAAGCGGAAGATCCTGAAAAAGACGTGTATGTTTACATCAATTCACCGGGCGGATACATCACGAGCGGTCTTGCGGTATATGACACCATGCAATACATTCGCCCGAATATTCGCACCATCTGCATTGGCCAGGCTTCCAGCATCGCCTCTCTGCTCCTCGCGGCCGGTGCTCCGGGCAAGAGATCTGCCCTTCCAAATTCACGCATCATGATGCACCAGCCGCTCGGTGGAGTGACAGGGCAGTCGCGCGACATTGAAATCCAGGCTCGCGAAATCTTATCCGTAAAGGATAAATTGAATGAAATCTACGCGAAGCATACCGGAAAACCGCTTGAGCAAATCGAAAAAGACACAGATCGCGTTCATCACATGTCCGCTACCGAAGCAAAGAACTATGGGCTCATTGACGCGGTGATCGAATCGCCCATCAAGCTAGAAAAAAAATAGAAAGGAATGCTTGCCGATCCCGGCAGGCTCCTGAGAATACAAGGCATGAAGAAGAAGACGACGGATCGGGAAAAACTTCACTGTTCGTTTTGCGGAAAGGAACAGGATTCCGTGAAGCGGCTCGTGGCCGGGCCGGGCGTCTACATCTGCGATGAGTGCATTGAGCTGTGCAATGAGATCATTGCGGAGGAAACAGATACAGAACGTCCAGTAGGGACTGCAACCGGTGCGGAACTTCCGCGCCCGGTAGAAATCAAGAAAATCCTGGACCAGTACGTGATTGGTCAGGACAGCGCGAAGAAGGCGCTGGCAGTTGCCGTCTACAATCATTACAAGCGCATTGAGCAGAATACTCGCAAATCAGATGTGGATCTGGACAAATCCAATATTCTGCTGATTGGTCCAACAGGTTCGGGCAAAACTCTCCTGGCTCAAACTCTCGCAAAAATGCTCAAGGTTCCGTTTGCCATCGTGGATGCTACTGCTCTGACAGAAGCAGGCTACGTAGGCGAAGATGTGGAGAACATCCTTCTTCGCTTGATTCAGAACGCTGAGAATGATGTGAAGCGCGCTGAAATTGGAATCATCTATATTGATGAAATAGACAAGATCTCTCGCAAAGGAGACAACCCGTCTATCACGCGCGATGTTTCGGGAGAAGGGGTTCAGCAAGCCCTCCTCAAGATCCTGGAAGGCACTGTGGCCAACGTTCCTCCTCAAGGAGGACGCAAGCATCCTCATCAAGACTTCATCACTCTGGACACTCGCAATATTCTTTTTATCTGCGGCGGTGCATTTGTTGGTCTGGACAAGATCATTGAACGCAGGCTCGGAAGCAGAACGATTGGTTTCAATCGGGACGAAGAAGCAGCGCGCAAAGCAGGAGAGAAAAGCGAAATCCTGGCCAATGTTCTTCCAGATGATCTTATGAAATTCGGTTTGATCCCGGAGTTCGTGGGTCGTTTACCGATTGTGGCCACTCTTCAGGATCTGGATGTAGAAACTCTGAAGAAAATCTTCATGGAGCCGCGCAATTCTCTCCTCAAGCAGTATCAGAAGATTTTTGAAATCGAAGGCGTGAAACTTAAATTCACAGACGAGGCCATCACTCGCATTGCGGAGCTTGCCATCAAGAGAGAGGCGGGAGCTCGTGGACTGCGATCCATTGTAGAACACCAGATGATGGATTTGATGTATGATATTCCTTCGCGCGATGACGTCGAAAGTGTTGCCATCACTCCTGGAGTGATTGAGTCCGGAGACTCGCCCGTGCTCAGTTTCAAGAAAGAGGGAGCGAAAGAAAAGGAAAAGGCATCCTCTTCTAAGAAACAAGAGAAGCTCGCCTGACGTCTGTCAGGCTTCTGCTGCATCTCGCGCCGCTGCTTTCTCTCTGTTTCTCTCTATCATGTAGACGATCGCCACTGCAATGGCATAGAAAACGCAAAGAGGTAGAGCTACAACAAAGAGAGACACAGGGTCTCCCGGTGTCACGGCCATCGATAGAAGAAACATACCAACAATTACAAATCGCCATGCGCGGCGATGAAGGCTGATGGGAACGACTCCGAGAGCTCCTAGAATTACGATGAGTAGAGGGAGCTGGAATGTTACTCCCGTGCCTATGTGCAGAATAAAAAAGAAGCTGTAGTATTTATCCAGACTGATCAGCGCCTGTGTATTGGGCGGCAGCAAAAATTTGAACATCATCTCCACAGAAAGTGGAAAGATGTAGAACCAGCAGAAGAGCACTCCGCCCCAGAAAAGCAGGCAGGAAAAAACCATGCTTATCCGTGCGTAGATCGCTGTTCGCCGTTCCATCGCAGGTGTTACAAATTCAAAGAGCATGAAAATGACGACAGGCAAGCCCGCAGCAAATCCAACAGCCACGCTCAACTGTATCATCGTGTTCAAAGCGTCCATGGCACTTCCGAGCATCATGTTGAGTCCGGTGGCGCGATGGTACGGTTCAGAAATATAGCGGTGAATGTCCGAAATGAAAAAGCCGGCAGCAATAGAAAAGATAGCAAGGATGCCCAGAGACCAGAGGATTCTTCTTCTGAGTTCTTCCAGGTGATCACCCAGAGTCATCACGCCTTCGCGTGGATCCGGCAGTTCTTCTGGCGCAGGCGCTGGCGTAGGAGGTGGCTGGATCGGGGCGCGGGCCCTCGTGGCCCTCTTGCGTCCTGCCATCAGGATCTTGCTCTAGACTTCTTTGCTGGCTTTCGAGCTGCGGGCTTTGCAGCCGCCCTTTTCCGGGGTGCTGCAGGCGGAGGAGTGTATGTTTCCGCCGGTTGTGGCTGGTGCTCGATCATCTGAGTGGTTTGTGTCTGGTTTGGATTCAGGAGAGCCTGACGAAATTCACGAATGCCGCCACCGAGATCTTTTGCCAGAGCCGGGATTTTGCGGCCACCGAATAAGATGAGTACAATGACTAGAATGATGACCCAGTCGAAGGGGCTGTTCGTTAAAAAAAGTACCATATGCCTGCCTGGGTCCAAACAATCCATGAATCGCGCGAAAACAAGTGATTTTCACTTGCATTTCCTTTTTTGCGGGTAGGATAGGACCGAAGTTTAAACCAGATGGGCGTCACCAAAGAGCAGAAGAACTTATACAACGAACGGGTGAAATCCTATAAACAGGGTCTCGACGAGATCAAGAAGGAAATGGCCATGGTGAAAGGAATGGGAAAATCTCCCACTCTCCAGCCCTATGCAACCATTCGCCTGGCCATCGAGAGTCTGAAGAACGCGACCATCCATGCGCAGATGTCTCGCCTTTCGTATCGCATCCTGAAAATCCGCCGGGATGAAGTGCTCGCGGATGCGAAGAAAGATATATTCAACAGCCTCACAGATTTGCTCAAGCTCGTGGGTTCGGATGTGGACGAAAGTCTAACGGAGAACAAAGAGAGGCTACCGAAGATCGCTGCGATGACGCCCAGGCAGAAGCTGGAATTGCTGAAAGGATTTCGCTCTGTGACGGACTATGTCCAGGAGGCGATGGGCCCGAGTCACAAGATGAGATGGTCTTTTCCTGAATTGCACTACAAGATTGCGGTGCTTGGAAAAAACATCATGGATTTCAAGGAATACGAGAGATCTAAAGATCCAACGGAAGAGCACTACCAGGACAGGCGGGCGCTCTTGCAGTTCATAGTGGATCAATGCCATTTCGCGGCACAGGAATATCGTTCCAAGCATGAACTCAGCACGAAAGAAGTAACCGATTTGCAGAGCGTGCGAAAGATGTTTGAGCTGATCAAAAAGATTCAGAGCATGACCGGAAACAGGACGGAACTCGAGAAGATAACAACTTCTCTAGATTCCGTAAACGAAAAAATTGAAGCGATGATGGCCGAGAAAAAGGATAAAAAGAAGAAAATTTAGTTTCCGCGCCCCTTCCGCCCCCCGTTTATGGAATCAGTCTTGTAGGAGGACCCATGGCAGTTGTAGCACTCAAAGATGATTCTTTTAGCCAGGATACGAAAGAGGGCCTTGTCCTCGTTGATTTCTGGGCAGAGTGGTGCGGCCCCTGTCGCATGGTCGCCCCTATTGTAGAAGAACTTTCCAGCGAAATGCCTCAAGTGAAGTTTGCGAAGGTGAACGTAGATGAAAATCAGCGCATCGCGCAAACTCTGGGCATCACAGCCATCCCAACACTCGTTCTCTATAAGGACGGGCAGCCGGTGGATCGTGTCGTTGGTTTGCTTCCAAAACCACAGCTAAAGAACTTCATCAATAAGCACGTCTAGTCTACCGTTCAGAGGTCCTGCTTGCGCAGGACCACTGTGTGAGTATGCGTGTTCGTTGAAGTGCTCTCCACAGTCACCGGAAATCCAAGTTCTATCAGAGCAGCCTGTTCCAGAGTCAGCGTGAATGCGTGGCTGTGTCCCTGGTTTTCAAGAAGGGCGAACGTTCGCATTCCGGAATGAAGCAGCCTGTATGTAACATTGGTTCCGTGATCATGGCCGGCGCTCATGCTTACGATGGCAGCAATGCGAGGATCCCGGCTGTCGCTCGCGCATCCGAAAGCGAAGACAAGGGCCAGAAGGCTTTTTTTTAGATTGAAAAAGGAGCTTCGCCTTCTAAACATAGGCCTGTCAAAAGGAAGAGCATGCCTAAAATCGAACTTACAGATCCGTACACAACTCTTCCACGTGGTGGTTACGTCCTTGAGACATCCGCGGGTTATCTGCAAGTCGGCTCACCACCGGAAACGATTAAGGACACAATGTTCCTTCCACGGAGCACTCCTCAGATTTTCGTTCTGCCAAACAAGTTCTTTCACGTAACCAAAGGGATTTCTGTAGCGGAGCTTGAGTTTCCCATTTACTACAATCACTTTCTGCGCCAGAAGAAAACGTACGTAGTTTGCACAGAGGAACAGCGTGAGCAGCTGAAGATTGTGCTGAATGAGGCCGTGTTCGGTCCAGATGTAGCAGACCTTAGATCAGAGTACGTCCAGGGAGAGCATACGTTTGGTTACCCTGCGATGAAAGCTGAGATGGATTACTTCCGGGGCAATCGCAAGCTTGAGGATCTGGTTCGATTTGTCATCTTTCGGGACAATCGAGTGCGACTCAACAATGTCACTATCACTAAGAAAGACGACGGCAACTTTGTGGTGGAAGATACGGACTGGGCGCGCACCATTGAAGTGCCCGGTGAAGTAGGATTTAACATCATTTACGATACAGGTGAGCGTCTTCCTGAGCCGTATCTACCTCCTGTACTTGGAATTACATGTCTTGGTCCAAGTCACGGATTTGATACGGAAGATAATACAAGTGGGTTCCTCCTCTGGATCAATCATCAAGGGACTATGGTGGATCCACCCGTGAATTCAACAGAGTGGCTACGCAAATCAAACGTAAATCCAAAGCTCATCAACACAATCATTCTCACTCATTGTCATGCGGATCATGATGCTGGAACTTTCCAGAAGATCCTGGAAGAAGGCAGAATCACAATCTACTCTACTGAAACCGTGATGCACTCCTTTGTGCGAAAGTACCACGCATTGACTCGCATTCCAATGAAAGAGCTGTTTACGCTTTTTGAATTTGTTCCCGTGATTGTAGGCAAGAGCTATATGATCAACGGAGCTGAATTCAGATTCAGCTACGCACTGCATTCTATCCCAAGCCTGAGTTTTGAGTTCAATTTTCAGGATATGTCTTTTCTCTATTCCTCCGACCACCTCAATGATCCTGACAAATTCAAGGAAATGTTTGAGAAGGGAATTCTAACAGAAACGCGTTACAGAGACCTTTTGAACTTTGCATGGCATCACACGATTATCTATCACGAGGCTGGAATCCCACCTCTACACACTCGCGTGGATTATCTGAAGACTCTTCCGGAGGACATCCAGAAGAAGATTACGGTATATCACATTGCCAAGAAGGACATGCCAAAGGACACGAAGCTCACTCTGGCCACCTTTGGCATGGAGAACACGGTATACCCACCGATCACTCCGCCAAAACATGAAGAGGCGTACAGGCTGCTGGATGTACTTTCCAACATTGATATCTTTCGCAACTTCCCCATCTCCAAATCAAAGGAGTTTCTCACTCTGGTAGAAGAGGAAATTTTCAAGCGCGGGGACTACATCATCCGCAAAAACACAATGGGGGATAAGTTCTACATCATTCAGTCTGGAAACGTAAAAGTGGAAGGAATGGAGCAAGAAGAACCTAACGATGGTGCGTTTAAACGCTACGGAAGTTACGAGTATTTCGGGGAAGCCTCACTGATCCTGGAGCGTCCTCGCTCTGCGGATGTAATTGCAGAGACGGATGTGATCGCTCTTACCATTGAAAAGTCAAGATTCCTAAATTTTATTAAGGGTTCGGATCTACTCGATAAGTTCGCACAGCTCAATGAAATCAGAAAGACCGGAACCTGGGAAGTTCTCTCTCAGTCTCGTCTTCTTGGCGGGATCACTTCCGCGCAGAAAACGCAGCTTGAATTGATCATGGATCGTAAGAGCTTCCGTGCAGGTTCGTATTTGATCGAGCAGGGACGTAATTTCTACGAAGCGTTTATCATCAAACACGGGACCGTGGAAGTTCTATCAAACGGACGCGTAGTGGAGAAGCTGGGCAGAGGAGATTTCTGCGGAGAGATCTTCTGTCTGCAAAAGGAATCGCCATCTACTTTGACGTTTCGCGCCGTCTCGGACATAGATGTATACGCCATTGACAGGCCACGGCTTGTACACTACATCGCAGACAATCCGGGTGTGTATATGCGCTTGAACTATGTCTACGGCGCTTCCTGATCGACTAGAATTGCAGAAAGCCTGCCCACTGCGCCACGATTTGTAGCGGAATCGCAGTCAGAGTAGCAAAGCCGAGGCTTGCGCCAAACGGGGCGGGCGCATTTCTAGATCCCTGGATGACCAGACTGTAGAAGATGCTACCGCATGCGGCGGCAACAAATACAATCAGTAGAGTTGGGAAT
Organism: Leptospirales bacterium; assembly: GCA_019694685.1. GTDB lineage: Bacteria > Spirochaetota > Leptospiria > Leptospirales > Leptonemataceae > JAEUSB01. The sequence continues at coordinate 65,507 of JAIBBM010000010.1, forward strand.
CCGAAAAACAGACCGACCGCGGCAGAGAGAGGAACATCACCGAATCCCATCATGGTTCTACCGGTCAGACGTGAAATCCAGTACAGCGCTCCGAAGATGACTAGAGTTCCACCACCTCCGATCAGGCGAGCGGTCGTTCCATCTGCGATTGCTGTGAGAATGGCTGCCCACAAGAAAAGAAAGGCTGTGTTTTCATGATCAAGGATCATGTGTCGAGTATCTGTGACGATGCTCACATAAAGTTGGCCGGCAAACAGAGTCATGAGGAGAGCTTCTGGCCAGGACCTGCCAAAATAGAGGAGAGTGGGCAGCAGAATGGCAAGATAAATTTCTGCAACTAAATGTTTGGGTGAGATTCTGGTGCCGCACTCTGCGCATCGTGCGCGTGAGAATGCATATCCAAAAACAGGGATCAAATATACACGAGAGATGGGTGCTCCGCATTCCATGCAAAAAGACGGTTTGAAAATGAGCGCGCGAAACCGATCTCTCTTGCGCGGATAGGATTTTCGCGCTGCGGAATAGAAGAAATACGACACGCGCGTTGCGGTTGCGTAGTAGAAGCTGCCCAGAATGGCACCGAGCAACCCTGCAAAGACGTAAGCGAAAGGGAGGAGGAGCTCCTCACTCATTTCAAAAGGCTCACGAAAGCTGCGAGGCCTCTCTCTAAAGTCTCAGGGGATGCCGCGTACGAAATGCGAATTCGTGTGCGCTCAGCGCAGAATATGCTGCCGGGCACTACCAGAAGTTGCTTTTCATTGATAGCCCTCTCAACGAATGAATCTTCATCTTCCATCACGTCAGGAAAGATATAGAACGCGCCACCTGGTTCGGGAAACTTCACACGCCCGGAGAGAGCACTCACACATGCATCCCGATTCTTTTTGTAAGCCTTCACGTACGAACTCATATCCAGGTCCAGAGCGCGAATGCCTGCCCATTGGACCGGGGCCGGTGCGCAAACTACAGTATACTGTTGCAGTGTAGTCATTGCCTTTATGATCGCTTCTGGTCCGTGCGCCGCGGCCAGGCGAAGACCCGTCATGCTGTATGTTTTTGAAAAGCCGCTTAGAGTGATTGTGTTCTTGTGGACGGAGGCAGCACTCGTGAACTGGCCTTCGTAATCAAACAGTTCATAGATTTCGTCTGATACAAGAAGTGCGTTTCGCGCATCTGCAAACTTTGCGAGAGCCTCAATCTGGCTCTTCTTCATCACATAACCAGTTGGATTAGAAGGTGTGGCAAAGATGATCAAAGAGAAGTCGCCGGGAGGCAGACGATCCAGATCTTCCTGTGTAAATTCCTCCGGGACAGTGGTCACGTTCGCATTGAAATAGCGAAGCAAGCTTCTATAAATAAGAAAGCAGGGATCCGTGATCAGTACGCGAGTGCCTGGATCGATCGTTGCCAGAAACAAGAGCTGGATTAGACTGGAGATGCCGGAGCTAATCAGGATGTGCTCTGGAGATGCAGCGAACTTGTTTTGCTCTAAAAATTTTCGCGCGATTCGTTCTCGCAACGGAAGAATTCCCTGAGTGGGCGTATAGGCCGTTTTTCCGTCTTTCAGCGCGGCCGCGATTGCCTCTGTGATTGGTTCAGGAGTTGCATAGTGCGGCTGGCCAATGGACAGATTGATTGGATTTTCGAGCTTCGCGGCCAGGTCAAACGCGCGCCTGATTTTCGACGTGTCGATTCTACTCATCCTTTCTGAGAGTTTCAGCATCGCATCCTCCGAAAAATATTGTTTCCAAGAACCAGCCTGGGCGCGGGATGGTTTCAGGTCCGCTTTAGAGTATGAGCGTTGTGCGCATAGCCGGAATTGACTTTCCAGTGAGCGAGCGGGAAACCGAGTGGCTTCCTTCGGCTAACCTTGTCCTTACACCCACCACCATTCGCAATTTGCAGAAGATCCTGCATCCTCTTCGCGCTGGCATTCCTCTCTTGCTCGTAGGGGACGCGGGTGTAGGCAAGAACGCTCTCATCTATTATATCAACGCTCTGCGAAAGCACCCAACCATTCGTTACAGTTTCAATGAAGACACTCTGCCAGAAGACCTCGTGGGTGCGTATCGCATTGACCCCGGCCATTCTTTTGTCTGGTCCGATGGTCCGCTGACTCATGCGATTCGCACTGGTTCTGTCTTTGTCGCTGATGAAATGAATCTGGCGCCGCCAGAAGTGTTGAAGCGATTCCTGTCCGTTTTTTCAGAAGGCAGCATCCAGATTCTTGAAGGAGATTCGTCTACTCTCAGGCCTGCTCCTGGTTTTCATTTCATCGCAACGCAGAATCCCGCGGAAGGATTCGAGGGCAGAAAAAACCTACCGCGCGAAATCCAGAAGTATTTCGCCACTGTCTATGTGGATGCGTATCCGGATTCGGAAGTAATCGAAATCCTCTGCGGAACTCATCCAACTGTTCGCGCGGATCTGGTAGAAGCAATTGTGCGCATCAATGGCAAAGTAGAAACGGCACTTGTAAAGCGCGAGATTGGTGCGCGAGATCTTGAGAGATATCACTTTAACCTGCGCAATATGAATCGCCTGTGCTATCGCATTGCAGGTTCAGACGGATCCGTGGCCGCCGTGCAGCGCGAAATTTATGATGTGTATGTTCTCCCTTTCCGCAATCCTGAAGATCAAAAAATAGTAAAAGAAATCATCCATTCTGTAATTCCAGATCGTGCAGAGGAATCATCCGTGCGAATCTCCGTGGGTGGGGATGCAATCTCCATTGGACATGCCATCCTCAAGCCTGCAGTGATCGATCGCGCTCGGATTGAAGATTCTTTCAATCATTTTCCACCGGTAGAGAGTCGATTGCCGCTTCTTGCTTCCATCGCGCGTTCTGTGGAAATGCATGAAAACGTGCTTCTCGAAAGCGACGCGGATGTGGAGCCAGAGGAATATGCTGAATTCTTCGCGAGGATGATGGGCGCGGAGCTCACCGTTGTGCATTTGTCTAGAGGAATGCACACCTCTGATGTTCTCGGTGGTCTTAAGCCGGTTCGCGACCGTGAACTGGAATGGGTGGACGGACCAATCACCAGAGCAGTGCGAAACGGCCATTATCTGCTGATTCGCGGACTGGAAGCCGCAGGACCGGAGCTCGTAGAAAAGTTGAACATGCTCCTGGATGATGCAAGAGCTCTTCTCCTTCCACCGGAAGCAGGCGAAAGGGAACCTCTCCTCCTGAAAGAGAACTCTGTAATTTTTGCCGTTAAGGTATTTAGAAATACTAAAAGTATTACAACTATTTCCAGAGCATTTCGAAATCGCTTTAGCTCAGTGATCGTTGGCGCGACTCAGGATCCGGTCAGCCTTGAAGATATTGTACTGTCTGCTCTCGATTCGGATGAGAGTGCACGTGATCTGGCCGCACGCATGGTTCAGTTTCATTTGAAGATTCGTGATCATGCAGAAAAGCGCGAGATCGGTTCTGCCAATATTCAACCTTATATGTATGGCCTTACCAATCTCCACAGATGGGCCAGTCTGCTTGTCGGAAGCAATCCTGAAAGTGGGGAAGATCTAAAGGCGATCGTCATTCGATCTGCGGGTATTTCCTATCTCAACGAAATCAGCGATCCAATGGAACGAGAGAAGATGTATCAGGCTCTGGAACGGATTCTTTCCGGTCTTCCACTCGACGAGCTCAGCCAGAATGCTGATGCGTTAAAAAAAAAACACCTGATTAAGCGAACCACCTTTCAGAAGAAAATCGACTGGGATCCATCTCAGCATTTTCGCGAAGCAAATACAGGCCGCGCCCAGCGCAAGCTAACCGGGCAAGAGCTGAAGAAGGGTGTTCGCATCAATACGCCGGAGACCGGTGGAAACACAAAAGAAGGTCCGGACGCATGGTACGGACAGGACACCCAGGGAAATCGTGGGCAGGGCGAACCCGGACACGGTGGTGGCGGATGGGGCTATCGCACAGAAGAACTATATCAAGAATTCCTGAAGAAGAGGCGCGCGCTCTGGGAATACAACATTGGCGTTTCTCTGCAGGACTTTCATGAAGTCTTTGGGTCTGAGATAGAAAGGGTGGTGATTGATTTTGATCGATTGCTCGACCCCAGGTCCGACATTCATCGTCGCTACCAGAATCACGGATCTCGCGTGGACGGTAGACGTTATCTGGCATACATATCAGGAAAAGGGGACGGCCGGGTCTTCGATAAGACCACCGTTGTGCTCGAAAGAGATCGACTCAAGGGGGTTGAAATCATTTTCGCCGTCAACAAAGGAAGGCGCATTTTCAATTTCGAATACTCGATTGCCACACTCGTTTCTATTTTAAGCAGCACGATCATTCTCTCCAATCACAAGGTGCCAGTGGCTGCCTGCGGTTATTCTGATCTTAAGAATCAGAAGAAAGACATTGATCTGATGTGGTTTAAGAATCTGGATGATCCTTATACGAATCAAGAAGAGGAGCATCTGTTTTCTGGACTGGCGCGAGACTGGCACGGAGATACCGTTCCCGAAGCAGACGTGCTTGTATCGCTCGCAGACAGTTTTTCAGCCGCTGCTACCACGCGCATTCTGGTGATGCTTTCTGACTTCCGCGGGTCTCGTGCGAAGATGAAACTGGAAGATACGGTTGCGTCTAAAGAATCTGTGGATTTGAAGCAGATGACGGAGCAGATGGAGAAACGCGACATTCATTTCCTGGGTGTTGGTCTTGGTCCAAAGTCACTGGCCGAGTATTTCTTTCCGGAACACCTCAGCGTGGGTGGAGAGAACTACGCGAACCTGCCCATTTTACTTTCCAATAAGCTTTCAGAAATGATCCATCGGTATCATAGATCATGAAAAAGCCTCTGGCCTCGAAAAAGAAATCGAAGCCGGTCACCACCAAAAAAGCAATCAATGCGCGGAGCAAACCTTCACAGGCAGGCCGGCTTTCTCGGAACTTTGCTCGGGACGTGTATGTTCATCCCCAGGCGACCGTGATGGGAGATGTCACCCTTGGACAAGGGGTGTCGATCTGGCCCGGAGCAGTCCTTCGCGGAGACATGAACAGCATACGAATTGGCAGGATGGTGAACATTCAGGACAACTGCACTCTTCATGTAGACTCTTCGCTTGGTCTGGAAATAGGCGAATACACTCTAGTCGGTCACAATTGTATGATTCATTCATGCACGATCGGAAGAGGCTGCCTGATTGGAATCGGATCTGTCATCCTGGAAGGAGCGGTCATTGGAGACGGCGCCATGATCACTGCCGGTTGTCTGGTGCGTGGAGGACGCAAGATCCCTCCGTTTTCCCTTGTCGTTTCAAAGAATGGAGAGCTAGTTGTATATGAGAAGAAGGCGCGCACTCTCCTTGCACTCGCCGGGTGCATTGAATATAGCGAACTGGCCCGGCGCGCACAGAAGGGAAAGTTCGGCCCTTTTTCCGTTGATGAAGAAAAGCAATTTTATGCAGAGGCACAGATCGTCTACGCGCAGTTATTCGGAGAAGTGAAATGAACGGAAATATAGAACAGGCAATAGAAGACATTCGACACGGCCGCATGATCATCCTTGTGGATTCGGAGGCACGCGAAAACGAGGGAGACCTCATCATCGCGGCAGAGTATGCGGATGCGCAGGCTGTGAACTTCATGGCCGTTCACGGCCGAGGCCTGATTTGCGTTCCCCTGGACGAAGAAACAGCAGTGCGTCTAGAGCTCGGACCCATGGTTCGCAGAAATACAGATCAATTCAGAACCAATTTTACTGTAAGCGTGGATGCGGCGCACGGAACTACAACTGGAATTTCAGCTGCGGATCGCGCGGCCACGATCAAGGTGCTTGCGGACAGTACGTCTCGTCCCGAGGATCTGATTCGGCCCGGGCATATTTTCCCACTGATTGCGGCAAAAGGTGGGTCTTTGAGAAGAGCCGGGCATACAGAAGCCTCTACGGATCTTGCAAGGCTTGCCGGACTCAGGCCTGTATCTGTGATCTGCGAAATCATGAATGAAGATGGAACCATGGCTCGTCTTCCGGATCTGCAGATTTTCGCAGAACGCCATGGCCTGAAGATTTATACAATTGAAGATTTGATTCGCTATCGCCGTGCGCACGACACTCTGATTCGCAAAGAAGTGGAAGCAAGAATTCCAACAGATTTTGGCGAATTCAAAGTGAACGCGTACTCCACAACCGTAGATGATAAAATTCATTTAGCATTGATCCACGGAGATGTAAAAGGGAAGGAAAATGTTCCAGTGCGCGTGCACAGCGAGTGTCTTACCGGAGATGTGTTTCATTCTCTCCGCTGCGATTGTGGTGAACAACTTGCGCGAGCGTTGTCTTTTATTTCACGTCAGGAATGCGGCGTTCTACTCTACATGAGACAGGAAGGTCGGGGGATCGGGCTTCTCAATAAACTGAAAGCCTACGAATTGCAGGACACGGGCCTCGATACTGTGGAAGCAAACGAGAAGCTGGGGTTTGCCGCTGACCTTCGCGACTACGGAATTGGCGCACAAATGCTTTCTTCTCTGGGAATCACAAGCATGCAGCTTCTGACTAACAATCCGCGCAAAGTGGTCGGGCTTGAAGGGCATGGTCTGGTTATCACAGGTAGAATCCCGATCGCAGTGGAGCCTGGAGATGAAAACAGAAAGTATCTAACCACCAAGAAGAATAGACTGGGCCATCTGCTCGATACAGTCTAGGCGGCGGGCACGACCAGTACTTCGATTCCGATGGTGCGAATGACAGAAGCCACAGCTTCCGCATCCGCTTGCGACCCTTCGAAAACTTCTGCTCTGCCATTCTGATCCACCGCAATGGCGATTTCCAGCGCGTCTCTGTAATGGATTCCGAGCGCTTTCATGCAGATCTGAATGACCTGCTCATACGTATTTACGTCATTGTCGATGATCACGACTCTATAGGCTCCTTCGCTTGTTTGAGGCGAAAAGACCTCCAGGCGTCCCGGGGCGGAGCGAAGCTCGATTGCGGTCACTTGTTTTTTGAATTAGATCCTCGATTCTGCGCAAGAAATTAATTGATTGGCCCGGCACCGGCTGGTTCATGAATCTTATGGAGCCATCCGTCGACTCTTCCGGCCAGGAGACCCCTGATAGTCCGGAGTTCATGGACTTCGACCTGCATCTAGAGTATCTCATCCAGCAGGATCATCCTCGCATCATGAACCTGGAGAGGAAGATTCCTCAGAACTATTCCTGGCAAAGGCTTCTGTCCAAACATTTTGCAAATCCTGCATTCGATCTTGGACGCGACGACTGCGAAGTAGTGCTGGAAGCGGGCAAGAAGGTGTACAGGATTCAGGAAACTCGAAAGCCTACCACGTTCTACAGTCTGCTTCGCTTTCTTGAATTCTTTCGCTCGAACACAGAGAAGCTTACCCAGAACCTCAATTTGATTGAGCAGCATTACGATCGGGTTCACAAAACAAAGCACGAGAACACCGGTCTTCGTGGCCTCTTGCGAAAGCAATGGACCAGCGACATGATCGACAACAAACATGAAATCATAGCGGCTGCACTTCAGAAAGATACAAATGTGGATTCTGTTCTTGGAAAACTGGAGCATTTGCTCGCAGAGAATCTTCCAGTTACAACTCGCTGGCAGTACTTGCTGCAGCCTTTCATGAATGAAGTGATCAATCATATCAATCACAATCTTCGCGATGGCGCATTCAATCTTCGCATGTATTATCCGGTGCGAACCATGGAAGATAAATTCAAGCCTTACTATTCAAATGCAATGCGTTACGCGGTGGAGCTCATCGACGCGGAAAAGATTACTTCTGCATTTGTGAAGAGACTTTAGTTGCTGAATTACATCAGAAAAAACTGGAGTAGTATTCTTCTTTTCGCTTTTGTCATTGGCTTTGTGTTGTATCGCAAGATCCCTCTCTGGGAAAACGAAAGAGGTCTTGAAGGGCAGAGTCTTCCTCACGGCAGTCTTCGCACACTTGCTGGATCTGAGATTGACCTATCTTCGCGTAAAGAGAAAGTGATTCTTGTTTCTTTCTGGGCAACCTGGTGTATGCCGTGTCGCGTGGAAATGCCAATGCTCGTTTCGCTTCGCCGCGAACTCGATGGACAATCCTTTGAGATCTTCGCGGTTACAGACGAAGATCCAATCACCGTTGCTCATTTCATAGAGGAGCATCCAGTCAACTTTCCGATCGTTCTGGATCGGGGCCCGCTGCAGCAAGCTTTCCGGATTCAGGTCTTTCCCACTCTAGTGCAATTCAAGGATGGGAAGCTTGTTTCTGTCTCAAACGGAGTAGACTGGTTTTTGAAATTTAAGATTCGCCACGCAGTGACCGGAAACTATTTCTGACCGCAATGTCGGACAACAGGAAGATCGGTGTAGTCGATTTTGGCGGGCAATATGCGCATTTGATTGCTTCGCGCATTCGAAGGCTCGGAGCTCTGGCTCAGATTGCAGATCCGGAAACTCTAACTCCTTCTGAGGCGCGCGCTCAGTACAGCGGTCTCATTTATTCTGGCGGACCTTCTTCCGTGTACGAGCCAGGAGCTCCCGCTTCTGATCCTGCTCTTTTGTCCGCGGGGCTTCCAGTTCTCGGCATCTGTTACGGTCACCAGCTGATGATGCAGCAGCTCGGCGGTGAGGTTCGAAACTCAGGCCATCACGAATTTGGACGCGCCATTCTTAAAGTGAAAAGCGATGTGTCTGTTCTTCGCGGTGAAAACAACTCTGTTTCCGCTGTCTGGATGAGTCATGGAGACGAAGTCACACGCATGGCACCTGGATTTGTTGGGATCGCACATACCGACGACTGCGAGAATGCGGCAGTATTCAATGCGGAGAAGAATCTTACAGGCATTCAATTTCATCCCGAAGTGCAGCATACAGAGCATGGAGATCAGTATCTTCTGAACTTTATTCGCATGTGTGGTCTCGAGAATAGCTATCGCATTGGAGATTTTCTTTCAAAGGAAAAGGAAGCTCTGGCGCGAAGCATTGGAGATCGCAGTGTTTTCTTTTTACTTTCGGGTGGCGTGGATTCAACGGTAGCGTTTACTCTTCTATCTGAGATTCTTCCTGCGGATCGACTCTACGGTCTTTTTATTGATACCGGATTCATGCGAAAGGATGAGGGGATAGAAGTGGGTACTGCTCTTCGTGCGCATGGGATTCAATTGAACATAGAGGACGCTCGCAAACGTTATGCGACCAGTCTCGCCGGTGTGGTGGACCCGGAAAAGAAAAGAAGAATCATTGGAGATCTATTCCTGGAAATCCAGGCAGACTGCGTGCGAAGATTGAATCTGGACCCGGAACACTGGCTGCTCGGGCAGGGCACCATCTACCCGGATACCATTGAATCTGGCGGCACGAAGAAAAGCCATTTGATCAAAACTCATCACAACCGGGTTCCGGCAATTCAGAGATTGATAGAAGAAGGAAAGGTGGTTGAGCCTATCCGCGATCTTTACAAAGACGAGGTAAGGGAGCTGGGTCGATTGCTCCGGTTGCCAGAGAAACTCGTGGATCGGCATCCATTTCCAGGGCCCGGGCTTGCGATTCGCCTTTTGTGTTCTGACGCGGACAATGCAGACTTTCGTTCTGCAGCGGCTTTACTCGCTGAGCACAATCAGCCATTGCTCAAGGACATTGAGTGCACCATTCTTCCGATCAAATCAGTGGGAGTCCAGGGGGACCAGAGAACCTATGCTCACCCGGCTCTCGTATACGAGCGCGAAGGTGACACTGCGCGCCTGCATGAGATCGCTCGTGCGCTTCCGAATTTTGTTCGTGAGGTCAATCGTGTTCTTCGCTTTGTGGCGGGAAATCGTCCTGAAATGGTTCGCAAGGCTGAATTATCTGCGGATCGGGTGGAAAGGCTGCGCGAAGCAGATCACGTTGTGAATTCGTTTCTACACGAAAAAAACATCTACGGTGAAATCTGGCAGTTTCCTGTTGTGCTTGTTCCTCTGGCGCGAAAGGGAGTGGAAGAGGATGCTGTCATTCTTCGCCCGGTCGTGTCTCTGGATGCGATGACTGTTTCTCCCTACGAGATCAAACGGGACCAGTTGAAAGATCTTTCCAATCGCCTTCTTGCAATCTCCGGGATTGGTTCCATTCTTTACGACCTGACCACAAAGCCACCTGGCACGATCGAGTGGGAATGACGCGATTTTGAAATTCTCAGTGCGCCGCGGGCCGGAGTGTATCCCAACCGCAGCGAGACGAGCCTCCATGCCCGACTCGCAGCGGCGCTCCGCCATCGTGGCTTCGCAATTGGGACACACCCCGCCCGGGCGGGTTCGACTTTGCAAAATCACTCTCAGCAACATTGCAACCATCGGAGATATAAAATCTCTTCCAGATCGACCTGCCTGCCGACTCGGCTTTGCAAAATCACTCCCAGATCAGCAACCAGCTGAAGTGAATCAGGAGTAGAAATCGCGCATGGTAGCACCCGGCAGAGTGAACGCTTTTTTGTGAAAGTCAACGGACCAGAAGCGGAATTCTTCTGCCTTGATCCCTGACTCTGCGAAGCGTTTGTCTACAAGTTCATCGTGTGCGTGCTTGCGAGAAAAGAAAGTAAATCCAATCATCCCGCCCGGGTAGGTGGGAACCTGGGTGTAGTAGTATCTGGAAATTGGAAATAGTTTCTTACCAAACGAAAGAAGTTCTTTGATGATCTTTGCATGAAGCAGAAAATTTTCTGCCTGCGTTGCCAGGATTCCATCTGACTTCAGTGCGTTTCGGCAGCTTTCGTAGAATGGAAATTGAAACAGCACTTCTGCCGGGCCGATTGGATCGGATGAATCCACAATGATGATGTCGTATGTGTCCGGATGATTCTTTGCCCAGGCAGCGCCGTCTTCATAGTGGCAGTGCACGCGAGGGTCTGTCACCTTGCCCGCCATGGAAGGAATGTGTTCCAGGCATAGATCCACTACGCGTTTGTCTATTTCGCACAGATGGACCTCCTGAACGCTTTTGTGTTTGAGGCATTCTCGTACAGATCCGCCGTCTCCGCCTCCAATGATCAGAACTTTTTGAGGATTCGGATGTGCGAAGAGTGGAACCTGGCAGATCATCTCATGATAGGACTGCTCATCGAATTCTGTGCACTGGATTACATCGTCCAGGACAAGCATTCTGCCCAGGGAAGTGGTTTCGTATACTTCCAGCTTCTGAAACTGAGAGCGTTCGCTTGCCAGTTTCTTTGTAACTTCGATTTGAGCGCGCATTCCTGGAACGATTGCGAGCTGCTCTGTAAACCATTCTGCCATGGAACTCTCCCGGGTCCAACTCCGTAAATGGAGTGAAAAAAATTCAAAGCCACAAAACAATGCCACGCATGAGTGAAAAGCCATTTCGAATTCTTGGAATCCAGCAGGTCGCCATTGGCGGCCCGGACAAAGGCGCGTTGAAGAAACTGTGGGTGGATATGTTTGGCCTGAGCATCGCAGGCACGTTCAAAAGCGAAAAAGAAAATGTGGATGAAGACATCCTTCGCCTGGGCCGGGGCCCTCTTGCAGTGGAAGTAGATGTGATGCAGCCCATCGACCCGGAAAAATCGCCAAAGGTGCACGTTCCGCCTCTCAATCACATTGGTCTGTGGGTGGAGAATCTGGAAGCGGCAGTGAAGTGGCTCGAATCGAGTGGAGTGCGTTTTGCTCCAGGCGGGATTCGCAAGGGCGCTGCCGGATACAATGTTTGCTTTATTCATCCAAAAGGAAACGAGCAGTTTCCAATCGGCGGAGAGGGAGTTCTCATTGAACTTGTGGAAGCACCTGCAGAAGTTTCGGCGGCATTTGATAAGTTGAGCTAATCAGGACGCGAAATGTGGCGATTTTGAACCGCGCATCAAACCCGAGGGAAAGGATCGATTCGCTGCGCGAATCGTTTAGAAAAATGCGCGCCTCAAATTGTGAAACCCAGAAGGTATGCGGATACAGTAGTTGCCCATGAGAATGAATTCAAACGACGACCTTTATTGCACAACTTGTGGGCAACTTCTTGGAATAAAAACGGACGAGCATGGGAATGAATTCTTGATTTGTTGCCCGGCGCTCCTTGCTGAGAAAACAGGGCACACGATTCTCATCACGGAAACGCGTGCCTCTTCCTCGCTGTGCGCAAACGCTTGCGGGAATTGGGGTCGAAACCGATTCTAATATCTTCTGATGAATATGTTGGAACAGGGTATGGGCGCCCCGACGACAGCGAAGGACTGTAGGCGCCGCCACCTGGATTTGTTGCACTCAAAACCACTCGCTAAGAAGTTGAACGTTATTCGCCATTGATCAGGGCCAGATTAAACGAACGTGAGAGCGGCGTTTTTGATTCGTCTATCAAACCTGAGGGGAAAGTTCGATTCGCTGCGCGAATCGTTTAGAATTTACGCCGCTTTTTAAGTGAAAGCCTCGAAGGCCCGCGAGATTGTGATATCCCGCGTGTGCGGTCCACAGCGGATTTCGGAGCGTCCGAGCGCCGCAACGGCGCACGCGAGGATGGACCGCACAGGCGGGATACTACGTTTGTTCGAGTGGCCGCGCGAGGCGTTTTGCTTCGGCGATGCATCTTTCGCGGTTTTCAAGCATCGCACGTTCCACTTTGAGTCTTTGGGCTTCAAATTCCTCAGGGGAAAGCTGCCGAGGAATCAGGATTGGTTCTCCGTAAGAGCAAACGAAAGTAGTGAAGGGAAGAGGCAGACGATGCGCGTCCCAGGATTTCGCAATCTTCTGTCGCGTGCATTCGTAATGAAAAGGCAAAATCGCCACTTGCGAAAGCTGTGCGGACATGATGAGACCTGGCTGCACGACGAGTGCCGGTCCACGCGGGCCATCCGGAGTGATGGCGGCAGAGAATCCTTTGCGCAAATGACCGATCATTTCTTTGAGAGCGGCACCGCCTCCGCGCGAAGTGGATCCGCGGATGCTTGTGTTTCCGAATTGTCTGACTACGGATTCAATGAATTCTCCGTCGCGCGAAGCAGAGATCATCACAGCAGTGTTTAGATCGCGCAAAAGATACGGAGAATACAGAACGTTTGTGTGCCAGATGGCAAAGATCCAGGGCTTATTTGCGCCGTGAAGAGAGTCGAAGTGCTCTCCACCCAGATTGATGCGTTTGGAAGTAAGGCCGATCAGTTTCTGAAACCACACTACGAGGCGTGGAATCACCGCGATCTGGATGCGTTCTTTGAATGTGAACTTTCGGCTTCTGTCCATTCAGTTTCCATCCGCGACATTACCCGGAGCGGGACTTGAACCCGCACAGCCGAAGCCGCAGGATTTTAAGTCCTGTGTGTCTACCGATTCCACCATCCGGGCTAAAGATGAGGCGTCGCCGGGATTTGAACCCGGGATCAGGCTTTTGCAGAGCCTTGCCTTAGCCACTTGGCCACGACGCCAGGAAGGCTCCAGTCTTGAAATCAGAGGACCAGGGTCAATTTGTTTTTACAGAAGTGCAAGAGCCTCTGCTGCGGAATGCACTGGACGATCGCATACGAAGTTTCTGCAAACGTATACAGTTGTTTTTCCGCCTTCTGCTTTGCGCGACTTCAAAAGGGGAATGCTCTGGTCCTCTCCGCGCGCGATGATCGATCCAATGCTCAGTCTGGGTCTCAGTTCAGCGAGAATCGAATCTCCCAGAGCATCACTTCCGTCTACAATGGCGACTTCATGCGGCGGATTGAGATATAGATCGAGGCCAAGAAGCATCATGCAATGAGCCGGTGCGTGAGTTGCTACTTCGCCGCCAAAGCGTGCTAGAATCTCTTCTGCAACACTGCCGCAATTTTCGTAACCGTAGCGCGCCAGGGTTCCAAAGAGCATGGCTGCCAGGGCATTTCCGGAAGGTTCCACTCCATCATAGATTTCCATAGAGCGAACCAGTAGATCTGGAATTCCATCCGCAGTGTCAAAGAAGCCACCGCCCTCCGCTTTGAATTTAGTAGCAATGACCTGTGCGATTTGCATCGCTCGCGTGATGTAATGGGCGCGAAAGGTGGTTTGATAAAGATCGATGAAGGAGAGGGCAAGTCCTGCGTAATCTTGAAGAGATCCTTCGAATCTGGCTTCTCCTTCTCTGAATCGCCTCAGGATGGTTTCTCCTTGCACCATGTGCGATTCAATGAACGCGGCTGCTTTCTCTGCGCGCGCAGTGAGTCCTGCGTCTCCAAACACTGCACCGGCGCGCGCGAGTGCAGATACCATCAGAGCGTTCCAGGCAGTCAGTACCTTATCGTCGCGCAGAGGTCGAATTCGTTTGGAACGTTCCAATAGCAAAAGGTGTCTGACTTTTCCGATCGTCTCGTCCCATATCGCGGCTTTTAGATTGTGCGCTCTAAGAAATTCTTCGCGAACGGACGCTTCGTGCAAAATGTTTTTGCCTTCGAAATTCCCGCGCATGCTCACGCCGTAGAACCGTGCGATTTGCTTGCGAGTCTCTGCTGAGAAAGAGTGCTCTTTGAGGAGTGAGTCGATCTCATCTGCGCTCCACAGATAGAAAAGCCCTTCTTTTCCCTCACTGTCTGCGTCTTCTGCAGAGTAAAACGCGCCATCCGGAGAAGTAAGATCGCGCGCCACATATTCGAATATATCCAGAGCCCAGGTCTTGTAGCGCTCATTCCCGGTGATTCTATAGGTCTCCGTGAGAACGCGTGCAAAAAGAGCATTGTCATAAAGCATCTTTTCAAAGTGTGGAACCAGCCAGTCGTGATCGGTTGCATATCGTGAGAGGCCGCCGCCAATTTGATCGTAAATGCCACCACGCTTCATCGCGTCGCATGTATTCTCCACCATGGCAAGAATCGATTCGTCTCCAGTGTGTTCGAAGTGGCGCAGTAGAAAGAGCATGTTGAGGCTGGGCGGAAATTTGTTTGGTCCGTTGGATAGAAAGCCGCCGCGCAATTCATCGTAGCTGTTACGAAAGTGAGAAGCTGCCTGTGCGAAAACGCCTGAATCCGGAATGTTACCGGTCTGATTTTCGCGCGTTTGAAGGAATCCGGTCAAGGAATCTGCGGATTCGAGCATTTTTGCTCTGTCTTTTTTCCAGAGATCTGCGATGGTTTGAAGTACCTGTAAGAAACTTGGTCTGCCGTATGCTGGCTTAGGTGGAAAGTACGTACCACCGGTAATCGGGCGAAGATCTGTTGTTAGAAACATATTGAGCGGCCAGCCACCGTGCTGTCCTGTTGCGTGGAGTGCGCGCATGTAAATGGCGTCCACATCCGGTCTCTCTTCGCGATCTACTTTGATGGCAACGAAATGTTCGTTGAGATAGTTCGCAGTTTCTTCGTCTTCGAATGATTCTCTTTCCATTACGTGGCACCAGTGACATGTCGCGTAGCCAATGGAGAGCAAGATTGGTTTGTCTTCCGATTTAGCTTTCGCGAAAGCCTCCTCTCCGAAGCTGTACCAATCCACCGGATTGTGCGCATGCTGGAGCAGGTAGGGACTTTTTTCTTTCGCGAGGCGATTTGACTTTTTTGAAGGCGTATTCATGCGCTTTTTTTTCCTTGCATTCGAACAGAACCGGGTCATCTCCGACCCAGGAGACTTCTATGATCAATCAATATTTAGCCAGGGTCCTTTTTCTATCCGTTGTTCTTCTGGCAGCTCAGTGCTCTTCTTCTCAAACACAAGAAAACAAGCCTCAAGAGCGTGGCCAGGTTCCAACGACTGGTTGCATCCAGGGTGATTGCACAGCCGGGGATGGAACATTCGTCTACAACGGCGGAGATAAATACCTTGGTTCTTTCAAGAACGGACTTCGCGAAGGCAAAGGCACTCTTGATTATGCATCCGGTGACCAGTATATTGGCCAGTTTGTCGCAGACAAGAGAAGCGGTGACGGAACATACAAATTTGCAAACGGTGATGTCTACGTTGGTCAATTCAAAGATGGCGAGCGTGCAGGAAACGGAGTCTATACTTTCAAGGAAGGTCCAGTTTTCGAAGGAACATTTGCAAATGACGGCAAGTCAGGCAACGGTTCTCTGAAAGCAGGAGACAAACTGAAGCGCTGTGAATTGCAAGATCGTAAGATCGTATGCGAAGCGGACAAAGCAGAAGCTCCAGCCACTGAAACAAAAACAGACAAGAAGTAATCCTTCCAGAAAGCCCGCCCAACCTGGGCGGGCCGCATTCCGAATCCTCACACGAACAAATCAAATACAGCCCTCGGGCAACCCTGGCAGCCAGTGCGCGCTCACGCTTCTGGAAGCTTCCAGTGGAATTTACAGAGACCTGCAGAGACAGAGAACCTGCGAGGGAATCGATCCGGGGGAGAGTGCGCGGGCGGCAAATGCCGCCCGGTCGTAATTGAATGGTTTAGTGGTGAGCTGGTTCCGCTTTGCCGTGAGCGTGAGGGATGGCACCTGTGCCTCCCTTCATGCTGGCCGCCACCAGTTCTGCCACGTCGAGCACCTGCACCTGATCCTGCATTCCGGCTGCTTTCACACCGTCTGTGATCATGACCATGCAGAATGGGCAGGCAGTGGCGATCGTGTCTGCTCCTGTTTCGAGGAGCTGATTGGTACGCTTCACGTTGACTCTGTCGTATTGTTCTTCCATCCACATCTGGGCGCCACCTGCACCGCAGCAAAGAGATGTAGAGTGATGGTCGGACGCTTCTGGAATGCCACGGCCGAGAGTTTGTTCTACAATGTTGCGAGGTTGATCGTATACATCGTTGTAACGTCCCAGGTAGCAAGAGTCATGGTAAGTACCGCGACGAGACTTCATATCCTCTACAGTCGCAGGATCCATTTCTACTTTGCCATCGCGAATGAGATCGTCTATGAAATCAGTGTGATGCTGCACTTCATAGTTTCCACCCATTTGCGGGTATTCGTTCTTCAGTGTGTTGTAGCAATGTGGACACGCGGTTACAACTTTTTTCACGTTGTAACGATTCATGGTTTCGATGTTTGTCTGTGCGAGAGTCTGGAAGAGATACTCGTTTCCACCGCGGCGTGCGCTATCTCCTGTGCAATTTTCTTCCGTGCCCAGGATGCTGAACTTCACGCCCGCACCTTGCATGATCTTCACGAAAGAACGTGCGATGGTTTTGTTGCGATCGTCAAAAGATCCAGCGCATCCAACCCAGTAGAGTACATCTACGTTTGAATCTTCTGCCATGGTCTTCACGTTCAGATCAGCACACCAGTCCGCTCTTGTATGAGCTCCCACACCCCATGGGTTGGAGTTGTTTTCCATATTCTGGAACGCGAGCTGAAGGTGAGAAGGAAAACGGCTTTCTGCTAGAACCAGGTTGCGGCGCATTTCTAGAATGGCTTCTAGCTGGTTGTTTCCTACAGGGCAGGCTTCTACGCATGCGTAGCAGGAAGTACATCCCCACAGTTCTTCTTCTGTGATGAAAGGATCTCCAATGAGTGCTGCTGCTGGATCTTCTGTTTTGAGAAGAGTGTTCGTGTTTTCGATCATGGAATGCTTGATATCCACCATGATCTTCTTTGGATCGAGAGGTTTGCCTGTGCGATTGGCAGGACACTGCACTGTGCATCTGCCGCATTCAATGCAGGAAAGACCGTCGAGCATGCTGGTCCAGGGAAGTTCGCGAACATTGCCTGCTCCATAGACTGCTGCGTTTTCCATGTCCATGTGAGTCATCTGGCCGCGCGGGGTTCCGCGAATCATGAAGAAGTTCATGGGGGCGAAGATGAGATGAGAATGCTTGGAAAGTGGAACCACTACCATGAAACCGTATACGGTTACAATGTGAGCCCACCATGCGAAATTGCGCACTGCGAGAGCTTCCGCTCCACCGCTCATGCCAAGTGCAGTGAGGAGCTTGAGAACGGAGCTTGAAACCCAGGTATGTGTTCCTTTGCCGCTGATTACGGATTGCGCCGCGCCTCCGGTGAGAGTGGACACCATCAGTGTTCCAATCATCAGAAGAACAATGGCCGATTGCGTAGATGGAACATCGAGACCTTTGGAACGAAGAGCCCATCTTCTATAAGCAAAGAATACGAGCCCGGTTAGAACCAGAGCAGACATATTCTGAATGAGCATTTCGAATACTTCCGTTCCAGCGGATGTGATCAGTCCAAACGCAAGACCGAATTGTGCGAGGAGTAGAATGGCAAAGAACCATTCTGATCCAGCGTTGCGATTTGCTTTGAACTTCTTTCCAATCTTGAGATTGTTATAGAGAAGAAAGGTCAAAGTCATCGTGATCAGAAGACCGGCGATGCACAGAAGCACCTGGTTTGGATCTTTGAAAGTCAGTATGGCTGGAATGTAATCCGGAATCAGAAATTCGTAGGGTTCAATGCCGCTTGATTTGAAGAAACTCCAGAGGTTCCCGGCCACCATCTGGCTCATGGTGTGGAGGCCGTATACCAGGAAGCCGTAGAAGATGAATGCGTGCATGGCTCCGCGCACTGGATGCTTGAATAGTTTTTGCTGCAGAACCACATTGAATATGAACGATCGGATGCGAGCGCCCATATCCGCGAGAGTCGCAGCCTTCTGGCCTTTAGCCACCGTCTTGAGACGGTAAACCACTGCGCCCACAAAGATGGCGCTTGCGGCCAGGAAAAGGAGAATGTGAAAAGCGTGAATGAGGATATCTTGAGTCGAAGGCATAGCTAAAACCAGGGATATCCATTCAGGAATTTCGTCGAGAAAAAAGCTGTTCCTCTAGCGCGCTCTGCGGCTTCTGAACGTTATGATCCATTCGCCGGAAAGTATACTAGCCCGGGCGGAGCAGGGCGAACGCATCACGCCCGAAGAGGCTTTGACCCTGTATCGCGAAGGGGACTTCCTTGCGATCCAGAAGACGGCCAGAGAGCTGCGAAACCGTCGTCATGATCCAGGAGTGGCTACCTACACCATGTTTCGCGTGGTCAACTACACCAACTTCTGCAACGTAGAATGCACTTTCTGCAGTTTTATGGATGAAATCGGATCCGGTAAGGGCTACGTACTTACCACAGATCAAATCCGCGATAAAATGAAAGAGTCCCTGGAGATTGGCTGCGACCAGATGTTCCTCCAGGGTGGTGTCTATCCAGAGCTTCCTTTTGAGTATTACACGGACGTTCTATCCGCTACAAAATCTCTCGGGGACATTCATATCCGCGGCTTCTCTCCAGTTGAATTGATCAGCATGGAAAAGACGTTCGGCATGAGTCTGCGCGAAGTGGTGCGAAAGCTCAAGGCTGCCGGTCTTGATTCTGTGCCAGGCGCCGGCGCTGAGATACTTACAGAACGCATGCGGCAGGTACTTTCTCCCAAGAAAACAACCGTGTCCGAGTGGGTGAGAGCTCTTGAAACCTGCCACGAAGAAGGGCTCCTGGGCAGCGCGAACGTTGTATTTGGTTCGGAGGAAACCCAGGAAGAGGTGATCGAACATCTGCGCGTCGTAAGAGAGCTACAGGATCGGACGCATGGCTTCCTCTCTTTCATTCCCTGGACGTTTCAGCAGCAGACAAAGCGATTCAAGGTGCGCAACATTCCTGCAACAGAGTATCTCAAAGTGCTGGGCATCTGTCGTATTTTCCTGGACAACATTGATCATATAGAGACGTCTCTTATGGTGCTCGGAACAGGAGTTGGTTGCATTGCGCTGCACGGAGGCGCGGACGATATTTCTTCCGTGATCCTTGAAGAGAACGTGCTGCGAAGCTATGGACTCAAATCAGAAGAGAAGGTACTCGATTTTCTGCGCGACAGCGGGTTTCGTCCGCAGTATCGCACTCTGATGTATGAGCACAAGGATAGAAAAATTCCTCAGGCCGCCTAGTCGTGCTGTTTAACTCACTCGCATTTCTCATATTCTTTCCGGCAGTAACGATTTCCTATTTTCTGCTGCCGCATCGATTCAGGTGGCTGCTTTTGCTTCTGGCGAGTTGCTACTTTTACATGGCCTTCGTCCCTGAGTACATTTTGATTCTGGCCGCCACCATTGCCGTGGATTTCTACGCGGGGATCATGATTGGCCGAGCAGAAGGGAAGAAGAAAGCAAATTACCTGATGCTCAGTGTGCTTGTAAACATCGCATTCTTATTTGTTTTCAAATACTACGGATTCTTTCGCGAGAACGTAAATAGCGCGGTCGGCTCGGATCTGATTCCCCTCTACAAGATTGTTCTTCCGATTGGTCTATCTTTCCACACGTTTCAGTCTCTCAGTTACATTTTTGAAGTATACTATGGCCGTCAGGTTCCGGTCACTCATTTTGGACGTTATGCGCTCTTTGTAATGTACTACCCGCAGCTCGTGTGCGGACCCATTGAAAGACCATTCAATCTACTCAAACAGTTCCTTGTGGAGAGACGCTTCCTGTTCTCTCGCTTTCAATCCGGAATGACTCTCATGCTCTGGGGTTTTTTCAAGAAACTCGTTGTGGCAGATCGTCTGGGTATGTTTGTAGATAGGGTCTGGAAAGAGCCCGGTTCCTTTGGTGGCATTTATCTTTTCCTCGCAGCTTGCTTCTTCTCGATCCAGATTTATTGCGATTTTTCCGGCTATACGGACATTGCGCGTGGAGCAAGTCGCGTGATGGGAATTCGGCTGATGCTGAATTTTGATTTACCCTTCTTTTCGAAATCGATTCCAGAGCTCTGGCGCAGGTGGCACATTTCTCTTTCTAGCTGGTTTCGGGATTACGTATACATTCCTATGGGCGGCGGCAAGGTCAGCACCGTACGCAAGCATTTCAATGTGATGGTGCTCTTCTTGCTCAGTGGTTTCTGGCATGGGGCGAACTGGACGTTTATTATCTGGGGTGGATTCCATGGTGTTCTCACAGTGCTTTCTCAGGTGACCGCAGGGTTTCGCCAGTGGTTTCTTCGTGCGACCATGCTGGATCGAATTCCTCGGGTTATGGATATCTGGCGCATCGTATTGACATTCCTTCTGTTTTCCCTGGGAGCCATCTTCTTTCGTGCGAAGACCCTCTCGGATAGTCTTACTTTCATCGCCGGGATTCCTTCACTGTCCTTGAAACTTCCAGCGGATATCAGGATTCCGTACGACATTAAGTCCGGATTGCTTGTGCTAGGCATCCTGGTTTTCATTGAGACGCTTCTGGTTGCGGGAAGTTTGAATCGCTACTTTAGAAAATACAGACTCATTCCGCTCCAGGGCTTGCTTCTGGCTGCCATTCTCGTTGCCGGTGTTTTCGAAAAGCAGAGTTTCATATACTTTCAGTTTTAGATAGTTGATGTTTATAGAATATATGATGGATGCAGTATGAAAGCGCCGTATGGCAAAATTGCAAAAAAGACGGGTCTATGGCTTGGTCTTCTACTCATCAGCGCTCTTGCGTTTGATCGAATTCTGTATCGTGCGCTTTTCCCGCTTTATGATCGAAGAAGTACTCTGTCCGGGATGAACGATGAGCTGGACGGATTCATCATCGGAAGCAGCCAGACAAGATGGGCCGTGGACGGTGGCGTGATTTCACAGAGAACAAAGTCGCGGTTTGCTGTATTTGCGCCACCGGGTGCGAATCTGGAACTGCGTTCCGCGATGCTGCGAGACTACGTAGAACGGTTTGCTGATCATCCGCCATCTTACATTGTTTTGGAAGGGCATCCTTTTTCATTTCATCCTACAAGATATCCGGACGACGCTTACAAAACTCTTCTTGGTTACAGACCGCGCGGGATTCTCCGCGAATATCTGTCGCAGCGCTATGGGGATGATCCGCTATTTCAGGGAACAAAAGTATTTCATTCTCTCGCGCTGAATTCTGAGTTCTATTTCCTTGCGTCTGCTGTGGTGGATCTTCCGATCCGGGCCATTCGACCGGTAAGTGAATTGCCACAGGAACCGGATTTGCCCATGGAAACTAGAATTGCCCAGTGGAGAGCTTATTACGCGGAACTCAAAGATCGTGGGGCTGTGGATCCTCGCTTTGTGTCTGCTTACGCGGATTTGATGCAAGTCATATCCCGCACTGGCATTCCCATTATCGTTCTGGATTTACCCATTTATCGCCTGGATCCTCAGATGGAGAAAGACCTGTCAGTGGGAAGGCGAATCTTGCAAAAGGATCTTCCGCCTAACGTCCATTATGTGCGATTCGAAGCGGACAGGGTGGAGAACGATCCGACGTATTTCTATGATGCGTCTCATTTGAATGCAAAAGGCAGAGCATGGCTCAGTGAAAAGCTTGCAGATGAAATCACACGGACGCTCGCGCAGTCCAAAAGCAAGTAGGTGTAAAATACACCGGGCTCCGTGACCGGAGCCCGGTAACCTCTCAATTAGGAGGAGTAATGGTTTTCAGGTGCTTCAGATCAGAGCGCTGGTAAGCTTTGATCGTCGTAGCCCCTGTGCCTTGCGCTTTGCCTGTAACGTAGATCTTATCATTGTAGAAAGTGATATCGGAGTCCGCATTGATTGGCTCGCTTGTGCGTGCATCAAAGGACAGATCCGGATTGAATCTGGTCAGATAATACTGGCCATCTTTCACTTCGATTCCGTAGATCTTATTGTCTCTCAGGATCAATGGAGAACGCCAGTAGATGTTTTCTTTGGATTTTGTTTTGAGTGTGAGTTTGTCCTGGTCCAGAAGTGCCAGCAAATGCTCTTTTGAATCCGCTGCAGTTCCTTCGTACCCAATCACAAGCACTCCCTGGCCTGGAACCACGACGAATTCGCGTCCGCAGATGTTCGTATACGGGCTCTTGTAAAGGGTGTCGTCTTTGACTGGATCGAGCATCCACAGTTCATTGGAGTAGTGGCCTTCGCTGTGGAATTTCACAAAGCGCAGGAACAGAATCTTCTCTCCAACCACGTTGTCGCTTTTCTGTTCTTTTGCATCCTGTTGTTTCTTCAGTTCATCGTTCTCTTTTTGAAGAGTGTCTACTTTCTTCTGATCTTCCGTTTTCGTCGCAGTGTTAGTTGCAGTATCTGTTTTATTCTGATCCTGCTTTTGTTGCGTCACTTCAGCCTGAGAAGTTTTGTTTTCATTTACTTGCTGAGTAACTTTTTGCTCTTCTTTCTTTAGATTGTCTTCCTGCTTCTTCAGATCCTGCTGCTTTTGTTCTTCTTTCTTGATCTCAGTTGCATTCTTGATCGGATCTTTCGCAAGCTCCTGGAGTTTCTTTCCGGTATCCTGTTTCTGCTGCTGAACTTGCTGCTGTTGTTTCTGGATGTCCTGCTTCTTGTCTTCTAGAAGCTTTTGTTCCTGCTTGAGCTGGTCCTGCTTTTGATCGAGCTTCTTGGTTGTTTCGTCCTTGCGGCGATTTTCAATGTCTGTGAGTTGCTTTTTGTCTTCTGCTTTTGTGGTCTTGTCTGTCTCTTTCTTGATTTCAGTTGTGTTTACGTCTTGCTTGCCCGGACGAACTACGTTCTTCACCAGAGGAATCACGATTTGAGTTTTTCCTGACCAGTTGCGATAAGACCGATCAATTCCAACTGTCTCAGGAGAGAGAGACTGGATGACTGGTTCCGAATACTTTCCTTTGAATTTGTCGAGCGCTCCGCGCTGCTTTGCATTGTAATAGAGGATGAACTTGCTGACTGTTTCTGAATCCGCAGGAGTGTATTCGAAGGCAGCTTGCGTGTAACCTGCGATAATCCGCTGGATTGCATTGATGTGTGCGAAGTTGGCCTTTGGATCAATCGTGATGATGTCCGCTCCAAACCCTGGACTGGCCGGATCGTAGACTCTTTTTACTGTAACCTGATCAATTGTTGCCTGACCGTTTGCAACGACGTCCTGCGCCATCTTTCGGCCGGCATCGTAGCTCTGCTTTCTGGCCTGTTCTGTGGCAGGCAGGTTGGATGCGTTGATGAATTCTACTTTGCCCGTGCGGATTTCCTCTTCGGACAGGCGGGGTTTCTTAGAATCGTTCAGGTCCTTCTCTTGAGCGAACATTATAGAAGGAATGAGCACAATGGAAAGTGCAAGTGTGCGGAAGATGGTCATGGCCGAAAGATCTCCTCGGATCAAGTTGAGTCAATGTTATTTTCGGTCAGTTTAGAGCCGATCTTGCGGGCCAGAGTGGAATTGCGGACCTAAATCAAGTGACACGAGGACCCATGAATTGGACTCTGGCCTGCCTTGCATCTGCTCGACGCCTATGTCTCGCAGTACCAACCATTTTCCGCGGGTAAGGAATCTTTACCGGCGGCCGGCCACGCGTTTCTCATCGCCGCAGCACTCAGTCAACCAGGCAAGAAAGGAATCATCATTGTAGCCCCCGACGACGGCCAGGCCCGCCGATTGTGCGACGAAGTAAAATCATTATGCGGAAAAGGAACTCTCCTTCCTTCCAGGCGGATTCTCCCCTATGAGATGGTGCGAGTATCACGAGATGTGGAGGGAGAGAGAGAGCAGGGGCTTTCCGCTCTGGCTCATGGAAAACCTGTGTTCACGACTGCGGACGCGTTATGCGAACGATTTTATCCATCCAGAGACCAGCTCACTCTGAAAGTGAACGATGAGATTGGCCCGGATGACCTGGCAGCATCTCTGGTTCGTCTGGGGTACAGGCCTTCTGGCAGAACAGAGGTTCCAGGAGAATTTACGCGAAAGGCAGGCATCATCGACGTGTTCGCGTCCAATCTGCCAGAGCCGATTCGCATTGATTACTTTGATACAATCATCGAAAGCATTCGCAAGTTTGATGCAGAGAGTCAGATTGGCGGGGAAAAACTCATCAATGTGGAGATTGGATCTGCGGCAGAAACGATTCTGTCTGAAAGTCAATCGAAGGATCTGCGCGAAAAACTAAAGAAGTCCTTTAAGTCAGAAATTCTACCACCATGGATCGATGAAGAGTTTGGTGTGATCAACTCTCGCGATTGCGAATCACTTCATGAATTTCTTCCCCTGATACTCGAAGGCAAAACTCTCTCAGAGCTCGCGGGCAAAAAGCCACTCTTGATTATGGCAGATTGTGATTCAGTCCGCGCGCGTCTGGATTTGTTTGAGCGAGAAGTGCGCGAATGCTTTGCGGCGGCAAGCTCCACACATGCCTGCGTTCCCTGTGAGAAAGCATATCACTTTTCACCGTTAGACGGCTTTGATGTTCTTGAGATTGAGGATTCAGAGTTTCCGGGCGATTGTGGCATACAGCGTCTCGAGGGAGTCAAAGGCAGAATCGCAGATATTCAAAAAGCAGTTGGGAAACTGGTCCTGGAAGGCCAGAAAGTCTTCATCACTGCACCGGATCGCACACAGTTAGATCGCATAGCGGGTGTTTTTCGATCTCAAACAGACTATAAAACGGAAAGCGTTGTTGATTTTCAGATGGATGCGAAGAAGAGAGGTCTGGTATCTCTTGTAGTTTCTCCCTTGCGCGAGGGAATTCGCATTCCCTCCCTTTCCACTCAGATACTTACGGACGCGGATCTGTTTGGCCGAGGGTACAAGAAGAAATCCTATTTCAAAAAAAGAAAATCGTCTCCCATTGAATCCTTTCTGGATCTAAAAGAGGACGATCATGTAGTTCACGTAAATCACGGCATTGGAAAATTCATTGGCCTTGAGCGCGTCAGTGCAGCGGGCAGAGAGCGCGACTTTCTGGTCATAGAGTACGCAGACAAAGACAGACTGTTCGTGCCTCTGGATCAAATATCCTTGATTCAAAGGTATTCTGCGCCCACCGAAGAGCCAAGGCTGGATTCTCTCGGCAAAGCATCTTTTAAAAAGATCAGAGAGAGGGTGGCCGAGCGAACAGAGCAGCTGGCTCAGGAACTCGTCAACATCTATGCTGCGCGCATGAAAACTCCGGGATATCCCTTCCCGGCAGATACAATTTATCAGGACGAATTTGAAGGTGCCTTTGAGTGGGAAGAAACGCCGGACCAGCTGGCAGCCATAGAATCTGTGAAGGCGGACATGGAAGCTCCGCGTCCCATGGACCGCTTGATTTGTGGAGATGTGGGATACGGAAAAACAGAAGTAGCCATCCGAGCCGCCTTTAAAGCGGTGATGGCAGGCAAGCAAGTCGTCTTCATTTGCCCGACGACTGTCCTTGCTCTGCAGCACTTTCGCACGTTTTCCAAACGTTATGCGGAATACCCGATCAAAGTGGACTGGATGAGTCGTTTTCGTACTGCGAAGGAAGTGGCGGATGTGAAGAGAAGGGCTACGTCCGGGGAAGTGGA
>JAIBBM010000054.1 GCA_019694685.1 Leptospirales bacterium
CACAATGCGAAGGCCTGGAAAGTCAGACAGAATATTTGAGATGCGTCGAGCTCCATCTGTGGCATCGTATACGGGTGCAGAAGCGGGATGACAGACCAGCACTCGCCCCAGGTCCTCCATGATTTCGTATGCTGGATAAAAACCACGGTCATCGAGCTGCTCGCGCGAAACAAAAGGGTGCAGTTTGATTCCATAAAACCCGTAGTCTTCGAAGATGCGTCTGGATCGGGCAGCTACATCGCCATCTGCAGCGTAGATGGTGCCGAATGGCAAAAGGCCAGAATAACGCTGTGCCGATTCTGCCATGAAGTCATTGAGAGAATCCGCCATGCCAGGCTTGTGAGCATAAAGCAAACCTGTGAACTTCCGGATTCCCTGTTCTTCCAGATGACGCACATGGTCATCCCCATGCAGGCGGTAGCGGATATTCCACAGACCATTGGAACTCGACTCAAAAAACCTCCAGATCGCCCTGAAAACGGGGGCCGGGAAGAGGTGGACATGCATGTCAATCAACGCTCGACCCTCCCTCGAGGCGCCTGGTCGGCAAACCAAAAAAACCCACGAGAGCGCGGTCAGAGGGCTCGAAATGCCGAAAATAAGACCCAGGGCCCCATGGAAGATTTCATTCTGGCACTTCTGAGCAGTTCTGCCATACTGCTGTCTGCTGTGATCGTTCTGGCCCTCTCTCTGAGGCGACGAACGGCCCACCTGACCACTCTACGCGCTGAGGTAGAGAAAGCGTTCGGCAGAGTGCCATCTGAACCGGATGAAATGGCAGGCATCGTGCATCGCCTGGAGTCTGATCTGGCAGACTTCACCAGGACGCGCGACTCCATTGGTAGAATCATTTCGTTCATTGACGGGCTCCTCCAGGAGTCAGAGAACCAGACGCAGGCACTTGAACTGATTTCTCCGAACCTTCAGGTGATGAGCTTCTCTATGCAGAACATTGCAGATTCCGCTCAGAAACAACTCGAAACCATTGAAAACACAGGCAAAGTATTCTCAGACTTTAACGAAAGCACAGGCGAACTCTTCAGCGTCATCTCAGTCATCAATGACAAATCGATCGAGACTCTATCGCATGCGAAACGCGGCACAGAAACCATCCTGGGAAGTTTCCAGTCCATGGACGAAATTCACCAGAGCCTTTCGAGAATTGGCGAAATCATAAAAACAATTCGTAACATCGCAGATAAGACCAACCTTCTCTCGCTCAATGCAGCCATCGAAGCGGCGCGCGCAGGGGAACAGGGTCGTGGATTTGCAGTGGTGGCGGACGAGGTTTCCAAGCTCGCGGACAAGAGCACGCAGTCTGTAAAGCAGATCGCGGGCATGCTCAGAGAGAACCTGGAAACTTCTGTGCAAGGAAAGGAAGTATCCGATCAGGCAAGGTCCAGCTTCGACGAAATTTCTGGAAGCATTCTGGATATGAACGAACAGGTCCAGGAAGTCAACGCATACGTGAGTTCCGAGAAGCGCCAGATGCTGGATCTAGAAAGTCAAATCCACACTTTGAAGAACGCAAGTCTCGAGATTTCTGCTTCCATTCAAAATCAATCTATCCAGGCCAAAGAACTGGTTCGATCCATTGAAATCCTTTTTGAAACAACGAAGTCCGTGTCTGCAGGAGTCCGGTCCGTAAGCCAGCTCCTGGAAGAAATCAGACACGACCCCACCCTTTCTCCGTAAACATTCCATGACAAAAATCATACGAAATCCGCAGTCGCATCGCACGTTTGTGCTTGCATAGGATACCCCATACCCTATATTGAAAGCATGAAACAAATCCTCGTACTGGGTGGAAACTTTGCTGGAGTAACAGCGGCCCTCGAAATCCAAAGAAAGCTAGGCAAAGAAGCCGAGGTCACTGTAATCAGCCCTTCTGAAAAGTTTCTGTATGTCCCTTCCCTCATCTGGGTTCCGTTTGGAGCAAGAAAGGTTCAGGACATTTCGTTTCAAATTGGGCCGGTGCTGAGTCGCAAAGGCGTGAAATTCGTACTGGATCGCGCAACGAAAATTCGCCCGGACGCAAACATTGTAGAAACAGCGGCGTCCGGGGAATTCAAGTACGACTACCTGGTCGCGGCAACGGGCGCGTCTCTGGGTTTTGATGCAGTGGAGCATTTGGATCCAAAAGACGGATTTGTAAACTGCATTGTCACACCTCCTCTGGCTGAGAAAGCATACGATGCGTTTCGCGAGATCGTGAAGAATCCTGGTCCCGTCATTGTAGGAGCTACGCAGGGAGCCAGTTGCATGGGCGCCGCTTACGAATATTTGTTCAATCTGGATAAGTACCTACGCAAGGCCGGAGTGCGCGACAAAGTGGAGATCACATGGGTGACTCCTGAGCCCTTCCTCGGACATTTCGGAATCGGCGGAGTAATGGGTGGACAGAAGATGCTCGAGCTCTTCATGAAAATGTACGGCATCAAGTGGCATACAAATGCAACCGTTTCCAAAATTGAAAAAGAAAAGCTTACACTCGGCGATGGGACGGCGATTCCTTACAAGCTTGCGATGTTGATTCCTCCGTTTCGCGGGGCGGACGTTATGCGCAATTCACCCGAACTTGTAGACGACAAAGGTTTCGTCGTTACAAACGAAGGCTATCAGCATATCAAATATAAGAATGTGTATGCCGCAGGTCTTGCTGTAGAAGTGATTGCTCCTTTCACAAAATGCGCCGCCCCGTTTGGAGTGCCCAAGACCGGCTTCCCGTCCGACGTGATGGGCAAGATCGTCGCAGAGAATATCAAACACGATATGCATGGAACAGGTAAGTTCAAGAAACTTGCTTTTGGTAAGATCCCGGGTATTTGCATCATGGATGCGGGAAAGAAAGAAGTGTGGATTCTGACCAATCACCTCTTCAAGCCGCGTCAGTTTGAGATCATGATCCCCAACATGGTCTACAACTTTGGCAAGGTCCTTCTTGAGAAATACATGATCTGGAAGAACCGCAGCGGGCTCGCCTGGATGCCCTGAACAGTCCTCCCCCACCCCCTGTGGGTGGATTTTGGTGGTGGGTGCATTCAAAGAGTGCCCCACCTCGGAGCGAGCCGGCCGACCTGCGGCGCCATGTTGCAGATCGGCGCGAGAAGTCAACCGACCCCTGTCTCACTTGCAAAGTACCATATTCTGGGAAGTCCCATGCACCAGCCGCGCCCGCGCTACAAACTGTCGGCTGCTGCTGGCTGTTGCATTCTTCGGTCGCTTCGGAGGGAGGGCAAAAAAAAAGCCCCCGCTTTAGGAGCGGAGGCTTTCCGTGGTTGCAAGGAATGGACTTTCGTTTAGCCCAGAGCCTTCTTCATGGCCGCGCCCATTTCTGCGGGAGATTCCACTACAACAATGCCAGCGTTTCTCATCGCTTCCATTTTTGTGGACGCTGTACCTTTCCCACCGCTGATGATGGCGCCTGCATGTCCCATTCTTTTTCCGGGAGGTGCAGTCTGGCCTGCGATGAAGCCAACGACAGGCTTCTTCTTATTGAGCTTGATCCATTCTGCTGCGTCTTCTTCGTCCGTGCCTCCGATTTCGCCGATCATGATGATTCCATCTGTTTCCGGATCATTCATGAGCAACTCTACTGCCGCCTTGTGCTTCGTGCCGATGATCGGGTCTCCGCCAATTCCAATGCACGTGCTCTGACCAAATCCCTGAATCGTAAGCTGGCCTACTGCTTCATAGGTGAGAGTTCCAGAACGAGACACCACACCGATTCTACCTTCTTTGTGAATCATCGCAGGCATAATCCCGATCTTGCATTTGCCAGGGCTGATGACACCTGGACAGTTTGGTCCAATCAGGCGAGTCTTTGAAGTCTTGAGAACAGAATATACGCGGGACATATCGCGCACCGGGATTCCCTCTGTAATGCAAATGCAAAGAGGAATCTGAGCACCGACTGCTTCTAGAATCGCATCCGCTGCGAATGGAGGTGGAACAAAAATCACTGTAGCGTTCGCGCCCTCTTTGTCCACTGCATCCTGAAGCGTATTGAAAATGGGCACTCCGTGCTCGCTCTTCTGTCCGCCTTTTCCGGGAGTGACACCGCCGATCACGCGAGTTCCATATTCAATCATCTGGGACGTATGAAACGATCCTTCTTTACCTGTGATCCCCTGGACCACTACTCTGGTGTTCTTATCAACTAGTACTGCCATAAACCGTTCCTTATTTTCCTCCGCGAATAGCAGTAGCCACTGCGTCCGCGCCGTCTTTGAGTTCACTTGCAACCAGGATCTTCAGACCCGATTTCGCAAGAATGTCTTTCGCAATATCAGCGTTGGTTCCTTTCAATCTCACGATGAGGGGAACATGAATGTTTACATCCTTCGCTGCCTGAATGATGCCATTGGCAACACGGTCGCATTGAACGATCCCACCAAAAACGTTGATGAAGATTGCTTTTACATTTGGATCGCCCAGAATGATGCGAAATCCGTTTGCCACAGTCTGTGCATTTGCTCCACCACCGACGTCCAGGAAGTTTGCCGGGAATTCACCTGCCAGTTTGATGATATCCATGGTTGCCATGGCAAGACCGGCACCGTTCACCATACATCCTACGTTACCATCGAGGCGAACGTAGTTCAAATTGAATTCAGATGCGCGAAGTTCCAGTGGATCCTCTTCCGTGATGTCGCGGAGATGAACTGCTTCAGGATGACGGTAAAGCGCATTGTCGTCATACGTGAATTTGCAATCCAGAGCGATGATTGTGTTTTGCTTTGTGAGAACCAGAGGATTCACTTCCAGCATGGATGCATCTTCGTCGTCGCACGCTTTCCACAATTTCAAGAGGAAGTCCACGCCCTGCTTCATTGCTTCAGCGGGGACTCCGAGCTTGTATAAGATTTCGCGCGCCTGCCAGGCCTGCAGCCCGATCGCCGGTTCCACCTCAAGACGATGGATCTTGTCTGGAGTGTGAGCCGCCACTTCCTCAATGTCCATTCCACCTTCTGTAGAATAGATCACGATTGGCTTGGAGACTGCGCGATCTACAAGAATGGAAAGGTAGAATTCGCGCGCGATCTCAGTGCCCTTCTCGAGGTATACTTTAAGCACTCGTTTCCCGACTCCGCCGGTCTGTTGCGTTACTAGATAATTGCCCACAATATTGGAGCCGTATTTTTCAGCTTCTTCGCGAGACTTTGCGACCTTTACGCCGCCGTCCTGAATTTTGGTCGCTGTTGCGGGATCTTCTTTGTCGTATACTATGCCTTTTCCGCGTCCGCCTGCGTGTATCTGTGATTTTACGGCTACAATGCCGCCGCCAAGCTCATCATACAACTTGCCGATTTCCGCGGGATTGCCCGTGACTCTTCCTTCTGGAACTGTCACGCCATAGCGTCGCAGTATGTCTTTTGCCTGGTATTCATGAATTTTCATGGTTCAGTCCTGTGCTGTTTTTGTTTCCTCTGCAGAAGCAGGTGCTAATTTGTGCGGACACGGTGTGTTGAAAATTCTTTTTCAATCCGCCATCGTGCTTATTTCGCTATGTGGATCATCGGAGACATACACGGTTGCTTGAGAGAACTGGATGCTCTGCTCGACCGCATTCCGGAGCACGAACCACTGCTGTTTTTAGGCGATTATGTGGATCGCGGACCCGACTCTGCCGGGGTAATCGAAAGATGCTTACGCGAAAAAGAGCGATCCACCTTCCTGATGGGGAACCACGAATCGATGATGATTCACTATTTCACAGATCCGGGCAGTGACGAAGCTCGATCCTGGCTCCATCCGCTCAACGGAGGCAAATCCACTCTGGCTTCCTACAGGCTTTCGCCCGGCGCTTCGTTTGACTCTGTTCCTGAAACTCACAGGGCCTTTCTGGATTCACTTTTACTCTATTACGAATCTGACAATTTTCTGTGCGTCCACGCAGGTTTAGACGTTTCCGAACCAGACATCAGCCGCCAGATGCGCGATACGATTCTCTGGATTCGCACTCCCTGGATTCAGCACGAAAGCAAATGGAAAGGAAAACATGTGTACTACGGACACACACCCACGCGTTACGTGAATGGGATGGAAAACTACAGAGAACTCATAGACGGAAGGAAATCCACTGGTCTGGATACCGGCTGCGTGTATGGAGGTTGCCTGACTGCTTTGAATGCGGAAAATGGTGCGGTCATTCAAGTGGCAGCGGAAAAGAATTACTGGGATCCATGAAACTCATAGAAAAACTAGACGATCAAACCCGCGAAGACATCCGCACCATCAGCGACATTCTCTCACAATCGTCTTACCAGTGTTATATGGTAGGCGGCTGCGTGCGGGACTTACTCCTCGGTCGTCCGGTCAAGGACATTGACATAACTACAAATGCAGAACCGCAAGTAGTTCAAAAATTGTTTAAAAGAACAGTGCCCACTGGCATTCAGCACGGAACCATCACTGTGCTTTTTGAAAAACGTTCTTACGAAATCACCACCTACAGAGCGGAAGGCACATACTCGGACGCTCGCAGACCAGATACAATCACTTTTGCAAAAACTCTCTCAGAAGATCTTTCGAGACGCGATTTTACCATAAACGCTCTTGCCTACGATCCAACCGCAGATGTATTGCAAGACGAACATGGCGGGCTCGACGATCTGAAACAAAAAATCATTCGCACGATCGGAAAGGCGCACGACAGATTCTTTGAGGACGGTCTTCGCACCGTGCGCGCCTGTCGATTTGCCAGTGTGTTGGATTTTAGAATCGAAGAGGAAACATTCAAAGCAATCTGTGATCCCGCGATTCATGAACGAACAAAAAAAGTGGCCGTAGAGAGATTCTCGGATGAACTCAGGAAGGGCCTCTCAGGGCCTTTCCCGTCCAGGCTCATTGAGCTACTCGAAGACACCGGGCTCATGAATCTGTTTCTTCCATACAAAGCACCGCGGCCGGAATTGCAGAAGCTTTCCCTTCTTTCAAATGTAGAAAACAGGCTGGGTTGTTATTTGCATTTCATCTGCATGCGAGAAAAAGACCCGGTGGCCTCGATCGAATCGACTGCAAAGAAACTCAAGCTATCCAATGAAACTGCGGCGCAGGCAATCAGAACGCACCGGTTCTTGCTCGCCAGTGCGGGCGATCTAAATGACGTAGAAGAGCAGATCGATCAAAGGAGGTTCTGTGCCTGGTTAAAGAAAACATCCGCAGATCCTCTTTCCATCCTCGATGATTCGAGCGAACTCGCTTCTATTCAGTCCTCCCTGCAAACGCTCATTCCTGTCTGGAAAACAATGATTCAAAACGATCCCCTAGTCGCAAAAGACCTGGCTCTCAATGGCAATGATATTCAGGAGCTTGGTTTTTCCGGAAAAGAGATTGGAACAGCCCAGGCGTCTGCACTCGAGTATTTATATAGATGGCCTGGTCGAAACACGCGCGAAGATCTGACTCAATTCCTGCTTGGAAAAAGATCCAGCAGCTCGTGAATCGAATCAATTCGAGCCACCGAACCTCCCCATTCTTCTTCGGTCCCGTGTCCGAAGCGGGCCGCCACAAATGGCACCTGGTTCTCGATCGCCGCATCGCGATCCGATGCACGATCTCCGATCAACGCAGCCTGTGCGGGCATTAGTAAATTTTCTTTAAGAATGCTTGCGACGAGCTCCGATTTGTTCTGAATGGTGCCGCCCACCGTTGGAATTGATTTGAACTCCGGAAAGATTCCGCCAGCCTGCAGGATGGATCGAACGTAAGGTGCTCTGCCATTGGATGCTGTGAACAGATCGTATCCTCGCTTCTTCAACTCACGGACCGTTTCTGTTACACCCGGGTAATGGTGCCCGCGCCCCGCTGCAATTCCAGTCACCAGACCTTCTAGAATTCGCCCGGATAGTTCATCCTGTTCCGGGCGCGAAAGGTCTGGAGCCAGATTTGCAAAAATCACGGGCACTGGCTTTCCGATCTGTTCGATGATTTCCGGCCTGGTGGGTATATGAGCCGGTCTTCCGAGGAGAGCCCTGGTTTTTTCAAATTCTTCGATATAGATCTCGTGAATGATTTCCTCGCTTGAGAAAATCGTTCCGTCCACATCGAACAGAATCGCTTTGCAGTCCCGAAGACCGCTCACTTCTTATCGCCCAGAACACGAATCAAATCATCTCTTGGCACGAATTCGCCACGCCTGATCCTTTCGAGGACCTCTTCCTTGCTGAGAGGTTTCATTTTTGGATCTTCTTTTGCGTCTGATGGCAACACAACATCTCCGATGACGGGCAATCCTTTCTCGATCGTCGCAGACACGTATTCTGCATTCTGCCCTGTTGCGCGCAGCGCGATATCTCCCTTCGCATTCTTCAATACCTGGCCCGTTGCAAATTTACCTGTAGGCAGCCCGTAAAGCGCCACCTCTTTGTTGTCCTTGTCCACCTTGCAAACAACTGCCTGAGGAAATCGCCCAAATCCTGATGGATTTCCTCTATAAAACGTCCCCGTCTTGCCGCTCAGAGTGTTTCCATCCTCTGAGAGCTCGAGTAAATCCAGATTGTAACCGTCTTCAATTTTCCGTTGATCTTCTTCGGGACCAAACTGATTGGCCGGCCAGATCTGCTTTCCTTTTACATTTTCAAGAACGGATCTCTTGGAGCTGAAATACACTTGTTGCGAAAGCAACACCTCTTTGCCGCTTGTGCGAAGATCCCCGGTTCTTCTGGTAACGAAGAGTGTCTGATCGTTCCAGGCAAGATTGCGCGCTACTGTGCGAACGAAACTGAAGGTATAGGGTGCAGCCCCCGGAGTTTTGGATGCAGATTTCTCTACCCATAGAATCGTAAAATGATCCTCGCCTGCTTTCGCTGTGTCCTGGATCCACAACCCCTCCACTGGAAAATTTGGTGGAGCCTCTGCCGATCGCAGCTGCGGACTACAGGCTGCTACACTCAGAGCTATTACCATTGCTGCCAGTTTCATGCGAATGAAAATGCACAAACACGCCCTGCATGAATACAAAAAAAACTTCCGCCCGGCGCCCCCGGTCTCGAGCATGCACCTGTGGTTCTAACAGATTACAGAATCGAAGCAGGGACATTCTCTGGCGCAGGTGGATTGACTCTCCGCTACAAAGCCTGGATATGCGAAGACGTAGATAGCGGACGAAATCTTGTTTTCCATCACGGCTTTGGAGAACATTGCGGAAGATACGAATACCTGGTAGAAGCGCTGGCAGGGGATCGCGTAAACTTGTTTTCATTTGATGCACGCGGGCACGGAAGATCCGAAGGAATCAGAGGTGGTGCCGGTGACATTACAGACATGGTGCGCGATTTAGAACACTTCATGACTTTCTTGCGCGAAGAGTTCGGAGTAAGATGCCCTCTTTTGCTCGGTCACTCGATGGGCGGACTCGTGGTCCTGTGCTTTGCTCTTCATTTCTCTAATCAATGGGAGACCCGGGGTCTTTTAACAAGCGGCGCGGCGCTGAAGGTGAAAATGAATCCCGTCCTGCGCATCAAGCAAGTTTCCGGTCAAATCATTGGACAGTTTGCGCCAGACCTGGTTTTACCTGCTGGAGTGGATCCAAATCTACTCAGCCACGATCCGCGCGAAGCGCAGGCTTACGAAGATGATCCTCTCGTACATGGAGACATCAGCATTCGTCTGGGCCTGGACATGGTGCGTCAGGGCAAGCTGGCCATCGAAAACGCGGCCCGCATCAAAGTGCCCATTTTTATGGGCCACGGCGGAGGCGATGAAGTGGCAGACCCTCTGGGAACTCGTCTATTTTTCAAGGGCGTTCAGTCAGAAATCGCAGAGCTCCGCATCTATCCCGGGCTCTACCACGAAATCTTCAATGAATCTCCCGATGCTCGCTCCGCTGTGTTTGATGACTATCGCAGATTCATACAGAACATTCTGGCAGCCACAGAAACAATCCTGCCGCCAGTCGAACCTGCGACCGAAAGTTAGCCAAAAAGCAGAAATCGGGCAAAATCGGGTTTGACCTCGAAGGTAGAATCCGGTCTCATTTCCCCACCACAAGGAGGGGACCTCAATGGAAAAAATTCTCCAGGACATTCTGAACGCAGGCATCGCACTGTTTCGCGCAGGCGAAGGAACAGTCCAGAACGCAGTCAAGGAAGTTCAGCGCACGTTTGAGCAACTGAAAGAAAAGGGAGCTCAAGACAATAGCGAGCAAGCAGTGAAGCTACGCAAAACGCTCGACGATATCGTTCATCAGACATCCGGACTTTCGTCCAAAGCAGGCGCTGCCTACTCGGACGCACTGGCTCAGATTGAGCAGCTCTACAAGAACGTAGGCGATCAAATCCAGAAGCTTGTGCCACCAGAAAGAATCAACGAAGTCAAAGATAAGATCGAAGAACTCACTCGTGTCATTCAGCAAAGAGCTGGCGGCGCTCCAAAAGTTTAATCCACAATCCGCTCCGGAAACGGAGCGGAGCTTTTCCTTCATGGACTACGAATCAAAACAAGACCACATCCGCGAACTCAAAACGCCAGACATAGAAGTCTTCCGTAACATATACAACGACCGCGAATACAGAATCGACATGGAGATCCCGGAGTTTACGGCAGTCTGTCCGAAGACCGGCCTTCCTGATTTCGGAATCCTGTACCTTTCTTACAAACCGGCGGAACATTGCCTTGAGCTGAAGAGTCTCAAGGAATATGTCCTCTCTTACAGAAATGTTGGTATCTTCCACGAAAACGTAGTCAATCGCATCCTGGATGATATTGTAAAAGCATGTTCCCCGAGATGGGCACGCCTGCATGGCGACTACAACGTGCGTGGCGGAATCAAGACTCGCGTAACGGCAGTTTATCGGCGTCCCTGAGTATCTCCTCAAAGCCTGAGCGGTAATCCGGATATCTAAATCGAATCAACTGATCCGCATAACGACTGATTATGCGCCGTCCGGACGGCAGGTCCGTTGCCCAGCTTCCCGGAACTTTCACGGACAGCAGATTCTCAAGATATGCGAAGACTTCTGAGTTGAGCGCGGAATTGCCGTCTACTGCGTTGATCAAATCTATATCAGACGTGGCCGCGGCCAACGCCAGCTGTGCCAGATCGTGCACGTGAATTCTGGATACCATCCTGTTTCCTGAATCTGCACGGCCAAATTGTCCGGCCAGAAACTGCAGCGGCAGGGCTCTGCCAGGACCGTAGATGCCACCTGCCCTCAAGATCACTGCGTCCGGAAAACTCTCTTTGATTCTTTCTTCGAGCGCCAGCCTGCGCTCGCCTCTTACGGTTTCCGGTCGGGCCGGAGTGAATTCGTCAAAGCAAGGAAGGGTTTTCTCTTCCCCGTGAAAATCCTCCGCATATACGCTTGTGGAACTGATGTGAACCAGTCTGCATCTTTGCGCAGAGGAAGATTTTCCAAGGACCAGTTCGATCTCACTCCTGTACGGCAAATCAATTCGACCGTTTTCTTCGACTGCAGGGATTGTATCTAGAATCGAGTCGTAACTCAACGCAGGATCAAAGGGCAACAAAGCTTGGGAAACAAGGGCCTCGGGCCGCCGAGTCAGAAATCGGACCTCAACGGAAGGGAACTCGTGATGGAGAATTTTGCCCGTGTAACTAGCACCACAGACGAGCACTCTCAACCGTCTACGTCTCCGGCAGGCGCTTTCTTGATCAGGAGAAGGAAGCAGGAGGCGGGCATTCTACTAAACGGACAGGCGGCCGCCAGGATCTCCCCTTCGCAGGCTCTCACATCTGATTCCTGCTCGTCAAATGGAACAAGGATGAGCATACTCACGGGTAAATTGCACTGCTTGTATTTCGCTGAAACCGCTGCATTGATTCTGCGCTGGGCTTCGTACGAATCAACGACGTTATCCGTTACACATGAAGAAGCAAACAACAGCATCAAAAGCAGGGCGGCGCGGTGCATCTAGTTCCAAAAATCCTAGGCGGCAGAGGGCCGGCATCCATTTTTGTAAGTCAAGCAGCATGAAGCGACTCCTGATTGTCCTCGTTTTTCTTCAGTCCAGTGCTGCATTCGCGCTGCCATTCATAGGCAGAGTGTTGCGAACTCAGGACGGACAACCCATTGCGGACGCAAAGGTGGTGATCCTCGAAACAAAGAAGAGTGCATTCACGGACGAACAGGGCGCATTTTCTCTCGATGTGCCCGAGACTGGATACTATACCTTTAGGATTATCGATCAAGACAAGGTATACCAGATTCGCAAAGAAATCAGATTCGAGAACGAAGCGATCGCCTTCTACGCTGGAGATCCTCCGAAGGAACAACCTGCACAGGAAACTGTCTCTGACGGAATCAACGTAGTAGGCAAGAGAGACCGAACCAAGCTATCCCGCTATACTCTCTCCAACGAAGAAATCCGCAGATTCCCGGGCGTTTACGGAGACTCGCTTAAAGCAGTCCAGTCCCTTCCAGGTATTTCACCTGCAGTGCCGATTGGTGTGCTCCCGAGCGTAAACCTGATCACGTCTTCTTTTCTGCAAAGCGCCACGGGTTTCTCGATTGGCCCCCCCTATTCAAACTCAGGAAGCGGCTTCCTTGTACTTCGCGGAGCAGGCGCTCGGGCTTCCCAGTTTTATCTCGACGGGTTTAAAATACTTTATCCATTCCACCTCGGGGATCAATCGAGCGTACTGAACAACGATATCATTCGAAATGTGGACGTCTACATTGGCACTTATCCAGCGCGCTACGGAAATGCCACAGGCGGCGTGATCGCCATTACAGGGCCGGATGAAGTAAAAAAACCAACAGGCCACATCAATGTTGCTCTCTTCCAATCAGACGCTTACTACGAAGTTCCATTTCTGGACACCGGATACTTTGTTGGAACCGCTCGACAATCCTATCCAAACTATGCCCTGCTCTATTTGTATCCGGCCGCAATTCCGTCTAACGCCAAGTATTCGCAATACAACGACGGGCAGTTCAAGATGGGTTACAAATTCAATAACAATCATACTATCGAAACGATCTATTTTGGCGCGCACGACAATCTAAAGTATACACAGAGCGTGGCAAAAGCGTCTAACGGTGGAGCAAGCGGTCTCAGCGGAGTCGGAGACAGCATCAGCTCGGTTTCGGGCGGTGCTGGAAGCGTGGGAGATTCCAATACAGATTCGCGCCCGCCTGTGGGCCTCAACCGCGCATTTGATACGGAAGGGGCGCGATATATTTACACGACCGGAGGAGCGATCAAGAACACACTGACCGCGCAAATCTCCAGATTCAAAGAAGACTTCCAGCTCGACTTCCGTTCTCCTCTCACTGGAGAAACCATTTTCGGCTACGATGTGCAAAATGCGCGTCATGAAGTACAGTACAAAGACGAGCTAAACCTGGAACTCATCCGCCAGCACCTCATTTTGAATCTGGGAGGAG
Organism: Leptospirales bacterium; assembly: GCA_019694685.1. GTDB lineage: Bacteria > Spirochaetota > Leptospiria > Leptospirales > Leptonemataceae > JAEUSB01. Next base: position 13,353 of record JAIBBM010000054.1, read on the forward strand.
AAGCGAACGTTCACCGCTGGGAACTCTCGCTCAAAAACTTTTCTCCCAGATCGTCTACAAACCCGAACACTCCGAGCTTCGTGGACACTGTCAACCAGCTGGTTGAAAATAACCGCACATTCCGTGCACTCCTGGACGGAGATCGAACAGGCTACCAGCTCAATGCAGGTTTCGCGGAACTGGAAGCAGACTTCTGGAGATTTAGACTTACACCTGGAGTGCGTGTAGACCATTACTCTTTGTCGAGCAGCACCGGAGTGGGCCCGCGAGCTGGTGCAGAATTTAAAATCCCTGAGACTGGCACAACGATTCTTGGGGCGGCCGGTCGCCATTTCAACGTCCCCGCCAATCTAGAGCAGATCAGCGTGGAAGCGGGGAATCCAAATTTGAAAATGGAAGAATCAGATCACGCGGCAGCCGGAGTTCAGCAGACTCTTGGACCGCTCTGGCTCGTAAAGCTTGAGGCATACAAGAACACATTTGACCAGGTGGTTGTCGCAGATTCTTACGTAGTACAACCTTTTGCTCTCAGGACCAACCGCAGAGATCTGCTGGAAAAACAAGCGGAACTTTCGAAGCAACCCTTCGAAGCGCGAAAACTCAGCTACTCGAACGATGGCACAGGATGGAGCAAAGGGGTAGAATTCTACCTAAAGAAATCACGGCCCCCCGGCAAGAACGGATTCTTTGGATGGCTCAGCTACACCTGGTCTATCACAAAAAGAAACAACCATCAACCTCGCCTCACCCAAACCGATTCTCAGAGACTGAATTCAGACAACAACGGAAGAACTCCCATCGCCTATCAGGAATTTGGCAAAAATGCACTCATCTATTACAACACAGGAGAAACGTACCTGGTCCTGGACAATGACCGCGAAGAACTCTACGACCCGGATAGAACGCACGTAGGAAGCCTGGTCGTGAACTACAAATTCAATCCAGAGTGGCAGCTCGGCGGCAGGTGGAAGTACTCCACCGGTCTGCCGCGCACGCCCGTCATTGGAGTCCAGGATCTCAACCTGGCGATTCTGGGTCGGCTGACTTTCATCCCAAAGTATTCTGATTTTTATAACTCGGAAAGATATCCGGCCGTGCATCAACTCGATTTACGTCTTGACCACTTCACCAACTATGAGTGGGGTTATGCGAACTGGTATGTAGAGTTGATCAACGTATACGCACACAGAAACGTAGAAGGCGAAAACTTCGATTTCCTCTACCCTTACGCGAAGGGATCGAATCCTGCGTACAGTTATGAATCGACGTACATCCAAACGCCCATCGGTGGAGGCAGACTCTTGCTTCTGCCTTTGATCAACATTGGTCTGGAGATGAAGTTTTGAATCCCTCGCGTCGCGGACTGGCACAGCGCGCAGTGCATCAGACAAGAATCGCGCTCACCCTGCTGTGCGCCTGCGCTCTTTCGTTTTGTGCGCAGGTGCCTCAAATTCCAGAGGGAGAAACTGATCAGGCATTCATGACCGGACTTCTGACCTTGCTCTACCTGGACTCTGGCAATTGCGCACGAAGTTACAAGGTAGGCACAAATTCAGGCCAGCTCTATTGCAGCCGCGCTCCCAGATCCATCTGCAACTACTGGGAAGGTTTTTTCTATCTATCCCCTTCTCCCATCTACGGGAAAATATTCGTGAGCAAAGCAACGCAGGATCGCTACCGTGCGGACTGGGGCTTCATCACTTCCGACTATTCTACATGCGCCGCTTCCTCTGCTGCGGCCACGAACCTTTCCTATCCAGGCTTCAAACTACAGACCAACGTGCAGCAGAACAATGCACTCACTATATTCACGCACAATGTTGTAGACAATTGTGATTCATTGGGGAACTCCAATCTCAGCAAGCTGGCTACGAAGGAACAGTATCAGTTTCTGGTTTCTCCGCGTGGAGTGCTCGCATACCAGGCCAGGTTTCTGGGACAGACTACCTGTCTCGACAGCATTCCTTTGAGCGCCTGGGAGAAGCAGACTGCGATCGACTACAATGCAGGCAACATCATCCTGGAAACTACATGCAACTACGGAAGTGCAGCTGCTCCTAACAACTGCAACTCGAGCGAAAAGGCCGCGGCCAATGCGTTCGATTTTCCCGGCGCACTATGAGAACTGGAATTGCCCTTGCACTTTTGCTCCTGATTGTTTCCGCCTACCAGGCATTCAGCTTCAGAAACAATCTGGAAAGAGACACGCTGAAGAAAGGGCGAATCGTTCTATCGACAGGAGACGAAGCCACTTTTGATGCTGCGAAAAACAGAGAAGGATCCGCGCGCTTGATCCTGGATGGAGATCCAGGCACCTGCGCGAATTTGTACTTTCCATCCAACCATCCCGAAGGCACCCATCTGATTGCAGAGCTGGCGCTGACGCATGATCCAGGAAGCCCGCCGCAGAGCCGTAAATTGAGGGGTATTAAGTTTCTGAACGGTTGTACGGATACAGGCAATGACAGAATCAAGAAACTTGAAATTTCTATATTATTGAGAAGAGCCAATGATCCGGACGTAGAGAAGATCATCCCCGAACCGGTCGAAATGCTGCGCGAGACTGTGGAAATCCCTGATCGCTCTGTTGTGTGGATCCCGTTCGATGTCGCGCCCTTTCCCGCCTCCCCGGGCTATCCGGACCATGTGTCGCTCGTAATCGCCAAAATTAGAATTCTTGAAACTTATCATCCAGAACAACACAGAGCCGGAATCAGAGAATTGTATTATGTTGACCTGGATGCGTCTTCACGCAGAGAAAGAATCTGGAGCCCGGGAGAAAGTTTATGACACTCAAATATCCGTCCCACTGGCTGGAACGCAAGGGCGGGCCAAAGATCAGCGTCATTACGGCATATGACTATACGTTTGCAAGATTGATCGATCGAAGCCAGATCGATGCGGTGCTCGTGGGAGATTCTCTTGGCATGATGATCCAGGGTAAGCCCTCTACTCTGCCCGTAACTGTAGACGAGATGGTATACCATTCATCTCTCGTGCGAAGAGGCACTCAGAAGTTTATGATCTCTGACATTCCATTCGGAGTCATTCATGCATCCTTTGAGGTCGCATGCTCCGCCGCAGTTAGACTCATGAAGGAGGCGGGTGCTGACGCGGTCAAGATTGAGGGAGCATCCGAACCCTGCCTGAACGTTATCCGGCATTTAACTGCAAATGGAATCCCGGTCATGGGCCATCTTGGTTTCCTGCCCCAAAGCATTCATACCCTGGGAGGCTATCGCATCCAGGGAAAGAGCGGTCCAGATGCACTGGTCGCCCAATCCGTCCAACTCGAAAAAGCAGGCGCATTTGCCATGGTACTCGAGCTAATCGCGGATTCCACTGCTGCAGAAATTACAAAAAAAACATCCATTCCAACTATTGGAATTGGTTCCGGCAATTCTACGGATGGTCAGGTGCAGGTACTCCACGATGTGCTGGGGCTCGATCCTGATTTTCGTCCCAAACATGCAATGAGAATGCGTGACATCGGTAGCGATTTGATCTCCGCCTGCTCCGAATTTCACAATTCCATTCAGATCAAGTGAATTGTAAACGTCAAAAGAGTTATTCGCCTTTCAACTGCTTATAGATCTCATCAGACAGGTTGAACCCAGGAGATTTGGACATCATTTTTGCGTATTCGTCGTATAGAAAATCCTGGAAGATTTCCTCTGTGCGACCACCATACATCATATCACTGTCTTTGTGTAAGTTCTTTCTCATCGCAGAAAGCATCTGACCAAGAAAAATCGCCTGAAAGTCCTGAGCCGCTTCGTAGAGCTTCTTATTCTCTGGATTGGAGCGAACCTCTTCCATAAGCTTTTCTTTTGACTTCGGAATGATTGGCCTTGCGTGCTCGTTTACCATGTCTGCGAAGGTGGATCGCTTTTCATCTCTCTGCTTCAAGAGGCGAATGCTGTCTGCACCCCGCGAATCCTGCGCGCTCTGGAGTCCATACTGATTGATCGATTGTGTGCTTAAGTCCATGTCATTCTTCCTTATTGGACGATCAGCTCCGCATGGAGTGCGCCTGAATCGCGGAGAGCTTCTAATATGGCTACAATGTCTCTCGTGCTTGCACCCATTGCGTTGAGTGCATCCATGATCTCTTGCACGGAAGCTCCCGAAAATGGCTGCATGGTTGGCTTTTTTTCGTCCTGTCTGGTGAGCTGGACTCCATTCGGATACGGGTTGCCAGAAACAATGAGATCCATTCCACCACGGCTCACGGCCACGGGCTCCACGCGCACATCTCCACCCATTACAATGGCACCTGTCCTTTCATTGACCACGATGCGCGCCTTGAGTCTGGGAGAAACGCGAATGTCTTCCACTTCCGCGATGAAAGAAGCCACGTCCTTGCCCGCAGGAATCTCCACAGAGATCGACCCGTTGTCGATCATGGGTCTGGACTCAGGGAATTTCTTTTCTATTTTGTCGCGCGCATCGCGCGCGGTCTGGAAGTCAAAGTCGTTGAGAGTAATGCGAATTTTTTGAATTCTACGAGGTGGATCGATCTTCTCGCCTTTCTCGTTCTTATCTTGAATTTGTTCAAACACGTAACTCGATACTATGTCTTTCTCAACATTTACGCCACTCATCACCGTGCCCACTGTGCGGCCCTTCTGCTGGTGATTTCCTGTCTGGCCACCGAGAGTAACAACTCCTTGAGCCACAGCATACATATTTCCGTCGCCGGCCTGCATGGGAGTTTGAATCAGCACGCCGCCTTCGAGAGACTTCGCATCTCCAATCGACGAAACCGTAGCGTTGAGCTTGTCTCCACGGTTTGCGAACGCCGGCACTTCTGCAGTGACTAGAACCGCAGCCACGTTCCGAGCCTGGAGGCTGCCTGAATCTATTCTCTGCCCCAGACTGCCCAGGAGGTTTCGCACAGATTCTTCGCCAAGCTTGCTTTTAGAATCGCCTGTACCAGGCAGTCCTACTACAACTCCGTATCCAAGAAGTAGATTCGACCGCACGCCCTGAATTCGTGCAAGATCCTTGATCCGCACACCATCGTCTTTCTTCGCCTGAGCAAAGAGTGTCCCGGCAGTAAACAGAATAGACAATACCCCAATGAATCGCAGGCTCATTTAGAAATCCCTCGACTCGCCGAAGATTCGGTTCAAATAATCGAGGAGCATTTGCTCTTTTTCTTCCGCAGTAGGTTGTGCGGAGAGTCCCGGGCCCTGTGTGGTTGTGCCAGGAGTTTGCTTCATGGGCAGGTTCTTGTTCTGAGGAACCGGACCGCCGCGCATCAACACCTGGAGTTCAGACACATCTTCTGATTTGATGGTCCGATCCGTCTGGATGTCTTCGCGGTTCACCTGTCCCTGGACCTGCACCTGAAAACGAGTGCGCCCTTCTTCCGGTGCCACCATCTTGTTCCCTGTAAATTCTATCCCGGTTTCTGTGACACGAGTGACCTGGACGCCCATTCTAAATTTCACTCTTGCGCGACTGCGTGCTCTTGAGTCCTGTTTGTTCTGGGTGTTCTTGTCTACGTTTGCTGGAGGAAGAAATTCAGTCAGAGACTTATCTGGAGTCATCTTTACTTTTGCTTCTTCTGAATTCGCGCCCTGAAACTCGTACTCCACTGTCATGGGTTCGTCAATGGACAATTTCAAAATAGAGCCGACTACAATTCGTCCGGATGGACTGTATGGATTGTGGTCCACCCACAGGTCGCGGGCAATCAAAGCCCCGCCAATCACATAAAATGAAAGAAGAGAAGAATACGCAAGAGCGCTAACGCGCCAGAACCGCTGTGTTTTCGTCGACAACATCCGCTTCTTTTATATCGGTCTTTTTGCCCGAAGGCAGTAGAATTCGAACCTTGATGCGGCCACCTGGCTCTGCATCCGTGAGGGACGTGGATTTACATCGAACCACGATTCCGGGGGTCTGGTGAATGAGAGTGATGCTTTGCCCCCTCCGAACTGTGGATGTTTTACGAAGCTGGGACGCATAAATTGGCTTTCCGGCGTCTACCCGATCGATCAGCCTTTGCCCGACCAAGTTCTCTGGTGCGAATTTCTCCACGTCTGAGTCCAGCTCACGCGTCTCCATCTTAAAGTCGCCATGGGCAATGACATCTCCCTGATCCAGAGTATGGGTGGCCACGGCCACCTTCACCTGTCTATAGATCACCAGCTCTACCTGCTGCCTGAGTAGAGTCCGATCCTTCCCGTTGTCTGGAACAATCAGATCCACCGCCACAATCATGCGTCCTGCGGCCAGTTTGTTTGCCTGAGGTGGTAAGCGATACACTGCACTGGCGCCCTGCTCCGGCATCTTGAGCCCGGCACTCACCTTGATTGTATGTTTTTTCAAGAATTCTTCGCCGCCGCTGAGTCTGCGAATCGCGCCCTTCATGGACTCGACTGCTTCTTCTGCATCTTGCGTTTTTGTGAGGGGAACTACCCAGACACCGGGTCCGTAGACCGCTTCGCAGTCTGTGCCTGCCGCTCTCTGGATTTCGTCCCTGGAAAGAAAGTATGCTTCTCTGATAGATCCTAAAATTACTTTATCTTTCGGAGAATCCCCTTCGCTCCGGCTGACATCTGACAGTCGCACCGGTCCGCCCTGAGTGCGGACCACTGGTTCTAGAAAGAGTTTGAATGCGAATAAATCAGAACTGCAAACCAGAACCAGGATTAGAAATCGAATCATCGCTTCATGCCAATGGCAGTTCCAAGCATGCTGTCAGACGTGATGATGGACTTGGAGTTGGATTCATACGCGCGCTGAGCGACGATCATGTTAACCATCTCTTCTACCAGCTTCACGTTCGACATTTCCACAAACCCCTGCATCAATCCGCCCATTCCATCCATGCCAGGAGTTCCCTGGATTTCCTGTCCGCTTGCGATCGTCTCTTTAAATAGATTCTTTCCGATCGCCTGAAGACCGGCCGGGTTTACAAAACGATATAGATCAATCTGACCTATGCGCGTTGGCCTTTGATCGTCTCCAATGCGCACAGTCGCCTCTCCATTTTCAGATACTTGAAACGTATTATTGATGGCACCTGGTGGCAACGTAATCGGAGGCTCAAGCAAGTACCCATTGGATGTAACTACCTGCTGGCGCGAATCGATCTTGAAACTACCATCTCGAGTGTACGCGAAATTTCCATCCGGCATGAGGACCTTGAAGAATCCCACCTCTGAACCAACGGCCATGTCAAACTTGTTGCCAGTGGCCTGAAGACTTCCCATCTCAAACATTTTTTGTGTGGCCGCAACACGCGTTCCATGACCCACATAGACGCCTGTAGGAATTTCAGAAACGGAGGTCGCAGGAGTTCCCGCAAGCACCTGATGCTGATAGACAAGATCCTCAAAATCGGCCCGGTTCTTCTTGAAACCAAACGTATTTACGTTGGCCAGGTTGTTGGCGATCGTATCGATTTGATACTGCTGCGCCACCATACCGCTGGCGGATGTCCATAGAGATCGAAGCATAGTCCTCCTATCGGCCTGCCCTGCCGTTCCATGAGCGATATCATGGTCTGACCGACACAAAAAAGCTGGAGCGACAGTGGCCATTCCGCCATTCAATCCACATGAACCTGACGCGTATCGCCTCCGCTCGCCTCCTGTGCAAACTCGCCAGACACGCGGCGCTCATCTGTGCCATTCTCATCGTGACCAGACCCTCTGAAATGAGGGCCAGACAGCCTGAACTCGCCGCGGCCGTGGCCGTGGCTGCGATGTCTCACCTGATTGGCAAACGTCTCGAAAGCAGAGAGAAAAGACATGCTCAGTGAGTTTATTGGAAAAGATCGGATTGTACCCGGACTGGCGGGCAACATGGAAGGAGTCACGCATGCGTTGATCGAGCGACTTCCAGAAGATCTTCGCGCACAGGCGGCTGAGAAGAGCCTTTCCACCAATCCGTTTCATTACGATGGAGTGGCCATTCCTCACTTTCGATCGAGCTCAGTTGCCTCCCCCGAGGTAGTCCTCGGATTTGCGCCTGCCGGAATCGACATGCCCCAGGGCAAGGTCCGCATCATACTGCTTCTGGTGTTGCCTGCAGAAGACGCGGGAATCGCCTTCTTGCAGGGGATGTGTTCTCTCCTTCCAGCCATTCAGGATCGCGCGGCCAATAGCTCTGACCCCGAAGAGATTCTTCGCATTATAAAATCGGAGGAAGAGAACCCGGCGCATTCTTCTTACATCAATTTGCAGAGCGATCAGGTTGCATTCGAACTCCAGACGGATCTGGCCGCCGGCTTATCGAGCGAAGAAGCGCAAAGACGTCTGACTGAATTTGGAGCGAACACACTTCGCACCGTTAGACGCACACCATGGTACATTCGCCTTGTTGGAAACTTCTTTAGCTTCTTTGCGATTCTGCTGTGGCTGGCTGCCCTTCTCTGTTTTGTGCCCGGCGTAGATATGCCTCAACTGGGAATCGCTATCCTCATTGTAGTCACACTCAATGGAATTTTCTCCTTCCTGCAGGAGTACAAATCAGATCGCGCCGTAGAAGCTCTCTCTCGACTGATTTCGCGTACTTGTAGAGTGCTTCGCGATGGCGAAATCACAGAAACGCCAACGGCGGAGCTGGTGCCTGGAGACATCATCACTCTGGATGAAGGAGACATTGTTCCTGCAGACGCACGACTCATCGAAGCATTTGAAGTGGAAGTGGATAATTCCGCGCTCACAGGGGAGTCGAATTCAGTGCGGCGATACAAAACAGAACAGCGTATCATTCTTCCAGGAAAGTTCCTCTGGATTGAAATGCCAAACATACTCTTCGCCGGCTCCGCACTCATTCGCGGGTCCGCGCGCGCTATTGTGTTTGGAACAGGAATGACGTCTGAAATCGGCAAGATTGCCCGCCTGACCCAGGAAATCAAAAAAGAGGAAAGCCCTCTCCAGAAACAGCTCAAAGGAACAGTGTATGCAATTGCACTTCTGGCTTTTACTCTGGGTGCTGCCTTTCTCGCACTCGGCTGGGTATTCGGAGGCCTCTCTTTTCTCCAGGCTTTCGTCTTTTTCATTGGCCTGTTCGTTGCCAACGTGCCCGAGGGGCTACTCCCCACCGTAACTCTATCTCTGGCCATGGGTGTTTCGCGCATGGCAAAGCGAAACGCTCTGGTGAAAAATCTGTCTTCTGTGGAAACACTTGGATGCACCACTGTGATTTGCTGCGATAAAACGGGCACTCTGACACAAAACCTGATGATGGTCACGCAGATCTACGCTGACGGAAAGACCATCTCAGTAGACGGAATTGGCTACGAACCCATGGGAAGCTTTCACTCTGAATCAGGGCCCATATCCTCCGACGAACTCTCTCGCAAGCCTGTGCTTACCGGGCTCTTTTCCTGTGCCTACAATTGCAACAATGCGCGCATTGAAAAGCATGCAAACGCCTATCGAGTGTTAGGCGATCCAACCGAAGGAGCCCTGGTCGCCCTGGCCAATCGCGCTGGTGTTCGAGGAACCCACAGCAGATTGCATCTGAATCCTTTTGAATCTGTGCGAAAGCGGATGAGCGTGGTTGTGCGGCGAGACGGAGATATCAGAAAAACAGTCTATGCCAAAGGCGCACCCATGGAAATGCTCGAGCGCTGCAAACTGATCCAGGAAGGAAACAACACACGTTTGCTTACGGAAGGGGACCGCGCCGCCATCAAAGAGAAGAATGACGAATTTGCATCCAGTGGCCTTCGCGTCCTGGCACTTGCATTTCGCAATGACGATGGTATCCGGGACATATCAGAATACAACGCAGAGAATTGTGAGACCGATCTTGTTTTTCTTGGTCTGGCAGCCATGTCAGATCCAATACGCCCACAGGTTCCAGGCGCCATTGAAATCTGTCACGCAGCTGGCATCCGTGTCATTATGATCACAGGGGACTACGCTCTGACCGCACAGAGCATTGGAAAACGCATTGGCCTGGGTTCAGGAGCCGCCGGGGGGAACCTGCCCGTGTTTGCCGGTGTGGACATTGCCCAGATGACAGACGAAAGCCTCGCGGAAATCTTGAAGGCCGGCGAAACTGTGTTCGCACGTGTTTCTCCGGATCAAAAACTTCGCATCGTCACTCTTCTTCGCAATCTGGGGGAAATTGTAGCAGTCACTGGAGATGGAGTCAACGACGGACCGGCACTGAAACGGGCGGACATTGGAATTGCGATGGGCCTTCGCGGCACCGACGT
>JAIBBM010000108.1 GCA_019694685.1 Leptospirales bacterium
CTGCCCGGTTCTGCGATGCGGCCAATGTCATTTCTGACCAGGTCCAGTATCATATGATTTTCAGAGAGACTCTTTTCATCCGCATCTATCTCATTCCTGGAGATGAAATTCGAAAACGTACCTTTCATGGGATGACTCTCGATCCAATCGTCTTCGAGGGAAAAGAATAGCTCCGGTGACAGTGATAAGACAGTGAAGTCAGGGATAGAAACAAATGCCGCATAACGGGCCCGCTGCAGAGATCGCAGTCTGGCATAGAGAGCCAGAGCACTCCCCTTCATATCATAGAGTTTGCGACGAGTATGATTGACCTGATATACAATTCCAGAACGAATAGATTCTCGGATCTGCTCCACAGATCGCATAAACGAGTCTCGTTCGTCCATCGACGGTGGAATCGCCTTCAGGCTGTAATGCGATGCGGTAGAATCTTCTAGAAAACTCGCACGCGAAAAGGAAGAATAACAACCCAGCCACAGACGAGGGATAGGTTTTGGAAATATGGATCCACGGGCGCCCTGCCCGACGTCGTAAGAAAGGAACCCGGCCACGTACAGGCCTTCGCGGGATGCTTCGTCTGCTTTTCGAAGTGCGGACGCTATGTCTTTCTCCAGAGCAGTCTCAATGACATACTCTGGATATTCGAAAAGACGCGGCAAATTGCCCGCGTCTTCGACAATGACTGCGTTATGTAGTTCCGGCCAGCCTCGCATGACGCTTACGTTCATTTGGATCGAGCAGCTTTTTGCGAAGGCGAAGGCTCTTTGGAGTCACCTCAAGTAGTTCATCATCGTCGATGAATTCAAGAGATTGTTCCAGGCTGAGCTTGCGAGGTGGAACCAGGCGAACCGCTTCATCCGCAGAGGTCGTGCGCATGTTGGTCAGTTTCTTTTCTTTGGCAGGGTTTACATCCAGATCTTGCTCACGTGCACACTCGCCAATGATCATGCCGCCATAGACCGGGATGCCCGGATCTACAAAAAGACTGCCGCGTTCCTGAATGTTCCAGAGAGCAAAAGCAACAGTTGTGCCTGCTTCCATAGAAACGAGAGCGCCGTTTTTTCTTCCCGGGATAGGACCGGCATACGGAGCATAGTGCAAAAAGCGAGAGTTCTGCGCCGCAGAACCGCGACTTTCTGTGATCAAGAAGCTGCGAAATCCAATCAGGCCGCGAGTAGGCACAATGTATTCAAGACGAGTTGTGCCGTGAGCAGACGTTTCCATTCCCTGCATGGATCCTTTGCGGCGATTGAGTTCATTGATCACAACACCGCTGTATTCTTCTGGCAGGTCAATGATCACAATGTCAAACGGCTCGAGCTTCTGCCCATTTTCAGTTCGCATGATCACTTCCGGACGCGAAACCTGTAGTTCATAACCTTCGCGTCGCATCGTCTCCACCAGAATGGACAGGTGAAGATCTCCGCGACCCTGAACCTGAAAACGATCCTGACGCTCAGGGTCTTCGATGACGCGAAGAGCAACGTTCGTGAGCTTTTCGCGGATGAGTCTTTCGCGCAGCTGACGCGTGGTTACGTACTGACCTTCTTTACCCGCGAAAGGCGAATCGTTTACAGAGAAGAACATGGAAACAGTTGGTTCATCCACAAGAATCGGAGGTCTTGGATTTGGATGATCTTCGTGACAGACTGTGTCACCGATCATAGGATCTGGAATCCCGGTGAGCGCGACGATATCGCCCGCGATCGCTTCGTCTACTTCAGTGCGTTTCATTCCACTGTATCCGAAGATCTTTGTAATTCTGTGCATTTCCTTATGATCGCCGCGGACGAGTACAACATCCTGATTCTTTGTGACGCGACCTTCGAAGACGCGTCCAATTGACAGACGACCGAGGTAATCATCGTAGTCCATGTTCATGATCTGGAATTGCAGCGGTGCTTCTGGATCGCCCGGTGCTTTTGGTACGTGCTCCAGAACAAGATCGAGAAGTGGAATGAGGTCTTTGTCTTCTTTGCCCGCCCGCGAAAGTTCGCGTGAAGCGAAACCCTGCTTCGCAGAACAATAAATGATTGGGAAATCCATCTGTTCGCTTGTCGCGCCCAGGTCATCGAAGAGATCGAAGACCATGTCGACCGCTTTGTCCGGGTCCGCGAATTCGCGATCAATTTTGTTGATCACCAGAATCGGTCTGTGACCCAGCTTGAGACTCTTATCCAGAACAAAACGAGTCTGCGGCATGGGACCTTCAAACGCATCTACGAGAATCAAACTGCAATTTGCCATGGACAAGACGCGCTCGACCTCACCACCGAAGTCGGCGTGTCCAGGAGTATCAATGATGTTGATGCGAGTGCCTTTGTAAACGATCGAAGCGTTCTTCGCACGAATGGTAATGCCGCGTTCCCGCTCAAGGTCCATGGAGTCCATGACTCGTTCGCCGGATTCTTTGTTGGACAGTGCGCCCGCAGCTCGCAGCAGTCCGTCCACAAGAGTGGTCTTGCCGTGGTCGACGTGCGCGATGATTGTGATGTTACGTATTTCCATAATATTGAAAGCAATTGCCCGTTTTAGGCAGTTTTTTGCGAATGCGCCTGGAGGCTAGCTTGATTTAAATTTGATCCCGCGCCACCCCCGGACGCACCTCGCCCACCCCCTGTGGGTGGATTTTGGAGGTGGGTGGTTAAGAGCGGCTCGCAAGCGGCGTCACACCTCAGGCGGAGTCTGCCAGAAGTCAAGCGGGGCATGTCTCACTTGCGAGGGATGATAGGCTGGGGAATCCATGCACGCGCGGAAAGCGGGCCGCAGAAGGTCTCCGTATCAGGGATCAAAAATAACCTGCGTTCCTCCGGGTTCCTTATCGCACTGGGCCAAATAGAGAACGCTATACACACACGGAAGCAGTAACGTATCTGCTGTTGTGCCGGCTGGCGTAACTTGCCCGGGGCGGACCGCCACACTTGCGTAAAGTCCGCACAGGAGTGCCACTTCATCGGCCCTACCTGATTGAGTACTATCCCCATGTTTGCAGGTTTCCCGCTCTGATTTAGCGGGATAGCAAGAAGCTCCGACAAACATCACTAGCATAGATACCCTCATGCATTTTGACCATCTTGGTCGCGAACAAATCATAGTTTCCACCTCCGGGGATTGTGTAGATTTGCATATCGTCCTCCGTCCACATACAATCTCGCAGCCGTCCAGGTGCGAAACTTACGAATATCATCCCACGCATGCAGCGGGATCCAAGAGTGCATCAGAACCGCATTCCATCGTGAATCCCCACACACTTACCCGAATCCTTAGCGGCTCCACAGCTTTCAAAATGCGGGCAACTCGCTCTTATGCATGCAATTCTCCCTTACAATCTTGTCGCGCGCACAAATCAACAGGACAGAGTTCTGCAGATTCAGATAGTCCTGATTGTTGGAACCGCGAGACGCCAATATCAAATAGAGCGGGCAGTAGTCAATTTCATTGACCGCATCTGCGTGATCCAAGCATTCTTGACGTTCGGTTGTACAGGATATGCTCGTCGATAAAAAGAGCATCGCTAAAAACGCGATGATCTTGGATCTCCTTTTTCTTGATGGTTCTTTTTGCTTCAAGACATATCCTCTTTTGTCATTGGACCATCAGAAAAGCGATTCATTCTTCTTGAGTGACTGCACGCAGTCCTCATATGTGACAAGGTATAGAGTCATCAGATCAGTAAGTGCGCTTTGATTTGGATTGCTGTTGACGGCCGCCACTGCGACAAGAGCCAGCAGAGGTCCATCTCCTCCGCACTCTTTCTGTGCATCAACAGCTGGCTCGCAGCCACCCAACATAGCAACGACTAACAGGACAGTAAGTAACCCACGTAACGATTTTCGCATCCCATCGTCACATGCGCCGCGCCTATAATCTTGCATTCGCGGGAATTGTGGGTATGCTGGAATCAAGGGGAGTCGCCGCATAACGTCAAATCTCCGCTCATGCGTGTAGTACATTTATTTGAATCTCCTCATCATCTGTCCCACTTGATCGCAGACCATTTCCCGAACGTTACGGTTGGTCGCTGCATAATGCGAATACCATAGCCAGGACGGGAAGACTCGCCCTTGCTTGTGGGCTGTTATCGGCGGCCGCGACAGCCATCGATAGAAGGACCGCATTCTCGCATTCCTGTTTCGAGACTCCTTCATCGATAGTGCAGCAAATGAAGCAACTACTCAGCATGTAGCTGCTGACAATAAGCCCGAGATAACTCAACAATTTGCCCATGACGTTCTCCTACAATCGACAGCATTTGAAACATGCGGAGTGAATGTGATATCGAAGGGAGCGTCGCCATTATTCCCTAGTCTCCTTCTGGAACCTCACTGCACACGGAATAGATTAGCGGCAAAAAAACTGCATAGTCCTGCGCCTTGTTAGGATTTGCGGCCATACCTGCGGCAACTAACAGAATATTGTTAGTGAAACACTCATCGCGCGTCGGTCCGCTAACCGTGCAACAAATGGAGCAACGGCTCAGGAAAATTCCTAGAATAAGTCCGCACAGGGCAAATAGTTTTTTCATCAATAGATCCCCCTAGAGTTTGCAACAATGATACCGTGCGCCACGAACATGATACCGAGCCCCAGATATGTGCGCCTGGTGATACGCCCACCGAAAAAACATATTCACATTGCG
>JAIBBM010000011.1 GCA_019694685.1 Leptospirales bacterium
TTGGTCCGCGCATCTGATCGGGTTGCAACGCTACTTGGCGGTGTTGACGACTCTTTCAATACACCATAACGACAATTTTAGAACGGAAAACCGCAACGGCGCATAACTCGCGTTACCACGTTATGCGAAAGCCCGGCCCCAGGAATCGTAACAAATGAGTTCGACTCGCAAAACCAAACCACGCCGGGTTGACGGTGACTTTCTAAAAATCCCACTCGCCGATGATCTTCATTCTTGCGCCAGAGTACTACCGCACGCAGTTTACGCTTTCTACGATATTGCCACTGAAAAGGAACTTGCTCTCAAAGAAATCGCACGCTGCCCAGTTCTCTTCGTTGTTGCGGTCATGGACTACGCAATTAAATCCGGGCGCTGGGTAAGCATTGGAAATTTACCTTTGGAAAAACACCTGCAAGCGAATTACACCTTCTTTATCCAAGATCCGTTGGATCCCGAATCCTTTCAGATCTATTTTCAAAGTGGAGAAGTCAAACCAGCGACACGCCGCGAGTGTGCACGGCTTGAACGCGCTTCGGTCTGGGACCCCGAGCATGTCGAGAGTAGAATTCTTGATCACAGAAACAAAATCCCGAACAAATGGGTTCAAGCACAGGCTATAAAGTAGCAACAAAAAGGGGCCTGGCCTTCGCATAACTTCACGTACACACGTTAGCCGCAATTGAGGGGCGGGACAAGAATCGCAGCACTCTCTCGATTGTTCCTGACATTCGTTCTTGCCTATGATGCGCCTCTGGTATATTACCCTCGCCTACCTCTTAACGATCTTCATGCTTATACTCCAGATCGGAGCGTGGGCCACTATCACCGGTGACCGATATAATCTCAGCGGTCACGGTGGTGGAGAAATTGCCCTTCTGCTCATTTCAATCCCTATCAATCTCGGGCTCGCTATTTATGGCTTTGTCCTATTAATTTTGGAACGTGCTCCCATAGCCAGCTCTGTCCTAATTCTTCTCAATCTCATCCCACCTGGGTTCGCCACCAGTTTATTTCTTCTTTCCGTGATGCGCGGTTAGGCAACTCGCAGATCTAATACGCCACACCGGCAGCTTATCAGCTCGTCCAAAAACACCTTCCCCCTCACGAAGGCCCCTCAACTGCGGCTAACTCGCGTTACCACCACGTTATGCGCCATAGCCCGGCCCCGGGGAAGGGTTCTTCTCGATAATGCTACCAGAACCGTTTGATTATACCGACTCGGGCCTCGTGATCCAGGATGCCATGCTTGATGTTTTTGCAAAGCAAAAGGGAAACCCCAAACCGGATCTACGAATCAAGCTCGGTGACTACGTGGTGTAGACAGGAATCTGGCTCGATGTTCCGAAAGCCGGGCACGTAGTTTGTGAAATCCTGAGTGCGAAAGTTGAGATTCAGCAAGGCTTTGACCTTGAACTCAATGGACATGAAAAAGGGTTGGGGCCAGCCGCTTGGTTTTCAATCCTTCTCCAAAGGTACCGACGTCATCGCCATTCCCTTCTTAAATCTCGGTACGAATCGAACCCTTGAAGAGTTCATCGCAATCGTTTCTCTTCCGCACTACTCCCTCTGCAAAGGACCGCAGCCGCTCGTTCTGGCTACGAGATCTCTACTTGAAACTGCCGGTATCCCTCACAAACTACTACAAGCTGCCGATCTTGATCCTTTCAAAAATCCCTCACCTGAGACGGAGAACGCCAAGTTGTTTAACGTAGGTGGCTGGCTCATTTTCGCAGACAATGCAATAATCTCTTTTCCAAACGGCATGCCCAACTTCGCATAACTCGCGTTTACCACGTTATGCGCCATGCCCCGCTTTAAAACCATGAAAACTATTCTGCGCCTTGTCTTAGCTACTAGTTCCCTCTCATTGATCGCGTTGTGCATCTTCCTGCAACAGCAAGGCGTATTTGATCAATCGACTCCCCAACAGAGTGAGTCCGTCGGTTCATCTGAGCTTGGATATTTGATCAACGGAAAATCGCTGCCTTGTTCCGGACCGAATTTTCGAGCATATCATCCTCTCGGATGCTTCCTCCGTCGCAACAGTGTTCATGGTGTTATCCGCGACATTGTTCTCGAAACGTATGCTCAAATTCAACTCACTCATCCCGAATTCAAATACGTGTATGGTGAAACGGGCTGGCCACGCGGCGGTCACTTCCGACCGCACAAATCGCATAGGAACGGCCTTTGTGTCGATTTTTTTGTTCCGGTCCGACGAAACGGAAACATTGCTGAAATCGATGCATCCGTCGCAAACCAATTTGGCTATGGACTAGATTTTGATGACTCCGGTAAACTTCGTGACTTTGAAATCGACTGGGAAAGCATGATAGTGCATCTGCGAACCCTCCAGGCAATCTCTGCCAATCACGGAGTTACTGTTCGATTCGTAATTTTCGATAATAAACTGCAGGAGATTCTGGCTAAACATTCGGGCGGGCAGGATCTGTTGAAATCCGTTCGCTTCTCACGTTTGCCTTCATGGGTAAGACATGATGAGCACTATCATGTCGAGTTTGATCTCAACCTTGAAAGGCGGGGCACAGGCGTATAGCTCGCGTCACCACGTTATGAGAAATGCACGCCTTACAATTGTTACAATAGTTACGTCACTCTTTCTGACGTGTGCATCCACACCTCCGCCCGCCGAAGCATTTCGTCAGCTTCAGTCTGCTTCCGGTCTCTCTTTGCAAGACGTTCTGAAAGAGACAACCCGGTACGCACAAGTCGCCGAGCCGCGAAGACTTCCGCTCCCTCTTCAAGCCACTCACTCATGGGGTGCGTACGTTAACTTCACCAGCGTGACCCCCGTCATCCATTACCGGACTTCTACCGGAAGCACTTTGGCTGCACAGTTCAAGCTCTATCAGCTAAACGTCACCGCACATGATCGGATAACCCTTAGGACTCGCTCCTGGGTGAACCATCTCTTTGCCTCCGGGCAAAATACAATTGTCATTCCTGCGATTGTTCTGATTTTTCCAGATGGTCGTCAGGAATTTCCCACCGACACCGTTCAGCATCACACACCACTCATAAATCTCCAGGGTTCCGACGCCTTCTTAGATCGCGAATACCAACTCGAAACTCCCCAGACTGGAACACTCAATATCCTCCTTCTGTCTTACGGAGATTATCCCGATGATACCTTTCTCATCGGCTCGGCGAGAATGCGCCCCCGCGGCCCCGGCTACATCCCCATCCTTTTTGAAATCGGCGCTGCTTTCGACTGTCTGTATGGCTCCATCCTATACTCCAACGCTACAGCCAGTCGCTCACCACTGGGCCGAGTTTCAATCGAAGCCGAATGGAAGTGAACAAAGAGGCGTGCACTTCGAAGCCGCAGTTCAGGAATTTCGCATAACTAACGCACACACGTTATCTGCAATTGGTGCCGCGACTTGTGCCCGAATAACGTCGATTTGCTCCCTCTGGGACTTATGAAGGTCTTACTCCTATTTGTTTCTTATCTTCCCCTTCTGGGATGTGCATCGATAGGATCCCAGGTTTACTACTGGGGGTCCGAAAGCTCCGGCCTCCCAGATATTTCAAGCCCAACGCACCTTTCAACCTATCACTCCCTACCGGGATTCAGGCGGACAGCCCTCCTGCAACGCTTTGCTGACCGGAATTTCTATCATCCCCTGCGCCCCGGCTGGCGCGGCTATACAAGCACGATCACACAAGAGCGCGACAGATTTGTCATCCATGTGCACGACGAACGTCATCGACTCTATTTCATTCAGGTCATTGCCTTTACCAACGACATAGCCACTGCGGTTGACTTCACCCTTGTCGGATGGCGTTTCTTAAGCATATTCATACCCAGCGCCACTTCAATCGTTGAAGAGCAACGCCGTTTTACCCCGGAAGGGACTCTCTACTATCATGGGTCTCGAATTCTCGACGACAACTGGCAAAACAAACCCATCGTTCTCTTCCAGGCTCCGGATTATGACCAGCTGGATGAGAGATTTAGGAATGATCGCCTCAGATTCACCCAGTCCAGTGGATGCTGGGGGGATTTTGCCGGCCCTCCATGCAACGATCGTCGTTGAGACCACAAGTCTGCAATCCCGTTATGCGCCATTGGCCCGGACTCTCTTAGTATGTTGAAATTCTTGTTACCCCTGCCGCTATTAGCGTCTTCTGCATGTGTCGCTCCGAGCAACCGCGCCGATGAATTCACTCGCTATCTCAAGCCCATTTGTTACAAAGAAGATCGTTACCCGTGGAGTTTCCGCAATCAGGCTGAAACTACGCAAGATCTCTTCCTTCAGGTCGTCACACCAGATGACATTAGTCTGTCTTTGTCAATTGAGGCCAATGATAGTACCGTCCCCGGATCCATTTCTCTTTGCACTTTGCGCACTGTTGTTGACTCTAAAAAAACATACAGATATTCTATTCCCCAAAAGCCGGGAAGTGTCGCGCTCGCTCTCTCGCGCGAAAAGCACACACCGTTCGGAACGTCCGAAATCACCAAACTTAACATAACTCTGCTGCCAGGAATGACCGATTGCGTTCAAACAAAGTCCCCTCCTTTTTCTAACTTTGTATGCCCCCTCCCTGAAACCTTAGCTCCCCAAATTCTCAAGCTTCAACTCTCCGAGGCACGCTTGTCTTCGAGAGATTCCGCCGCTTTTCTTGTAGCCTCCTCCTGCAATTCCGCGGGCTTCCCAGCCTCCATTCTATTCGGACCTTTCATGCTTGTGCGCGAGGTTACGGCCGTTCATTTTGAAAAGCTAACCCAACCCGGGCCAACGGGGACGTATAACTAACGCTCACCACGTTATGCGAAATGCCTGATGCAAAGGATAAGTTTATGTCAACCAGAATGCTTTTTTTGCTTTTGTTCCCACTCATCACTCTGACGCGTTGCGAATCTTCTGCAGTACGCGAGATTCGTGAAAAATCCAATCGCGACCACGACAGGTTGCTTGCCATGCGCTTCCCGCCGCGCGGCGTAGCGAGCAAGTGGCCAACCTGGTCCGCGATGCGATGTCGGCCGAAGGATATCCTCGTACAAAGCTCCTGGTACGGGGCGCTGGAACAGAACCGCTGGATCATCCAGATCCTCCCGAAAACTATGCAAGTTTCAGAGTAGAACGCAACTCTTCGGAATAGGGCCAGGCAACTTCGCCTGGGGGGAGCCTGTGTCACACATGCGATTTCTAATCTTAATTGCCTTACTCGGATGCGCAGAATCCAAAACCGTTCAATCTCCAAATGTATCTATTCGCCAGGAGCTAAATGTCCTATCAATCAATGGTGTTCATATCCGCGCTCAACCCGATCCATCGGCAAAGTCCCTGGTTGTGGTCCCTTACGCACGGATCGTAAGCGTGAGCAACATCACTGAGTCACCCCGCTCTCAATTTAATGGAATCCCGGGATACTGGAGAAAGGCCTTCGCGCCCGCAGCGGGGTATGTTTTCGATGGATTCCTGTCCTCACTGCCAGCACCACCGCTTGCATGCTCGTCTTTGCGCCAGTATGTTGATTCTGCCTTTCCAAAATATTCCAAACCGGAACTTCATTCCTTTACAATCCGTAAGGATAGCTCTGGCAAAGACACCGTGGTAGAAATTCGGCCATACACCATACCCGCGCACAACGATGTTCAATATTTCACTGTTGAAACTCTCAAGCTTCAAAATGGTGGGATTTTTGTAGAACAACGTTATTGGGAAGGACGCAACGAAGAATTGTATCTACCTGATGTGACAGCGCGGGATCTTCTACTCGTTTCAAGAATATGCGTTGGATCTGAATTGCGCGAACTCAGTTTCGCTGTTTCCCTTTCAGATTATTTATTGAAACCGCGCTGCTTTTCTCGTGGTTACGCAACCACGGTAACTCTGGTTGATACACCAAAGCCAAAGGTAGAGCATTGGGGTTACTACGTTTGTGCGCAGGAGTAGCGGCGCAAAACTTCGCATAACTCGCGTTATGCGACATGACCTGCCCGAGAAAAACGCTTATCCGCCAGGAGCAACCATGAAATCATTTCCCCCAGGTCCGCTGTGCAAAATCCTATTCAGGGCGTCCGTTCTACTGTTCGCGCTCTGGACCAGCACTTGTCAATCGGATGCAGATAAATGCAAACGCGGAAGCATTTGGAAAGCTGGGCTTCAACAGACTCTAAAGGATGAATGCTTCCTTCCTCTTTTCGTTTCCCGCGGCTACTCCTCGACCCAAAATGATAGCCTCTCAGTAATCTTGTTAAGGTGCGCGATGATCCAGAAAGAGCTAGAACAATGCGATAAAAAATCTCGCCTGCCAACCAATGCGCCCGAAGAAATCATTTGATGCATGCGGGCAGGTCACGTCGCGTAACTCTACACACGTTATGCGAAATGCGCCACTTCTTAAACTAGTATGAATCCGTATACCGCTCCTAACTCCCCACACCCCGCTGCGGACCATCGTGCTCTCTATTGGCGCAATATGGTTTTTACGTACATCTGTCTGCTTCTGTATCTTTCAAGAAGCCTCTTCGGCGCTTCCATAGACTGCTACAGCCACGATTGCGACATGATCGGCAGCGGTCCGCAAGGTGACGAAGCGGTCCTCTGTGCACTCCCGCTGTTGAACCTCCTCCTCATTCCCGCCTTCACAGTCCTGCCCTTGATTTTACTAAGACGCCGGAAAGCTAAGGCCCTCGGCCCCTTATTTATCTCAATTTCGCTCTTAATGTTCGCAGCCAAGAAAGTGTTCGCTTATAGATTTTTTGAGGGAAATCTGCCCTGCTCCCTTCTGGATCCTTGGCCGGATCTCCTTTGGCCTTTTGCTGCTTTGATACTATTTTTCCTACTCCGTTTGCGGCAGGAGAATTCCCCATCCACGGCTCGCCAACTTGGACACTGAAGTGGCGCACTTCGCATAACAACATGTAACTCGCGTTACCAGGTTATGCGAAATCACGCGCCGAAGAGCAGCCATTCGCGACTTCCGCAGGCAATAAAAATGACACAAAGTAGACTCCACAGGCGCCTTATCCTGGCAGCACGCGAACTCCTACACGCTTATGATGTGGCTCTGCTGCACGTGCGAGATCTCACAGGCACCCAGACATTCCGCGCACGCCTGGAGCGAGTCCTTTCTCGCGGGCGCGCGTTTGACGTGGAATCAGATAATGCCGAAATATCCTTCGTTCACGCTCCCGGAAGCTGGACGGACGCTGCCTTGAGAACAGGCGAGCGTGCGCTCGTTCTTCTGAAAAAGATCAACGGAGTAATTTATGAACGCTACGGCAAAGGGCACTTGCTTGTTGAAATCTTCGACTCAGAGTCCTTTGTGATCCTGCCAATCTCCGCACAGAAGTTGTCAGAAGTTTGCGGTCTGAGCGCTTATGCATATCCCGGGGATGCTACCCGGTCCATCTTGCCACTGCGCCAGGCGGTAGAGCTTATTTTGACCCAAACATCGGCGGCCAGAAAGTCCCGTCGTTTTGCTTAATGTCGGCGCCGCTGCGTCTAACTCGCGTTACCACGTTATGCGCAATGCATGGCCTCAAAAGGTGATTAATATGAATAAACTGTCCTATCTAAAATGCGCAGTCTTCGCCCTCATTGGTTTGATTGTCGCGAGTGCTTTTTCCTTAACCATCATTGAACTCATGGGCGCTCAAACCGATTTGCAATTCAGTGTACAGCGGTATTGGGGGAAAGCGTTCGCCGCATGGTTACCGAAAGGTTTTGTATTCGTGTTCATTATTGCATGGGGAGGCACAAAGCTTTCGGGACGGTTTCTCCCTCTAAAGATAATCGCAGCCAGCCTGGTGCTCAATATGCTCGGGTTCACATTCTTCTCCAAACCGCCACAACAATTTCAATACATCGCTCGCAACGCAGGATTCATTGCCAATTTCCCTGCAAGACCAGTTGAAATTCCGCTAGCTGAAGGAGCCATCTCGCTCGTGGCCAACGGGGTCTCCGGACCGATAGGCTTAACTCGAATTCCACTTAACGATGGTCAAACCTCCGCTCTGCGGATAGACCGTTTGATCCGGTCCATGCAATCGAATGACAATAGACGTATGGAATCACGAAAAAACCTGACGCGAAGAAACCTCAACACTGTCGAAGTGATTTGGCAATCTCAGCAAGCTCGTCAAATCACGAAATTCATCACCCTGAAGGGTGAAATACTGGTTCTCGAATGCAGTCTTCCCGACGACGGAACTCTTGCTTCCGCAGAGGTTGCAACTTTTCTAGAACCTGAATGGTTCCCTTGAGGCTGTCCTTCGCATCGACGCCGGCGACGAGTACAACAACGCGGCCAGAACTTTCGCCAATCTCTTTCCTTTGGACATCCCGCTCCTATGCAAATGTTGCGTATGGCGTTCTCCCCTCGCGAAGCGTTGGCGGAACATTCGTCCTCACTGATCTACCGGCTATCCAGCAAATCTCACTCTTGCTCCAACGTGGACGCGAAGAGCAGAAAGGAACTATCCTGGTGCTAAAAACTCAGCGCAAAATTCTCGACCTCTACATCTCATCTTCCGCGGCATACCGAAATCTCTAAGGGCGAACTGCGTATACGCCATCTCTGGCAATTCAACCATTGCATATGAAACGAGAAGATGGAATCACAGCTTTTTATGCCCCTGATCGGAATACCTGGCGTACATGGCTCACCAAAAACCATTCCCGGGAAAAAAACGTTTGGCTCATCATTTACAAAAAGACGAGCAAAACTAAAAGCGTCTCCTACGCTGAAGCCGTAGAGGAAGCCCTCTGTTTCGGCTGGGTCGACAGCAAGCCAAACCGGCGAGATTCGCAGAGCTACTTTCAATTCTTTGCGAGGCGCAATCCTAAGAGCAACTGGAGTACCAAGAACAGAAACACTGTCGAGAAGCTTATCCGTGCCAAACTCATGACACCTTCCGGTCTCAAAGCCGTAAAGCTTGCCAGGACCGCCGGCACCTGGGACGCTCTCTCGGAAGTGGACGCCGGACAACCTCCTCCGGATCTAGTGGATGCGCTGCGGCGGAACAGGCTCGCGAAAAAACATTTCGATGCATTTCCACGCTCCTCCAAAAAGATTATTCTTGAGTGGATTCTCAACGCCAAACGTGCAGAAACGAGAGCACATAGAATCTCTGAAACTGTGCGGCTTGCCGCGCAAAATCTACGGGCCAATCACTTTCGCCAACCGAAGCGCGCCGGCGACAGCGTATAACCAGCGGTAAACGTTATGCGAAATGGGGCAATTCAAGCATTCGTTCGGTTGGAACCGAAGACCGGACCTGTGAACTACGCCCCGGTGCTAAGACATTTCTGCTGTGAAAAATGAGAAACTTTGTTCTATTACTCGTTGCTTCCGCATTATTACTCTCGCATTGCGCTACGGCCCGATCCGTTCATGCGTGGCGGTCCGGAGATATTTTCATTCTATCGGGAACCTCTTATAATTCCCGTATTATTGAAGAAAAAGATTGCGCGCGCTTTTCCGAACGGTTTCTCGCCGTTCTCGACTTTCCCTTCTCCGCGGTCGGCGATGTATTGCTCCTCGCCGCCACCGTTCCGCTCCAGGTAATCGACTTTCTCACACGCATTGGGGCCATTCTGCGTCATGAGAAGCCCTATCCTTTCTTCGAAAGGGAACGATATCGGCTTGCGACCGAACAGGGGGAAAACGAGCTCCTCTGCAAAGCTAAGTTTTCTCCGGCATTCTAAAGGCAAGCACTGGCGTCCCGGAGCTCGAGGATTCCCTTGCTCACCGCGCTTCGAGCGGATTGAACCCATCACTTCCCCGCATGGCAGCATTGCTTTATTAGTGAAACCGTACAACGCGACTGAGGAGAATTTATGAAATATCGCCTGGCCCAAAAAAACTGCAAATTCAACAATATCGCAGTTGTGTACCCTTTTACGTTCCAAAATCCATATTATGTACTTCCACCGCTGACCGCCGAATATGTGCAGGCCGCGTTGCATAGCCTCGGTAAAGCAACCACTCTATTTGATCTACGCTTCGAGAAATCGCTTCCGGATTTACAAAGTTTTGACGCCATCTGTCTTTTCGGACATCCTGAAAATAGCGGGCAATACAGAAACTGGGCTCATACCGTGATTCCAACCATACTGGCTGGCGCGCCCGAATCTGCCGCAATCATTGCGGGTGGGATGGGGTTCCTGGACGTCTCGAAAGCAATGACGGATTATCCGCAGATTGATGTGGTGATCACTGGTTCTCCGGAAATCGCGATTTCAGAAATTGTGCAGGATCATCCGCTGGATTCTGTTACGAATCTAGCGCTTCGAACAGACACAGGATTTCATGAGACCGAACGGAAGGTCCTTCCCCTCCCGGAAAATCTTTTCCCCAATAGAATGCTTCGCAATCCCGCGTACAACTATCATATGATAGGAATCAAGACAGATGTAGTCCGGACTGCTGTTGGTTGCAATTACAGATGTAAATTTTGCTTTGAATATGGTAAAGCGTCGGACGGGTCCTTCTTGAGGTGGCAGGGCCGCAGTCCTCAAAGTATCCTCAGTGAGATTCAAACTCTCGATGCAACGATTGTTGGGCTAATTGACGACGACCTGACTACCAGCATGCCCATGCTCGATCAGCTCTCCGATTTACTGATTGAGAAAGGAATCAAGAAATCATACATTTCAGTGGGGAGAATTGATCATGTTCTGAATGCCGCGGCCACATTGGACAAAATGGAGCGAGCAGGTTTCCTCGCCCTGAGTTTTGGATTGGAGTCAGTTCAGGATCGTACTCTCCGGATGCTCGGTAAAGGACTTACGCTTCAGAAAATTGAACTCGGGCTCGAGGCATTGAACAAGACAAACATACTCATCGGTGGAACGTTTCTGCTTGGATCGCCCGGCGAATCCGAAGCTGAGATGATGGAGATTCTAACGTTCGCGCGTAAATGGAACCTTGACAGTGTTGGCACGAATCGGATTCGGATTGAGGAAAATCGCGATCAAAAAGCGGCCGCATGGAAAACCGCACCTGCCATCACCGGGGAAGAACTGGCCTCAATCAAACGCAAAATCAAATATGGACAGCGCACACCGTTTAGAATTCTGCTCAGTTTCTGTAAGCTGTATCGGCACAAGGGCATGCCGTTCGATCCCGCGTATATCCTGATCCAAATGATGGAGACATACACAAAAGGTACCTTCATTCACAGGGTCCGCCTGATAAGCCGTGGTTTCGCTATCTTGCAAAAATGGTTGAGGTTATCATACGTACGCAAGGTCAATCGGCTAATTGCCTTCGTCCTCTATCCATTTTTGAAATTTGCAACGATCGTTTTCGAACGGATTGACAATCACCTCGGTATCGCAACCAACCTGCTTCCGCTCTGGTTCAACTGGTATAAGAAAACCGTTTACAATCGTCAGACTATCGCCGCGCAAGTTCACTCAGCCTCGAACAATTAATTCGTTCAGCAAAAAAAAGAAGAGGCGTCACTTCGCATAACGCCACGAAGCTCCAGACGTCCGGCTTGCGGAGAGAAACACCAACTGATTCAGATCGCTGCCTTCACATTACTCGCGTTACCAATGGTGGAATGCATTCGCAAAGAATCAGAATCCCGGTTGAAAACCCGGTTGCAAGCTCACTCTGATCGAGTTGACAATTCGGGACATAATCTGCAAAATAAGCAACGTGGACCATGCAATTAGTCGTGAATTTCGTCAACTGGTAGAAGACCTTCGTTTGTTGGCATATGACGGCGAGCCAGGCTTCTTTCTGATTTGCGAGTTCTATTGGAGGCTTGTTTTGAAGAGCAAGCCTCTAGCACCACTTCTGACCAGGGCTCAACTCGCGCCGCTCTCGAGGCATCCCCGGCTGGAGGCTGCGCTCAAGGAGGCAATCCTCCGTGACCCTTCGGGAGCCAATCTTCCCCGATGGTACCAGCATTTCATTGGTCGCAAGTATCGCGGCGCAACCGGAAAATTTTTTACACCCGTCCCGGTTGCTGCGGCTATGGCGGCTCTGTTTCCGATACCGGCGCAGGCTACTTTACTGGATCCGGCATGCGGAGCAGGTACATTTTTGAGTGCCGTCAAATCGCAAAATACCAGCACTCCGGCCAAATACGTCTACAATGACATTGAGCCTGCTCTCATAGAGCTTGCACGGCTCGGGTCCGCGCTCAATGGGATGCAAGAAGGGGAAACAGATTTCTATTGCGAAAACATATTTGACCCTTCCACCCGGCTCCATGCAACTTATAAGGACAAGGTTGATATCATTCTCGCGAACCCTCCTTTTTCAGTATATCTTACGGACGTCACATTTTTCAGCCCCATCTTTTCAGCGGGTTATCATAATAGCGATGCGATCTTTTTGGATGCCTGTCTGCATTTCCTCAAACCCGGGGGCAAAATGGCCCTGCTACTTCCTCACTCCCTTGTAGCGAACGCAAATTTCCGCAAATTCAGAATCATCGTGGAGAAAAACTGGGGTCTCCTCGGAGTGATCGCCTTACCAGAGGGAGTTTTCAAGCTGACTGCCGAGGCAACTACGCGCACAGACATTGTGCTGCTCGAGAAGCGCACCGGGCCGGTTGGAAAGCGTATCTTCGGATATGTTCAAACAGTGGGTGTTCGGACCACGGGAAGAAGTAGCGAAACGGTTTCGAACGATCTTGATTCCCTGGTTAGAAGCAACCCATTGGGCATCGGACTCTAATGCGTCAAAGACAGGGCACCAGTTTTATTTCAACGGTAGATGCCGCAAGGTTCATCCCGGGGATATGGGATCCATTCGCTTACCGCACGCATGCGGAAACGACACTCGGTGAAATCGCAACCATTCGTCGTCCCAGGCGAAGTCGAATCTCATCGGTACTCCGCCCGCTCGAATACCGCGATATCCCAAAAGGTGCGCAATTGACTTACGATCTCGGATTCGATGATGTCACAGAATTACAGTCGGCCTTTGCCTCACCTGGAGCGTTGCTGTTCGGAACAATGCGTGCCTATCTTGGGAATGTTGTAGTAACACCTGAATTCAAGTGGTTGGGTTTCGCAGAACCACTCGTATATCCTATAAAATCCGAATTTGTTGAAATCACACCGCATGACAGTTGCACGTATTTCTGGTGGTCTTTGCTGCGAAGCCCGGAGTTTTGTCGTCGCCTTCCATTGGGCGGCGGAGGAACTCGCCCGCGTCTGGATCCTGATCTCCTTGCGCAAACGCCTTTACCTCAGTTAGACCCTGTGAAAATTCAAGAGATAGATACGAGACTTCGTTCCCTGGCAAAGCAAGCCTGGGAGGACTATACACAACTAATGGAGATTCTCAGAGCCGCCTCCGATAATGGGCATATCCAAACACCTGAAGCGCCCGCGCCGCATCAGAAACTCGGGCACATGCACCGGCTATAGCCGGCGCGCGTGCGTTTAGCTCGCGTTAACACGTTATGCGCCATCCCGCCCCCGAATAGGCCCATGGAAAACATTATTTACTCGAACAGCACATCTTCACTTCAACTCTCTGGGAACGTACGATAGAAGATTACGCTGTGGCCAGAAGAAATGAAACCTGAAAACCCATACTCTGCCCCCGCACAGAGCGCACCCCTTCCTGACTCGGGCAACTATTCTCTGACGTTACGCGTCTTTTGTTTCGCTGCCGTGCTTCGATTCATTTTCAGTTTGGCCAGCACCGCTCTTGCCACCCGGCATCCAGAGATCAAAACCAGTGTGATCCCGATGTTAGTGACCGTCCTGATGGGTCTTCTCGACACGGCGGCCCATTTCCAACTCTTTCGCATGACCCGCCACAAACTCTTGCTCCTTGCGATTGCCTTCAACCTCGCCAGTTATGCACATAGCGCCGCAACTGGCATGGGCGACCTTTCGGTCACTGGCTTCGTATTCTACTGTTTATCGAACCTGGGCACAGCGGGCGCCTACTGGCAACTTCCCGTTGTTCCGCTCCGGTTGCGAAAGTTTAGATGGTTGACCATAGCACTCGTCGTCCTCGTCGCACTCAACTCTGTGTTCTGGCAAAGCTCATTGAACAGAGAGTTAGCTCGGTCTACGTGGTTCCTTATCTTCCCGTTTTTCGGTGTAACTTTCTTCTACTTAACCATGATGTTCAGAACGCTTTGGACCTTCTCCACCGCACATGTGGCCAGTCACTCCATTGCGCCGCATCAACGTGAAGGGCTGCCCCGCACTTCATAACTAACGTGGTAACGCGAGTTATGCGCCGTGTTCGCGGCGGGGCTTTGGACGATTATCCACGATTTTCCATTCGGAACGTGGAACTTTGTCCGTTTGAATTTCGTCAATGACGCGCTGTATCGAAGTCTTTTCAGCCTCCGTTTCGGGCACAACGTAGGAAACGCGGAACGTCTTTGTTTCTATGACTTTCATTCTTCTAACCCATCTAACATAGACTTATAATCGGGATCTGTCAAGTCGTAAGCGGTGATAATGAAGTAAAGATCTCGGGACTTCTTGCGGTATGCAACATGCAAATAACGCCCCGATGTGAGGCGGCCGATAGCTTCAAAACTCGCGTCATAGCGCTCATGTTCTAGAAATCTGCTCTCCGCAAAGAATTCCTGAATTTCTCCGGGTGTGACGTTGTGCTTTTCAAGATGCGTGATCCCGATGTCCGGATCGACGTAGAATTCGAAATCCAAAGTGGGACTAGGAAGGCCTTTTTACCGCAGTCGTCAAGCGTTCCCAGAAGCCCGTGAATGACCAAGATTTTGGATTTGTGAAGGGGCGCGATAAAGCAGTTCCGATTCCCCCGCCGCGAATATGGCGCATAACTCCTGTTATGCGAAATGCAGATCCGGCGATCCAAACGGAGGAAGCGAGGCATGTTATTTCCTTCTCAACGTGAACCAATGCTCGATCATGGATGAAGACAAAGGAGCTACGATTGTTTCGAACCATTCAGATAAATAGAACCAATTCTGCCACGACCATCCTCGATGAAACTCCGGCATGCATCCAAAACCTTGCGGGTCAACCTGAATGAACTCCACCATACGACCGTTCATCGTGCTTATCATTGCTTTTGCAGTGACCTTCTGCAATGGCCGCCAGCAATTTGACCCAACGGGATCCAGAGAAGCTGAATGGAAACGGCGGTGTCAGCTGAACGCCTTTATCGCTCTTTCCGCCATGTGTGCAGCTTATGCGAGTCGCCAAACCGCAACCGCAGCTTATGATCCGTTTACCGCCTGTTTTTACGAGTCGTCATTCGCCTTTGGTTCCAGCTGCACGGAAGCTGCATTCAGAAAGAACAATGAATAGCATGGCACTTCGCGTAACTCATGTCAGGCGTTGGTAGTTTCTGATAGGTCCGGCGCAGCCAATACTTGGCATTGTGTCGCAAAGTGTTTGACTCAATTTCGAAATCTATGCAAGCACACTGAGAAATTCCACCGGAGTCTTTTATGAATTGGAGAGAGCATCCCATCCTCAAGAAATTAAGTCCGCCCGACTATCCTGATGACGTACCGGCCATCATCCATGAGGGTTTTCGCGCCGCCACTCGTACTCCAGAAAAGGTCTGGATCCGCATTTCAGATATGAGAGACTCCATCCTCACCGGAACGCTGCTGAATGCGCCGCACCAATTGCCGTCACTTAGCCAGGGCAAGGTTTATTCGTTTCAGCTCTCGGGTGCGGGCATTCCAATTCTCGTTTCCGAAAGCTACTTGCGTGAGATTGTTGATTGGCGTTTCGCCATCGCATGCAAGAAGTGCGGCAACGACGTTCTGTTTGATAACCCATCAACAATTATTCGAATGGCATTTCCAAACATGCCTGAAGGGAGTCTCATGGAGGCCTTTTCAACTTTCTGCCCCCTGTGTCATGATCCAATCGTTCTTCGTCACAGGAATGCGCCACCTGACGAACCTTAGAAGACCGGAACATTCCCCTCGACACGCAGTCGAATCTGAAAACCGCGGACCGAGTGGTCTCACACTAGCGTCGCACGGAAAAACCATGTTGAAAAAAACTGCAAACTATTTGTTGTTGTACGGACTGCTCACGTTTGTCTTTACTGCCATTTATTCTCGGTTCACCAGTTCGGCCTACGCCCTGGGCACTGCCACCGGCATTGCTTTTGTCTCTCTGGTTCTTCCGTTTTTCATATTTGGAATTCGGGCCATATTTAATCGCAAGCTATCGCCGCGCGTTATCACGGTCAGCCGATTTCTCTGGCTTGTCTGTTGGGCAGGTGCCGTACTTCGCCAGGTACTCCGATGACCGGCCCATTCTCAGCACTGCTGAGCGTTCTTGGAGCGCACTGAATCATGTCCCATTCAAACGTTCTGTTCCACTAAACAAAAGCACTCGGCACACCTTCTGGTTTGGATCCATTGTGGTTGACGCGGTTTCGCTTCAAATTCTGTATTGCTGATGCGTTTCATCAAACTTCTCAGCCTTCTGCTTTTGACTCAATGCCTCACCTTCAACCCGATACCAGGAAAAGAAGCAGCCATTGACTCTGCCCAGATCAAGTTGCTATCGATTTTCGGACCTATGGACACATTTAGCTACGGCCAATTCACTTACAGTCCGCGCGATGTCACTCAGGCAATGTGGGTTTTCAATGTTCAATATTCAGGAACGGGAAAAGTGGATCCAGTGGCGGTATCATTGGAAGAATACACGATGGTGGATAAGGGCAAAGAATCCCTGAATATGCCGGTTCGCGTACACGAATGCTGCTATTCAAATTCTTTTGGCTTTTCAACCAATCCCTTTCAGAACCTTGCAAACATCGTCAACCGTTCCAGGGCGGGCGGGAGCTTCATGCCAGATGCTGCTATCCCTCTACAGGGCGGCGAGCCAGAGCGCCGCATGCTTGTCTTCGTTTTTCCGCGCAACAAGACACCAACGAAATTAAGCTTTCACCCACTGCGCGACGTGAAAGATGAAACGGCCAAAATCGACCTCGGTTTGACGAACACTCCGTAACAGCGCGAAACCTGCCCGGCTTAGCCGGGCCAGGACTAATCGTGGCAGTTTGCGGAATTGGACTTTGACTCGCGCATGAATACTGGAATCGCCACAGACTCCTATTGAGCCTGAAAGAATGCGATATGCATGATTCTCCCTGGTCCTTCGCGCACGGTTCGCCGGGTATCAGGAGATTGCAAGGCGTCATGAACTCTACATTTGCGCCTGCCTTACCGCTAGCAGTGGTCGAACCATATGATTCTTGAAATTGCAATGCTTCAGGTACGACCTGGCCTCACACAAGAATTCGAATCCAATTTCGCAGTCGCCTCAAAGATCCTGTCCTCGATGCCCGGATACCTGGGTCATTCGCTTCGAAGATGTATCGAAGACAAAAATAAATACGCTTTGTTGATTACGTGGGAAACTCTGGAAGCACACACAGAAGGCTTTCGCAAATCCTCCGGATACCTTGAGTGGAAGGCGTTGCTCCATCATTTCTACGATCCCTTTCCCATAGTAGAGCACTTCGAAGATCTTAGTCCTTGAGCGAACCCTTGAAAAAAACGTGGATGCTATATTTTTTGACGTTGTGCGTCATCTGCGATTGCTCTGAAAAAAAATCCATAGCACGTTCTATGGAGAATCATCTTCAAAACCGGAACGCAACTTTTGTCCTGCTAGATCTGGACTCAGAGCAAAGATTCATGCATAATGAGAAACTGGCCACGACGCGAACCACCCCCTGCTCTACATTCAAGATCTGGAATACTCTGATAGGTGCCGAGAATCACTATCTTTTGTCTCCTGATCAACCATTCTATCACTGGGACGGGACAGTGCGTGAGATTCCAGAATGGAACAAGGACCTCACACTGTCCGAGGCATTCAAGGTGTCCTGTGTTCCCGCATTTCAGGATTTAGCCCGGCGAACGGGACGCGCGAAAATGGAAACGTGGATTCGTCTCATGCCATACGGCAACGGGGATTTGTCTTCTGGCATAGACGACTTCTGGTTGCCCCGCCCTGGCAAGGCATCCATCCAGATCTCTCCATTCGAACAGGCTCTCCTGATGCGAAGACTGGTGAGAGGCGAGTTGCCTTTCTCGGAAAGTTCAAGAAATTTACTATATAAGATCATGCTGGTAAAAAAAACCCCCGGAGGGAAGCTCTACGGCAAAACAGGAACCGGCTCTTTGGAAAGTGGCGAAAACCTGGGCTGGTTTGTGGGATTCGTGCAATCTTCCACCAAACGATTCACTTTTGCCTGTTTGGTCAAGTCTCATGATGCAAGCGGTGCGGTCGCCAGAGCACTCACAATCCAGATCCTGGAAGACTCGGGGATGCTCTGAACACAAAATTTGCTCGCCATTTTTCGTTCCCATGTTGTTCAAAGAGTTCCGGGCGAATAAAGGAGAATCTCAAATGTTGAAAATGATCGGTGTATTGAGTCTTGTATTTGGAGTGGGGCTCGGGTGTACCCAGCAACTGCCTCGCGGTGAAATCAGAAGTCTTAGAACCATCGGAAAACCAATCCCCAATTCTGGAGAATTCACCTTTGACGCGGAAAACATGGTGGATGGAAATCTGACCACCAGCTGGCAAACTTCTACGCCTCACGACTCCGGAGTGCTCGTGGAATTCAATAACCCGGTGAACCTGGTGAAACTGAGAATCGCAAATGGTTTCCAGTTCATGAATCACCCCAGATTCGGCAACCTCCTGGAAAAGAATTCGCGTGTTCGCGGCATGGCGCTCGCCATGGAGGTAAAAGACTCCGATGGGTCCATCTCCACAGTGACCAAAGAAATCGAACTGAGAGATCGCACAGAAGCAGGATACGATGATGTCGCTCTGGAGCAAAACAATGTACTGAGGATTGCTTTTAAGCCTCTCTCCATATATCCAGGGTCCAAATGGGCGGATCTAGCGATCAGCGAAGTGATCTTCTTTAAGAAATAGATGACTTGTCGGGAGATGAAACGTTATGCGACATCTCCCGATGCCCCAATGACCACATATATTCTATACGAATCGAAAGTAAATTGCTCATTCACGTTCCTACCAGAGGACCAGTCTGGACCTACGGAGCCGGATGATGTTGAGGTATGGAGAGTAGAAGCTCCCTCCTTTGAGATTGCCTGTCTCAAGAGAAATGAATATCTAGGCTGGGAACCATACAGACCACAGATCTGTTCCGAACACGACCTTCACGCTTTGCTGCCTCGGTCCAAACACGATCTGGACAATGTGCAGTTACTTATGAATGCAGGATTGCCGGAAATAAAGCCAGTGCTTCCACAGCTGTTCGAGTGGATCCAGGACATCAACTGGCCAGTCGCGCGTTTGCTATTGCCGTTCCTGCGGTCTCTCGGCTCAAAATGCAGGGAAGAGATCCAGAGCGTTTTACAGTCGGATGATGCCATGTGGAAGTACTGGATCATCACCGAGCTGATCGCAAAAATGGATCAGATCGAAGCAAGAGCCTTCATGCCTGACCTCGAGAATCTCCTGGCAACTGCAACCCTGGAAGATAAGAACAACGAAGTAGAGGCGGTTGCTGCGGAAGTTTTGCGGGCTCTTCGTTCAGGAAAAGATTCGTCTAGCATTGATGCCGCTGGTCGATAGCAACTATGCCTCCTAAGTTTCTCTTTCTTGGTCCTTCGCATCTTGTGATGCTCGGGCTCACTGTATTCCTCACTGTCGCCTTCATAGTCCTTGCACGTCGATGGCCGCATTCCCGACTTCCCTCTATACTGGGAGCGCTCCCGGGGCTCGCACTCATCTGCTTTTACATTTCGTATAACGTGCAACGCTTCCGCGATGGCTACTGGGAACCACGTTACGACCTGCCGATGGAGCTTTGCACGTGGGTGGCGATCGCAGTCATCGTCACTTGCTTCACGCGAAATCTTTTCACTTTTGAACTGTCCTATTTTTGGGTGATGGCCGGGTCCATCCACGGCACGCTCACGCCCAATCTCCAGGAGGACTTTCCTCACTTCTATTTCTTCATCTATTTCATTGGGCACGTCTGTCTTGTCATTGCATCTTTCTATTTCATCTTTGCGTGGAAACTCAGGCCCAGACCCGGGGCGATCTGGCGTGTGTTTCTCATGTCGGAATTATACTTTGCCACGGCATTCACTCTGGACTACGCACTGGACACGAACTATGGATATCTGATGCGCAAGCCAACAAATCCATCCTTCCTGGACTATCTCGGTCCCTGGCCAGTCTATCTCATTGTGCTCCAGATACTTGCGCTCGGCATTTTTTACTTGTTGAATCTCCCCTTTCGCCTTGCAACGAGAGGGAAACGCGTGGAGATTCGAGATTAAATCACCGCCTACTAGCTAACACCAAAAACACGAAGGACAAATCAATGGATCCATATACAGCACCCGAAAGCATCCCGTCTCCCTCTTCAGAAAAAAAGAACACGGCTGCACAACAGGCCCTGAGAAATCCTGCGACGATTCTCCTTATCCTGGCCATTCTATCCCTCTTCGCCCTTCCGGTCACCGCCCTCGGCCAGCTCATGAAGAAGACTGCGGAAAACCAGACGTTCCTGGACTCGGCCCTCGAAAAAACAGAGAAGCAGGACGCAAAAAAGTCTGAGGCATTTCGAAAGGGGGAACAGTTCGGTGAATTTGTCGGGAAAGTCCTCGCTTTCACCCTCTGGGCCATCAGCCTCCCAATTCAGCTGATTGGCTTCTGGCGGATGAGACAGGGACGTAGCTACGGGCTTTCGCTCGCCGCGGCTATACTTGCGTGCATTCCATGCTTTTCCAGTTGTTGCGGCATCATGCTGCCATTCGCCATCTGGAGCCTGGCAGTCATGTCACGTCCAGAGGTGAAGGCATCTTTCACCTAGTCGGAGGTCCGAGTGGGATGGATAAACGTTATGCGACATGGACAATGAGGGGGACTTTCATGGCACGAGTCATCTTACTCCTGCTCTTAACTGCGGGTTGCATGGCCACTCCGAGTCGACCGTCGCAACCGGCACACCAATCCACAGCCGCCGTCAGTCCCCTTCGATTTCCTCCCGCCAGTCAGTCCCTATCAGAAAATGCTGAATCTGTCGGACCAGAATTTCATGCATGGTATTCTGCCGGCCACATGACCCAGGTGCGATCCGCATTGGCTCCGGGATACATCATGGTGGTGGTGGGGCACTGCTTTGCGGCGACACAAGACGCGGAAGCACAATCCTGTAGTGAACAGATTGCTCGTGTTGTACTCAATGGCCTAGTGGACGAAGGCTTTCCACGATCAAAGCTTGGGTCGAGAGGCACCGGCGACGCGCCACTGGAAGGTTATCCGCCCCGGGAAAATTTTGTTCACTTCCGCATTGAGCGAGAACAGGATTCAAAGTAGATTGTTCGTAAGCTTCTCGGCCCAGGGTTGGCGAGTGCGAAGGGATTCAATGATTCGAACGAAGGGGCGCACTGATTTATGAAAATTCCATTCACAACTGAACAATTTCTTGGAGTGTTCGCCGCTTACAATCAAAGCGTGTGGCCGGCACAGGTGGCGCTCTTTGCAGCCGCGCTCGTGATCCTTGCTCTGTCTTTGAAAACGTTCTCGTTCTCGTCGATTATGAGTGGTTCCATACTCGGTGTCCTTTGGATCTGGATGGGGATCGCCTACCACATCGTTCAGTTTACTTCCATTAATCCTGCGGCCTACGTCTTTGGGATTGCCTGCATACTTCAGGGCTTGATCTTTCTCTGGAATGGATTTCGCAGAACTCTAGAGTTTCGCTTCTCATGGGATGTTCGGGGATGGGCCGGAGGTCTCTTGATTCTCTATGCGCTCATTCTGTATCCGATCGTGGGCTCTCTTCTCGGGCACGTCTATCCATCCTCGCCCACGTTTGGTTTGCCCTGCCCCACGACCATCTTCACTTTCGGAATGCTCCTCTGGGTGCGAAAGCCTCCGTTGATCGTCCTGATCATTCCCGTACTCTGGTCTATAGTCGGCTTTTCTGCAGCGCTGCAACTTGGAATTAAGGAAGACGTTGGATTGCCAATGGCCGCAGCGCTCGTGATCATCCTCCAGGTTTTTGCAACGAAGGCACCACAACCCGTCCGTTAACGTTAAGCGACATTGACTCTATAGGATATCACATGAAACGATTTCTCTTACTGACGAGCCTTCTTGCAACTGCAGTTTACTGTCAGCCTCCTTACCTTAGCTCACAGGAAGCATTTGCCGTCTACGCAACGGAGTTCTACGGAAAGAAACTGCCTGGAACCAGAGTAACGAAGCTGCAAAATTTTTCGCTCTCCTTCCAGTTACCCAATAAAGAACCGGCCATCCTCTTTCTGGACAATCCATTCCTGGCCTGTAAGAGTGCACCCTCGGATTGCGAAACTACGCTCTTGAAGTATCTCCCCTCTCCGGATTCAGCCGACTTGAAGGGTGATCGCTTGTCCATCCGCCCCATGCTAAAATCCAAAGAATATGCATCCCAGCTGCAAAGCATGTTCAACTCGGGCCCAAAAAAGCAAAAAGCCCCGACTACACCGTTTATCGGCGACATCACCATACTCTATGCATTTGACTTTCCGGAACGCATGGCTGTAGTCGACGAGGAAGACATGCGAGCAGTGGGCGCGAGTGATGTAGAATCCCTGCATCGCCTCGCGTTGCTCAACATGGAAGCCAGAACAGGCGAACTGGCTTACAAAGAAATCCAGCCTGAATCCGGGATTTACGCACTTACGTATGAGGATTCACTGGCTCCGTCCAGAGTGCTCCTTCAAGATAAGTGGGCCGCCGTTGCGCGAAAAATCAAAGGCAATCCGATCCTTGCCATTCCTTCGCGAGAATTCGTTTTGTTCGTAGCGGAAGGCGACGCAGCGCGCGTGCGATCCTTGCGCGAACTAGTCCGTAAGGTGTTTTCAGGCGAAGATCATGCTGTTTCCATGCAATTGATGCACTGGACGCCCAGGGGATGGGAATTGTATTCAGATGAACAGTGAGTTCATAATTTATGAAAGATTCCATCCATAAAAAACCGCGGCAAAATCTCAGGGAACGCGCCAGAGCAATCAAGCCCTTCCGCTGCAAGAATCTCATCGCAGTGCTTGAGGAACCTGCGGATTACAAGAATGTGGGTACGGTCATTCGCAATGTCAATGCCCTCGGCGTTGAGAAGGCCTATGTAATTGATTCCAGAAATCTGCTGCCCGGCGATTGGGCTGAAATGCGAGACAGAAAATCGCTGTCGGCCACTTCCGCCTCCGCAATCAAATGGAGCTTTGTCCGCACCTTCCAGAGTACAGACGAATGCATCGCGCATCTCAAGAAAAAGGGCTTCGTTTCTATGGCTACATCTCCACATCGTAAAGGCCGTGAGAACATTGTTCTCCACGAGGGAAACTACACAACGCCGGCAAAACTTGCGATCTGGTTTGGAAATGAATCCCAGGGCATCAGCGAGTTGGCCGTCGCGGCAAGTGTTGCGTGCATCAATATTCCAATGTTTGGTCTAATTGAAAGCCTGAATCTCGGAACCTCGACGGGAATCGTTTTGTATGAAGTAACGAAACAGCGCCGCGGTTACCAGAGCCAGTATAAAAGAGCGGGGAAACGCATGCCTATTCCAAAGAAACGTTAAGCGCCATTGCATCCACAGGAGACAACATGAAAAGAATCTTTCACACAGTTCTGGCTTCAGCCGCTCTCGCTCTCGCTCACGGCATTCACGCAAGCGATGGCCAGGAACCAAAGAAACCTGTTTGCCCTTTGATATGGATCGGTTCCGATGAAATGGAAGGGAACGGCAATTTCTTTTCTGCTCGACTCAAACTGGAAATAACCGGAACAGAAGGTGCCTTCCATGTGGAAGCCTGGAGATGTCACGGTGCCAGGGCGACCACACCCGAAGACTGCAGAGATCTTATTGTTCATTCAAAAGCTCTGGTTCGCGGACGCGTTTCTATAACCGGTCAGAAAGTGCGCTTTGCAGGTGAATCGGTCACGGAAGAAATCTTCTGGCCCGAAGGAATGGCCACGGGCAAGTACTGCCTGGACACGCTCGACGGAACCATCGAAGGAAGTCTTTTCAAAGCAGTTCATTCCGATCCATGCAACCCGTCCACTCGAGTGATTCTGAAAAGAGTAGATTGCACATAGTGCGCTCCGGCGTGCGAATCAAACGACACAGGATCAAAGAATATCCCAGAATCGGAGAAAATGAATGATAAGATTTTCGATCATCTTGAGTAGTTTCCTTGCGCTAGCCTGCCAGTCATTCGTGCCGCGGCCGCCCCAACCAGAACCGCGTCTTGTTGCAGTGACTGGAACCGCGTCCGTCCGAAAGGCGCCTGATATCATCTATGTCGAAATCATGTCCTTCGCAGAAAGCACAGATCCGCGCGCCGCATTCGAGAGTGCGCTCAAAACATCTGACACGACAGTGGCTCATTTGAGAAACAGTTACAATCTGGCCACAGAGGATGTGGCCGTCGGGTCCCTTTCCATTTCTCCGGCTTACAAGACAATCAAGGGTGAGCGGACGGATATCATCGAAAAATACAAAGCGCAACTCCTACTTCATCTTTCCATCCGAAATTTCGCAGATGCTCCAAAGATTATTTCGGACGTGCTGAAACTCGGGATTGGCTCCGTGCAATCATTTCGATATGACATTGATCGCAGATCTGAGATAGTCCGAGCGGCGCAAGTTCTCGCCTTTGAAGACGCGCGAGCGAAAGCCCTTGCTCTGGCAAAAGCGGCTGGTTTTCGCAGCGTTTCCCTCATCACAATTGAAATAGACAATAGCCGCGCGCATTTCTCCCTGAATGATTCTGTTCAAGGTTACACAGCACGCAACTTTGAATCATTTCAAATGGCAAAGGAAACTCTTGACGTGGAAGCCCAGGTAACCTGTCGATTTGAAATGCTCCCGTAAAATGGCCTCAGGATGCCGGAAACTAACGTTATGCGCAATTCAGACAACATGAGCATCGCACCTGATATTGTGAATACAGTGCAAAATCGACTGACTTCCATTGAAGTCGAGCACAACGTCGAAATCCTTTTCGCCATCGAGTCCGGTTCTCGTGCATGGGGATTTGCGTCGGAAGATAGCGACTACGATGTACGATTCATTTATCGCCACCCCATTCCGTGGTATCTGAACATACTTCCGAAGAGAGACGTGATTGAATATCCGATCGTCGACATCATGGACTACAGCGGCTGGGATCTTCGTAAGGCCTTCTTCCTTGCAAACAAGTCTAACCCTGTGCTTTTCGAATGGCTGCAATCACCGATCGTGTATCGCAAGAATGATCGCTTCTTTGATAGCTTCTTTCCCGCAGCTATGGCCTACTTCAGCCCGATTTCCACAGTCTATCATTACCTGCACATGGCGACGAACAACTATCGCGAATACCTGAAGCGCGATATGGTGAAACTCAAGAAATATTTCTATGTGATGAGGCCCATCTTCTCGTGTATGTGGGTAGAAGAACGGCAAACCGTTCCTCCCATGGAGTTCGACGTTTTGCGCGCCGCTGTAGTGAAGGACGCAGTGCTCACGGAAATCATTGAAGATCTGCTCACGAAAAAGAAGAGCGGAACCGAACTGGGCCTCGCTCCTCAAATCCCGGAGCTAAACGCCTTTCTGGAAGAGCGCATTGCTCATTTTGAGTCAGTCTCCGCGGAATTCAATCCTGCCCAAAAACCAGACGCAGAACTTTTAAACAATAGCTTTCAGAGCATCCTGGGCTTACGGTAGCAAAGAAGGAACAAATCAATGCCCGAATTCATGCTCTATATTCGAAACGCAAAAGACGCAAAAAAGTCTCTTACAGAAGACCAGCACCTTGCGTTCATCAAACAATGCGAAACGTATATCGGCACGTTGAAGTCAAAGAATGCGCTGCTAGCCGCACAGCCTATTGTGCGCGAGGGAGTTGTTCTAAAAAAAACGGAGGGTGGCTGGAACGAGAAAGACATCGCAGCCGATCAAGAAACTCAGGTGGGCTACTATCACATTCGCGCCGCAAGTCTGGAGGAAGCCATCCAAATTGCGAAAGAAAATCCTGAGTTTGACTACGTCCCTTCTGCTACAATTGAAGTAAGACCTGTGAAGACAAAAGAAATGGAAACAGGATTTGTCTATCCAACAAACAGTTGATAGGTGCTACTCCTGACTTGAGAATGGCAAACATGAAAGAAAGGTTGCTCCCGCGCATGCACAATGTTGGCATTGTAGTCGAATCTCTAGATAATGCCATTTCCTTTTTTACCGAACTTGGTCTCACACTCGAAGGCAGAGCCATGATCGAAGGAGAATGGGCCGGGCGAGTGACGGGGCTTCCTTCGCAGCAAGTCGAAATTGCAATGATGGTCACTCCCGATGGCCACAATCGCCTGGAACTCTCCAGATTTCTGAAACCAGCGGTGATCGCAGACCATAGAAATGCTCCGGTAAACTCTCTGGGTTATCTGCGCGTGATGTTCACAGTCGACAACCTGGACAACACTCTGACAAAACTCGAAAAGATTGGGTCTACTCTGGTGGGAGAAGTAGTTGATTACGAAAACATGTATCGGCTGTGCTATGTCCGTGGCCCTGAGGGAATCCTGATTGGACTGGCGGAAGAACTCCAGAAATAAGAAAGCAACGTTAAGCGAAAATACGATACCGACTTGACAGAACAAAAAGGTGCGCGGCGGCAAGATGTATGGTAACTTTACAGTCCGGCCTCTCTTCAAAAGTATGAAGCCAGAGGAGCTCGCGCAGTTGAAAGCACTTCTAGCAGAGCCGTGAGATTCTTTTCGATTGGACTCGTACTGATGTTCGCGCATTGCGCTACTACTCTCGCTTTGAGAGAACGCTGGAACGGAGAGACTGTCACCAACTGGGAATACAATCCTCCTATCCAGGAGAAGATTCCTATTATCTACGGAGGTACTCGCATGGATCTTCGCCTGCTTACAGCATGGAAACCTCTTTTATGCCCGGTCCCCGAAGATTCTAAAACTCGCGGTCGACTCACGCACGAATGGGCTCCCGTCGCCGCCTGTGCGGGAACAATCGACATACTGCCCAGCTTTCTTCTGGATACTGTGCTTTTGCCTGTTACCATAATCTGGAGCCTGTTCGAAGCTCTAACTGAGAACGCGAAAACTCCTGCTACCGAATACTCAAGACCGGAAAACCAATCCAGGGATTGACCATGCCATTTGCACCCCGCTTGCGAAAGACATCCTTGTTTTTCTGGTCACGTAATTCTTCTCATCGGAGGAGCTCTTTCTGTTTGCGTCTTCTACCTGGCGACCGATTTTGGACCTCGATGAAAGTAACCAGATGGACCATCTGCTTGATTGGCTTTTGCTCTTTCTGCTCATCTTTGTCTCCGGGTGGCCCCCCCGCGGAAATCACGGCCATTACTTACAATACGCACTACATGCAAAGAGGCGTGCCGGGGCTCATTCGGACTCTTTCGCCTTTGCAAGCAGATGTCATCGCAATGCAGGAAGTGCTCGTGCAAAATGGGCATGTTTCATCGCAGACCATTGCTCAACATCTTGGAATGAATCATGTTAGCAGTCTGCCATACGTAGCTTACGGGAACAGCCAGTGGGTTCTGACAATTCTAACGCGCTACCCCGTTCTCTATGTCGACCAGAGACTGCTCGGTGCAAATCGCCGCGCATTACGAGTGCTTCTTAATGTGAAAGGCCACAGAGTGAACTTCGTGACCATGCACCTCACGCCGTATACCAATGAACATCCACTCAAAGAAGCAAATCAAATAAGATCCGATTTGC
Source organism: Leptospirales bacterium (assembly GCA_019694685.1). Lineage (GTDB taxonomy): Bacteria > Spirochaetota > Leptospiria > Leptospirales > Leptonemataceae > JAEUSB01. The sequence goes on from JAIBBM010000011.1 coordinate 27,723, forward strand.
GAAAGCGCGAAATCAAAGATCTGCTCGAGTGGATCGGAACCCCTCCCGATCCAGTTGTATTGCTCGGCGATTTCAACATGCTTCGAGGTGCCGTGCGACTGTGGGGGCTAAACGAGTATTCGCTTGTTACTTCCGCAGGCTACACGGATGCGGACGGCGGCTTCCTTCCTACGAACTCAGACACGTTTCCCCTGGACGAGGAAGCAAAGCATCGCGCCGGCGAAAAGCTTCCGGAATTCCTCGTGCCCTCTGGCATCACCCTCGACTATGTATTCCTGGCTGGTAAAATCTCCGTCCTTTCTACAGATGTACTGAAATCGGACGCATCTGATCACTATCCTCTCCTTGCCAGGCTGCGAGTCGGTTACTAGTTGCTACGTTATGCGGCAATGATTCTACAAAAGCAGGAAGAGTTGAGTCACATGAATAAATCCAGAATCGCAGTCATCGCATTGGTCGCGTTGATCATCCTTTGTGGAGCGGTACGACCAGATCGTTTGATTGCACTTGCGGCAGGTGCAGTCAGCCAGAATGTATGCTCGGGCACTTTTGTTTCAGGGCTCTCACCCGAAACAGTCTATGATCAGGAAATGCGCGCGGAAGGCGGCATGAGTCTGATCAACTGGGCGCTTGTTTATCAAGTGGATCAATCCGAGCGCACAGTGACTACCACTGTGTTTGGCCGATTCAAGACAAGGTCTCGCTTCCATGAAGGATCTGGTTGCCGCATCGAACACCCGGGCGAAATCCCTCTGGGCACTCTTTCGAAGACTGCGGTCGTTCCGCATCTGCCTGACATCGCGGGTGCCGAACCTGTGGCCCCGGTAAATCCCAAACTCGCAGAGGCAATGAGCGAAGCCTTCGCAGACAACAAAAATGGTGCACCTCGTTTCACGCGCGCTGTCGTTGTCGTTCGCCAGGGCCGCATCGTTGGTGAACGGTACTCTCCTGGAATCGGACTGGATACTCCGCTCATCAGTCACTCCATCGCGAAATCAGTGTTAAACGCCATGATTGGAATTCTGGTGCGCGACGGAAAAATGCAAATCGATCAGAAAGTGAGCGCAAGTGCGTGGAAGACTCCAGTGACAGTGGACCAGCTTTTGCGAATGGATGGTGGTCTTCCCGTCGATGAAGGTCGCGGACCAGGACTCGCACAACGCATGTGGTTTCTAGAAAGAGATCAGGCTGCTTTCGCACAGTCCACACCACTCGATACGGATCCCGAAACAAAGTGGGCTTACAGCAATCTAAGCTATGCTGTACTTTCGCGCCTCGTGCGCGACGCGACAGGAGGATCGCCGGAGACAGTCTCCTCCTATATGCAGCGCGAACTTTTTGGCCCGCTCGGAATGCGAAATGCAACGATGGAGTTTGACAGTACAGGATCTCCCATGGGATCCAATGCGATGTTTGCAAGTGCGCGCGATTGGGCTAGATTTGGTCTGCTCTATTTAAATGACGGCATGGCGGGAAAGAAAAGAATTCTTCCGGAAGGCTGGGTCTCTTATTCAAAACGCCGAACTCTCGATTCAGGTTATGGTGCCGGCTTCTGGTTAAACCAAACTGACTCTCCGATTCCAGGATGGGGTACACCGTGGGGCATTCCGGGTGCGCCGCGTGATGCGTATATGGCCCGCGGCTATCTGGGTCAGTACATTGTGATTGTTCCTTCTGAATCTCTCGTTGTAGTGCGACTCGGAGTGGACCGCGCCCGGGGTTCCGGCATCGACGGGATTGGATCGCTTGTGCAGAGTGTGATCGCCGCCCTTCATCGGTGATCCATTCGCAAACCGCCTGGAGTTTCTCGCATGGACGCAGCCGTAGACTAGAGACAAGAAATGGAAGTGACAGATGGCAGACAATTCGCAGTCTACATGCGCACTGTGCGCAAGCGAACTCTGGATGTAGTACAAAAAGTGCCGATCGATCGCAGCCAGTGGAGACTATCGCCAGATAGCATGTCTGTGGTGGATATCATCCTTCATATTGCTTCCGTGGAACAAGCATTATGGGGATTGGACATGGCAACCGGAACACCCGGAAAACTCCGTGAATTTGAAAAAGATTCAATGAATCTTTCAGATGCGATAGCCACCATGGCGAATGTGCGCAAAGGATCCTCTGAATTCTGGTCCTCTCTCACCACGACTCAACTTGAACAGGACATCCTGACTCCAACCGGACATTCTCTTCCGCTCAAGCGCTGGCTGGTGTTGGCCGCAGAACATGAAATTCACCATCGTTCGTTTATCCACGCATATCGCAAAATATGGGGATTGGCATCTTCTCCCATCTATGGTCTGACGTTAGACGAACTTCGTCAACATCTTGAACCCAAACCCGCATCCGATTCATGATCTGGCCAATGACCTGCTACGTGTGCAACGCAGACCCTTTGCTTTCTCTACGGTCCGCGTTGCACGCAATGACAATTAACGGCCCCCACGCCCCCAGACAGGCGCACCTGTTTCCGTGCGCAATTTAAGTGTCTGACTACCTTTCGTAACCTGTCGAGCGATGATTGCATTGCCTGTTCTGGACCCAATGACCGTAATTGAATCACCCTTCAGCACTTTGACCGATTGCTTCTCAAGGTAAAAGGTTGGTCCAAGCATCACCACGAGCGTTTCGTTGCCTGCGGACATGGCAAGATGTATGCCCTCCCGCATATCGCCGTGCGGTACTCTGGTAATTTCTGTCACTGTCCCGGATACCGTCACTTCTTTGGACGCATCATAATTCTTGCCCATGCCCGATCCTGGTTGTCCGTACAGGGAAAACGCAAACACCAGTGCAAGGATTGAATACAGATTCCTGTTCATCCTAACCTCCATGACTTTTCGTCTTTATAATAAAAGCAGGAAGAACTGGCGCCAGCCCCGAGAAAGATCAGATATTACCCGTGATAATTATCAGGATTTCCTCATGAACTACATCAAGCCTCTCATCGCCATCCTGGTTCTATCATTCGCGCGCTGTGGCTACGAAGACATTCCAAATCCGCGAACAGGAAAAACAGAGAGACAATACCAGCGAGAAAAGGATCAGCGAAATGCGCGCAAGCGAATCGAGTTCTGCACAATCACGGTTCTGGTCTGTCAGAGCATGACACCTCCGGGCGGCACCGCTCCGGGAGGGTGCAATTTCACCTTGTCTTATGTGTGCACGGACTATACAAACACCATCTAACGCAGGCAAATCTGACTGGACGAATTGAATGACCTGCTCTAACATAACACACGTTAGTCGCCCTTGATCATGCATTCATGGCGCTAAAAGGAGAAAGAAATGTCCAACACGGGAACAGTCCGTCTGCACAGAGTACTGCGAGCACCACCCGATCGCGTCTACAAAGCATTTGTAGACAAACAGGCGCTCGAGCGCTGGCTTCCGCCTTACGGATTTACGGGAGCGATTGGCGAAATGGACGTTCGGGTGGGTAGCGGATACAAAATGTCTTTCACCAATTTTTCGGGTGGAGGCAGTCATTCTTTCTCTGTGAAATTTGTAGAACTCGTGCCGGCAGAGCGAATTGTGCACACGGATCGATTTGATGACCCAAACCTCCCGGGTGAAATCACAGTGACCATCCAGCTGAAGAAGGTTTCTTGCGGAACGGATCTTTCTATTGTACAGGAAGGCATACCAGCAGTGATTCCGGAAGAAATGTGCTATCTCGGATGGCAGGAGTCTCTCGATCAACTGACTCGACTCGTGGAACCGGAAATATCCGCGAACTGATAGCGCCCTTTGTTTCAACAGAACTGAATGAATCACCAAAAGGTAGAAAGACCCGGCAAGATAGCGTTCTGCGTGGGATGGTCAATTTTCTCAATGCTTGCGTCCGTTTCCTCCCCCGTTCGAGCGCAGTCTGGATTATCCATCCAGACCATTCCCGATCTTTCCGTGATGACTAGTCTCGACACCACGACGCAGAATTCCTGGTGGTTAGCAACCGAGCCCATAGATGCAGATAGAGAAACCAAGGACGCCGTGGCCATCTGCAATCAGAAAATGATCGACCGGCCCGCGTTGCACTGGAAGCAAATCACCGTGCCAGGGATCATTGAAAGACAAACGAATTTTCGGGGATCCACATTCTGGTATCGAAGATTATTTCGTTTGTCCGGGGCGCCGGAAGCCTCTGTAGCGGTCCGCCTCGGCAGGATAAATGATCGAGACCAAACCTATTTAAACGGTGTATTGATCGGGGCAACAGGCGAATGGGATTCCACAATTCCGGCAGGGTATGACAGAACGCGGATATATGGCATTCCGGATAACCTCTTGAACCGCAGAGGCTGCAATGTGCTTTTGATTCACGTTAAGCGCTATTTCGCAGAATCGTCGGGAATAGCCACGGGCGTCACCGTGATTGGTCCGGCTTCTTCTATAACGCATGAATATTTCCTGGAGATGATTCGCACATCCTGGATGCTCGGCGCCTACCCTGCCCTGGGACTTCTCTTTCTCATCATATATGCGGTGCGACGCAAACAAACCGAATACCTGTATTTTGGGCTATTTACGATTCTTCTCACCCTTTATGAATTGTTTCGATTCGACGTGAAATTCGAATTGGGCATTTCTTTCTTTGCGACAAAGCGCATTGAATATGTGTTATTGTATTGTTTGTTTCCGATCTTTACAGCGTTCCTTGATACCTATTTTGACGCGGCCAGTCTGTTTCGCACCCGGAGCATTCGTCGCGTCATTCTAGCAGCGAATTTGTATTTGATCTGCTTCATTCTACCCACGTTGCTTTCGAACGACGTCGACTTCTGGTGGACCCTGCAAAGCCACTTTATTCAGCCAGTCTGGCCAGTTTTATTTGGCTATTGCCTGCTCATTCTCGCCCTCCAGAGTATGAGAGGTCGAAAAGATGCGCTTCTACTCGTTCCTGCCACTCTGTTGCTAATGGCGGCGGTGGTCCTCGATATCCTTCATGCCTGGAACGTGGTCATCCATCTTCCACCGTTAACCATATACGCCTTTAGCATATTTATTTTGTCGATTGCCTTCCTCCTGGCGCAGCGTTTTGCGCAATCATTTTCGGCTGTGGAAACTACGATGAGTAATCTGAACGCGACCAACGCGGCCTACAGCCGATTTGTCCCGGCCGAGTTCCTTCAGATCCTGGGCAAGCGCGAAATCACAGAAGTGGCTCTTGGCGATCAAACACTACGAGAGATGACTATCTTGTTCTCAGATATTCGTTCCTTCACAGTGATGTCCGAGGCCATGACACCGGAAGAGAATTTCAACTTCCTCAACTCCTACCTCAAACGAATGCAGCCGCATGTGCAAATGAACGGTGGTTTCATAGACAAATATATTGGCGACGCCATCATGGCGCTGTTCCCGCGACATCCCGGAGAAGCGCTTGATTCCGCAATAGCAATGCAACACGAAATGATTCGATTCAATCAAGATCGAGTCGCCAAAGGATTCCAGGAAATTCGGGCCGGGATTGGTATTCATTGCGGGCATTTGATGCTCGGCACCATTGGCGCTGCAGATCGAATGGAAGGCACCGTCATATCGGACGCAGTAAATCTAGCAGCTCGCATGGAAGGACTCACCAAGTTTTACGGAGCTGGAATCTTGATCACGGAACACGTAATGATGCGCCTGCCTGATCCTACACGGTATCTTCTTCGTACCCTGGAACGCGTCCGCGTAAAGGGAAAGAGCTCCGCGGTATCCGTCATTGAAGTGTTGGACGGGTATGCTAACTGCGAGCTGTATTCTGCTTCGCGTCCAGAATTCGATCGCGGGATGCACTCCTACTTAAATCGTGAATTTAAGGACGCAGCGGATTCATTTCACGCTGTACTCGATCAAAATCCGGGAGATGGCGCAAGTAAAATCCTGCTCAATCGAGCCATCGAGCACCAGAATCGTGGCGTGGGAGCAGACTGGGAAGGGATCATTGATATGGACGCAAAATGAAATCCTGAGCATATCAGATGGTTGCGTGGAAGTGAAGATCAGTCCGCTCTAGAAAAATTCCCGAATGCGAAGCGAATTTGCATTGCGCGCGCTCAGCCCCCCGGGGTATCATCGCGCGAACTTTATGAATGAATCTAGAAAGACCTCTCTCACCTTCGGACTGTTTTTCGCCGGCACTTTCGTTTTCTCCATCCCTGCTCTATTCTTCTACGATCCAATCTTCAAAAACGCAGACTACATCCGCGGCGGGGGGTTTGATCCCATCATCTCCGTCGGTGCTATTTTCGAAATCTTTCTGGCTATCTGCAACACGGCCACGGCCATCGTGATCTTTCCTGTTACAAAGCGCACGAGTGAATCGGGCGCTCTGGCGTACGTTGCTGTGCGAATCATAGAATCGTTGATCATTCTCACAGGAGTCATGAGCCTCATGTCGATTGTAACTCTGCGGGCCACTGCAACTGCGAGTCAGGACCCGACCGTGCTTGTGATGATGGGAAAGTCTCTCCTCGCTTTCCACGACTGGTCTTTCCTACTTGGCCCGCAATTTTGCGCAGGTCTGGGCAACGGCCTCGTGCTTGGCTTACTGATGCTGCGATCCGGTCTCCTCCCTCGCCCCATGGCGCTCCTCGGTGTCATTGGAGGTCCGCTTGCATTCCTTGGGGGCGTGCTTGTATTGTTTGGGATTCTTCAGCCCATGAGCCCGGGACTCTTTGCACTCACGGCACTTGAAATCATCTGGGAGGTTTCTCTCACAGTCTATACGCTGGCTCTGGGTTTTAAAACCATACCCTCTGGACAAGTGGCCTAACAACGGGTATGCAATGAAGCGAGGAAAATTTCAATACTACACCGCGACAACGATCGATGGATTCATCGCGGACGAAAATCATTCGCTGGACTGGCTCTTCGAAATACAGGGAGGCAATTCGAGCTTCGCGGACTTCTTCGCGCAGTTGGGCGCGTTTGTGATGGGAAGATCCACATTCGACTGGATTGTAAAGCACGAAGACTTATTGAATCAACCTGAGAAATGGAAGCAATACCACGGAGACTTACCCTGCTGGGTGTTCACTCACAGGCCACTGCCACAGGTGCAAGGAGCATCGATTCGCGCGGCGACCGGCGACATTGCATCTGTCTGCTCCGAAATACTGGCCGCGGCCAACGGGAAGAATGTCTGGCTGGCCGGAGGCGGACAGCTCGTGGGATCTTTTTTTGACGCAGGCTTTCTAGATGAACTGATCTTTCAAATCGCACCCGTGACTCTGGGCAAGGGTGCGCCTCTCTTACCCAGAAGAATCACTTCGGCCGCACTGGAACTCATAGAAGCCAGACAAAATGGTCCGTTTATAGACGCGCGCTACAGTGTAATCAAATGATCAAGAAACTAACCGTGACAGGTGTGATCGGCGCTTGTGTCTGTATATACGAATGCTCCACTCCTGTGGTGACAAAACACGTTGCAGGAGACTCCGTCGCTTGCGTCGACCATTCTTCCCTGATCCTCTGGGGCACAGCATGGCGATCCAATCAGAAAGAGCCCGAAAGAAGGCGTTCCATCGCACGTCAGGCGATCACTAATTTCTTCACCACGAACTTTGCCATCGCGCCGGATTCGATCCTGGAACAGATCCAGGGCCGCGATCCGGTTGCCTTGTCGGATACGGAGATTCTGAACTTCGCGCAAACATCTACACACAAGTGGAGGCAAATCGTTCTTATCCGAGTAGAGGAACTGGGTCCGCTCATTGTCATCTATCCCTCCCCCATTCTATGGGAGGGTGGAACGGAAACCAGAATGCGAATCAGAGTCCTGGACATTGCTCCGCCAGCGCTCAAGACGGATGTGTCCCTTCATAGAAGGGACACAGGCGCTTTTGTTCTGCGTGGAACAGGGTCTCTCAATCATGACCTGGAGTTCACGCTCAAGGAAGTCTTCGGGGAGAAATGCGAGTCGCGACAGATTCGCTAGTCACTCGCCTAACATCTGATAAACGATTTCAAGGATAACAAAATGCCGGCAGAAAAAGAAGACAGTAACACCAGATATTTCATAGACATAGACCTTCTGTCGAGAAAAATCATCCAGATAAGTTACGCACAAAGACAGGGCTTGCCGCAGGACCTCCCGTTGCCCGCTCAAAGAGTGTTCATCACAAAAGGCCAGTTCAAGAAATTGCAGAAGAAACGGGACCTTGTGGAAACAAAACCAGCCCGGCGTCGGGACAAAAATGTATGAATGAATGGTCCATGGTCGCTCTGCGCATCGTGGCCATCGGAGTGGGCGCCACTCTTGTCATGGACCTCTGGACAATCATACTCAAACTATTTGGAGTTAAATCACTCAATTACGCGCATCTGGGTAGATGGATTGGGCACATTCCTCGCGGAAAGTGGATCCACGAGAGCATAGCCGGTTCTCCACCAATCAAAGGAGAACTCTGGATTGGGTGGTGCGCTCATTACTCCATTGGAATTGCGTTTGCTTCTCTTCTGGTAGCCATCTTCGGAGTACAGTGGACTCGCACTCCGAGTTTGGCGCCGGCCCTTCTGGTTGGCATTCTCACGGTCGTGGCGCCATTTTTCATTCTGCAGCCGGGACTGGGAGCGGGCTTCGCATCCTCCAAAACCCCCAATCCAGCCTTCAATCGAATCAAGAGCCTACTAACGCACACTGTCTTTGGATTCGGGCTGTATCTGGCCGGACTTCTAACGAGCTCACTGTAATCTCGATAGTCTCATCATTCCCTTTCGCCTAACAACTAATCAGATTGCAAGACGCGAATGGTATCGAAATATCAAACCAGATGTCTCCTAAACAAACAGTGGAAGAATGGGTGAAGAGATTCAATGCGGGAGATCTAAACGGCCTGATAGACCTGTACACAGAAGATGCGGTCAATCATCAGGTAGTCACAGAACCGCTCGTGGGCCGCGACTCCATTGCGCGCATGTTCAAGATTGAATTCGGCCGCGCGAAAATGGTCTGTATTCCAGAGCATATCCACGAGGCCGGTGACTGGGCGATTCTGGAATGGAAAGACCCCCTGGGTCTGCGCGGGTGCGGCTTCTTTCAAATTCGAGATGGTCGCATTGCTTTTCAAAGAGGCTATTTCGATCAACTTACGTTTTTCAAACTGCAGGGAATTCCAGTCCCTTCTGAATACCTGGGCTCAGAGTAGCCGAAGCTTATTTGCCGTCAGGCGACAATCTGACTCGCTCGCATAGAGAACACCATTCCTGGACAGGAGGATTTCCATGAAACAGATCATTTTCGCCTTGCTCTTGCCTCTCTTTACGGTATCGAGTTGCGGTTCCACGAATGCAGAATGTAAAAAGGCCAAACAGCAAGCACTGCAATTCGCAACTGCTTTCTGCCTGGCCATGGCTTCCACCTACACCCAGTCCTCCTATTACACACCAGGATCTTATTTCGCGTCTTGCTGGCTGGAATTCGGAGGACTCAGCGGCATGGGGTCCTGCAGCACAACAAGTTCGAGCAAAGACTGAGATTGGACCTTGAAGAATCAAACAAAGATCCTCCTATGTTTCTCCTTTTTATCCCTGACGGGATGTTCGCACGTAGTGGCAGCATTCATTGTAAACTTTCAGGACTCGCCTGCAACCGTCCAGTTCTGGTCTGTCACCACCCCGGGCCGCCAGTGCTTTGGTGAACTTCAACTCCTTCCGCTCGTGGACGGAACCTTTTCCCCGGACTCTGTCTATTCGTCTGCATCGCAGATCGATCTGAAAACCGAAGGAGATCACAGAACGATTGCGTTGCCGGCGCGTACTGCCCTTCTTCTCGATCGAGAATTGAACCGGTGGGATCTCCATTGCGTCGCGCAAATTTCCAAACTCAAAATCATAACACCTCAGGGAACCATAGAGTACACAGATGGAGAAGTAACGCGGGCGTTTGAGAGAACGCGGGCGCACAGTGATTCATTCATTCTATCCATACGCCCGGACGCGCGTAAGCAATCCTTTAGAAGCAGGAAAGATCCTCTTGCCAGTCACACCTGGCGGATCGATGGTTGAACGCAACCGGAGAAATTCATGCGAAAGCTGATTTTTGGAATCAACATCACAGCAGATGGACACTGCAGCCACACAGACGGAATCGCAGACGAAGAGTTGCACGAATACTTCACAGAGCTTCTGCGAGCGACGGACACCATCCTGTACGGTCGCGTCACATACCAGCTTATGGTTCCGTTCTGGCCTGACGTGGCCAAAAACCAGTCTATGTCCAGGACATCCAATGAATTCGCGCGCGTTTTCGATTCTCTGGACAAGATTGTATTTTCGCGCACCCTGAAGCAAGCAGAAGGAAATGCAAGAATCGTCCGTGAGAACCTCGAAGGGGAAGTGATCGCACTCAAACAAAAACCAGGTAAGCCAATCTGTGTGGGCAGTCTCAGCATCGCATCTCAGCTATCGCGAGCCGGACTCATTGACGAATATCATTTTGTGGTTCAACCTGTGGTTGCGGGCAAAGGACCGCGGCTGTTTGACACTATAAAACAGGATCAATCGATTCCCCTGGAACTACTGGAGAGCAAACGATTTGCTCAGGGGCAGATGGCCCTTCATTATAGAAAGCGAACATGAAGCTCTGGGACACCATCAACAAACCCATTACCAGAAAAGCATTTCTGGCAACTTTTGCTGGTGCATTTTACACTGCTGCCGTTGAACGCTACTGGATCGCGGTCAATGAATACAACATTTCATTTCCCCGCCTGCCCCGACAGTTCGATGGATTTAGAATTGGCTTTCTATCGGACATTCACCTGGGACTCTTCATGCCAGGGGCCTGGGTGGATGCAATCGTAGACCGCGCCAACGCACTGGGGGTAGACGCACTGGTCCTGGGTGGCGACTATGTTCACGCGCGCAAGACGGATCATGAGCTATTGCTCGTGTGGTCCAAACTGAAAAAACTGAGCGCTCCCTCCGGAGTGTTTGCGGTGAACGGCAATCACGATCACTGGGCCAATCACGATCTCCCCTTGCGATTGCTCGATTCGAGTGGCTTTTCCGTGCGTCATAAAGTGGCCACAGTGAAAAGAGGGCGCGCGACCATCGCGATTGCAGGTGTAGGAGATTTGTGGGAAGACGAGTTTCTGCTCGACGAGACTCTCAAAGACATCCCCGATTCTGTGTTCAGAATTGTTCTCGCGCACAATCCGGATTCCGCGGACCTACCGCACACATCTCGCGTCGATTTGTTTCTATCAGGACACACGCATGGAGGCCAGGTTCGAATTCCCTTCCTCAACTGGTCTCCCGTGATTCCAGTCAAAAACAAGGCCTATGATCTGGGCTTGAAGCAAAACACTGCGGAAGAAAAGATATTCATCTCCAAAGGACTGGGTTGGGCCATTCTGCCGATCCGGTTCAATGTCAGACCTGAAATAGCAATCATCACTCTGAGAAGTGCTGAGCCTTGAGTTAGGCGAAAGAATTCGTTGCGAATCAGAAAGCCCCGCCAAATTCTGAACCCATGAATCCAAACGTAGTGGGCATTGGCGGAATTTTCTTTCGCGCGCAGGATCCAAAGAAACTGGCTGCGTGGTACGAAGAGCATCTTGGAGTGGCGCGATCTGATAGCAGCCAGCCATGGGAGAGTTCTCAGGGAATCCTGGTGTTTGCTCCGTTCAAAAAGGATTCGAACTACTTTCCAGCAGAACAAGCACTCATGGTGAACTTTCGCGTGCAGAAAATGGATGAACTGCTGGCAGAACTGGCGGCAAAAGGGGTTCGCATAGACGAGAAACGTCAGGATGAATCCTACGGCCGCTTTGCCTGGATCTACGACATCGAAGGAAACAAAATCGAACTCTGGGAACCGCTCTGATCCCGCGGTTCATCGCGTCAGATAGAATCTGGCGCCTTCGCGTTGTTAGTCGAGTTTGGACAGGTCTCTCACTGCTCCGCGATCAGCGCTCGTAGCAAGCATCGCGTATGCCTTGAGAGATGCGGAAACTTTCCTGGGGCGAACCTCGGCCGGTTTCCACGCAGAAGATCCTCTTGCCAATTCCGCGGCACGTCTTGCTTCCAGTTCGGAATCAGAAAGAAGAACATCAATCGAACGATTGGGAATATCAATGCGAATGCGGTCTCCATTCTTGATGAGTGCAATCGCTCCACCGGAAGCTGCTTCCGGAGATACGTGACCAATGCTCAGACCAGAGGTTCCTCCAGAGAATCGACCATCCGTCAACAGGGCGCACGCCTTTCCCAGTCCCTGCGATTTTAGATAACTGGTTGGATAAAGCATTTCCTGCATTCCTGGCCCGCCCTTTGGACCTTCGTATCGAATCACCACTACGTCGCCTGTTTTGACTTTGTGGTTCAGTATATCGTCTACAGCCTGGTCTTGACTTTCCACCACGTACGCAGGCCCTTCAAACAACCAGCAGCTTTCATCCACACCGGAAGTCTTAACCACACAGCCATCCGGCGCTATGTTTCCTTTGAGCACCGCCAGACCACCTTCGCGGCTGTATGCATGCTCTACAGAACGAATGCAACCTTCCGCGCGATCGCGGTCCAGATCTGGCCAGCGAGTTGCCTGGCTAAAGGCAACCTGCGTTGGAATCCCAGCGGGACCGGCGCGATAGAAGCTAGAGACGGCCTCCGACGGTGATTGTGCGATGTCCCATTTTTCAAGAGCTTCTCGAAACGTTTTGCTGTGAACTGTAGGCAAATCTGCGTGAAGCAATCCACCGCGGTTGAGTTCTGCCAGAATTCCCATCACGCCGCCTGCGCGATGAACGTCTTCCATATGATACTTTGGAGTATTGGGAGCCACCTTGCACAACTGAGGCACTTTTCTACTCAAACGATCTATGTCGAGCATGGTGAAAGGCACTCCGCCTTCCTGTGCGGCAGCTAATAGGTGTAAGATGGTATTTGTGGAGCCACCCATGGCAATGTCCAGGGACATTGCATTTTCAAATGCTTGAAAATTTGCAATCGAGCGAGGAAGCACGCTTGAGTCATCTTGTTCATAGTATCTTTTTGTGATTTCAACAATGCGACGACCGGCTTCCAGAAACAGCTCTTCGCGGTCTGCGTGAGTGGCAAGCATCGATCCGTTTCCTGGTAGAGACAGGCCCAGCGCTTCCGTCAGGCAATTCATCGAATTGGCTGTGAACATTCCAGAGCACGAACCACACGTAGGGCATGCAGATCGTTCGTATGCTTCTACTTTCTCATCGCTTGCGTTTTTGTCTGTGCCAATTACAATGGCGTCCACCAGATCCAGCTTATGCTCTGCGAGTCTGGTTTTCCCGGCCTCCATGGGCCCGCCGGATACAAACACAACTGGAATGTTGAGTCGCATAGCAGCCATGAGCATGCCGGGAGTGATCTTATCGCAATTCGAAATGCAGACAATCGCATCCGCGCAGTGCGCGTTGACCATGTACTCCACAGAATCCGCTATGATGTCCCTGCTGGGAAGGCTGTAGAGCATGCCATCATGGCCCATCGCAATTCCGTCATCTACTGCGATCGTATTGAATTCTTTTGCAACCGCGCCTGCCTTTTCAATTTCACGAGCCACAAGTTGACCCAGATCTTTCAAATGGACGTGACCGGGAACAAACTGAGTAAAGGAATTTGCAATGGCAATGATGGGTTTGCCAAAGTCAGAGTCCTTCATTCCGGTGGCGCGCCACAGTGCGCGGGCGCCGGCCATATTGCGGCCAGCAGTGGTGGTTCTAGAGCGATAAACAGGCATGACGATTTCCAGAACCACACCTGCATTCGGCACCATGCCGGACAATAAAATATCCCATTTCGCTTGATCCGTACAGGCAGATTGAAACTACAACTCAGGTCATCGAATATGAAGAAGAATACAAAAGGCCAGAAGGCTTCGCCCGCTAAATCAGGGGACATTCTTGCTACTCTGCAAGAACGCTTTGAAAAGAACATGGCTCGCCACAGGGGAATTTCGTGGACAAGCGTCCAGGCAAGACTCGCAAAATCTCCGGCTAAAATGCGATCTCTGAGCGCGATGGAAGAATCGGGTGGAGAACCAGACGTAATCGCTCTCGATAAGAAGACAGGCGAAGTAATCTTCTTTGACTGCTCTGCAGAAACCCCTTCTGGGCGCAGAAGTCTTTGCTACGACAAAGAAGCGCTCGCATCCAGGAAGGAACACAAACCCAAAGACAGCGCCGTGAACATGGCAAATGCGATGGGCATCGAGCTACTCACAGAAGAGGAATACAGACAACTCCAGGAGCTCGGCGAATTTGACACGAAAACGTCCAGCTGGGTGAAAACGCCGGCGGATGTGAGGAAACTGGGAGGGGCCGTCTTTTGCGATCGTCGCTACGGTAGAGTTTTCCTTTATCATAACGGAGCAGAGTCTTATTACGCGGTGCGAGGCTTTCGCGGATCTCTCAGGATATAATCATGCAAAAACTTGTAGTTCGTTGTTTCTCCATTTCAGTCGACGGCTTTGGCGCCGGGCCAGAGCAGAGCCTGGAAAATCCACTTGGGATTGGAGGCAGAGATGTACACAGCTGGTTTTTTCCTACCAGGACATTTCAACAAATGTTCGGCGAAAGCAAAGGGGAAACAGGAGTAGATTACGATTTCGCCGCGCGCGGATTTGAAAACATTGGCGCAAACATACTCGGCCGAAACATGTTCGGTCCCATTCGCGGCCCCTGGCCCAACGACGAATGGAAAGGCTGGTGGGGTCCAAATCCACCGTATCACAGTCCGGTCTTTGTTCTCACTCACCATGCGCGCCAGTCCATTCCGATGGAAGGCGGGAACACTTTTCATTTTGTAACAGATGGAATCGAATCCGCGCTCAAGCAGGCATTCGCCGCAGCCAATGGAAAGGATGTGCGATTGGGCGGAGGAGTTTCTCTTGTGCGCCAGTACTTAAACAAAGGTCTGATCGATGAGCTCCACGTTGCCATCTCCCCGACCATTCTGGGATCAGGAGAAAGACTTTTCGAGGGCGTGGACCTGGTGGCTCTGGGTTATAAAATCACAGAGCACGTAACTACAAAGAATGCGACGCACATTGTTCTAACCAAATGATTTGAGCATGGAGTTTGAAATTCGCAAAGCCCGCTCCCTGGACGAAGATGAAGTCTACGGGCTTGTGCGAAATTTCGCAGTATCGTTTCAACCAGACAGAGTCACCTTTTCAAACTCGTTTGAGAAATTGATCCGCGAAGAATCCGCTCGCGTACTCGTGGCCGTGTCACAAAAGACGATTGTGGGTTACTTGCTTGGATTCACTCATCTTACTTTCTTTGCAAACGGAAGCGTTGGATGGATAGAAGAAATTATGGTGAATGAAAGGTTAAGACGCCAGGGAATCGCACGGGCACTTACAGTAGATTTCGAACAATGGGTTACATCCAGAGGAGGAAAGCTAGTTGCTCTGGCAACGAGACGCGCCTCCGATTTTTATCGCTCCATTGGTTACGAAGAATCAGCCATCTATTTCAGAAAGAAACTCACTACTCCGGCGGTAGGGCAGACCGGGTTCGACTAAAAGCGGCTAACGGCACAAACGCGCAAAGGATGATCCATGGACTCAAATAGCATCTATCTACAAGAAACCATCCGCGTATTTCGTCAGTACAAGGAACTTGCAGACAAAGCGATCGCGCAACTGGACAAAGATGAATTCTATTTCAAAGATTTCGGACCCCGGTCTCCGTCCATCGCTTCGATTGCAAAGCATGTTTCCGGAAACCTTCTATCGCGGTGGACGGACTTCTTGACCACGGACGGAGAAAAAGAAAATCGAAATCGAGACGGCGAATTCGTAATTCAATCCGGCGAAACCAGAGCGGTCCTGACCGCATTCTGGGAAAAAGGATGGGCTGCGCTACTGGATACTCTTTCCTCCCTTGGGCCTGCGGACGTATCGCGCACCGTGACCATCCGCGGAGAGCCGCACTCAGTGCCTCTGGCCATCCAGCGATCTCTCGCACACACCTCATATCATGTTGGTCAAATTCTATACCTGGCGCGACTGGCAAAAGAGGGAGAATGGAAATGGCTTACGATTCCACCGGGAGCAAGCGCACAGTTCAATCAGGCAATGGCGGGCCAGTTTCCCAAAAAGTCGCCCAGAACGATTTTCCATATCATTTCGCGCGATGACTGGATGGCCGCGGGGCTCGCCGGCTCTGTTCGCCCTTCAAGTCTGGAGACAGAGGGATTTGTGCATTGTTCTACGGCGGATCAAGTGGCGGAGACTGCAAACCTGTTCTTTTCCGAAGCGCATGACCTTCTTCTACTGGAAATAGAAGAGGATCGCCTAACGGCTGATATACGGTTCGAGGCGCCTTCGGATGCAAAATCGTCTAACGCTCTTTTCCCCCACGTCTACGGCCCAATCAATCTAGATGCGGTGACAGCAGTTCACACTCTCCATCCAGATTCGCGGGGCAGATTTCAATTTCCAACCGGAAGCGCATGATCGATCTACAAAACATTCAATTCAAGTGTACAGAGCCAGTGGATCCGTCCATGGAAGCCAGACTCCCTGAGGATCTTCGCACCGTTCTCCATAAGATCAACGGCTTCACTGCGTTTCGCGGAGGTCTTCATGTGCGAGGTGCATGCGTCGCTCCTTCCTGGCATTCCCTGGAAACCATCTGGGATGGAAAATTCAGCCTGAGGCGAACGTATGAACTACTGGGCGAAAAAGACATTCCGTTCGCGGAAGACTGCATGGGAGATCAGTTCATACTCAGAGACGGAATGGTGTACAGGCTCACGCTCGAGACCGCGTTTCTCGATCCGCTTGGTCTTTCCCTGGACGGTTTCTTTGCCAGTGCAAACGAGGACCCGGTGGAGTTCTTGCAAATGCACCCTCTGCTTCGCCTTGAAAAAGAGGGAAAGAAACTCGAGCCAGGGCAGCTCATCCACGCGTTTCCACCCTATTGCACAAAGGAATCGGCACAGGGAGTGTCTCTCAAGGCAGTGGAAGCGAATGCCCAGATTGACTTTGAACTGGATTTCTTCCGTCAGATCCGAGATATTGAAGACGGCGGCCAGATCCGCATCCGTGTCATTGACTGAGACAGAAAGCAAAATTCCGCTTTGACAATCTCCTGGAATGGTGGGAGAATGATTTATGAGCAAAGAGACGCTCAGCTTCATCAGCAGAACGGCACAGGATGACATCTTTGAAGTTGTCTTCGCGTCCTATTTGAAGAAGGACTTCATTTCGCGTGCGCTCACTCTGATTCATGACTCAAAGCTGATCATGAGATCGCTGCGTTTTCATTCAAACGACGGCGGCATAGCAGTCTGGGAAAACGGAAAAGGCATCATATCTGCAAATAGCTGGGAGGATGAAGATGCGGGAATCGACCCTGATTCTTTGATGCGCTTTCGCTTTCCCCTTCTCAACGGAGCCATCGCCCCGGATCTGGCCCGCGAGACCATCATCCACGACGTCATCAGCCATCTGCCCAACGGCGAACTTGCTTCTATTTTGTTAAAAATTTCAAAAACAAAAAAGTGGAAAGAGCCCCTGCCGTCGTCCTATCTAGAGATTTTATGATTCGCACAACACTGCTTGTACTTACGTTCGCCGTCTGTCTGGGACTGCATGCGGAGGAAACTTCTCCGGTTCAGCTGGAGTGGCAAAGCTTCAGAATTTTTTCTACTGGAAGCGATGACAGACATCTTCTAGTATTCCAGAAAAAGAAGGATCCAGGCCCCCTGCTCCGTTTGCAGGCGTGGGATTATGGACACCAGAGAATCATGAACGTAGCCCCCATGCGCGGAACATCAGGAGAACTACTCTACGCGCAAACGTTTGATCGCGGAGAAAGCGGAGGATCAATCACTCTTACTTTCTTCAAAGCATCCGGTGACGCAGTGCAGCCACTTCCATTTGAAATCGCGCGAAGCGGATACAATGCGCCTGAAGTGCAAAGCGGGAGCGGACCCTCAAGAATCCTGATTCCCTGCGAAGCATTTTACGGAAAGAGAGTGGGTCCTTTTTCGCTGACTGGAGTCTACGTGAGCGGCCACGGATTGAGCATGATCCCTAGAATCGCAGTGATGGATCAGGCCCAGGGTAAAGTGAATCTCAAAGATGTTACTTTTTCTACGGGCGTGCGAAACGTACTCAATGGCTTTCTCGTTCAAAGCGAAAAAGCACTCGGGGAACAATCGGGAAAAACCTGGGAAGGCGCGGAAGGTCTGCAACTCGCAGCAGGACTCGCAACCTATTACTATTTCAAAATCAAACTGGGAGAAGAGGCAGACGCTCTTGCAAAGATCACCAGGGCTGGAATCAAGATTCTGGATTCTGACCAGGAGAAATCTTCGCCTGCGATCCACGCAGCAGACTGGCTAAAAACTTCCAGGGCAGACATCGTGCGATTTGGCGATGCGGAAAAACTGGCAGAGTGAATGTGAGTCACCTGGCCGAAGGCATGCCCGAAAGGAACAATTAAACTTGACTGAAGCTCATCAAATGCTTCCTTCCGCACATGAGCTTCGCCCAGGACAACAAGAGTGAAAACGATCGCCTGAGGGCCATCATGGCCCGACTCACAGACCATCACTGGTCATTGGATCTGGGTGGTGACTGGACTGTAGGTACACTTCTGTGCCATCTAGCGTACTGGGATCGCATGACTTCTGTGCGAATTAAGAAATGGATGGGCGATGGAACTCTCACTGCAGTTCCAGACGCCGACAACATTGAATGCATCAACAATTCAGTTCGATTCTTGAGCCGCGGCGTCGGCAGAGTGGAAGGAATTCGAACAGTGCAGGAAGCTGCAGACGAAATTGATTCGATTGCTCTTTCTCTGAGCCCGGATCAACTCAACTTCCTGGAAGCAAATGGGCGCGACCGGTGGTTCAGGAGATCTCTGCACAGGCAGCATCACCTCGCAAGAATCGAAAAAGCTCTGCTTTGATGCATGAGCATGATGCCGGAGATTTTTACTTCCAGGATCAAATTGCGTGCATTTCGGGAGTCCGACCTGGATGAATTTGCGGCCATGAACGCAGATGAAAGGGTGATGAAGTATTTTCCGGCCACTCTGACCAGACAGGAAACCATCGAACTCATGAGGCGAATCGACGATCATGAAAAGAAACACGGGTTTACTCTCTTCGCGCTCGAAGATATTTCCACCGGTAAGTTTTTTGGCTTCACCGGAGCTGCCGTTCCCGCTTTTGATGCGCACTTCACTCCGTGTGTGGAAATTGGCTGGAGACTTGCGTTTGATTTTCAGGGCAAAGGCCTGGCCACGGAAGCAGCTCTTGCAACCGTGAACTATGCATTCGCACATCTGGGAGTGAGTGAACTCGTATCTTTTACATTCAAAGGCAACTTGCCTTCTCGTCGCGTCATGGAAAAAATTGGAATGGCTTACCATCCAGAGGAAGACTTTCTTCATCCTCAACTCGCGCGCGAGCATCATCTTGCACCACACGTATTGTACCGGAGAAAACGTTGAAAGTTCAAAAAAAGAGAATCGCTGAGCTGGAGAGTTTCGTAGTAGAGGGAAAAGACAAAGGTCCGGTTGTCGTTCTATGTCATGGTTTTGGGGCAAATGCGCAGGATCTATTGCCACTGGCAGAAGCGCTCAGCGCGCCGGCCGGCACTACATGGATCTTCCCGGACGCACCCATTGAATTTCCAATCGGCCCAGGAAGAATGGGCAGAGCCTGGTTTCCACTGGTCGCAGAAGAAATCGCACGGCTTGCCGCGACTGGAAAGCATCTGAATTTTTATGAAGTAGTTCCTCCAGGCCTCGAAGCATCCAGAAAAAAACTAGAAGCTCT
The DNA here is from genome assembly GCA_019694685.1 of Leptospirales bacterium. GTDB lineage: Bacteria > Spirochaetota > Leptospiria > Leptospirales > Leptonemataceae > JAEUSB01. The sequence goes on from JAIBBM010000011.1 coordinate 47,499, forward strand.
GATCCACGAGACCGGGAGACCTGCGAATCTGATCACGTTAGGCGGCTTTAGCCAGGGGTCGATGCTTGCCGTAGACACATACCTTCACGCTTCTGAAACCATGGCAGGACTGGTCATCATGTCTGGAAATCTAATCTGTCGCGATCAGTGGACACGACTCGCACCAGCGCGAAGAGGAAGCCAGTTCATACAATCTCATGGATTGATGGATCCAGTGCTACCCTACGAAAATGCGAAAAGACTCGAAACGGTCCTTCGCGAAGGCGGCCTATCCGGAGAATTCATTTCTTTCTCCGGCGGCCATGAGATTCCGCAGGGTGTAATAAAGAAAGTAAGCCTGTACCTCACGCGCTGATCGGAATCATTTTCCTTTTTTGGCGCGTTTTGTAGATCCTTCCGCAGCTGAAGTCACAGCCACCGGCACTTCGATTTCAGACGGGTCTGCCTTTGCAGTCCCACCGTGTCTGAGCCTCAGTCTCTCTATCAATGCCGGATAACGGGAGTTGAGAAGAGCAAGAAGTGCAGGAAGAAACACTAGCATGGCAATCGTCATGGCACTGAGGCCAAGGAAAGCAAGATAGCCCATAGAGCGAAGCCCTGGATGAGTGGCCGATGCGATGGCCCCCCAGCCCGCCAGAGAAGTCAGCGCCGAGCCCAGACCGGCCACACCCGTATGGAACATGGTCTGGAAGATGGAGCCAGATTCCATAAAACGATAGAAGAGGAAAAACCCGTTGTTGATTCCGTATCCGATTACAATGGGTAAAACCGCTACATTGAAGTAGTTCACTTTGACATTGAATATGGCCATCAGACCGATCATCAGCACAAGGCCTGCAATCATAGGAACCAGAGCAATCAGAGTAGAGCGCAAGTCGCGAAAGCTAAGATAGAGCAAAGCCACCACAAGAGAAAGACTCATCAAGATGATGGTTTTGGATTCTTCCAGAACCAGATTCGCAAATCGAGCTACAATCAAAACGGATCCGGTTCCCTGCACAGACAGCTTTTCATTTTGCAATGCCTCTACATTCGCAAACGGTCTGTGCTTGAGGATGGTTTCAATCGCAAGATCAGAGAGTCCCGTTGATTTCAAAAACTTCTGATCTCCAGAATTGGCTGCAAACAGGGCGAGCGATACTTCTCTTTCAGTGAATTCCATTCCATCCAGGCTCACCTTCTTCGCTGCGTCTCCGCCTGCTTTCTTGCGAAGCGCCACTTCGAGTTTTGGAGCAAAGTACGCGAGGCTCTTGAGAGACTGACGCCCCACAATAGGAACACTGATTTTCCCGGTCTGTCTCTCCATTTGATTGAGGCCATCTACGGTGTAGAGTTTGCTTGCAACCGGATAAAAGAAAGTCAACCAGCCCTTCTCTTTGGACTCCGGCTTGCTTTCGAACTGGCTGATGGTATCTTTCGGAAGGTCTTTGACTCCAAACGGCTTCTGCCCTATGATCGTCTGATAGATTGGATAGAAATGCCTGTACTGCGGAGGCAAGATGCCTGGCTTAATCTGGCTTGAGTCCGCACGAAACTTCTGCATCAGCTCACTATTCTGCACCTGCTGCTGGTAAGGTGGAACGTAAGCCCAGATAGAAATCGTCTGCGCTACAATGTCCGCCACTGCAGGAGTCGGCGGTTCAAAGTGTTCAAACAGCGCGCGGGCCTCATCCAGGGATTTGGTCGCAATCACGGCAGGAGAACCTGTCAGTTCATAGCGAAGGGCGATTTCTTCCTGCAGTCTTTCGGAGGCGATGTTGTAGTCGATCATGTTTCTGGAGTCATTGTCCCACTTCACGCGCGTGAAACCAAAGCTAGATGCGATCACAGACAGAACCATGATTGCGAGTAAAATGCGCGCAATGCGCGGAACATTCACTCTCTTGTGCCAGCGCTCCTCCACTTCCTGGTCGTGTAACTGGTCTTCGCGCGCATGTCTCTTGAGTAGATTGGGGAAGATTCTTTGAAAAATTGCCAGAATCAAAGGAGTCAGAAAGAACATGCATAGAAAGGTAATGACGATTCCGTACGCAGAAATCATTCCAAATTCGCTGAAACCTTTGAAGCGAGAAATGATCAATGTCGCAAATGCAGCGGTCATGGTGAGCACTGCGAAGAATGCAGCCGTTCCAGTATGGAGGATGGCTCCTGTCATTGCTGGCACAAAATCTGGGTTCTGATCGTACTCTTCTCTGAAGCGAAAGATCAACTGAATTCCAAAATCGATTCCAAGCCCTGCTAGAATCCCACCAAAGATGGAAGTGATGAGATTGAGTTCTCCAATGATGAGGTAGGTCATTCCGTAAACAATCACAATGGAATAGACCAGAGACAGAAGCATGGCCAGAATGTAGCTGGGTCTTCGGACAAACACAACCAGGATCACTGCAATTCCAATGAGAGCCCAGATCAGAGTGGGCTTGGACGAATTTTCAATGGAATCATATGCGTCTACGTAGAGAACATAGGCTCCGGTCATGCCGACTTCGATTCCTCTTTCTCCGAATTTATTTCGTGCTACAATTTCGCGAATCTTCGCTACGTAGTCCCTGCTCTTTTGAATCTCATGCATGCTGAAGCGAGGTTTGATGATCAGAGTCATCATCTTTCTATCCGGGGAAACGTAATAGTCGTCTGTGATTTCCTTTTTCCCAATGCGTTTGTACTTTTCGATGAGATCAGAGAGCTCCAGTTTGTACTCCGGCTGGCCTAGATCGATGTAGAAGGGACTCGATCTTTCAATCATCTCGTCGCGCTTGATCGAAATCCTACGAAACGCTTCCTTCAGGTCCGGCGTCTTTACGAAATAGAGAATGCGTTCCTTGATCGCGCGAAGGTCCGCTTTATATAGAACATACTGAGTTTCGGGCAATTGCTTGAGCTCCGTGTTGAGCTCATCGCTTGCCTTCTTCAGAAGCTCAGCCTTCTTCAAATTCACAGGCATCAGTTTCTTATACTCTACGTTTGCCTGAGCCAGAAACTCCACAGCTTCCTTGTCGCGGCTCTGCCTGGTTGCAGTGAGCGCTTTGTCAAAGAGTGTATCCCCGGCGTCGCGGTCCGTAGGTCTCAGGGTCACCAGAACATAACCCGTCCCGCCAATCATATCCGTGACTCGCCTTGCTTCTATGACTTCCGGAAGATCAGACGGCAGTAAGTCCAGCTGGTTGGAGTTGATCTTCACCTGGTAGGCAAAGTATACAGACGCAGCCAGCAGAACCATGGCGACGAGTCCGCTCCACAGCGGCCGCCTCAGATAGAAGTCACAAAAACGGGAAATCAGATTTCGCATGATATGATCGAAACATTTTACGACGGCCCTGTTGCGCAATTCATTTGCATCCCACTCTAAGTTTCCGCTCCGAGGGCTTCCGTGAATAATGCTTGATGGATGCTTCGCACTTAGAACCCTGCGAGATGCCAAAGCCGGTTCCATTTGCCTTCAGCATCCCGATGAAAGTCGCCTGGGGCGATATGGACGCATTCGGCCACGTAAACAACGTAAGCTACGCGCGGTATTTTGAAACGGCTCGCGCAGAGTTCTTTTCCAGCTTTCGTCTGTGGGCCGCGAAGCTAGACAAGCAGTCCTCCGGACCTGTTCTCATCCATATGGACCTGGACTATCGCAAACAAACTGTCTATCCCGAAACACTCAGCATCACAGTGGGCATCACAAGTGCTTCCCGTAGATCTTTTTCCATGGGATGTTCTATGTGGAATGAAAAGCAGGAATGTGTACTGACTGCAACCGCAGATTTCATGTGGTTTGATTTTGATGCCGGAAAACCATCTACGATCCCGGAACAATTCCACAAACTCGCTCTGGCGGAAGCGGAAAGAAGAAAGGAACGTTAGGCGCTATCCTGCCAGGGAATTGCGAAAAGACTCTAGAAAAGAATCAAACGTGCGGCTCTCCCAGCGATTCGAGTCATGATTCAAAACAAAATGCATCCGGCCCTCAAACGTGGTGACTGTGACAAAGACTGGTTGCGTGATCATAGGATGCACAGTAAAGCTCATGGATTCCACTGCTATCTTCTGGAACACGGGAGGACTCACAATTCCAACGTTGCTCAGTACGCTTGCCTGAACACCGCGCTGCATCATCGTTGCAAACAGTGTAAGGCCCTTTGGATTAGAAAGGAGAGTGACCGGATCAGGAAGTGCCTCGTAGAATTGCAGAAACGCATCTGAGGCCAGTTCACTTCTTATGTGCTGAGAAAGTTCTCGCGCAACCGTTCCCATTTCTGTGGCCGCGATTGCAGTCGTGACCAGGCTAATGCACAGCTCCAACCCGGCATCTGGGGCACCGCCGTAGAGCCTCGAGCGAACGTCTGCCGGAGTTGAAAGAGCCAGGGTGTGACTGCGATCATCTCCAAATAAGCTAGAAAGAGAAAGAATTTGTGCCGCACCAATCCAGCCGTGCACCGTGCATTTGTTCTCGCGCGCCCGCGACACGAGCCTGGAAGTCTCCTCCTTCTCCAGGGTGAAGCAATCCATCTGCGGAGAAGAAGGCTGCGATCTCTTTGCAAACCAGGGCATGGAGTCTGTTGTCAAACGAGGGCTCTTCGCATTGCGAAGAAAAGGAGCAAAACGATCCGATGGAAATTCTCTCCTCTCTGTTTCTAATTGCGCCGGATACTGGTCCAGGCGACGCAAGAAATCCAGCATGAATGAAAACCCGGACCTTCCATCTGCCACGCTATGATGAAACGTGATGGCGATCTGAAAGACTGCCCTTTCCAGATCGTGAACGGTCACTCGCCAGAATGCACCTGGAAACGAGAATGGAAGAATCAACTCACGCGCGAAGTCTTGTGTCCAATCGCCACTGGTGCGCTTCACAGCAACCTTTCCCTCTGCGCGAACAAAGACAGGTTTGCCAGAAGAAACATCAACGCTCGCCTGAGCCATTGGATAAGAATCCATCATCTGATCGCAGACAGCAGAAAGAGCCGCATCAGAAACTTCCCCTTTGCATTTCGCAAATACAGCGAAGTTCATAGAGGAGACTTCGCTCAAGAGCCAGAAACTGGATTCAGCCCGATTGAGTTCACGCCATGCAGATGGGGACATTGTGCAATGCTTCTTGCGAATGAGAATCAAGCATTCGTTTTTTTACTATCGCGCGATCTTTCAATTTTCCTTGCGCGAAGAGGTTTCCATCTTTTTTGAGATTGTGCGACCCACATTCAGACCACTCTTCCTTTCCCTCATTTTCGCCCTTACCCAGGCACTGCACGCAGCCCCGGACAAAGACGCGAAGAAGGATGATTCTGGCTTTTATACGTTTGGCCTTCAGCTCATGTTCTGGACCGGCCTCAATCGAGATTTCTACAGCTCGGATCTCGAAACGCGCTTCTTTCGCGATGATATCTTGCGTGGCCAAAACACCGCCCAGCCAGTGGCAGCGGCACAGTACAACAACAAATGGGTAAGCAAACCACAGTTCAACCTCCCTGTGCGAGGAACATTCTCTCCTGGATTTCTTCCCCAGTTGAACCTCGAAGGAGCCTACTACCGCGAGCGCGGGAATATTACGTACTACGGATTGTCGGATCTGCCCGCGCCTGACCGAACTCACATCGTAGAACTCAGCGGTTTTGACAGGTCCACCACCACGTTTGGCGCCGCGTATAATTTTTTAGGTTACTTTAGAGTGGACCCGATGTCCCTTCTTGCCCTTCGCGGAGGATACATTCGAGAAAGCACTGACTTCAATTTCAAACCTCTTTCTTTTGCAACGTCAGGCGTCATTGTTTCCCTCTTTGACAATCCATTCCACGCAGTCGCATCCGGATGGTATGGTGGCATTGAGTTAACTCTCCCCATATGGCAGAAATGGTCCGCCACTCTGAAAGTGGATAGAAGCGAAGCGCTTCACGGCAATATGCAATACGAAAAGATCCAGCTCCAACCTGCAAGCGGTGGGATTCAGGCAACCTACGACCGAGCTGAGTCGCGATATCGCCTTGCGCGAACAGATAGAATGGCCGCCGTCAACTACCACATAACGTCTGACTTCAAAGTGACCGTGGGTTACAGAGAAGTAATCTACGACGTGAGTTACCCGGGCTTCTTCAGCTATTCTCTCACAAACGCAGGCGGTGCAGTCCAGGTATTTCCAGTTACAGAATTCATTCTGGACTACTTCAACTATCAGGAAACCAGGCGAGAGAGAATTGGAAACGCCATGTTCGCATTTGAAAAGATTTTTGTATTTTGAAAGCACGGGGAACACTGATCGTCTTTGACATTGACGGCACTCTCACAGATACTGCGGGGCTGCACGGCAAATTCATCGCCCAGTGCCTTTTGGACAGCGGGGTTTCCAGTTTCAATTCAGACTGGAACTCGTACGCACATCATACAGATTCTCACATTCTCAGACACATTTACGAAATCCAGAATGGTCGAGCGTTTTCGAAAGAAACCATCCGCTCCTATGACTTACTCCTCGAGAGACGATATCGCGAACTGCACAAACACGTCCCAATCTCACAGATCACAGGCGCCACAGACCTGCTCACTGCTCTTGCGCAGTATGAAATTCCTTTCTGTTTTGCGACAGGGGGCCTGAGAAAATCGGCGGAGCTGAAACTGATAGCAGCCGGAATTCCATTTGATCCCTCTCAGATCAGTGCGGCCAATGATTTTGAAACCAGAATTGAAATCGTAAGAGATTCAGTCCGTCGAAGAGCGGAGAAATCGGCACATCCCGTTTCCAGAATCATTTCTGTGGGAGATGGCCCGTGGGATCTAGAGACCGCACAGGAGGCGGGAATCGATTTTGTGGGGGTGACAATGAATGCAACTCCGCCTTCGTTCTGTTCCAGTCGTCCTGTGATCTGCTCTGGAAATCAAGAAAGCCTCTTGAAGTTGCTGGACTATTTGTAAGCAAAGACTCTCCTTGATCATGCGATCAAACTCTCTCTACTGGATCGTCCTTTTCTTCGTCGGCTTGCTTGCCCGGAGCGCGCAGGCAGAAAACGGGCCGCTGCGAATCGATTCACTCAAAGACTGCTCATCAGTGCACACTGGATTCTTTGTATACTACCCGGTGGAAAGCATGCCCATCATCATTGAAAGAGGAGAAAGAACGCAAATCCAGCACAGAGTATTTGGGAAATTTTATAAAATAGAACGAATAGATTGGACGGCGAGTTGCTCTTATTCTTTGAGAACCATAGAAGTGCACGATCCACTTCTCCAGGGGGAGAAACAATCTCCATCCACCATCGAAGTCACTGCCATCCACGAAAACTCATACGAATACAAAGAGCTTACGAACGGAAAAGAAGAAACAGGGACCATTCAATTTGCGCGAGATCTGGATTCCATAAAAAAGAAACAGCTGGCAAGTCCGATCAATCAATCCGTGGGAGACGAGGATCTATTGAAGGCGTGTCAGACGGGTCGTGCTTCTGAAATTCAGAAACTTCTCAATCAGGGGGCCAACCCGAACGTCAAAGATAAGAATGGCTTCACATGCCTGATGATGCAGGCAGTGCAAGGATCTCTTCCTGCGGTGAAAGCGCTCGTGATGGCCAACGCAGACGTAAACGCAGTACAGGAATCTTGCGGATGCACTGCCTTCCTCTATGCCGCGCACGCGGGCAAAGCAGAAGTCGCAGATTACCTGGCCCGACATGGTGCCAACATATCCGCGGAAGACAAAGACGGAGACAACGCACTGATTCCGCCAGCATCACATGGATATATGAGGACGGTCCGTCTTCTACTCACTCTGAAAATAGACAGGAATCATAAAAATCGCGCGGGCAAAACAGCTCTCGATTCTGCTCGCGAAAACAAGCAAACGGAAGTAGTCAAACTTCTGGAGGAAACCCCCTGAAGATTTCGATTCTCGGGGGATGCATCGCTCTTGCATTGATTGTTGTGGGAGCGTTCGCCTTCGCGGAGTTTCGCGCTGGTAAACTCTGGCTCAATATGCCTTCTAGATCTGCCTATCCCGTTCGCGGAATTGACGTATCTCATCATCAAGGCAGGATCCGCTGGAAACTGGTGGCTCAGGACCAGGTGCAATTCGCTTACATCAAAGCAACGGAAGGCGGAGATTTTGTAGATCCGGATTTCAAGAGAAACTGGACAGAGGCGGCAGAAGCGGGACTCCTTCGCGGCGCTTACCATTTCTTCACTCTATGCAGATCTGGAGTAGAACAGGCCAGGCACTTTGCGAAAACCCTGCCGCAGGAGCCTCAACTGCCACCGGTTGTGGACCTGGAATTCACAGGAAACTGCAACGAATCGCAAAAGGTAGAGGACCCCACGAAAGAGATAGAAGATTTCCTCACTACTCTTGAATCACTTACAGGAAGAAAGACAGCTATCTACACAACCTATGATTTTTCGCGAACCTACCTCAACGATCGCACATTCGCGCGAGATATCTGGATTCGAGACGTTGCCTTTGAACCGCGCGGCGCTTTTCAAAATCATTTTACAATCTGGCAGTATACCATGTATGCTCGAGTCCAGGGAGTGCGCGGTAGAGTGGACATGAATGCATTTCACGGCTCCATGGACGATTTCAAATCCTGGGCAAATCAACCCGGACCGGGGCCACATTGAAAACAATTTGCGTATTTTGCGGTTCAAGTTCTGCCGTGTCGCCTCAGTTCTACTCCGCTGCAGATGCAATGGCACGCGAAATTCTGAAAAGAGATTTAACGCTGGTATACGGAGGCGCAACCGTCGGACTCATGGGACAGATCGCACGCGAAGTGATGGCCGGCGGTGGACGAGTCATTGGAGTGATCCCTGGATTTCTTGCATCCAGAGAAATAGCGCATAACGGTATCACGGAGCTCATTCACGTAAACACAATGCACGAAAGAAAAGCACGTATGGAATCGCTGTCCGATTGCTTTGCTGCACTCCCGGGAGGTCTTGGCACGATTGAGGAAATCTTTGAAATGCTAACCTGGGTGCAGCTCGGAGTACACAACAAGCCATGCGGTTTTTTGAACACGGACGGCTACTACGATCCTATCCTTGCGTTTCTTGAAAAAGCCTCCAATGAGAAGTTCTTGTCCGCCAGTTTCAGGGAGCACATTCACTTTGAATCAAGCCCCGAGGCTCTCATGGCCAGACTCACTGGCCATACGAATCGCAAAGAAGGCAGCCGTCAGAATCAGATCACGCCTGAGAGAATGTAACGGATTTTCGCAGACCACTTGACGAGTGCGGACCGTGCCCGATCTTCCATCATGCCTTCCAAGAGATCATTCATCCACGTATGCTTGCTCCTGTTCCTGGTCGCCTGGGGTTGCAGACAAAAAGATCTTCCTGTTCTCAAAGTGGACGCAGTCCATTCTCAGACGCACAGACCGGATAAAACGGAAGCTCCTCCTTACGAGATCGGCAGCGCGGCCGGAGTCATACTCGATTCTGCCGAATTTCAATTTCCGGCATTCGGCAAGGCTGACGCAAGGCCAAACGTAGTGCAAATCGTGGGCGGAGAACATGCCATGTATGCGGCGCGATTCGACCCCTCTTCCAAAAATGAACTGTCCGCAGACACTCTACGCCCGATGAAAAGCTCCCCGGAGTTCAGCGGATTCAAAGCCGGAGATGAATTCATCATCGCCATAGGCGATCAGCTTCCTCCTCCATCTGCAGGAAAACCAGCACCCTTTCGAGTGATGTGGATTGCGATGATGAAGGTGAAGAAATGAACTTCGCAGAAAAAGAAAGAGAGAGTTTCTACTCCAGATTGATCTGGCTTTTCCCTGCGATCTTCTTTTTTCATGTAATAGAAGAGTCTCTGGGATTCGCGCGATGGGTCCAGGAAATCCTGGAAGGGCAGATAGACATCAGCGCGTTTTATATCAACAACGCAGGCTTTATGGTGGTTCTACTTGGATTGACTGCACTTGCTTCGCGCAAAAAGACAATGTGGGCCACGGTTCCGCTGTTCTTCTGGGTAAGCGGACAGCAATTCTGGAACTTCATCTTTCATATGTACACCCAGTTTCACTTTCGCCACTACTCTCCTGGATATTTTACGGCTCTGTTTCTGTACTTCCCTGTATTTCTGTATCTAAGCTACATCGCACTGCGCGAAAGGTTCCTCAGCGGAGGATTCTTATTCGCGGCTCTCGTGGCCGGTGCTTTTGGAATGTGGTTTACGATCTGGGCCGGGCTCTATCACTTTGGATCTTTTCCCTGGGCCAGGTGGGTATAATGAAAGCGAAGACTCTTTTAAAAATCACCGCAGGACTGATTGGTTTTTTCTGTCTCGCGCATACTGCCGGAGCTTTTCTTGGAAAATCTCACGGTGCGGAGGAAGACGCTCTCCTCTCCGCGATGAGGTCGTATCATTTTGACGCCATGGGATTTTCCAGAACTCACTGGGATTTCTATTTTGGATTTAGCCTGTTTCTGAGCGTAAACCTGGCCGCACTGACTAGAATCATCTGGGTCATATCTTCTTCATCGGACGCAAACCTGGTCAGAACCTTTAGCTGGGTTTTGACGTTCACAACGGTCGGATTCGCAATTCTATCCTGGGTATATTTCTTTCCGGCTCCGGCGATTGTAAATTCACTGGCCACAATCACGTCGCTTGGCGCGGCTATCAAGAGCGGAAACTCCACCTAACAACGATTATGCGATTCAATAAATCTCTCATTGCTGCATTTCTAGGATTCCAGCCAGGCGGCTGGATGATCTTTGACGGCTTTCACGTACTGACCACAGGCAAATACTATGGCCCACCAGAACCAGGCCCCTGGGCAAGCCTTGTCTCTGCCCTGGGTTTCCATCCCTTTAGCCTGGGTCCTGCGTTTTTGATCCTCGGATTCGCATGGGTGGTGGCTGCGACTCTGCTCCTTTTGAAACCGGCGGTGGGCAGAATCCTTTCTCTCTGTCTGGCCGTGGTGACTCTTTTTTATCTGCCAGTCGGGACTCTCTACGCGGTCTGTGTGATTGCGCTTCTCTTTCGCCCGGAAACACCCGCGCAGGACTAACTCCCCGGAATCTGGCGCGGAAGCCGGGGTCCCAGGCATTTGTAATTGACCCGGAGGCGCCTGCGATCGAACATGGCCGCAACAATCCCCTGTAGCTCAGTCGGTAGAGCGCGTGACTGTTAATCACTAGGTCCCTGGTTCGAGCCCAGGCGGGGGAGCGTTCTTCAACCAGCCGCAGCTTTTCCGGCTGCCTTCCCCCCTTCCTCCACCTTTCTCTGATAAAGATCCCGAAACGCCTGGTTGGGCACTCTAGGTTCATTCTCGCGCGAAAGCCCTGGAAGAATCCCGTTTACGAAATACATGTCGATCGTTCCTTTGTTTTTCGCCGGAATCGGCCCGCGATATTCGCACTGAAAAAAATCTTTTACGAGCTCATAGGTCGCTTTCGAAATATTGATCTTACCCGAAACTCCGGAGGATTCGCAGCGACTCGCAGTGTTTACAGTGTCGCTCCATACATCGTACGCAAATTTTCGTTCTCCAATCACACCTGCCACCAGATCTCCCGAATGAATTCCAAGCCGCAGTTCCCAGTAAGGAAGACCTTGCTGGCTTTTGATTTCCTTCATCTGATTCATGAATGCCTGGATTTCGAGAGCAGCCATAACCGAGTCGATCGCATGCGTCGGCGAAGGAACGGGAACTCCGCCGGCGAACATGTAGCTATCGCCTATCGTTTTCAATTTTTCCAGTCCATTGCGTCCGATCACTCTATCGAAATAGGAAAAACATTTATCGAGCTCCGCCACCAGATCGGTTGGTGTCATCGATTCTGCGATTTGAGTGAAGCCCGCGAAATCGGTGAAGCAGATGGTGGTCGCTTCAAAATATCTGGGATCGCTTGCTCCTTTCACTTTCAATTCTGCGGCAATTTCCTCCGGCAAAATATTGAGCAAGAGTCTTTCGGAAGCAGCATGTTCTTTTGCCAGAGCGGTCTCTGCCGTGGTGACTGCTTTGACAAACGAATTGATGAGCAGCGCGTAGAAAATTACAACCATGATCATGGGAGGCATGAGATAGTCCGCCGGGAGCACGGATTTAGGCGGGCCAAAGAGAGCCGCGCCGCTCATGATCCGAAAGTAGACCTGATCCGCCAGGAACCCGAGACCCGCGATCACAACAAAAGCCCAGCGCGTCCAAAAATGCCGGGATGGGATCAGCAAAAACGGCAGCAGCATCAAAAGAAAATATCCATAGTGCGCTGGATCATCCGCATAGGCCACGCAAAGTCCCCCTAGATGGATGAATACGCCTGCAAGAGTGATGATGGAGCTCACATAAAATCGGCGTGCATAGAGAAAAATCCGACCAATCACCATGAACAAGACGATCTGAACATACAAAAGAGAACTCACTGCGTGAGTCTCCGGAGGTTCATTTATAAGAACCTGAGGCCACAACAGAGTAGTGATTGTAAGGAAGATGATTTGAATCCAGTTAGTGACGCGAACCGCGCGCGCTTCCTCTGTGCCAAGCCCCCGGAGTAGATCCCCTAACAGCAATAAGTTGCGAATCTTTTGAATCCAAGACATAAGTGCATTCGCCTCTATGAAAAAAGCGAGGCAATCACATTTATGGGCGCCTGCGCGCGCGAGGCTCAATCCTGTTTTGCGCAAACAATCGCAAAACTGCTGTTATACTCATTGAGGTCGCCATGGTTAGCAAGCTGTCAGGACTCCGCTTTTGAAACGATCACCTTTTCAAAACTTGCAATGCGCGACATGATTGTATCAATGTCCGCCCTCTCCATTCCTCCTTCAGAAAGTGCGTTCTCGAGAAGGAGGCCCACCCTCTGAAAATGAGCTCTCGTGATGGGCAAATGAGCGTGCGCGTATTCCAGAGCGCAAGTGTCAAATCGAATGGGTGCGCCCATAAGCATGGCGATGAATCGAGTCTGGTGTCCCTTCAGACGCACCATGTTCGTGTTCGTGAAAAAGTCGCTGAGCAAATCATCCTCTAAGATCTTAGAGTAGAAGAGCTCCACCAGACTTCCTACAGTAGAAATATCTCCATACTTATCAAAGATCGATTTTCCTTTGAATTGATTGAATACGCGAGCGCATCTCTGTAAATGAACTTTCGCAGTGCGGTCAAATGGATATTGCGAAAGATACTCTTCGAAGATATTCTTTCCAGAAATGTAATCTCCGGATCGAACTGCATGCACTCCCTTTTCAAGCAACGCCCCGCCTGAGTATCTCGCAGCCATGATGGACTCCTCTTCTCCGCAGATCACTTCGTGTACGTATAAAGGCTTGCGCTTTCCTTTCACAAGAGTGATGTCCACCAGGCGTGAACGAATCCCTGTGTGATCCTGCATTGCACTCAGAGTGTCCCGGCTCACGAGAAACCTTGTGTAATACACCTTTGTAAGTCCCTCAATGCGCGATGCTGAGTTGACCGTGTCTCCGATCACAGTGTTTTCCATGCGAAGCTCTTCTCCGATTGTGCCGAGCATGATGCGTCCCTGTGTGAATGCCGATTCCGATTTCCACCGGTTCTGATCGCTCACGATTGAAATTTTCTAGTTCCGCGATCATAGCGAGCCCTGCCCGCACTGCGTCGTCTGCATGTTCGAACAAGGCCAGAATTCCGTCTCCAATGTATTTATCAATGAACCCATTGTGATCGCGTATGACGGGTCCCATTCGTTTCAGATAATCGTTTATGAATTTGAAATTGTTCTCTGGAGAGTTCCCTTCCGCGATTGCAGTAAAATCGCGAATGTCAGAGAACAGAACACTCATCGTGGCTTCTTTGCTTTCTCCGAGTGAAATTTGCTCCACACTCTGGCGATTCAACAAACGCAAGAATTCAGCTGGAACAAATCGAGAAAGAGAAAGATTCAGGGCTTCCACTCTGAGGATCGCCCCGTCCACTATGGTTCGCAAAAGATAGAGAAGTGCAGTGCTCAGAGTCAGAGCGATCACAGAAGATGCAAGACCCACCTGTGCCGTGATTAGATTCCCGCCGGGACTGGAGTATACGAGAGCAAAGAACAGAAAGTCCGCGAGCATCATGACTGCTGCAATGGGGATGATCCAGGAAAGGCGTCCGAATGTATCCTGTTCCACATACTCCAATCCGGTCACACATGACATGTGCTGGAATGAAAAATCGACTCTCTGCTTTTCTGTAAATGCATTAACTGTGCAGTCACAATGGTTCGCCTTACAACGCGAAGCTTCACAAACGATGGAAGCGGCCCACAAGTGTTGGAGCTAAACGGGAGTCGTTCTGGGTGCCAGATCACATTGGCCGCTGGCGCGCCATTCCTCAAAAAAAAGCCGGCGTTTCGGGCCCATTTTTTTTGTGTGCGAAGAATAGAAGTGCCGCAAACCAGGTGCAAATACTCCACGAATGTTCGCTTCTGAACAGATCACCTATGAAAAAAATTCTAACCTTTACCTTTCTCCTTCTTGCGGCCGCCTCCTGCACGCCCGCCCATCCACGCGATACTGGCCACTGGGATTCTGTGGCGCGATATCTTGCGGGCATGGAAGTCCAGGAAGACCCGAACCTCGCTCAGCTATCTCGCAGACCGGAATGGGTCACTCACAAACAATCCATGGACAAAATGTTCTCTGGCCTGGAAGAGAACTATCTTTCGAAGATGAAGCCCTGGGCAGAGCGAGAGATCGGCAATCCGGGAACGCCAGTTCTATTTTATCCGTTCGGTGGACCGGAGATCATCATATCTCAAACCTTTTTTCCTCATGTGCGTGAATACATCATGTGCGGCCTGGAAGCGCCGGGCCTTCCACCCGATCCAACGAAAGTAACGGCTGCCCGGTTGAATCCTGTTCTCACCAATCTTCGTGAGTCGCTCAAATGGCTGACGAGCTATACATACTTTCAGACGATTCACATGGACAGCCAGCTGAGATACACGGACCTTTCGGGAACCCTGCCACTCATGCTTGTGTTTCTTGCGCGAACAGGAAATCGCGTAACGGACGTCACCGGTGTCATACTTGGAAACAATGGAACACTCTACGAACTGGAAGAAAATTCGCCTGCACCCGGTCGGATTCCGGAATCCTCCATAAAGACAACGGGCATTCGCGGTGCGCGCATAACGTTCGTAAAGAACGGAACGGAAAGACAGGCCTACTACTTCTCATTCGATGCCTCAGACCCGGCTATGAAAACGAGATCCTACTTTTTTGATTTTGTGAAAAGCAGGGGTGAAAGGTCAGTCATGCTGAAAGCCGCGTCCTACCTTCTTCACTGGGGCAATTTTCCAACTCTCAAGGCTTTTATCCTGAATGAATCGCGCCTCATTCTATCCGACGATACAGGAATCCCGTTCAAAGATTGGGATCGCAAAACCTGGAATCTCACGCTCTACGGAAATTATCAGGCACCCATTCCTCAGTTTGCAGGACAAATCCAGTATGATATGCTTCGTGCGTATTCAAACAAGAAAGACGTAAAGGAACTACCATTTAACATTGGCTACACGGCCGCCTGGAAGCCTGGCATTTCGAGCCTGGTGCTCGCAAGAAGAATGGATCAGACAGAGGGGAAGTGATTGGGCGCCTCCGCTTCGCGGACCGCGCTCTCGGGCCGCAGGGCGCGGCCGTCGATCGCTGGCGCGGTGTGGAATAGGGAGGCAGCAGATGAGTCGTTTCGAAATACCACGCGAGATGCAAGCGCTGGAACTGAGCGCAAACGGATCCACTGTGCGCGAAGCTTGTGCCAATTTGAAAGTTGTGCGCAAGCCAGTGCCAGTTCCAACGAAAGGACAGGTTCTTGTGCGAGTGGAAGCCGCGCCGTGCAATCCGTCCGATCTCTCCTATCTCCAGGGTCATTACGCAGTAGACCGGCCCCTGCCCGCGGTACCTGGCTTCGAAGCTTCCGGTGTGGTTGTGAAATCGGGCGGTGGGCTTATTGGATCCTGGCTCCTGGGAAAGCGCATAACGTGCGCCGGCCAGAGTCCACGCGATGGCACATGGGCAGAATACTTCATTGCAGATGCAATGTCCTGTCTTCCGCTTCGCCGTGGCGTGAGCTTTGAGCAAGGTTGTTCGCTGATTGTGAACCCTCTCACTGCATTCGCTCTCCTCGAACGTGCGAGAGAATTCGGGAGCAAGGCTCTCGTTCAGGATGCAGCCGCAAGCCAGCTGGGCAGAATGATTGCAGCACTTGCCCGCGAGCAAGGAATTCCGCTCATCAACATTGTCCGCAAAAAAGAACACGTGGAACTCTTGAAGAATGCCGGAAATGCTCATGTACTCAACTCCAGCGAAAACGATTTTGACGCACAACTCCAGAAACTCGCCCAGGACCTGAAGGCAACCACCGCATTCGATTGCATCAGCGGTGCCATGTCTGCACGCGTTCTACAGGCTCTTCCTTCTCGTTCTCAAATCATAGTGTATGGTTCTATGTCCGGAGAAGATGCGACTGCGAAATCAAAAGACATTGTGTTTTTCAGAAAGAATGTGACGGGCTTTCATCTTGCTTCGCACATCAAGGAACGCGGAACACTCTGGGTTCTAAAAACGGCACGGCAGGTTCAAAAACTCGTAGAGAGAAAAATCTTTCATACCGAGTTTTCCGCGCGGCTCACTCTGGCGCAGGCACCGGAAGGAATTGCGGCATACGCAGAAAATATGACGTCTGGAAAGCCTGTGATCTTGCCGCGCGGAGTGTGAGGGCGCTCAACGCCCGCTTTCAACTTATAAAATCGTATTCCATTCTCCGCGCTGTCGCGCGTGAAGCTTCTTTTCCAAAGTATCTTTCTACTATATGAAGAGACATATCAATTCCGGCTGAGATTCCGGCGGACGTGATGATTCTTCCCTGATCCACAAAACGAGCGCCCTGTTTCACTCGAATCTGGCACGATTTTTAGACCATTCCTGGCAACGACAGTGCGTTTGCTTTCCGCTACAATTTTAACGTTAAACGCTTTTCTGTGATCCGGAGTCTCCGCGATGGAGAAGACTTCAAACGGTCCCGCAAAATCCAAAACTTCCACATCATCAAAAAGAAGAATTCGAGTCTCCACTGCTTCCATAGAACCATCCTGATTGCGACCAGAGGGCGGTGCAAGCACGCAGCAAGGCAATATCTGTTTATTTGCCGAGCTGTTTTGTTTGAGGTTGACGCACTCAGCAGAGCTCGTCGAAATCCAAAACCAATGGATGCTTTGTGGAAAGACCTTTCGGAACTGCTCACAGCTTTTGGCGAAATCCAGGACAGGCTGGATCCAACCCTCTTTTCACAATCTGCAAGCAGAATTGAACCACTGGCCGCAAAACTGGAACTTTCTAGAAATGAAGCAGAGCGTAGCACCCAGAACGCTCCATCCGTAGACGTATTGTTGCGTTCCGCTTCCCAGGCATTGCAGGGAGCCGCTCGATTCCTGGAAGCTCCCGCAGGCCCGCACGGAATCATGAAGGCATTCCAGGCGCTTAGACCCATCCATCGCTCGGAGGAAATCCTGTATTCGCTGGCGGGTCAATTTGAAGAAGTGAGCAAATTCTTTCTTCCAGCATCGCACAGAGAAAATCGAGAGCTGCTGAAAAGGTTGTCTCAGTCACCGTCAGGCGACATTGCGTCACTTTCGGATGCGAGTGACTGTGGAATCATCCATTTCAACAACGAACGCGGAAAGAGAGGCGGATGGTCTATCTATGTGCCAGAATACTATACAAAAGAAAAACGTTGGCCTCTGGTCATTGCACTGCACGGTGGATCCGGTCACGGAGCTGATTTCCTGTGGAGCTGGCTGCGAGATGCGCGCGCACGCGGGATGCTCCTTGCGTCCCCTACATCTCTGGATCGCACCTGGTTTCTCCACCATCCTGGCACGGATGTAGTGGGCCTGAATTCCATGCTGAGTCAGATCTCAGAAAAATGGAACGTGGATACAAAGCGCCTCTTGCTCACGGGGATTTCAGACGGCGGAACATACTCCATGGTCCTCTCCACTGTCAGACAATCTCCTTTCACCCACTATGCTCCTGTAGCCGCAGCAGTACACGCTCTTTTGAACAGAGAAGGAATCGTCGAAGCGCCGGTCGCAGACCTGAAAATCTTTCAGGTGCATGGAGCGCGCGACTGGATGTTCCCTGTGGAAAAAGCAAGACTCGCCGCATCAGCGCTCAAGAATGCAGGAGCAAACATCGTCTACCGCGAAGTGGAAGACCTTTCGCACAACTATCCACGCGACCTGAATGCGGAAATTCTGGACTGGTTTACGCGCAGCGGGAGTGATCTATACTAGTTGGAATTTATATAAGAAGATAAAATCACATTCGGACAAAAGGTGCCAGCCGAACCTGTGTCCAGTTCAGCGATGGTGGTGGCTCCGTTTGGAATGAAGTAGATCTTTCCGTTCAAGCCCATGGTGGCACCAATGTAAACCCCCGAAGTAGTGCCGATCGTAGAGGTAGTTCTATTCAACGGATCTGTAACCAGAACAGAAGTGCCTGTCCGCGGCGGAGCATAGATCTTTCCATTCGGTGCCAGAATTCCATTGGAATACTGGTTTCCAAATGTGCTGCCAAACTGACTGAATGCATTCGATGCTGGAAATAGATCCGGATCCACTTCCAGAACAGTGGTTGCAGCCAGAGGTGTCATGTAGACCTTACCGTTAGGCGCAATAGATCCTCCGTCATAAGCGCCTACACCATACGTGCCTCCACCGGTTCGAAGAGACCTGGCAATGGGATCGATTTCTCCCACAGGGGGATTCGTGTTGTTTGGAACTCCGTAAAATTTACCGTTGGTTGCAAGCACAGCTTCTCCATACCCGGGGATGGCCGCAAAGCTTGTGGAAGTTCTAGTATTCGGATTGTAATCCAGAACTGCTCCAGCAGAATCTCGGAAAGCGTATATGTGACCGTCCGGTCCAGTTTTGGCGCCCAGAAAACTTGCGAAGGGTAAACTTCCGGCAATGTCCTGAAAAGTACTACGAGTAGTCGGGTCCACTTCCAGAATTTGCGTTGGATTTCGCGCAGCTCCCCAGATCTTTCCGTTGTTCGCCTGCAGCGCACATCCAGAATACTTCGGATTGGCTCCCGCCACAGTTCCAGGAACATTGGATACCGTTCTGGTATCTGGATCTATTTCCAGAACCTGGGTAGCGTTATCCGGCATTGCGTATATCTTCCCATTTCGAGCCAGGCATCCCATCTGGTATGTATTGGCTCCCACGGAGCCAAAAGTTGTAATAGAAGGGGAACGAATGCTTCCGAGAGATTGCATGAACTGAAAGTAGAGCCGGACTCGCGCTGCATTGTCTGAACTGAGCACGTTCACCTCGGATACCTGCGGACCGCAAAGGTCAAGAAATGCTACATCGTAAACAAAGAGGGCCCGCCAGATAGACTCCGGAGCACCGGCAGAAAACCTGCAACCCGCGACGCACGAACAGAAAAAGAAGGCGGAGCCATAGAAGCAAAAGCGACGCACAAAGTACAAAAAAGCAAACATTCGGCGAAACCTGAATTTCGCACAAATGGAACTGACCGGTGCGAAAAAGTCAAGCAACGCGCATGGCATGGTTGACGAACTTTCCACGCTCTCTACGAATTGTCCAATGAAAGCAGTCAAGATCCTACTCACTCTGATCGCCGCGCTGGCCGTTGTTGTCCTGGGTTTTTATACATACCTGGGCGGATGGAGCACAGTTCAGGTAACGCGCGGAGAAATGCCTTCTATGGAAATAGTCTACTCTCTCCACCGCGGAGCGTACAAAGACCTGCACAAGAGCTGGAGCAGATTCAAAGGTGAATGGGAAGCGGCCGGCCTGAAAGAATGCGATGCACTTGCAGTTTATCTGGACCCGCCCGGAACTCCAGACGAAAAGCTTCGGTCTGTGATTGCCTGCCGCGTAGATTCTCTTTCAAAGGAAGAGAAAGAGAAGATCAAAGCGAAACTGCCATCCTTTGTGATTCCGCGCTCCGCCGCACTCCTCTCGTCTTTTCCATACCGCAATCCGGCCTCCTACTTCGTTGGCCCTTCGAAAGTATACCCGGCCTTTCAAAAAGAACTCACCGCAGACAAGATCATTCCGCCAGTGGCCATCGAAACGTACGGCAGCATGTCTAAACCGGCAGATCAAATCGGTTTTGCCATGCCTCTCGAAAGCAAGCGTACCGATTACGCAAAGCTAATGGAAGCTTTCTAACTCTGCGCCGGATTCGCCCCGTGGATACAGGTCTACAAATCTGCTTGTCCCTTTTTGAACCTTTGCATCATCCTGCCGCATGCACATACCGCGCGCCTTTCGAGGACGCCTCCCCACGATCCTCTTTGCAATTCTGACCTATGGTGCGGTGTATTTTCTTTTGCATTTGCTCTACAATCCGATCGGACAAGTTTTGCCGCGCCAGTGGACTGATTCTGCTGACCAGAAAGTCGAACTGCCATTCTATCGCCTTGTAGATCAGCCATCCACCATCAGAATCAAACAGAAAGTAATTGTACCCCGCGGTTCTGCTCTGGTTCTCCCGCGTGTATCTGGAAACCGAATACTAATATTTTTAAACAATCAACAGGTAGCTGCGATTGGTGCCGCGCGCGGAACCGGAAACATCTGGACTGGATTTCACTGGATCGACTTGCCGGACGTGGCTGGAGAATCCGTTCTGGAGCTGGAGATTACCGGGGCATACGACCTGGGAATCAGAGAAGTTCCATACCTGGCCCCGTCAGGCGACATTGCTCTGTTCCGATGGGTCACTTCCGTCCTGTTCAACGAACTCTACTGGCTGGTCCTGGGGCTTATCCTCGCCCTGGGGGCGCTTCAAATCTACTACGCGCAGATTGACCCGCGGCTGCGAAAAACCTACTGGCTCAACACCGCAGGAATTTTGCTTGGCGGCTTCTATCTGTTCGACTTCGCGATTCGAAGCGACAGCGGCACCATGACCTCCTACCTCTGGGCCAGAAAACTCATGCTTTCTGCGGGATATGCGGCGCCTCTTCTGATGCTCATGGCAATGGAGTACTACACTCGCAAGAAGCTTTACTTCTCAAAGTTCACTCTTTTGACAACTGCGGTGGCTGCAGGGCTTGCGATTTCGGCCGGATCTCTTTCTGATCTGAAGAAATGGAGTGTGCTTACGGCGGGGCTTGCCCAGCTCAACTGGCTTTTTCTCTTGATCATTGCGTTTCGCACTCGTCACAACGTAATCGTTTTCGCAGTCACTTTCTTCTATTGCACTCTGGTCGGAAGTGTCTTCTCTATGATCTCACCATCTTCTCACATTTTTATGATCCAGATAGGATACGTCTTTGCGATTACATCTGTTGTGTACAACATGATAGAAGAATTCGGGCGAGTGCATGAGGATTATCGCACTGCATATAGAAAATCAAGAACAGATCCTCTCACAGGCGCCTACAATCGATTCATACTCGACGAGGTGACGGTAGAACCAGGAGACGCAGTCGTTCTCATTGACATGAACAATTTCAAAGTGATCAACGATGCATTCGGACATCACGCAGGAGATCGCGTGCTTGTAGAGTGGGTGAAGAGCGCGCAACTGCACACAGATCAAAGCGATATGATCATTCGCACCGGCGGAGATGAATTCATCATTCTAGTGCGAGGAGCAAGAGAGACAGACATGAATCGCATTCTGGAAGATTTCCAGCAGCGAGTTTCAGATTTGCCTGCGTCTTTCTCCTACGGAATCGAAAAGATACAAACCACTCTGCACGATGCCATTCAAAACGCGGACCAGAGAATGTATGCGCATAAAAAGAATTCCAGGTCCACCTGGATTCGAAGACTCTGGCAACGCAGGCAGAAAAAGACTGCCTGAGTTCAAAACATCAAGTCGTATACATGGTCAAAAGCACGCTGCTGATCAATAGCGCAAACAAACCCACCGGAATGCCCCACTTCATGAACTTTTCCACTTCCGCAATCACGTACTTGTTCCCAAGCTTTGCTGTGATCTTTTCTGCCACCGGTGGATAGAGTACAATCAAGCTAATGAAAACCATCAGAAGCTGATAACCAAATCCAGTGGAAACAACTGAATTGATCAGACCATCCGCGCCCACGGCCGGGTAACGAATGGAGAATGTGAAGTTCAACGCAATCAACGCCAGGATAGACGCGGACCATGCAGTCAACCTTGGCGCAACATCCACTTTCGCAAACAGAGTCAGCACGGTTGGAATTACGAGAAGTGCCAGAAAAGGAGCAAACAGAGTGAATATGTGAGAAGTAGGATCACGCGCGATCTGAACGCGCGCATCCATCGTTGGGAAATACTCACCGTTGAGTCCTCTCTCGCGGCCGGGAGAAAAGGCTATCTTCTGCAAGTGAAACCCCGACACTCCCACACCCTGCTTGATTCCAGATGTGTCTTTGTCCGTTTGATCCTGAGTCAGAACGATTTGATTGCTATTGAACTTGTTGGATATGAGCCGAACCGGAAGCTCCTGCTTATCAAACGGAAAGGCCTGCAGGCGAAACTTAGTATCAAAACTAGCTTTGATCCTTTGCAAATGCACTACAGTGCCATCCGATTGAATCGTAATCGCCTGCTCAAGACGAATGGGAGATCCATTCATATTGCGAATCACCAGTTGAGGGGTCCAGATCTCTTTTGTTTCCGCTTCTGCCTCATCTCCCAGAAAAGCCTTTCTATCTGAGCCATGTTCTCTGGCATCAAATTTGAGACGAGGATCTCGCCATCGCAGCTGCAGATCGACGGTCATTTCAAAGTTTCCGGCCTGATCATTGACCTTTCCAATCTGACTTACAATGGCAGAAACAAAAACGCGGAGAGGTGACTCTGTTCCTGTAGGGACGCTTTCCGCAGAGAGCGGGCCAGACAGGAAGAATGCAGCCGCGGCGAAAAAGAGAGTCCTAATCATCTGCGTCTCCGCTCTGTCCAGGAATGAGCCCTGGATCTGCATCTTTGTTTAGAGCGGCCTGGCGTCTTTTCTCCGCATTCTCTTTCTCAGGATGGATGAAGAGAGAGTTGATCAGGATCAGCATGACTCCGCACAAAATCAGCCCTTGAATGAAAGCAAGAGAGATGGAACGCACGAGGGCCCACATGTTTTGAGTTGCGAACTCTGAAAAATTGCGAACCGCGACAACAGAACCGATCTTTGTTCCCTTAAAATCAAGGAGAGGAACAGCCACAAAGCCATAATCAACGCCGCCTATCGTCTGCTGTCTCGTGGTCACATCTGTCACAGACCGCAGAAAGTCTGGAGTGACCACAGTGCGAATCATATTCCAGTCAGTGGATTCCGTATTTCGATATCCGCCAATGATTCTCTCCGCATCCGGCTTCGGAATCAGGGTGGCAATTTCGCTCATTTTCTATCATCCACAAACACGCCCGCTTCAAAACCCGCGTTCTTCTTTACGTTGTTGATGATGGCTCCGAAATCCATTCCGATTTCCACGCTGCCAAAGTAGTCCGTTCCGTCCGTGATCACGTCAATGCCGCGAATGCTGAGCCCGCGTCTTCCAATCTCGACTCCTGAATACGGCAGTTTGTTTTTGTTTGCCATGAGAACCATTTCGCGAAAGCCGCTGAGGTCTTCCCCGTGACCGGCCTTTACGTCATAGATCCGGAGAAAAGAAGTCGCGGGAGCCAGATGAAACTGGCCTTCGCGCACTCCGTATTTTTCTCTCAGGATGAGAAACATAGGAACCAGCGCGTCCACCAGTGGCTCTCTACTCTGCGTTCGCATGGAATTGATAACGACGGGCATACGTGCCACCATTGTGGCGCGCGCAAGAGACTTGTTCGATTGCTCCTGCATGTCATTTTGAATGAGAGTGGCGGCTGTGCGAAGGTCCCCTTCCTTACAATTCTCGATGACCATGTGAGTGGCCATGTAGGATGAATACGCCGTGATGGCGCTGGTTCCAATTACGACTGCGAAAATGAATGCGAGTGCTTTTTGTTGTAGAGTGAGCTTGAGTTTGAGGCCTGGGATTCCCATAAAGTGGTTCGAATGGCCCCACGGAGTGGGTCGCGCAACTAAAATCCCGGAAGTTCGATGAAAAATCGGGGAGGACGGACGTCCTCCCTTTCTTTAAGTCAGCGACTGGTGCAAGCCCAGACTCTTACTTCGCAGCCAGAACCATGCTCGCTGCAGAAATCAACAGCCTTGGACTGAACCTGATTCTCATCTGGTCCATGTGCCCAGCCATATGATCCGCCACTGCCAGTTGCAAATGCGGCGCAAGTGTTCCAGAACTCAAGAACCACTTCGCAGCCAGAACTGTGCTCTGAACATTTCGCAAGCGCGTTCTTGCTTGCTGCAGCCTGAGTGGTTGCGTCTGCCCACCAGCCCCATGCACCGTCTGCTTTGGAATAAGCCAGAGCACCGTACATGTCTTTAGCAAGAAGTGGGGAAGCAACCATAGCACTGAGAGCCAGAACTGTCATAACGAATTTCTTTTTCAAACGAACTCCTCCGTGGGAATGAACCCAGAACGAGAGACAGCCCGTTTCGCGTTTTTGTTCAACTGTTTTTTCGCTCTGGCGACCGCCCGGCGGTGGATTTTCACATTGTAAGATCCAGGAGCCCCCATCGACTCAGACATATGCGGCTGCCAGTGATCCTGCTTCTGATCTGTGCCCTGTCCCCTGCCCTCGCAGCAGATCGCTTGAGCAAGCCACTCACTGATTTTGCCTACATGCTCGACCCATCGTCCACCATCGAGGCAAGCGAAATGGAAGCCGCCAGGGACAGCGGCCAGTTTCAAAGAGTAAAGGGCGATTTCATAGGCCTTGGATTTCAGTCCGGATCTGTGTGGTTCGATCTGAGCGTTCGTAACGATTCCGCACGAGACCTTCTCTACCTCAGCATTCCAGTGCCAGTACTGGATCATCTGGAACTTTATGAGAGAAACGGAGAATCGTGGACCGTACAAAAATCAGGCGATCTATACACAAGAGAAGAACGAAACGACTTTCGCAACCCCACTTTCTCTCTATCTATAAAACCAGGAGAAACCAGACGCTACCTCCTTCGCATCATCACAACAAGCGCGATCCCGTTTCATGCAGTGGTTTCCACGGATCTTGCCATCACAGCGGAGTCTGAATCCGAAATGGTCTGGACTGCAGGCTACTTTGGTCTGCTCACCGCGATGATACTGTACAATTTGTTCATCTACTTCTCCATCCGAGAGAGATCCTACCTGGCTTACTCTGTCTATGTGATCTTACTGTGGATGTTTCAGGCATGCAACTATGGACTGGCAGCACAGTATATATTGCCCAACCATCCAGTCATCGCGAACTACGCCTATCCCATCCTCGCTTCTTTACTCGCACTCTCCACTGTCATCTTCACATATACGTTTCACAATGTGCACGTTCGCTTCCTGAAGCTGCGAAAAGTATTCTGGGCCACGGGTGTAGTCTGCATCCTCAGCATAGGCGCCACTTTCTATGTGCAGAATCGATTCAACAATGCTCTGTCCATTGCAATCAGCGTTCTGGTTCTCTATACATCTGTTCTCAGTCTAATGCGCGGGTACAGACCAGCACTGTTCTTCCTGGCCGCCTGGACTGGATTTGTAATACTCACTACATTGTGGAGTCTCTCCATTCGCGGTATCATTCAGAATTTCCTGATCTTTCGCTACGCATTCCTTGTGGGTTCTGCAACAGAAGTTGTGATCCTGTCTCTGGCTCTGGGCGATCGCATCAATCTGCTCGACTCTGAAAAGAGAGCGGCACTGGCAGAACAAATTCAGTTAAAAACAAGGCTTCTGGATGCGTTCTCTCGTTTTGTTCCGCGGCAGTTCTTACGGTCTCTGGGCAAGGAAAGCCCCGAAGAAGTGAACCTCGGAGATGCGAGTGCAGCAGAAGTCACCATTCTGTTCTCCGATATTCGCGGTTTCACTGGAATGTCTGAGAGAATGAATGTGACGGAGAACTTCAATTTCCTCAATAGCTATCTCAAAAGAATGGAACCCGTAATAGAAAGCCGGGGCGGATTCGTGGATAAGTATATTGGAGATGCGATCATGGCGATCTTTCTTGGAAATCCGGAGCATGCCATCCATGCCGCGGAAGACATGATGAAAGCACTCGAAGAATACAACGCGCACAGAGCCAGCCAGAACTTTGAGCCAATCAAGATTGGAATCGGAATTCATCGCGGTCCTGTGATGCTTGGAACAGTCGGTTCGCAAAAGAGAATGGATACAACTGTGATCGGCGATTCAGTCAACGCATGCGCGCGAATAGAGAGTCTGACCAAGAAGATCGCACCTGTTTTGATTTCAGAGGACGCACTGGCAGGTGTATCTGACCAGATCAGGAATAAACTCAAGCGAATTGCGCGCGTGCAGGTGCGTGGGAAAACTCAGTCTCTAGTCCTTTACGGCTTCGCCTGAAGCTGGTCGTCAGTGCTTTCCGCGTGGCGAGCGCGCAACCTCGCGTAGTGTTCTGCGCTCTTGCGAAGGATTGGCAAAAACGCGAGATAGATGAGCAATCCCGCAGGCAGACAAAGGAGGCTCCATGCAAGTACTGCATGAATGATCGCACTGGAGAAATGGACCAGAGTTTTCACAATTCCTTCCTGCAACATGGCAAGCACCGCAGAAGGCGAAACTGGAAACGGGTCTGAGCCTGTGATCCACTCTCCCATTCGCACAAAAGGAACGAGCATGGCGATCTGAAGAGGGTATACTGCGTAATTCACGGCCTGAATGGCGATCGCGTTCAACCGGAGTAGATACCCTACGATGACGCAAAGCGCCATGGTCGCACCAATCACAGGGAAGATTCCAAGCATCGCGCCTGCTGCAATGCACAATGCAAGTTTATGAGGCGTCACCCCTCTCTTGAGCAGATCCAGAATGGGCCCGAGCACCCTTTGTCGAATGTAGCCACTCAAGAGATCACCGCGCTTCCACCGGCAGATCCGTGTTTCTACGGATACGACGCTCCATCTCAAAAATAAAAAAATTCACGTTTCGCACGATTCGTTCGTCCTATAATTGTTGCCGGCGAAACGCAGGCAATTCCAATAAGCCGGGCCTCGGCCCACTATCTTGAGAGGAAAAAATGAATAGAAAGAGAATCGCAATCGCAGCAATTGCAGCTGCACTGTTTCTCGGCGCGGCAAGCTACCTTTCCGCCGAATCAGATTACGACTTTACGCTCGTAAACGCAACTGGCTACGACATCGATGCAGTGTATGTATCGCCATCCAGCCAGGAGAGCTGGGGAAATGACGTAATGGGTCAGGACGTTCTTGTAAACGGCATGACTGTAAAAATCGTATTCCATCCATCTGCTCAGGCATCTTCCTGGGATCTGAAAGTAAAATGGCGTGATCCAGGATATCCTGCTGTAGTATGGCATGGCCTGGACCTGGCAACCATCAACAAGCTGACTCTGAAGTACAACAAAGACACAGACGTTACTTCCGTAATCAAAGAGTAATCTTTGCATTGCATCCCGGGGCATTGCCCCGGGGTGAATGCCTCTACTCTTTCAGAAACTTCAAAAGAGACGGATCATACTTCTTTGGTCCCGGTCTATCTCTCACAATTCCCCACAGTTTAGCCGCAGCTTCCATTTTGTTTTTCAAGTGTGCCGTTTTCGGATCGCGGTTAAAATCGCGTACAAAGGTATTCCAGCGCAAAATCGGCGGAAGCTTTCGCGTACCATCTTTCTTCTCCCGCTGCACCCTCTCGTAAATCTTCACCAGATCCTGGACTTTCGCACGCTCGTTTCCCTTCGCACGCGCATCGCGCACAAACTCTGCCATCTCCATAGTAAACTTGAAATCCGGATTCTTGAAGTATTCGGCAAAGAACTCTCTGGCATGCGCGTTGAAAGCAAAGCCGGAGGATACTGGTGAATCAAGAGAGATACGCCTGGTGACAACCTCTCTCGATGTGCCCGAGACCGGATACTTTCGCTTTTCCGTCTTTTTCTTTTGTCTGGCGATGGGCGGCGAGACCGGGCCGCGCAGAAAACCAATCAACCTCTCTTCTAGATCTGCCTTGGCTCCACTGTAGTCCAGTCCGTGCGCGCGACAAATTTGAATCAATTCTTCCCGATACCAGTATTGCGCCTGAAACTGGCGCACTCCCATATCTGGTTTAAACTCAGGGCGATTCTTGATTCTGGACTTCATCCGGTCTAGAGTGCTTTGCTGCGCCTCAGTGCGTTTTCATCCGTATGATGAAATAGATCCGCTCTCCCCGGCATCTTCATCTGCGTGTCTTCGAAATACCTGAATTCTCCGGCAATGAGTTTCACATTGAGTTCATAGCGAACTGTCTTGAATTCGCGGTCTAAAAACAAATTGGAACAGATCCCGTAGGTAGAAGATCCAGCGTCCGCGGACAAATTGAATTCCTGAGCAGAAGGCTCCACCGTTCCACCCGCCAGAACTACGATTCCACGGGGCACAATGAAGCTTTTCATCACTTGCTTTTCTTTAGGATCCCAAAGCCAGTAACCTACTTCTTCGTGAAATGGATCTGATTCAGTAAGCCTCCAGACGGTTGTTTTGTAGCGCAGGCCGAATAGCTTCTGTTCGTGATTGTCTACCGGGATGATGGGTACAAACTCGATTCGCTCTCTAAATTTGTTGTTTTCAATTCCCTCGCGCGAATCGTCCGGAGCAATGTCATCTCCCTTCTGGCCTTCCCACACTCCCACCAGTGGTCTCAGCGGACCAAGCTTTTCCAGTGGAAAGACCGCAGGCTTCATGGGCGGCAGAGCGCTTGCCTGAATGGACTTTTTCAAAGGGGCGCGCGTCTTTTTCCCGCTCTTTTTCTGGGCTTTGTTCTGGATCTTTTTTTGCGCCTTCTTCTTTGCCGCCATTCCATCTTCCTACTGGACGCGAATCAATTCCGCGCCCTGACTTATGATTTCACCCACTGGCTCTTTGAATTCCGCCAGATCATTTTTCGAAAACAATGCGCGCACCTGGTCTGCGGAGTCCGGGTTCACGGAAACCAGAATGCCGCCTGACGTCTGCGGATCGCAGAGCACGTTTTTCACGGATTCTTGCATGGCAGAAATTCCGCTTCCATAACTGTCAAAATTTCGTTTGGTTCCACCGGGCACACAACCTTTCTCCAGGTAGTAGTCCAGATCCGTGATCCTTCTGACTCGATCCGAGTAGATCACCGCGGATGTTCCTGACGCAGAACACATGCCACTCAGATGACCCAGTAGACCAAATCCTGTCACGTCCGTCATCGCATGCACACCTTCTATCTCCGAAAGCTCTTCTCCAATGCGATTCAATCGAAGCATCACACTCGAAGCAATCCCTGCATCCGATGTGCGAAGCATCCCTTTTTTTTCAGCAGTGGTCAGTATTCCAATCCCCAGAGGCTTGGTTAAGAACAACAGATCCCCCGGACGAGCGGTGCTATTTCTTTTCAATCGATCCAGGCGAACGAGCCCATTGACTGCAAGACCGAAGATTGGCTCCGGGCTATCGATGCTGTGCCCGCCCCCTATCATCACTCCAGCTTCCGCGCAAAGGGATCTTGCGCCCGCAATCACTCTTCCCGCCACTTCTCCAGGAATCTTATCTACGGGCCAGCCCAGAATCGCGAGTGCTAGAACCGGACGACCTCCCATCGCATAGACGTCGCTGATCGCATTGGCGGATGCAATTCTTCCAAAATCAAAAGGATCGTCCACGATCGGCATGAAGAAATCTGTAGTACTGATGAGTCCATTTCCACCGCCCAGGTCATAGACTGCAGCATCATCTTTCTCATCATTGCCTACAATCAAGCGATCATGGTTGGGTTTCTCCCAGTTGCCTTTGAGAATCTCATCCAGAACGCGAGGCGAAATTTTGCAACCGCAGCCTGCCCCGTGGCTGTATGTAGTGAGGCGAATCGAATCTGCGTTCATGTCATTGCTTCTGTGCGAACAGATTCCTTGCAGGCCTGCATCAACCTGGATGCGTTTTCTGCCGCGTCCATGGAAGACACCGGGACTCGAATCACAGGGCCACTTCTTTTTGAAAGCTCAAAATCATAGGCTCGATCATAGTAATGCAAAACGATTTCGCACACTCGTTCTAGATCTCCTGCGTGCAACGCCTCAAGCGCCTGCGCTGTGTCGAGGCCACCGAGTCGCTTATGCAGCCTGGAGATAATGTTCGCAAGATCTTGCACTGGAAATTGGCCGTACTCTCGCACCAGGTTCTCCACTCTTTGCTTGAGTGGAACATCCAGAAACAAAAGAGTCGCTTCCTGCTTGGATTGCATGATTTGCGCGGGCACGCTTCGCTTTCCAATCGTCCTGCTTTCGTCTTCGATCCAGGCGATCGATCCGCTGTGAATGCCCCCGTCAGTTTCGCACAACGGATCGAGCGATCGCAAAGAGATGCATAGATCATTTTCGAACTGTTCTTGCGTCTTGTCCTTTTGTCCAAGCCCGCCGAAAGCGGATCCCTTGTGGCCCGCCAGATATTCCAGATCGATGACGGGCTGTCCAAGTGCACACAACTGATGCAAAACTTTTGTTTTGCCCGCGCCTGTTTTCCCGCCTACGACTACAAAGCGTCTTGGCTTTGCGATTTCTCTGAGGGCCAGATTGCGAAAGCTTTTGTAGCCTCCTGTGAGAGTATGCACTTCAAAGCCATAAAAAGAAAGAAGCCACGAAACAGCACCGCTCCTCATTCCCCCTCTCCAGCAATGAACCAGCACTCTACCATCGCGCGCTACCTGCTCTGCCGATTCTACGATCGAACGCATTCTCGGACCAATGAAATCAAGACCGGCCTTCATCGCATTCTTTCTGCCCTGCTGCACATAGAGAGTTCCTATCACAGCACGTTCATCGTTTGTAAAGAGCGGAATAGATACGGCGCCTGGCAGATGCCCCTGGAGAAACTCGGCAGGAGTGCGCACATCTAGAACAGGCTCCTCGTGGGAGCGGGCTAGAAATTCCTCTATAGTGAGGGCACCCATGGTTCATTCCAGGGTTTACGTCGGGTTTTGAAATCGAAATTTAACTGCCGGAGTGAGTGCGAGGGCAAAAAAAAACCCGGTGATTCCACCGGGTTTCATTTAGCAGTTTCAAATCTCAGCGACGATTGTAGTCGTACTTCGCTCCGCCATGACTTTCACCTGATCCACCCTGCCATACAGTGTAGTAAGGACTCCATCTGTAGTAGTAGTTGTAGCAGGTAGACAGCCAGAGGAATCCACATGCGTAGGATTCTGTGAGGCGCCCATTTCCGCGCGTACAGGAAACACCAACCGATGCAACACCGTTGATGTTACAAAGACTGTGGTTTGCCAGAACGCCGTCGTCATATCCTGGAAGGAGAGGACTGGTTGCGTAGAGATAATCTGTACCTTCGCCGGAAGTAGTGTAGTACGTTCTTCCGCCTGAGGTGTTGTGGTTGAAACCGTTTCTTGCACCTGACGTACTGACAGACTGATCGAGCGCGCCACCGAGTGTATCAAAGCCAAGCCAGGCAAGATACGAGGTAGAGAAATCCGCAAGTTCAGATCCGCCGGCCGCGGAAGCCATCAGTTGAATACGGCTGATGTTGAGTCCAGTGGGACTGTTCAATCCAAAGTAAGCCGCAACTACCAGACCGCCCGTTGAGTGTGTGTAAATTTCACAGGTATTGCTTCCTGTGCAGAATACACGCAACGCATCGTTCAGTTGCTTCTGAGCTCCACAAGAATTCCAGCTGTACGCTCCACCGCTTTGAGTTCCATCAAATCCAACGTAACGAACATCAGACAGACCTGTTACGGCCCCGCCCCAGTAGTTGTTGTAATCCGTTGTCCCGCTGGCAGTAGAAGTGAGTGACTGGCAATGATTGCTGCCCGAACGACCGTGTACGAAAAGTTTGTAGGTTGTTGCTGAAAGGTCTCCAGCAGCGAAAAGTCCTACGATTACTAACAGTGCTATTTTGCGCATTGTTATCCCCCGGTCAAAAGATGATCGAGTCGCACGAAAGCTGGAAGCATTTTTCATGCATTGCACCAAAAAAATTTCTAAGCCCAAGTACCTAGACTCTTCGCAGGCGAAGATAGGCGAATTCTCAAAGCTCCGGGACGATGCACAACCGCACTGCCTGAACGATCGTATGCGCTTCGCCACAAAATGTTGAAATCACAAATGCAAGACCAACGGAAAGAAGAAGAACAATCAACAGCGGAAACTTTGTCGCGCCCACCACACTCCCTACCCAGCCAGCTGCGTGCATGGATCTTGCCTTCTTGAACATTCCAGACGCGAGCAGAACTTGCAAAAAGGCTTCTGTTAAAATGACGGGTGCCTGGTAGATGATATAAACCCAGACTCCCGCAAGAAGTGCTGCGACGATGGCAATGGCCGCAAGTAAGATAAGCGCTCTTGCATCATCTACATCGCCAATATCAAATCCTCCTCCAGAAGATGACGAAGACCCGGAGGAAGAAGATGCAGACTCACCAAAGCTCGCGGAAGCTCCTCCTCCGCCGAACTCTCCACCCGCTCCTGAAAACCTCGCACCCTCTGCTTCTTCTAGAATTCCATCCGGCAGTACAACTCCATCCGGTAAGTCCACACTACCGGAGGATGATTGGGATGACTGCGAGGACGCTTCTGTGCGCCTAACGGTAATGCGAGGAGTTACGAGCCAGAGCCACAAGCGAATCAAAACAAGAAAAACGCCGTAAGAAACGATCACTGTGATCGCATAACGGTATACGATACCTACACCCACGAGTTGCAGTATTTTTCCAGATACAATTCCAGAGAGAGTCACTCCAAGCAGAATCAGACTCATGTGAAGCCTGATCCAGAATCGATCCGGTAGTGTTCGCATGATGGACGCAATCTTTGTCTGCCCCGGGGCTTTCATGGGTCAATCCGGCGGCTGAGCGGTTGTTCGGGAAACAACAAATCGAACGATTCGCCGGGCTTTTCACTTTTCTCCTCACGCAAGCACGCGAAGTATGGCGAATGCGAGCCGGAGTAGTTGTCCTCCTGATTCTGCTCGGGCTACTCTCCTGCTCGGGAGCTAGCGGCGTTTCGCGTGCCACTGAAAAGTGGCAGATTTCAGACGAAGTGGCTCCGCTTTCAGTCACGCCGCGTTCTGTCACAGAACCAGACCAGGTGATCTGGCAGAGCATTCCAGCGTTGACCAGACTCGGCGCGAAAACCGCAGTCATTCGCATCCCTGTGATGGGAGGAGCGGGACGAACCCTGTATATTCCAGCAAGTACGTTCGCGATGCGCGTCTACTGTGACTCCAAAATAATCTACTCTTTTTCAGACGAAACGCAATTCACTCCCCGGCATTTCAGAGGATGGGCTTACCATGTAGTCGATCTCGATCCATGCACTCAGGGAATTCTTTACTTCCACGTGTATTCTGCTTTGAACGTTCGCTTTGTAATTCCTCACAGCGGAACCACGGAAGACGTGGTTCGCTTCCTGATTTTAAATGCAATCGGACCTTTCATAGTTGTAGTGATTTGTGGTTTGCTTGGATGCGGATTCTTCCTGTTGTTTCTCATCCAGACAGATCGATTGTCCGGTTCTCTCAGCCTGTTTCTATTGTGCACTGGCATCTGGCTGTTTGGTTTAAACCCACTGTCCAAACTGCTGTTTCACGATCATCCACTCTGGGCAAGCCTTGCTGTCACCTGTCTCTATGCATCTCCCGCGGGCTTTGCTCTCTTCGCAGAGCGAATCATGCCAGGATCCATTCTGTTTCGAAATGGACTGGGGGCGGCCGTCTTCGTTCTGTTTGCGGCAGCGGCACTGTTTTTGGACCTCACCGGAGTGATCCCTCTCTACAGAAGCATTCTCCCCTTCAACGTTGCGGTTCTGTGCGTTGCTCTACTCACTGCAGTGCAGCTGATTCGCGGGCTGAGGCATGGCCGCCATGAAGCCAGGATCCTTGGCATTGGAGTGGCTTGCTTGATTGTATTTGCTGTGCACGACATGCTCCTTGCATTTTCTACATTCGCCGGAGTGATTGATCTTCGAGTGAGCAGACTTCACTACGGGATGCTTGGATTCATTCTGTCTATGGTAGGAGTGGCCGCCAACCAGTGGAAGCAAATGCAAAGCGACATCCACAGACATTCCAGAGAGCTAGAGCGAAGAGTCAATGAACGAACTGCACATCTGGAAAGCGCACTCGCTGCCATTCGAGCCAATGACGTGCGCGTGCGAGAAGAAATTGCAATTGCGTCGAGCATCCAGCGCCAGCTTCTGTTGCAGCTTCCCATTGAAATGCCAGGCCTTCGCATATCGGGCTGTTATCTGCCCATGCACGACGTGAGCGGAGATTTCTACGACATCTACTACAACGAAAACGGAAGCGTCATCTTCTTTCTGGCAGACGCTGTAGGTCACGGGGTTCCCGCAGCACTCATCATGTCCATGCTTAAGGCAATCTTTCTTGAATCGGCACCGCTCTTTGATGATCCTTCGTGGATTCTTGCTCACATGAACAACAGGCTGGAAAAGCACCTCGCACGGACAGGCAACTATGCCACGGGTACAGTTTTGTTTATCCCGGATAAAGGACCTGTTCTGTATTCTAACGCGGCCAATCGACCTGCAGTGATCCTTCGCGAAAACGGGACACCGGAATGGCTCGATGGCAATGGATTGATTCTTGGCGCCTTTCCGCAGCAACCGGAAGATTATACATTGCAGACTGTGGAACTGGCACCCGGAGACCGCATCTTACTTTTTACAGATGGAATCACAGAGCAAACCTTCGAAAACGATGCATTTGGAGAAGAAAGACTTTTTGATTTCCTGCACGGGAAGTCTCACCTGGAATCCGATGCTCTCACAAATGCAGTTCTGGGGGAACTCGCGCGGTTCGCTCACAAGAAAGACTTTGATGATGATGTGACCATCTGCGTGATGGAACGCCTCGGGAAAAAGAAATAGGATCTCACCCGATCTCAGTGTTTCTTTTTTGGACCCTTCTTCTTTCTATCTTTTCGCGCGTGGTTTCCAAAACCAGGTCCCGCCTTACGAAACACCTTGCCGCTCTTTGCCTTGCCTTCGTTTTTTCTGGATCCAGAAGAACCGTGCGAAGACCTGGCATGCGCAGACTTTTCGTGCGAAGCTTTGTCATGCGAGGACCTTTCATTCAATGCTTTGCCGTGCGACGATTTCGCGGAATGGCTTGCGCTTGCTGAATAAATGCCGGCCCCTCTTCCCTCGCGATCCCTTTCCTGGCGATCTGAATGAGCTGAAGCTCTGTCTCGCCTGTTTCTTCCAAATCTTCCTCCGCCCTTGCGATCAAATCGCCCACCTTTGCGTCTTCCTTCTTCGCGCGCGATGTCGTGGACTTCTGAAATTGCTTTTCCTATTTTTTCCGGCCCTTCGACTTCGGATGAATTTTGAATCATGGTGAGAAGTCTCAGGCCTACTTCACGCTCATCCATCATTTCAGTGAGCCGATCGAGAAGCGCTTCATTTGCATGATTGGGTGGAGTGCCCGCGATCTTCTCTACCAGGCCGGAGGTTCTTTTCGCACGCACATCTGCCGCACTCGGAATCACAGCAAGTTCACATGTTCCGCCATTTTCACGAGTCATTCTTTTCCATGAGCGAAATTCGCCTGGAGAAACGAGAGTCAAAGCCACTCCTTCCTGGCCCGCGCGACCTGTGCGGCCGATTCTATGAACGTAGCTTTCTGCATCGTATGGAATGTGATAATTGAAAACGTGACTCACGCCCGGAATATCCAGACCGCGTGCAGCCACATCAGTCGCGATCAGGAGGCGTGTGGTTCCCGCGCGAAAGGAGGAAAGGACTCTTTCTCTCTTGTTCTGTTCCAGGTCCCCATGAATGGGTCTCGACGGAATGCCGCGTGCAGTGAGGCGGACAGAAAGTTCATCCGCTTCTCTTTTCGTTTTGCTAAATACTATGGCCCGATCCGGTGGATCAAACTCCAGCAAACGAACCAGAGCTGCTTCTTTTTCGTTTTCAGATACAACAAAGTATTTCTGTTTGATGCGCGCAGCCGTTTCCGTGCTCTGAGTGCGAATGCGCACAGGCTCACTTAGAATTTTCTGAGCGAGTTTCTGAACGCGCTCAGGAAGAGTCGCGGAAAACAATAACGTTTGTCTTGCGTCTGGAAGAAATTCGAAGATCTGCTCAATATCCTCAATGAATCCCATATCAAGCATTCGATCCGCTTCATCTAAAACCACTGCAGACGGCTCTATTTTCATGCGACCGGAGCTCATCAGGTCGAGCAATCTGCCCGGTGTTCCAGCCACAATATTGGCTCCGTGCTTGAGCGCAGATATCTGCTCTCTCGCGGATGCACCACCGTATACAGAAACTGCTTTCGCTTGCGCATGCTTTCCCAGAGATTGAAGCTCTTCGCTCACCTGCAGCGCGAGTTCGCGCGTCGGAGTGATGACCAGAATTTGTACGGACCTTGCAGGAAGAAGTCTGCTCATGAGCGGAAGACCAAATGCAGCTGTCTTTCCTGTTCCTGTTTGAGCCTGCGCTACCACATCGCGTCCCTTTAAGACAAGAGGAATGGCTTCGATTTGAATTGGACTGGGCTCTGAGAAACCCGCATCCACGATTCCTTTCTGGATCGATTCTGAAAGGTCAAACTGCGAGAACTGAGCGTGTTTCTGCTTCACCTGGTCACTTTTTCTAAACTGCCGCTCCTGGATATGGGAAAAAGAAACTATGGCTCCTTTTCAACAAAGGTAGATGCGCGAAAGGAATAACCAACCCAGCTCACTTCGCCCCAGGTATGAAAATCTCCCGCGCTGATGTGAATGGCTCTTACTTCTTTGCCTGCGGGCACCGGTATCTTGAAACTCAAATCTCGCGGCGGGTGTTTGAAAACGCGACTGGCGATAGGTCTGCGATTGTGATCCAGAAGCTCAATGGTCAGCTCTGGTATGTCCGTCTGCAACATCACATGAAAACTGGAATCCGAATCTACAGTATAATCTACACTCAAAGGAGGTACCGGTGGAGCGGCGACCGTGTAGGAACCAGACCATGGCGCATAACGTGAAACGGATGGCACATCATCGTCTGTATACCGTTTGTCCAGTCCGCCGGATGTCGAAAAAGCAACCGCAACCGGCCCCACGACGACGCGTCTTTCTCCTCCCGTTTCCACGAGGAAAACACCCAGACGCGCCCCTGAAACTCCCGCATACGCCACTTTCTGTTCGTTTACAGAAGTATAAAAATCTGCGATCAATGCGGGGCTGCGAAGAGCATCGTTTCTGTCATAGAACAGGTCAAAGTACCATCCAGTATATGTCGGAGGCCCACCGGTTCCTCCAGGACTCATTTCCGTAATCATGGACAGAAATCGCAAAGCCTCCGGAGGAAGAGACCTTCCTTCTCTCTCCCACCTTGAAATCCTGGCAAGAGCGGATAAAATTTTTTCTGTCCGTTGAAAGTACGAAACCGCCTCCGGGCCTGCTTTTAACTCTACCATGGCCAGTCGCCCTCTGATCGCATAACGTTCCAGAGCCGCATATGTTTCCACCGCCGGCTCTACATAGCCGTATGGGATCGCGCATCCACCCTCATCGTATCCCTGGGAAGCAAGAAGTACGTAGTTGTGTTTGATCTGAGCAAAAGCGGCCACAGTGCTGTTGAGCCTCATGTCCGCAAACGCTTCGCTTTTCATATAGGAGGGACTTGACGGGGAAGTTGCACTGAGACTTCGAATGGCGCTCATCCAGAGGGAATAGAGATCCAGGCCGTCCAGATTCAGGTTTCGTCGCGCCTCATCCAGTTTTGCGCGCAAAGTAGAAAATCGAAGAAGATCCTGCGTCAGATACGTAGCCGCGCGGTCATTTCCAAGAATGTAGGCTGCGTCTACAGACGAAATCATAGTGCGACTGTTTACACTCGGATGAACAATGGGCATCAGACTCTGCGCATCCGCCACTGCCCTTGGACCGAGAAGTGTGAAGATCACAGGGAGATGATCAGAACCCTGTGGCATGTAGTGCATTCGTATTGTGCGAGCGTATCCCGTCCCAATGGCGTCTTTTAGTTTTTGAAACGATTCCGCGCGGCCCACTGATATGGATTTGAGTCGCATCAAAGTGGATAGATTTTCCGGAGAAATATCTTCACGCTTACCTGCGAGAACCGCCCAGCTATGATCTAGCTGAATGACGCTCTGCATTTCTCCCGAGCGGCCAATCAAATCCACGAGAGCCATTGCATCCTTTGCCTCGCGCGGAGTCTCTGATGGATCCGGGGTGTCACCCGGCTGCGAACTGCGGGAAGACCGCGATACCAGATTGAACTCCAGCCTCGAAAGCCACATCACTCCGCGAAAGAATCCTGGCATGTCCACGTAGTGTCCCCGCGGTTGGTACTGACTGAAATCAACGATTCTCTTTCTTCCAAACAATGCTACTTCTTCCAGTCCGGAAGCTTTTGTGGCACTGGCAACGAGTGCGGAGACTTCTCTTTCCACTCCGGTATTGCTTTTTACCTCGCGATCCTCAATCAAGCTGCGTGCGACAGTGAGATACACGTCCAGGTCCATGGCAGTCTCTCCGTCGTAACCTGCGCGAAGAAGAGTACAATGCAAATTTGCAAGAATGCGAATCAATGCCGGGAGGATGGTCTTTTTCTCTACATCTTTGATGATGGCATCATTGGATGCAAAGATAGTGTGTAAGATGGCGTCTACGGAAACATAGACTGGCATTTCAGACTGATAGATTTCGTGAAATGCAAAGCCATAACCTGGAACATCCAGTCTCTCTGGAACCACGAATC